>NZ_KB911778.1:0-536901 GCF_000383655.1 Streptomyces sp. 351MFTsu5.1 | reverse complement strand
CGCTGCCGAAGTGGCGGGTGCTGGAGGAGCTCAACCGGCACACCATTCCGTGCGGGCCGATCCTGTCCACCCGGGAGATCATCGAGGATGCCTCCCTCGCGGCCAACGGCATGATCGTCGAGGTCGAGCATCCCGAACGCGGCACCTTCACCACCGTCGGCAACCCCCTCAAGCTCTCCGACTCCCCCACCACCATCACCACCCCACCCCTCCTCGGCCAGCACAACCAGGAGATCTACGTCGATGAACTCGGCCTGACACGGGACGAGTTGCCGCAGCTCAAGGCGCAGGGCGTCATCTGACCGAGGGTTGTCACGACCCGACCGACCCGACCGGAGAGGTAGCCCCACCATGTCTTCCGTATCCCGAACCGCGACGGTCACCGACCGCCTCGTGGAAGCCAACCGTGCCTACGCCGCCGGATTCACCGACCCGGGCATGGGTGCCCGCCCCGTCCTGCGTGTCGCCGTGGTGGCCTGCATGGACGCCCGTCTCGACCTCCACGCCGCGTTGGGCCTGGAACTCGGTGACTGCCACACCATCCGCAATGCCGGGGGAGTCGTCACCGACGACACGATCCGTTCTCTGACGATCAGTCAGCGGGCGCTCGGTACGCGCAGTGTGGCGCTGATCCACCACACCGGCTGCGGACTCCAGACCCTGACCGAGGACTTCCGGCACGAACTGGAACTGGAGGTCGGCCAGCGCCCCGCCTGGGCGGTGGAGGCCTTCCGTGACGTCGACCAGGACGTACGGCAGTCCATGCAGCGCGTGCGCACCTCGCCGTTCCTGCCGCACACCGACGACGTGCGCGGCTTCGTCTTCGACGTGACGACGGGGTTGTTGCGGGAGGTGGTAACGAACTGCCGAGCCTCCTGAATTGCTCGGCCCGACCTCTGGCGCCGCACCTGCGCATGCAGAATACTGTATGCAATTGTCGTCAGACAGTGGACCACCAGCCACTCCTGAGGGGGTCGCCCCGTGTCGTACCGCACCGCTCTCTCCGAAGTCCTGACCGGCGTCGTAGGGCCCGTCGCCGAAGTGACCCGTAGCCAGGGCAGGTTCCCCCGCGGCGCCGTCACGGCCCTCGGCCAGGCGGGGCTGCTCGGGCTCACCGTCTCCGCCGAACTCGGCGGTGGGGGAATGGAATTGGGGGATGCCGCCGACGTAGTGGCGCGGACCGCGCGCGTCTGTCCGTCCACCGCGGCCGTGCTCCTGTCCCACTATGCGGCGGTCGCCGTCCTCGAGGTGTACGGCTGCCCCTGGGTGCGGCGCGAGATCGCCGCCGGGCGGCACCTCGCCAGTCTCGCGCTGGCCGAGTCCGGGGCCGACGGTGGTGGGCCCGGAGTGGAGGACCCGCTTCTGGCCCCGCGCTCCGTCGCCACCCACTCCGGCGGTGTCGTCGCCCTGCGGGGTCGCAAGCGAGGGGTGGTCGCGGCGGGGGAGGCCGACACCTATGTCTGGTCCTCCCGCCCCCTCGCCGCCCCGGCCGGGTTGACGCTCTGGGCTGTTCCGGCCCACGCCCCCGACCTGTTCGTCCCGGCCCGCCCCGGCGTCGAGGGTCCCCGCGGCACCGCGACGTCCACCGTCTTCGCCGACCCGGTGCTGGTGCCGGCCGAGGCGATGCTGGGCGCGGATGGCGGAGGGCTCGACGTGGTGCTGCGCACGGTCCTGCCGTGGCTCCTCGAACTTCGGTCAGCCGCGCAGCCGTTCCATCCGTCGGCCGCCGAGCCGATCCGCCCGGCGGTCGCCGAGCCCGCGAACACCCTTCACCGGGCCGACTCCCTCGCCGCGTCCTGAACCTGAGTCTCCGTGCAAGCAACCGCACCCTGGACGGCAGGGTTGTGTATACAGAAGTCTGTATGGAGTATTGACTGAGTCTCCGCACCTCTCGCCGGGGACCCGCGTGACGGAAGGCGAAGCGATCATGACGACCAGCGGCAGCGATGTGACGGTCGAGAGCGTGGTCCGGAGGGTGGTGGCCCGTCACCGCGGCGAACGCGGTCCGCTGCTGCCCGTACTGCACGCCCTCCAGGCCGAGTTGGGCCATGTGCCGCAGGAGGCGGTGGCGGTGCTCGCCGAGGAGCTCAACCTCTCCCGGGCGGACGTCCACGGAGTGGTGACCTTCTACCACGACTTCCGTCGCGAGCCCGCGGGCCGCACCACCGTGCGCATCTGCCGCGCCGAGGCCTGCCAGGCCCTGGGCGCCGACCAACTGGTCCGCCACGCCCGCGAGGCCGGACTGACGCTGGGCGAGACGACAGCTGACGGCTCGGTCACGGTCGAGCAGGTCTTCTGCCTCGGCAACTGCGCGCTCGGCCCGTCCGTGGAGGCGAACGGACGCCTGTACGGCCGAGTCGGCCCCGCCCGACTGGGCGCGATCCTCAACGGGACGGTCTCCTCATGAGCAACCCTTCACCCGCCACCGCCACCGCCACCGCCCCCACCGCCACGGTGTACGTCCCCCGCGACTCCGCGGCCAGGTCCGTCGGCGCCGACGAGGTCGCCCAGGCGCTCCAACAAGCCTCTGTCGCCGGAGACTTCGCCCTGGACGTCGTACGCAACGGATCGCGCGGCATGCTCTGGCTGGAGCCCCTCGTCGAGGTGGTGACTCCCCAAGGCCGGGTCGGTTACGGCCCGGTGGCCCCCGAGGACGTCGCCGGACTCCTGGCCGCGGGCCTGCTCGACGGGGCCGACCATCCCCTCCGGCTCGGCATCGTCGACGAACTCCCCTGGCTGGCACGCCAGAAACGGGTCACCTTCGCCCGAGTCGGCGTCACCGACCCCCTGTCGACCGAGGACTACGAGGCCCACGGCGGCCTGGCCGGACTGCGCACCGCCCTGGAGCTGGCGCCCGGGGACGTGGTCGCCGAGGTCACCGCGTCCGGACTGCGCGGCCGAGGCGGCGCCGGGTTCCCGGCCGGCATCAAGTGGAAGACCGTCCTGGACTGCGCCGACGAGCTGAAGTTCGTCTGCTGCAACGCCGACGAGGGCGACAGCGGCACCTTCGCCGACCGCATGGTCATGGAGGGCGACCCCTTCCTGCTCATCGAGGGCATGACGATCGCCGCTCACGCGGTCGGGGCGAGCGAGGGCTACCTCTACATCCGCTCCGAGTACCCCGACGCGATCGACACGATGCGGCAGGCCATCGGGATCGCCCGCGAACACGGCTGGCTCGGCAGGAACATCCTCGGTTCCGCACTCCACTTCGACCTGCACGTCCGCGTCGGCGCCGGCGCGTACATCTGCGGCGAGGAGACCTCCATGCTGGAGAGCCTGGAGGGCAAACGCGGCATGGTCCGCGCCAAGCCGCCGATCCCGGCGATCGAGGGCCTCTTCGGCAGACCGACCGTGGTCAACAACGTTCTCACCCTCGCCACCGTGCCCGTCGTGATGGCCGAGGGCCCGCAGGCCTACGAGCGACTCGGCGTCGAACGCTCCCGCGGCACCCAGGTGTTCCAGCTCGGCGGCAACATCGCCCACGGCGGCATCGTGGAGACCGCGTTCGGCATCACCCTGCGCGAGCTCGTCGAGGAGTACGGCGGCGGCACCCACTCCGGACGCCCCGTGCGCACCGCCCAGGTCGGCGGCCCCCTCGGGGCCTACCTGCCGGAGTCGATGTTCGATCTCCCCATGGACTACGAGGCGTTCGCCGCCGCCGGTGCCATGGTCGGCCACGGCGGGGTGGTCGTCTTCGACGAGACCGTGGACATGGCCCAACAGGCCCGCTTCGCGATGGAGTTCTGCGCCGAGGAGTCCTGCGGCAAGTGCACCCCCTGCCGGGTCGGCGCGGTGCGTGGTGTCGAGGTGATCGACAAGATCGTCGCCGGCACCCACCGGGACGAGAACCTCGCCCTGCTCGAGGACCTCTGCGACCTGATGACCGAGGGCTCGCTGTGTGCGATGGGCGGACTGACCCCGCTGCCCGTCCGCAGCGCCCTCACCCACTTTCCCGACGACTTCCTCGGCGGCCGTCGACTCCTCGACATCCAACCCGTACAGGCGACGGGCCGCAGGGCGGAGGGCACGGCATGACACTCCTCAAGGAACCCGACTTCGGAACGCCGGAAAGGCCGGGACCGGCGACGGTGAGCGTGGAGGTGGACGGCCTCCCGGTGACCGTCCCCGAGGGCACCTCGGTGATGCGCGCGGCGGCCCAAGCAGGCGTCGACATACCGAAGTTGTGCGCCACCGACAGCCTGGAGGCGTTCGGCTCCTGCCGACTGTGCGTGGTCGAGATCGACGGCCGGCGCGGCACCCCGGCCTCCTGCACCACCCCGTGCGCCGACGGCATGACGGTCAGCACCCAGACCCCGAAGGTGGAGAAGCTCCGCCAGGGCGTCATGGAGCTCTACATCTCCGACCACCCCCTGGACTGCCTGACCTGCCCGGCCAACGGCGACTGCGAACTCCAGGACATGGCAGGGGTGGTGGGCCTCAGGCAGGTCCGCTACGGCTACGAGGGCGAGAACCACCTCGACGCCGAGAAGGACACCTCCAACCCCTACTTCGACTTCGACCCCTCCAAGTGCATCGCCTGCTCCCGCTGCGTCCGTGCCTGCGGTGAGGTCCAGGGCACCTTCGCGCTCACCATCGAGGGCCGCGGCTTCGACTCCAAGGTCTCGGCGGGCGCGGGGGAGTCCTTCATGGACTCCGAGTGCGTCTCGTGCGGCGCCTGCGTGCAGGCCTGTCCCACCTCCACCCTCCAGGAGCGCTCGGTCGTCGAACTCGGCATGCCCACCCGGTCGGTGGTGACCACCTGCGCCTACTGCGGGGTCGGCTGCTCCTTCAAGGCCGAGCTGCGCGGCGACGAACTCGTGCGCATGGTGCCGTACAAGGACGGCGGCGCCAACGAGGGCCACTCCTGTGTGAAGGGCCGCTTCGCCTTCGGCTACGCCACCCACCCCGACCGCAAGCTCAAGCCGATGGTCCGCGACCGGATCACCGACCCCTGGCGCGAGGTCGAGTGGGACGAGGCGATCGGCACGGTCGCCCGCCGGATGCGCGAGATCCAGGACCGCCACGGCGCCGGCGCGATCGGCGCCATCACCTCCTCGCGCTGCACCAACGAAGAGGTGTACGTCGTACAGAAGATGGTGCGCGCCGCGTTCGGCAACAACAACGTCGACACCTGCGCCCGCGTCTGCCACTCCCCGACGGGCTACGGGCTCAAGCAGACCTTCGGCGAGTCGGCCGGCACCCAGGACTTCCGTTCGGTCGCCGAGGCCGACGTCATCATGGTGATCGGCGCCAACCCCACCGACGGCCACCCGGTGTTCGCCTCCCGGATGAAGCGACGGCTGCGTGAAGGCGCCGAGTTGATCGTCGTGGACCCGCGCCGCATCGACCTCGTGCGCTCGCCGCACATCGAGGCCGCCCACCACCTCCAGCTCCGGCCGAGCACCAACGTGGCGGTCGTCAACGCGATGGCCCACGTGGTCGTCACCGAGGACCTCGTCGACCGGTCCTTCGTGGACGCGCGCTGCGAAGGCTTCGACGAGTGGGCCGAGTTCATCGCCCGCCCCGAGAACAGCCCGGAGGCCGTCGAGGACATCACCGGCGTCCCCGCCGCCGAACTCCGGGCCGCCGCACGGCTGTACGCGACCGCACCCAACGGGGCGATCTACTACGGCCTCGGCGTCACCGAGCACAGCCAGGGCTCCACCATGGTCATGGGAATGGCCAACCTCGCGATGGCGTGCGGCAACATCGGCCGCGACGGCGTGGGCGTGAACCCGCTGCGCGGCCAGAACAACGTGCAGGGCTCCTGCGACATGGGCTCCTTCCCGCACGAACTCCCCGGCTACCGGCACGTCTCCGACGACGCCGTCCGTACCGTCTTCGAGAACCTGTGGGGCGGAACCCTCCTCGCCGAGCCGGGACTTCGCATCCCCAACATGTTCGACGCGGCCATCGACGGCACCTTCCGGGGCCTGTTCGTGCACGGCGAGGACATCGCCCAGTCCGACCCCAACCTGGGGCACGTCACCGCCGCCCTCGAAGCGATGGAACTCGTCGTCGTCCAGGACCTGTTCCTCAACGAGACGGCCAGGTTCGCCCATGTCTTCCTGCCCGGCGCGTCCTTCCTGGAGAAGGACGGCACCTTCACCAACGCCGAGCGGCGCATCAACCGGGTGCGCTCGGTGATGAAGCCGAAGACGGGCAAGCACGAGTGGCAGATCGTCAGCGAGATCGCCACCGCCATGGGCTACCCGATGTCCTACGACCACCCCGGTCAGATCATGGACGAGATCGCCTCGGTCACCCCGACGTTCACGGGGGTCTCCTTCGAGCTCCTCGACAAGCTCGGCAGCGTCCAGTGGCCGTGCAACGAGGAGGCGCCCGAGGGCACGCCCATCATGCACGTGGACGAGTTCGTGCGCGGCAAGGGCAGGTTCGTGGTCACCTCCTACGTGCCGACCAGCGAACGCAGCACCCGGCGCTTCCCCCTGGTCCTCACCACGGGCCGGATCCTCAGCCAGTACAACGTCGGCGCCCAGACCCGCCGTACCGGCAACGTCGCCTGGCATCCCGAGGACGTCCTGGAGCTGCATCCGCACGACGCCGAGGTCCGCGGCATCAACGACGGCGACATGGTCACCCTGGCCAGCCGGGTCGGGCAGACCACCCTGCGCGCGGAACTCTCCGACCGGATGCCGACCGGGGTCGTCTACACCACGTTCCACCACCCTGTCACCGGCGCCAACGTGGTCACCACGGAGAACTCCGACTGGGCCACCAACTGCCCGGAGTACAAGGTGACCGCCGTACAGGTGGCCCTGGCCCGTCCGGACCGGTCGAGCGACACCGCGGCCGCCGGGAACGACCTCGTGACGGTGGTGGACTGAGATGACAGCGACCGTGCCGTCCGAGTGCAGGATGGCCAACGACATCGCCCGGAACCTCGGCCATCTGCCCAGGGAGGAGGCCGCCGAGGCGATCGCGGGGCACATCGGCAGGTTCTGGGACCCGCGTATGCGCACCCGGCTGCACGAGTTCGTGGACGCCGGCGCGCAGGGGCTCGACCCGCTGGTGGTGGCCGCCGTACAGCTTCTGCGCTGACCATCGGCGTCTCCTCCCTGTACATCACTCCGTACTGCATACAGTATGGAGTCAGTGATCCCAAGGGCAGGTCCTGGGCAGGTCCCGAGGGCAAGGAGGAGCCGCTCATGCTGTTCCGGCAGCTCGAGTACTTCGTGGCGGTGGCGAGGGAACGGCACTTCGCCCGGGCGGCGGAATCCTGCTACGTCTCCCAGCCCGCGCTCTCCGCGGCGATCGCCAAGCTGGAGCGGGAGCTGAACGTCACGCTGATCAACCGCGGCCACAACTACCAGGGCCTGACTCCCGAGGGCGAGCGGCTCGTCGTATGGGCCAAGCGGATCCTCGCCGAACAGGACGCCTTCAAGGCCGAGGTCGCCGCCGTGCAGTCCGGCATCACCGGCACCCTCCGCCTCGGCACCGACCCCACCGCCTCCACGACCCTCGCCCTGCCCGTCGCCGCGTTCTGCGCGGCGCACCCGCTGGCCAAGGTCCAGGTCCGCTCACGGCTGTCCACGAAGGAACTCCACCGGCAGCTGCGCGACTACGAACTCGACGTGGCCATCGCCCACTTCGACCCGGACGACCAGGAAGGCCTCCAGGTCGTCCCGCTCTACCAGGAGCGGTACATGCTGCTCGTCTCCGACGACCAGCTGGTCTCCCAGAACCCGACCATGACCTGGGCGGACGCCGCCGAGCTGCCGCTCGCCCTGCTCACCCCCGACATGCGGATCCGGCAGATCGTCGACACGGTGTTCGCGGAGAAGGGGTTCGTGGTCACCCCGCAGGTCGAGACGGACTCGATCGCCTCCCTCTACGCGCACGTGGGGGGCGGCGGCTGGGCGAGCATCGTGCCGCACACCTGGTTGCGCGCCATGCCGGTGGTCGGCCGGACCCGCGCGCTGCCCCTGACCGACCCGGAGGCCGGCGCCCAGGTCTCGGTGGCGATCCACGCGGCCACCCCCGGCTCGGTCGCGGCCCGCGCGTTCGTCAACGCGGCGACGGGCCTGTCCCTGGACGACTTCTTCGCCCGCCCCCTGCCGGCCGACCACCGCGTGCACTGAACCCGGCGCCCCCGTCCGTCAGGGCGCGTACCGGGCCTGTACGGCCTTCCGGTCCAGCCCGCCCTTGGCGGTGTACGGCAACGCGGTGACCACCTCCAGCCGGTCCGGCACCTCGAACGGGGCCAGCCGGTCCCGGCAGTACCGCAGGATCTCCTCCCGCCCGGCGCCCTCGCCCGCCCGCACCACCACGGCCGCCCCCACCCGCTGCCCGTACACCGCGTCCGGTACCGCGAACACCGCCGCGTCCGCGACCCCCGGGCACCCGGCGAGGACGTCCTCGACATGCTCGGGCGAGATCTTCTCGCCGCCCCGGTTGATGAGGTTCTTGATCCGCCCGGTCAGCGACAGATAGCCGTCCTCGTCCAGCGCCCCCAGATCACCGGTGCGCAGCCACCCGCCCACGAACGTCCGGGCCGACTCCTCGCCGTCGTCCAGATACCCCCGGGCGACCGTGGGCCCCTGCACCCACACCTCGCCCTCGACACCCGCCGGACAAGGACGCCCGCTCCCGTCGACGATCCGTACCACGACCCCGGTCGGCCGGCCCGCCGACCCCTGCCGCAGGGCTCCCCGCTGCGGCAGCGGTTCGCTGGTCGCCTGGTGCGAGGACTCGGTCATCCCGTACGCGGACAGCAGCGGTGCCCCGAAGGTCCGCTCCAGCGCCCGCTGGGTCGCCGTGTTGAGGGGCGCGCTGCAACTGCGCACGAACTTCAGCGGCGTTGCCTGCGGACCCGGGTGGTCACGCTCCGAGCGTTCGAGGAGGATCTCGTGGATCGCCGGCACCGCCGTGAACCAGGTGGCGCCCGCCGCCCGCATGTCGTCCCAGAACGTGCCCGCCGAGAACCGCCCCCGCTCCGGCAGCAGCACACAGCCCCCGCTGGCCAGGGAGGACAGCAGCGCCGCGAACAGCCCGTGGCCGTGGAAGAACGGCATCACCGCCACCGTGGCGTCCTCGGGCCCCAACTCGTAGCCGGAGCAGATGTTCCGGACGGAGGCCGCCACGTTGGCGTGGGTCAGCGGGACCATCTTCGCCCGGGCGGTGGTCCCGGCGGTGAACAGCACGAGAGCGTCCCGCTCCGACAACTCGGCCGAGGCCGGCGTGCCTTGATGTTCCCCGCACGCAGAGGCATTCAGGACGACCGTCGCCGTACCGGCAGCACCGGAGACGTCCACCCGCAACGGCCACACGGGCACCGGCAGCACGAGGGCACCGGACACCGTCGTATCGCACATGACGGCCCGAGCACCCAACCCTGCTACCCGTGCGGCGAGTTGGGCTTCCGGAAGGGCAGGGTCCAGGGGAGCGGTCACCAGCCCGGCCCGCGCCGCGCCGAGCAGCCCCGCCACGAACTCGGCCGTGTTGGCACAGACCAGTCCCACGGCGTCCCCGGGGCGCAGCCCCGCGTCGCCGAGCCGGGCGGCCACGTCGTCGGCGAGGGCCGCGAGCGCCCGGTACGACAGCTGCACGCGCTCACCGGTCACCACGAGGGCCCCGGCCGAGGGGCGTTCACGCACCTGCCGGTCGAGGAGATCGGCGAGACCGGCGACCTCCGGAGGCCGGTACCGGTTCGCGTCGCGCACGGATGCCGCGGCCGGAACGGCCATGACCCCACCCCCTCGCACTGCTTCGACGAAACATCCTCTGCGAGCGTGCGGTGGCCCCCGGTGCGCGTCCAATACCCGCTGGCGAACGCCCGATAGCGGCTGTCTATCAAGGGAGTTGCCAGGCCCCCCCACCAGCCCTCGATAGACGCCGTTTATCGGCTGGTCGCCGATGGGTCTTGGACGCGGGCGAGCGCGCTGCGGATGGTGAGAGAAGTAGCCGCTCCGGCAGGACCTGCCCAAGGAGGACCTCGGACCATGACCGCTCCCTCGACCGTGGAGACCGCGGCAGCAGCCGACGTTCCGACCGAGCTCACCGACGGGTACCACCTGGTCGTCGACGCGCTCAAGATGAACGACGTCGACACCATCTACGGGGTGGTCGGCATCCCGATCACCGACCTGGCCCGGCTCGCCCAGGCGCAGGGCATCCGCTACATCGGCTTCCGGCACGAGAGCAACGCCGGACACGCGGCCGCCATCGCCGGCTACCTCAACAAGAAGCCCGGCGTGGCCCTCACCGTCTCGGCCCCCGGCTTCCTCAACGGCCTGGTCGCCCTCGCGAACGCCACCACCAACTGCTTCCCCATGGTGCAGATCTCCGGCTCCAGCGAGCGCCACCTCGTCGACCTGAAGCAGGGCGACTACGAGGAGATGGACCAACTCGCCGCCGCACAGCCCTTCGTGAAGGCCGCCTACCGGGTGAGCCGGGTGGAGGACATCGGCCGCGGCATCGCGCGCGCCCTGCGCACCGCGATCTCCGGGCGCCCCGGCGGTGTCTATCTCGACATCCCCGCCGCGGTGCTCGGCGCCATCATGCCCAAGGCCGAGGGCGACCGCACGCTGAGCCGGCTCGTCGACCCCGCCCCGCGCCAGCTCCCGGCACCCGAGGCCGTGGACCGCGCGATCGAGCTGCTGGCCTCCGCCGAACGCCCGCTGATCGTGCTGGGCAAGGGCGCCGCGTATGCCCAAGCCGACGCGAAGGTACGGCAGTTCGTCGAGTCCACCGGCATCCCCTACGTACCGATGTCCATGGCGAAGGGCCTGCTGCCCGACGACCACCCGCAGTCGGCCGCGACCGCCCGTTCGCTCGCGCTGAAGAAGGCCGACGTCGTGATGCTGATCGGCGCCCGCCTCAACTGGCTGCTGGGCCACGGCCGGGCGGGCTGGAACCCGGACGCCAAGTTCGTCCAGATCGACATCGACCCCAAGGAGATGGACAGCAACCAGCCCATCTCCGCACCGCTCGTCGGCGACATCGAGTCGGTGCTCGACGCGCTCGCCGAACGCACCAAGCCCGGCCAGATCACGGCCCCTTCGGCCTGGCGCGAGGAGCTCGGGGCGCGCTCGGCGCAGAACGTCGCGAAGATGGCCGCGCGGCTGGAGGCCGACCCGCACCCCATGCAGTTCATGGGCGCCCTGAAGGCCGTACGGGACGTCGTGCGCGCGCACCCGGAGACGTACATCGTCAACGAGGGCGCCAACGCCCTGGACATCGCGCGCAACGTCATCGACATGCATGTCCCGCGCCACCGTCTCGACAGCGGCACCTGGGGTGTGATGGGCATCGGCATGGGCTACGCCATCGCCGCGGCCGTCGAGAGCGGGGCACCGGTCGTCGCCGTCGAGGGGGACAGCGCCTTCGGGTTCAGCGGCATCGAGATCGAGACGATCTGCCGCTACAAGCTTCCCGTCGTCACCGTGATCATGAACAACGGCGGTGTCTACCGCGGCGACGACACCAACCCGTACGACGACGCGCCCTCGCCCACGACCCTCATGTCGGCGGCCCGCCACGACCTGCTCATCGAGGCGTTCGGTGGCAAGGGCTACCGGGCCACCACGCCCGCCGAGGTCACCGCCGCCCTCACCGAGGCACTCGCCTCCGGTGGCCCGGCACTCATCGACTGTGTGATCGACCCCTCGGCCGGCACCGAGAGCGGCCACATCTCGCACCTCAACCCCAAGGGCATCACCGTCGGCAACATCACGCCGGCCAAGAAGTGACCACGCAACTTCACGAAAAGGAAGCACACATGAGTGAAAAGCCGCTCGCCGGAATCAAGGTGATCGACTTCACCGGGGTCCAGGCCGGTCCCGCCTGCACGCAGATGCTCGCCTGGTTCGGCGCCGACGTCCTGAAGGTGGAGCGCCCCAACGGGGGCGATGTGACGCGCCGTCAGCTGCGGGACATCGAGGACCTGGACGCGCTCTACTTCACGATGCTCAACAGCAACAAGCGTTCCCTCGCCATCAACACCAAGACCGCCGAGGGCAAGGAGGTCCTGGAGAAGCTCATCAAGGACGCCGACGTCCTGGTGGAGAACTTCGCCCCGGGCGCCCTGGACCGCATGGGCTTCACCTGGGAGCGCATCCAGGAGCTCAACCCGCGCCTGATCTTCGGCTCGGTCAAGGGCTTCAACGACCAGTCGTCCTGGAACGACCTCAAGGTCTACGAGAACGTCGCCCAGTGCGCGGGCGGCGCCGCCTCCACCACCGGCTTCTGGGACGGCCCGCCCACCATCTCCGGCGCCGCCATCGGTGACACCAACACCGGGATGCACCTGGCGATCGGCATCCTCACCGCGATCATCGACCGCGGGAAGACGGGTCGCGGCCAGAAGGTTTCCGTCTCCATGCAGGACGCCGTCCTCAACCTCTGCCGGGTCAAACTGCGCGACCAGCAGCGCCTGGAGCGGGTCGGCTACCTGGAGGAGTACCCGCAGTACCCGAACGGCGAGTTCACCGACGTGGTGCCGCGGGGCGGCAACGCGGGCGGCGGCGGCCAGCCCGGCTGGGTCCTCAAGTGCAAGGGCTGGGAGGACGACCCGAACGCGTACATCTACTTCACCGTCCAGGAGCAGAACTGGAAGCGCACCGCCGAGGTGATCGGCCACCCCGAGTGGGCCGAGGACCCGGAGTACGCCACCGCGCGCGCCCGTCAGTCGCACATCTTCGAGATCTTCGAGGAGATCGAGAAGTGGCTCGCGGACAAGACCAAGTACGAGGCGGTGAACATCCTGCGCGAGTGGGAGGTGCCCTGCGCCCCCGTGATGAGCATGAAGGAGATCGCCTACGACGAGGACCTGCGCAGGAGCGGCACGGTCGTCGAGGTCGAGCAGAAGGGCCGCGGCACGTATCTGACCGTCGGCAGCCCGGTGAAGTTCTCCGGGTTCAAGCCGGAGATCGTCGGCGCCCCGCTGCTGGGTGAGCACAGCTCGGAGGTGCTGGTCGAGCTGGGCTACGACGAGGAGACGATCGGCCGCCTCAAGGAGAGCGGCGTCATCGTCTGAGCAGGACGCCGAAGGGGCCGTGACCTCCGGGTCACGGCCCCTTCGCGGTGGTCCGGCGCTCAGACCGACGCGTCGGCCCGTCGCCGCATCAGCTCCCGCTCCCGCTCGCGCCGTGCGGTGACGTCCCGGATGACCGCACCGCAGTAGCTGCTGCCGTCGGGCCCGGCCAGCAGCACCACGCTGAACTCGATGGACAGCTTGCGGCCGTCCGCGGCCAGCGCCGGCACGTTCAGCAGATCCGCGTCCCCGTACTTGCTGTACCCGCGCTCCATGGCGGCGTCGAAGCCCTCCTGGTGCCGCTTGCGGTGCCGCTCCGGGATGATGACGTCCAGACTGCGCCCCGCCACGTCGGCCGCGGGGAACCCGAAGATGCGCTCCGCACCCCGGTTCCAGTAACGGATCAGACCTTCGCTGTCGGTGATCACTATGCCGTCGGGCGCCTGGGCTGCCATACCCAGCACCACCGCGGAATCCAGATCTTCCATGTCGCCTCCGAGTCGGGGCCGCGAGAGTGTCAATAGTATACAGAATACTGTCGCCAGAGCCTCTGACGGGACGGATATGCAGGTGAAGGGCACTCCGAAAGCTTGGTATTGTTGTCCATGTCGCCGCGGGGAACACCCCCGTCAAGGCGGCAGACACCTGGTCCGGGTGGCGGAATGGCAGACGCGCTAGCTTGAGGTGCTAGTGCCCTTTATCGGGCGTGGGGGTTCAAGTCCCCCCTCGGACACCAATGAAGACCCCACAGCTGTGGGGTCTTCCGCGTTGTCCGCCTATGACGTGGCGGGCGGCCCCTGGAACGAGCCACCGGAGATGTCTCGCGCCTGGACGACCGGTGCGTGGAACGTCCCGCCGCTGATGTGGTTGCTCACGCCCGTGGCGGCCGTCCGTCGGGCCTGCTCCCACCAGTCCTCCAACGCGCGGCGGAAGTCCGCGTCCAGTGCTGCCCTGACCGCCAGGGCGGTGCTCAGCGCATGCGCTCGATGGCCGTCGGTCGGTGCCTGTGCGAGGGCGACGAGTTCGGCTTCGCCCGAACTCACGGCGGGCATCTCTTCGGCATGTGCCGTTGTGGCGCCTCGGCGGAACGGACGTTGAACGAGCGCCACCAGACCGTCCCATGCCTGCCGCCCAGCCTCTCCGCCCAGTCCTCCGGCCCACGCCGCGAGCAGGGCCACCGATATAGGATCCATGAGTGGACTCCCTGTCCTCTGGAGGGGTGGGCGGAGGGTGGTGCGGCGACGGAAAGAACGGTCATCGCCGCACCCGGGACTTACTCAGGCGCGAGAGGTCGTGACTGTTCCGCTTGGAATGCAGATCGTCGTTCCGAGCGCGAAGGTGGAGAATCCGATCAGGACTGCGGCCGCGCCGAGCAGGGCGACCTTTACGGTCTTGCCTTTGGGCATTCTTCGTTCTGCTCCGTTTGCTGGTCAGTGGGCAGACTGTCCGTCTGTCCGTGCAGGAACGTGAATACAGCCTGGGCGGGGATCATGGCAAGTCATGAGGCTTTCTCCCGTGAGGGACTATTCGGTGGGCTCTCTGTCTGGTAAACGGCCTGCACCGACGACAGGCTTTCCCGTACTCGCGCTGCTTCGTGTTCCGCGCCGACCCGGTCCGAGACCTCGACGCCTTCGGTGAGGTGCGCGATGGCCGACGCCTGGCGGCCGAGACGGTGTTCGGCGAGCCCCAGCGCGTGCAGGGCCTGTGCCTCCTCGTGGGCGGCGCCCACGCTTCTGGCGAGGTCCAGAGCATGCTGCTGACGGGTGGCCGCTTCCCCGAAGCGCCGTGCGTCGTAGAGGGCCCTGCCCATGGCGTGCAGGGTCTGCGAGGCGTTGCGGCGGTCACCGAGGCGACGGAAGGTCGCGAGGGAGTCGTCGAAGAGGTCCAGCATGCGAGCCAGATCGTCGGGTGATTTCATCGTGCTGGCCAGATTCACCTGGGCAATGGCACGCTCCGAGGGGGCTCCCGACTCCCTCAGGATTTCGAGTGTTTCCTCGAGCAAGCGGCGAGCATGCTGTGGATCACCCTTGCGGAGAAAAAGGTCGGAGAGGTTGTTGAGGACATGCGCGTATTCGCGCGTGTCTGCAGCGCTCTGGAAATCTGCGAGCGCTGTGTCGAAGTATTGCTGGGACTCCTCGAAATTTCCCAGGTACAGCTGGGTGATTCCGAGGTTGTTGCGCGCGCGGCCCAGCTGCCAGGGATCGCCGGACAGGAGGCGCTTGCGCAGCGTCTCACGCTGGAATTCGAGAGCCTCGGAAAGCCGGCCCAGATTCCAGTGAAGGACGCCGAGCCGGTGCAGGGCCTCGGCCTCCGCATCGGCCGCGTCGAGGTGCCTGGCACCCGCCAGTGCCTGGCGCAGTACCCTGTGCGCTTCCTCGTAGCGGCCGCCCTGCGACAGTGCGTTGCCGAGGTCGATCGACGCGTGGACCGTTCGCTGCCGCGCCCCGGCGGCCTGCCAGTGCTGTACCGCGGCGGCGTGGATGCGCTGCGCCTCGGCGGAGTGTCCTTCGTCGTCGAGGAAGGCGGCCAGGGCGCTCGCGAGCAGGGCGGCCTGTCGCGGGTGCCCGCCCGTGCGGCAGTGACGTTCGGCGGCGAGCAGCGCAGAGCGCTCCGCGGACAGCCATTTTCGGGCTGCCAACGGGTTCTCCCAAGGGGGAAGTTGGTGTTCGGACAGGGTGGCGGGACGGTCCGGTCGCAGGCGCCGAGGGTAGATCATTCGGTCTGCTGAATCGGATGCCTGTACATAGAAATCGATCAGTCGGCCGACCGCCTCGTCGCGTGCTGGTTCCGGATCTTCGGACAGGGTGAGGGCGCGCGCGTATTCGCCGAGGAGATCATGCAAGGCGAATCGTTCGGGCGCGGGTTCACGGACCAGGTGCGCGTCGAGCAGACCCTCCAGAGAATCCTCTGCTCTCGTCACCGGAAGACCGGCCAGGGCCGCTGCGCCGTACACGTCTATATCGGCTCCGAAGCGCAGGCCCAGGAATCGGAAAACTGTTTGTTCCTCGATCTTGAGTGTGCGGTACGAGATGTCGAACGCCCGGCCGATCTCTCCGCGGGTGCCGTCCCGGATTTCCTTCAACCGGCCCTGTCCGTGGGTGAGTCGGCGCAGGAGGTGGGCTGTCGTCCAGGAGGGCCTGGAGGCCAGCCGTCCCGCGGCGAGTTCCACGGCCAGGGGCAGATGGCCGGCAAGCCGGACGATGTCCGCCACCTCGTTGTCCCGCCGGGTGCGCTCCTTTCCCGCGACGGCCCGGAACAGCGCGATGGCGTCCTGGGGCGGAAGGACGTCCAGCTGGATCGAGCGGATGCCGGGCAGGCCGGTGAGCCTGCGACGGCTCGTCACGATGATCAGGGACTGTGAAGCGCCTGGCAGAAGGGGGCGGAGCTGTTCGGGACCGGCGACGTCGTCGAGGACGACGACGGCACGGCGGTTGGCGAGCAGGCCGCGCCACAGGGCGACCAGGCCCTCATGGTCGTGCGGGATCGCCGACGCGGGGAGTCCGAAGGCGCGGATCAACGCGGTGAGCGCGGCCTCGGCGGTGAGCGGGGACGACTCGAAGGCGTGGGCGTTCAGATCGAGGTGGACGGCGCCGTCCGGAAAGTGCGGCGCCAAGCGCCTGGCGGCGTGCAGAGCGATCAGGGTCTTGCCCACCCCGGCCATGCCCGAGACGCTCTGGAGCGCGATCACCGAGGTCGCCGACCCGGTGGTGGCATTGCGCAGGATGGTGGCCAACTCCTCTTCCCGGCCCACCAGTTCGCCATGACCGGGCAACGTCTGCGGGGCGGACACCGCGGACTCGGCGCGCGGGAGCAGGGCCTGGACGGGGGCGCCGTCGAGGATGAGCCGCTGTAATCGGGCCAGATCCTCGCCGGGGTCCGCGCCGAGTTCTTCCCGCAGGCGGCGTCGCACCGAGTCGTAGACGCGCAGTGCGTCGGCCTGGCGGCCGCAGCCGTAGGAGGCGGTCATGAGCCGGGCGGCGATCAACTCGTCGGTCGGGCGTTCCGCCAGCAGGGCGGTGAGGTCGGGCACGAGGTCGGCGAAGTGGCCATGGCGCAGTTCGACGGCGGTGCGGATCAGCTGCGCCGGCAGTCTGCGCTCCGTGAGCAGGCCGCGGACGTGCTCCGCCCACTGTCCCGGAAGCCCTGCCAGCGGTTCTCCCCGCCAGAGCTCCTCGGCCTCGGCCAGCAGCCGGAGTGCCTCGGTGTCGTTGCCGCCGTCACTGAGCAGGCGGGCTTGGGCGATCAGACTCTGGAAGCGGTGAGAGTCCACGTGGTCGGCGTCGAGATCGAGCGTGTAGGTGTGGGCCTGCTGAACGAGCCGCTCGCCGGCGCCGAGCAGGCGCAGACGGCGACGGATCCTGGCCACGTAGGCATGCAGACTCGCGTTCGGCCGGCTGGGTGGGGTGTCGTCCCACAGCCGGTGGACGAGAGTGTCGAGAGAGACCGGACGGCCCGCGTCGTGTGCGAGGGCTGCGAGGAGCAGGCGTTCCTTGGCCGAGCCGAGCGCATCGGCATGCCCGCCCGCGCGAAGTTGGACCGGGCCGAGTACGAGAATCTCCCACTCCACCAGTGCCTCCGTCCAGCGGTCGGGCGTGCGCTCGGTGAAAGCAAGAGTCGCATGTGGTCAATAATGTTCAAATACGAAATCTACTTGGACCTAATGTTGGCTAATTCCTTCTGATTGCGCCGCTAACCGGACTCCGTCGGTCTTGGGGGCGGGAGGTCCGGGGTAGGACGCGGGGGCACCGGCGCTGGGACGAGGGGGGAATGCCGCGCATGAACGAGGTGACGGCCGCGGAATTACCGGCCGCATTGACGGCGGTTTTCGGGCGCCCCGAGACGGGGTGGACACTCGTCCGGCTCGTGGAGGAGGGCTTGCCGGCCGCGCTCATCGACTCCGCGCGGGAGCTGATGCGCCACTGCGCGACGGCTCCACAGGACGTCACGGCCGTAAGGGAGTTGGCCGACCTGCTGGTGCGGCAGGCGCAACTCCGGCCTGCCTTCGCCGAACGGCTGGGGGGCTGGGTCCGGGACACCCTCGGCGGCAGGACCTCCGACCGACACGACCATGTGGCGAACAGCATCGGAGCGTCGGCCACCGTGGATGGGCCGGTGGTCCAGGCACGCGACATCTCCGGAGGGGTGCACTTTCACCCGGCGCTCCCGCAGACGGCAGGCGAGACCCCGGTTGTGCCCCGTCAACTGCCGCCCGTGCCCGGACACTTCATCAATCGGCATGACGAGCTGGCGCGACTGGACCATCTCGCGGACACCTGGCGAGACAGTCCCGTCGTCGCCGTTGTGAGCGGACCAGCGGGCGTCGGGAAGACCACCCTGGCCAGGCGCTGGCTGCTGGCAAGAGCCGGCTCCTTTCCCGACGGACAGTTGTATGCAGACCTGCGTGGCCACTCGTCCGAAGGCCCCGCCCGCCCCGGCGATGTGCTCGGGAACCTGCTGCGCTCCCTGGGGCGCACGGAAGTGCCCACGGAACTCGACGAACGAGCTGCCATGTGGCGCTCGCTCACCGCCGATGCCCGGATCGCCCTGCTCCTCGACAACGCCCTCAGCGCTGCCCAGGTCCGTCCTCTGCTGCCCGGATCGGTCGGCGCGGTCACCGCGGTGACCAGCCGGAACCGGCTCTCCGGTCTGGGCCTCGAGGGCGCCGCCTTCGTCCCTCTGAACGTGCTGGCGACCAGGGATGCCGTGGAACTGCTCAGCCGCAGACTAGGTGCCGAGCGGGTACGCCGGGAACCTGAGGCCGCACGGGCCATGGCGCGTGCCTGTGCGAACCTGCCGCTCGCCGTCTGTGTGGCCGGCGCGCGCCTGGCGACACGGCCGCGCCAGCCGTTGGCGGCAATGGCGAGGGCGCTGAGCGACGGAGCGGGAAACCGACCCCTGGACGCCCTTCGTGTGGGACGTGAATCCGCAGTGCGGGCCGCCCTCCAGGAGTCGTACCGCCTCCTTGCTCGCGAACCGGCAGCCGCCTACCGCCGATTGAGCCTTCTGCCGTTCACCGTGTTCTCACCGCCCGTCGCGGCGGCCGTCTGCGGAACGGATCCCGAGGAGGCGGACCGTCTGCTCGACGAGCTCGCCGAGGCGAATCTGGTGGAGGACCTCGGACCGGATCCACGGACCGGGCTCGACCGTTACCGCTTCCATGACCTGCTTCGGGCCCACGCCAGGGAATGCGCCGGCGAGGCCGAGACCGAGACGGCCGTCTCCGACGCTCTGCGTAGAGTCGTCGATTTCCATCTCTCCTCCGCCACGGCTGCCGAAGCCCTGCTGACCCCCGGCCATCGCACCCTGGGCCGTGACTACACCGGTCCGCCGGTGCCTCCGCCGTTCGCCGATCCCTCCGGCGCACTGCACTGGCTCGACGCGGAACGCGATCACCTGATGGCCGTGCTGCGCACCGCCGCGGATCGTGGCTGGCACCGGTCCGCCTGGCAACTCGCCGACGCCATGTGGCCGTTGTTCCTGCGCCTGCGACCCTACGAGCTGTGGATCGAGGCGCATGAGATCGGCCTCGCGGCAGCCCTCCGCTCGGGTGACCGGGACGGCATCAGCCGCATGCTGACCTCGGGCGGCGCTGGTCTGCGCAATGTGGGCCGTCTGGAGGAGGCTCTGTCCTGGTTCCGGCAGGCGCGGGAGCTGGCCCGCGAGGAGATGCCCCACCACTCTGCGGGCGAGGCGCTGACCGTGGCCCGTCGCAACGAGGCCCAGGCGTTGCACGGACTGGGCCAGACCTACCGGCTGGCGGGGCGGTTGGCGGAGGCGCGCTCCCACTTCACCGCAGCCCTGGCGCTGCGGGAGGAGATCGGTTACAGGCGCGGCGCGGCCCTGACGCGGCTCAGCCTTGGCGACACGGCTCTGGCGGACGGCCGGCCCGACGAAGCCGTACGACAACTCGAGCGTGCCCGTGCAGAGTTGAGCGACGTCGACGATCCCTACGACGCGGCCCGGGCGCTGGCTCTCCTCGGCCGGGCGCTGGCCGGCCGAGACGGCACCCGGCACGAGGCCGCCGACCGGGTGCTGTTGCAGGCCCTCGCCGAGTTCGAGGAGGCCGGTTCGGTGCACTGGCAAGGACATGTCCTGGAGATGCTCGGCGAGGCGGCCGAAGGGCGGGGCGACATCGAGCGGGCCAGGGACTGGTACACCCGGTCCCTGGCCCGCTACCGCCCGGTCAGCGACAGGGACAGGGACCGGCTGGAGAGTCGTATGCGCGCCCTTGACTGAGCCCGGCCCTTGGAGCGCCGGACATTGCAGACTGCGGAGGTGAGCGCCGTACAAAAGCGTGGAGGCCGCCGTCCGGTCGGGGGACCAGCACCAGGACGGCGCCCGGGTAGCGACGCAGCACCAGCGCGGACAGCCGCAGCGCTGCCGTGAGGGGCAAGGGGCGAGTGCCGTACAGCACGTCGGCGCACTCCCGCCAGACCTCTTCCACGTCACCGTCCAGGGCGACGACGAGGAGGTCACTCATGCCGGCACCCGGTTCCGGCCCGCGCCCCACAACGGCGCCGGGATCGGCACCAGAGGCAGCGACGGCTCGCAGGCGGGCTCGCCCAGTCCGAGCAGGCGGTACATGAGACGACGGGTGTGGTGCCCCGAGCGTCCGGGCTCCGAGGAGATGCGGCGCGCGATCCGGTCGTACTGGGTGGCCGGGCGCGCGGCGCGAGCGTACCGGAGCTGTTCCAGGAGCGGGTGGGACGGGCTCAACGCCGGTGCCAGGGCCGCAAGTTCTGCTCCCGGCGAGTCCGGGTCGACGTCGTCCGCGGGAAAGCGCGCGAACAGGAGAGCCGCCCGGGTGAGAGTCGAGTACAGCGTCACGGATCCGTGGTCACCCATGACCCAGTCGGCAGCGATGACCAGGGACCGCCAGTCCATGTCGGGCGGTACGACCGCGATGCCCCGCTCCTCGGCCGCCGCCAGCCAGGATCGCACCTGCCAGATTCCGTGCCAGGACCAGACGTTGGGGTGGACCAGGACCGCGATCCGGTACTCGTCGCCCGGGAGCTCGGTCAGCAACCTGGGCAGCAGGGTGTCGAGCCGGTTGAAGGCCGACCCGATGCCCCAGGTGGAGGAGACCAGCACGAGCTTCTGCCCGGGCCGCACACCCAATGCGGCCCGGTACCGATGGCGCAGCGGCAGGCTCGCCACGATCCGGTCGTACGTGGCGTCGCCGACCACCTTCGCGACCGGTAGCGCCTCCGGGCAGCAACGGCGCAGCCTGGCCAGGTCGTCCCGATGGGCGAGGGCCAACGCCCGGGGGACCACCCGTCCGTCACGTACGAGGTAGCGCCTGCCCAGCCCGCCCGCCGTGCGTGCCGCTTCCGGATCGCGGCCGTCGGTGAGCCGCGACAGCTTCATGTGGCCTGCCCCGTGAGGCAGTCGCAGCAGCGGGCCGTGCACCCTGTGCATCCCTTGGGAGCCGGCGGCCAGCACCAGGTCGAACCGCATGCCCAGCGCCTGCTCCCAGGGCAGCACACTGCCGTCGGGCAAGGGCCCGGGTACTGCGCGGGCGGCTCCAGCGTTGAATGCGTGCGGTGCGATGGTGAAGTACACCTGCAGCCGCAGGTCGGCGGTGAGCAGCGGCAGCACGTCTCCCAGCCGTCGGCCGTACACCTCGGTGTGGACGACGACCAGGACACGCTTGCAGCCGGGTAGCGTCAGCCATTGCGCCCTGTCGGTCCCCAAGCCGGTCGCGTCGGTTCTTGGTGTGTTCTCGGTGTCGTGCTTCATCGCTACCCCCGTTGTCGAGTGAGCGTGGATCCCTTCGGTGCGGGGGTGCCCGTGAGCTGCGTCGGAAGCCTTGCCATCGCCTTGACGGATCCTTGCAGCGCAGGTGAGGGCCTTCCGGGGCGGAGCGGCGGTGAATATCAGTTGACTCGGTGACCGCGCGGCGGGCTCAATACCCGGCATGGCCGACATCCAGGGCACCTACGACGACCTGTTCTCCGCCGTCCCCAACGGGCTGGCGGCGCTGCTCGACGAGGGGGACGTCGGCGGCTCGGTGGCCGTCTTCGTGGACGGTGAACCCGTGGTGGATGTGTGGGGCGGCTTCGCCGACGCCGGCCGGACCGTGCCGTGGGCCCACGACACGATCACCAACGTGTTCTCCACGACCAAGACGATGACGGCCCTGTGCGCGCTGATCCTCGCCGACCGCGGAGCACTCGACCTGGACGCCTCGGTCGCCCGGTACTGGCCGGAGTTCGCCGCCGCGGGCAAGGAGAAGGTGCTGGTGCGGCACGTGCTCTCGCACACCGCGGGACTGCCCCACTGGGAGGGGCCGGTCGAGGAGCTGTACGACTGGCAGGCCGCCACCGCACGGCTGGCCGCCCAACCGCTTCTGTGGGAGCCCGGCACCGCCGCCGGATACCACTCCGCCACCCAGGGCTTCCTGATCGGCGAGGTCCTGCGCCGGATCACCGGACGGACCGTGGGGGAGTTCCTCGCCGACGAGGTGACGGGCCCGCTCGGCGCCGACTTCCACATCGGGCTCCCCGCCGCACACGACCACCGGGTCGCCCTCACCGTCCCCCCGCCCGGCCGGGACGAGGACTACACCGCGGGCGCCGCCACCCCCGGCCCCGACGCGACACCCGGCTCCGCCACCGCCCTGCGCGTCCGCGACGGCAACAGCGTGGCCTGGCGGCGCGCCCAGATCCCCGCCGCGAGCGGCTTCGGCAACGCCCGCTCCATCGCCCTCGTGCAGTCCGCGCTCGCCTGCTCGGGAGCGGTCGGCGGCGTACGGCTGTTGTCGGCGGCGGGCGCCGCGCGGGCCACGGAGGAGCAGTTCAGCGGCGAGGACCGCGTGATCGGCATGACCCAGCGGTACGGCCTCGGCTACGGACTCTTCGGCACCAACTTCGGCTGGGGCGGCTGGGGCGGCTCGCTCGTCATGATCGACCCGGAGGCCCGCATGGTGGTGGCGTACGCGACCGACCAGATGCGCGAACCCGCCCAGGACACCCGGGGGTTGGGCCTCGTCATGGCCGCCTACGACGGTCTCCAGGGCCTGCGCCGCTGACCGCGAAAACCCGGTGCGCCGACCCGGCCGACTCCCTACACTCGCCATCACCAGGAACGATCACCAGGGACGACGAGTGAGGGGAGTACGGCCATGTGCGTGCGCACAGCTCTCGCCGTTCCCCGAACGTCGTACGACGTGATCCTCGTGTCCCCGCCCCTCCGGTGCCCGCTGCGCGGCCGGCACCGGACGCCCGTCACGCCTGTCTGAACGGCTCTCTCACCGCCGTGGCACGTCTTTCTGACGTGCCGTCATGTCGTACGGGTCATCGCGCCGCCCTGTCACCACAGCACCGAAAGGCCACGGGCCGTGCGCACCAACCACCTCAACCCGCTCTCCGTCGTCCGCAATCTCGGCGTCCTCGCCCACGTCGACGCCGGCAAGACCACCGTCACCGAGCGGATCCTGTTCGCCACCGGGACCACCCACAAGCGCGGCGAGGTCCATGACGGCACGACCGTCACCGACTTCGACCCGCAGGAACGGGACCGCGGGATCACCATCTTCGCGGCCGCCGTCAGCTGCGCGTGGGACGGGCACCGCCTCAACCTGATCGACACTCCGGGCCATGTCGACTTCGCCGACGAGGTGGAGCGCTCGCTCAGGGTGCTCGACGGGGCGATCGCGGTGTTCGACGCGGTCGCGGGCGTGGAGCCGCAGAGCGAGTCGGTGTGGCGGCAGGCCGACCGGCACGGCGTGCCGAGGATCGCGTTCGTCAACAAGCTGGACCGGGCGGGCGCCGACCTCGACACGGCCGTGGAGTCGATCCGGCGGCGGCTGCACCCGGCCCCGCTGGTCGTGCAGTTGCCCATCGGCCGCGAGGACGGCTTCACCGGGGTCGTCGATCTCGTCGGGATGCGGGCGCTGACCTGGACCGACGGCGGCCCGGTCGAGGAAGGGCCGGTACCGGGCGGGCTGCACGAGGAGGCGCTCGGCCGACGCCGGGTCCTGGAGGAGGCCGTCGCCGAACGGCACCCGGCCGCGCTGGAGGAGTTCTGCGACCGCGAGACCCTCTCCGCGGACACCCTCACCGCCGCACTGCGGGACCTCACCCGCAGCGGCGACGGCGTGGTCGTCCTGTGCGGTTCGGCCTACCGCGACCGCGGGATCGAGCCGCTGCTGGACGCGGTGGTGGCGTACCTGCCGTCGCCGCTGGACGTGCCCGCCGTACGCGGTGAGCAGGGCGAGGAACGGCCCTGCGACCCGGCGGCGCCCCTCGCGGCCCTGGCGTTCAAGGTGAACGCAGGGCCGACGGGACGGCTGACGTACGTCCGCGTGTACTCGGGAACGATCGAGAAGGGAGCCACCGTGTGGGACGCGGGCGCGCGGCGCACAGAACGCGTCGGACGGATCCTGCGGGTCCGGGCCGACCGGCACGCCCCGCTGGAACGGGCGGTCGCCGGCGACATCGTCGCTCTGGTCGGGCTGAAGTCGGCCCGCGCGGGCTCGACGCTGTGCGCGCCGGACGCCCCGCTGGTACTGGAACCGCCGAGCGCGGCCGAACCGGTGGTGTCCGTGGCGGTCGAACCCCAAC
Source organism: Streptomyces sp. 351MFTsu5.1 (assembly GCF_000383655.1). NCBI lineage: Bacteria > Bacillati > Actinomycetota > Actinomycetes > Kitasatosporales > Streptomycetaceae > Streptomyces > Streptomyces sp. 351MFTsu5.1. The sequence goes on along the minus strand of NZ_KB911778.1, from coordinate 512,340 downwards.
GGTCCGTCGACACCGACCGGTTGGCCTCGGCGCTCGCCCGGCTGGCCGAGGAGGACCCCTCGCTCGTCGTCCGCACCGACGCCGAGACCGGCCAGACGCTGCTGTCCGGCATGGGGGAACTGCATCTGGAGGTGGCGGTGGAGAAGGTACGGCGTGAGCACGGGCTCGGTCTCAACGTCGGCCGCCCGAGGGTGAGTCACCGCGAGACGGTCGGACGCGGGGTGTCCGGGCTGGTCTTCCGGCACGTCAAACAGGACGGCGGGGCCGGGCAGTTCGCACACGTGGTGCTCGACGTCGAACCGGCCGAGGAGGGCTTCGAGTTCCGCTCGGCCGTCGTCGGCGGGCGCGTTCCGCAGGAGTACGTCCGCGCGGTCGAGGCCGGCTGCCGGGACGCCCTGGCCGAGGGCCCCCTCGGCGGGCACCCGGTGACCGGGCTGCGCGTCACCCTCACCGACGGGGCGACCCATGTGAAGGACTCCTCGGACACGGCCTTCCGCACGGCGGGCCGGCTCGGTCTCCGGGAGGCCCTGCGGGCCTGCGCGATGGTCCTGCTCGAACCGGTCGTCGAGGTCACGGTCACTGTGCCCGAGGACGCCGTCGGAGCGGTCCTCGGCGACCTCGCCGCGCGCCGCGGCCGGGTCTCGGGCTCGGTCACGCGCGGTGGTTCGGCTGTCGTCACGGCCACCGTGCCGCTGGCCGAACTCTTCGGCTACGCGACGAGGTTGCGCAGCCGGTCGCAGGGCCGCGGCACGTTCACGGCCAGGCCGACGGGGTATGCCCCGGCGCCGGCCGAGACGGCGGTCCGGCGGTAGCGAAGGAATGGCCCTCCCGTACCGGGGAGGGCCACTCCTCACGTCGGGGCCGGTTCAGCAGTCCCTGAACTCCGGCGACTGGTTCAGCACCTGCGAGCGCACCGACGTGAAGCGGGCGTACGTCTCACCCGTGGCCGACTCCGGGCGGAACGCCGCCACCCGGTGGCAGTTCTGGAAGGCCAGGACCACGCCGAAATGGCGCTCCAGGCTGCCGCGGATGGCGTCGCTTGCGAGGGCGCGCAGGAGCTGGCCGCGCTCCTGCTCGGACGGGGGAGGGGTCTGGTTGTCGGTGAACTCGGCGATGCCGCCCTTGAGTCGGCCGGCGAGGCCGGCGATCAGGTCGTAGGCGTAGGGGAGGGAGGTGCGGACGGTGTCCACGAAGTCCTCCTCGCGGACGGTGCCCTGTTCGGCTTCGGCGAGGAGCTTCGGGGAGACGTCGAGAGACATGCGCTGCGGTTCCTGTTCTGTCGGGGGACGGGGTCAGATGAGGGAGGCGGGGCCCGGTACGAAGTCCGGGTCCACCTGTGAGGCCAGGTCGAGGCCGGTCGCCGCGTTCGCCCAGGCGCGGGCGTTGCGGAGGTGGAACTCGACCGCGTGCCCGTGGAGGGCGGCCCAGTCGCGGGGGTGGGCGTCGACCGTGTCGCGCAGGACCGACAGGGCATGCCGGTTGTGGGGTTCCAGTGACTCCAGGCCGCCCTCCGCGCGGCCCTGTTCGGCCGCCCGCACCCAGGGCGACTGGACCAGGTGGGTCACCAGGTCGTCACCGACGTGCTCCTTGAGGAAGAGCAGGTCGTCCTCGCCGGTCACCTTGTTGCCGACCACGGCGATCCGGATACCGAACTCCCGTGCGTGGTCCCGGTACTGGCGGTGGACCGAGACGCCCTTGCGGGTGGGTTCGGCGACGAGGAAGGTCACGTCGAAGCGGGTGAAGAGGCCGGAGGCGAACGCGTCCGCGCCCGCCGTCATGTCGACGACGACGTACTCGCCGGGGCCGTCGACCAGGTGGTTGAGGTAGAGCTCCACCCCGGCCAGCTTGGAGTGGTAGCAGGCCACCCCCAGGTCGCTCTCGTCGAACTCGCCCGTCACCATCAGCGGGACGTCACCCACCCGCCGGACGTGCCGGGCGTGCAACTCGTCGTCGCCCAGCAGGCGCAGCAGACGTGAACCGCGGCCCGGCGGAGTCGTCTTGACCATCGCCTCGCGCGAGGTGATGCGCGGATTGGTGCCGCGCAGGAGGTCCTTGATGCCGGCCACGTGTGCGCCCAGGGGAGGGGCGCCCAGGGAGGCCGGGTCGCCGTCGTGGCCGAGCGCCTCGGCGAGGTGCTGGTTGATGTCGCCGTCCACGGCCAGCACCGGTGCGCCGGACCGGGCCAGGTGACGGCAGAAGAGCGCCGACAGGGTGGTCTTGCCGCTGCCGCCCTTGCCGACGAACGCGATGCGCACTACCGCTCCATCTTTTTGAAAATGGATGTCATGTTGCTAGGTTCTATGGCGTCCGTTCGATCACTGTCAAATCGCCCCGCGATCAAGCTGGAAGGCTTAATGCATATGATGTGCAAGTGCGTAACTACAGCATCAGGGCCGCGGGCCCGGACGACCTCGACGGTGCGCGAGCCGTGATGCTCGACACCGTCTACCGCGACTTCGGAACCGGATACGTGCCCCGCTGGCACGGCGACATCGTCGACCCGGCCGCCGCCTACCTGGCCCCCGCCCGCCACACCCTCCTCGTCGCCCTCGACCCGAACGACCGCCGGACCGTCGTGGCCACCGCCGCCCTCGACTCCCGCGGCCCCGCCCACCCGCCGAACCCGCGCCGACTCGCCGAGCGCTACCCCTCGGGCGAGACCGCGCAGCTGCGCCGGATCTACGTCCGCCCCGAGCACCGCAGGCGCGGCCTCGCCCGGCGCATGGTCGCCGAGCTGCTCGCCTTCGCGGCCGCCGACGGCGGCTACCGCTCCGTCTACCTGCACACCGACCCGGCCGTCCCCGGCGCCGAACCCTTCTGGCGCTCCCTCGGCAAGGTCGTCCACGACGAACGCGAGACCACGGGCGGCGTCAGCAACGTCGTCCACTTCGAGATACCGATGGGGCGATAGAACCACCATGCGACGCCGACACCTGCTGGGCTCCCTGCTGCTCGCCCCCGTCCTCACCGCCTGCTTCGCCTCCGCGGGCGGCGACTCCTCCGGCCAGGGAGACGACGGCTCACGCCTGCGCGTCGCCCTCGCCTTCCCGCCCACCGAGAACCTCTCGCCGTACGGCGCCGACGCCACCCTCCTCAGCCGCCTCGGCGTCACCGAGGGCCTGACCGCCCTCGACGCCAACGGCGCCGCCGCCCCCGCGCTCGCCGAGTCCTGGCGCCGCGAGAACGACCGCAGTTGGCTGTTCACCCTGCGCGAGGCCACCTTCCAGGACGGCTCCGAGGTCACCCCGGCCGCGGTCGCCGCCGCCCTCACCCACGCCACCGGGGCCAGGCCCGCCCCGGCCGCGCTCGCGGGCGTGACGCTGAAAGCAGAGGCGGCGGGGGACGCCGTACGCGTCACCACGAGGACGGCCGACCCGGTGCTGCCGCTGCGACTGTCCAGCCCCAACCTCGCAGTGCTCGCCCCCAAGGCCTACACCGGCGCGGACGTCGACCCGGTCGGCACCGCCACCGGACCCTTCGAGCTGACCAGGGTCACCGGCTCCAGCTCCGCCGCCCTCGACCGCTTCGACGACTACTGGGGCGGCCGCGCCCAGGCCTCCGGCGTCGACGCCCGCTTCGTCGCCGACGGCACCGCCCGCGCCAACGCCCTGCGCACCGGCCAGGTCGACATCGCCGAGGCGATCCCCGTCGCCCAGGCCGCCGCCCTCGACAGGGCCACCCTCAGGGAGACCGCGACCACCCGCACCACCAGCCTCCAACTCAACACGGAATCCGGCCCGTTCAAGGACCCCGAGCTGCGCGCCGCCGCCCGCGAGGCCGTCGAAGGCTCCGCACTCGTCAAGGGCGTCTTCGAGGGGTACGCCGATCCCGGCGCCGGCATCTACGGACCGGCCGTGACCTGGGCCGAGGGCAAGCGCGTCCAGCCCACCGGACGGGCCGCCGCCGCGCGTCCTAACGGCACCGCGATCACCCTCGCCACCTACGACAACCGCCCCGAACTCCCCGAGGTCGCCCAGGTCCTCCAACAGCAGCTCCAGAAGGCCGGGTTCAAGGTCAGCCTTCAGGTGCGCGAGTACTCACGGCTCGAAAGCGACGCGCTCGGCGGGAAGTTCGACGCGTTCGTCGGAGCCCGCAACAGCCTCGTCGACACCGGCGACCCGGTCGGCGTCCTCGCGAGCGACTACACCTGCGACGGCGGCTACAACCTCGCCCAGCTGTGCGACAAGAAGGTCGACAAGGCGGTCGCCGCCGCCGACCTCGTGTCCGACACCGGTGAACGCCAGGAGGCGGCCCTGCGCGCCGAGGCGGCGATCCTCGGCACCGACGCCGTGGTCCCGCTGGCCCACCAGAGCATCATCGTCGGCGTCGGCACCGACGTGCGGGGGGTGCGCCTCGACCCGTACGAGCGCACCCTGGTCGGCACCGGAACGCGACGCTGATCCATGCGGCACCGCGTCGCCACCCTCCTGTGGCGGGCCCTGCTCGCGGCGGCCCTCGTGTGCGGGATCGGCCTGCTGCCGTGGCTGTCCCGCACCGACCCGGCGCTCACCGTGCTCAAGGCCCGCTCGGCGGACCGGGACCCCGACCCTCGCACGCTGGCCGACATCAGAGCCCAACTCGGCCTGGACCAGGGCCCCTTGCACCTGCTCGGCCAGTGGCTCGGCGGACTGCCCCGCGGGGACGCGGGACGGTCGTGGCTGAACGGCACGGAGGTCACCCCGGCCGTCGTCCAGGCGCTCGGGGTGTCCCTGCTGCTGGTGACGGCGGCACTCGTGGTGGCCGCCGGCACCGCCGCCCTGGTGTGCGCCCGCACCCTCGGCCTCGGCGCACAGCGGCGTCTGGACGGGCGGCGGGCCGGCGGCGGCGCCTCGGCGATGCTCGCCGCACTGCCCGAGTTCCTCACCGCCTCCGTGCTCGCCACCGTCGTCGGCGTACAGCTCGGCTGGCTGCCCGCCCTCGGCTGGTACGGCCCGCGGTGGACGGTCCTGCCCGCCCTCGCCCTGGGCCTGCCCGCCGGGGCCGTGCTCGGCCGCCTCCTCGACGACCTGCTGCCCGGCGCCTTCGCCGAACCCTGGGCGCTGGCCGCCGAGGCGCGCGGGCTGCGCGGCCGTACCGTCGCCGCCCAGGCGGTCCGGCGCTGCGTCCCCGCCCTGCTGCCCAACCTCGGCCTGTTCGTCGTCGGCCTCACCGCCGGATCCGTCGCCGTCGAGCAGATCTACGACATCCCCGGCCTCGGCCGCACCACCCTCCAGGCCGCCCTCGCCCAGGACCTGCCCGTCCTCCAGGCCGGCACCCTCGCCCTGCTCCTCCTCGCGGCCGCCGCCACCGGCCTCGCCGCCCTCGCCGTCCGTCTCGTCACCGGCCCGGCGCTGCGCGACGGCGCCCTCGACTCGCTGCACCGGCCGCGCCCGTCCGCCCGCAGCACCCTGCCGTTCGTGTACGGCGGTCTCCTCACGGCCGTCGTCACGCTCGGCCTGCTCCGCGACCCGCTCGCCCTCGACACCGGCGCCCGGCTCCAACCCCCCTCCTGGGCCCACCCGTTCGGCACCGACGCGCTCGGCCGTGACCTGCTCGCCCGGGTCGGACACGGTGCCCTCGACACCCTGCTCGTCGCCGTGGCCGTCAGCGTCGCCGCACTGGTCGTCGGTGTGCTGCTCGGGCTGCTGCCCCGGCTGTCCGGACCGCTCGTCGACACCGTCAACGCCGTACCGCCGGTGCTCGCCGCGCTGCTCGTCACCGCCGTCGCCGGAAGCGGGGCCACCACGCCCGCCGTCGCCGTGGCCACCGTCTCCTGGGCGGCGCTGGCCGCGCACACCTCGTCCCTGCTCCGGCAGGAGCGCGCCACCCCGCATCTCGCCGCCACCCGCGGCCTGGGCGCGAGCCGCTGGTATCTCCTGCGCCACGAACTGCTGCCCGCGGTCCTGCCGCCCGTCACCCGGCACGCCCTGCTGCGGCTGCCCGGTGTCGCCCTCGCCCTCGCCTCCCTCGGCTTCCTCGGTCTCGGCACCCAACCGCCGTCCCCGGAATGGGGGTTGATCCTCGCCGAGAACCAGCCCTACGCCGAACGCGCCCCCTGGGCCGTCCTCGCCCCGGCCGCCGCGCTGGCCCTGCTGGGAGCGCTCGCGGTGAGTGCGGCGGGCGGGGTGCGGTGGCCTCGGCGACGCGTGCCGCGAGCTCGTACCGCTCCCTCGGACTCCGAACGGCTCGTACCTGCACGGGAGTTGGTGGAGACCGGATGACGTCCACCTCGGTCGAGACACCCCGGGTCGGGCTCTCGCCGCTGCTGCGGTTGCTGATCCTCACCCAACTCGCCTTCAACATCGGCTTTTTCGCCGTGCTGCCCTTCCTGGCCGACCACCTGGGACAGGCCGTCGGGATGGCGGGCTGGCTGGTCGGGTTCGTGCTCGGGCTCAGGACCTTCAGCCAGCAGGGGCTGTTCGTGGTGGGCGGGGCGCTCGCCGACCGCTACGGGATCCGGCCCGTCGTCCTCGCCGGATGCGCGCTGCGGATCGGCGGGTTCTGGTGGCTCGGGTACGCCGAGCGGACGGGGTCGGTCATCGGGGCGGTGCTGCTCATCGGGTTCGCGGCCGCGCTGTTCTCGCCGGCCGTGGAGTCGGAGGTGGCACGGCAGGCCGTCCTGCACGAGGAGGCGGGCGGCCACCGTACCCGCGTCCTCGCGTTGTTCACCGTCGCGGGGCAGGCGGGCGCGTTCGTGGGGCCGTTGCTCGGCGCGCTGCTGCTGTCGGTGGACTTCCGCACGGTGTGCCTCGCGGGCGCCGGGGTCTTCGTGCTCGTCCTCGCCGGGCACGCGTGGCTGCTGCCGCAGCGTGTTCCGGGACGGCGGCAGGTACAACTCAAGGGCGGTCTCGGGGTGTTGGCCCGCAACCGCCGTTTCCTCGCGCTGTGCTGCGCGTACGGCGCCTACCTGCTCGGCTACAACCAGCTCTACCTCGCCCTGCCGGAGGAGGTGGAACGCGCGACCGGTTCGCAGTCGGCGCTGGCCTGGCTGTTCGCGCTGTCCTCGCTGCTGGTGGTGACCGCCCAGCTGCCCGTCACCCGCTGGGCCGGCACCCGGCTGGCGCTGCGCCGGTCCATGGCGGCGGGACTGCTGCTGATCGGCGCCGGGTTCGCGGTCGTCGCGGCGGCCCGGCCCGCCGACTGGACCGGCGTCCGGGGACTGGTGCCGTCGGCGGGGTTCGTCGTCCTGCTCACCCTCGGGCAGATGCTCGTCGCACCGGCGGCCCGCGCCTGGGTCCCCGACCTCGCGCCGGAAGGACGGCTCGGCCTCTACACCGGCGCGCTGTCCTCGGTCTCCGGCCTGATCGTCCTGGCCGGCAGCTCCCTCACCGGGTCCCTTCTGGTCGCCGGCCTGCCGCCCGCGGTGCCGTGGCTGGTGCTGGCCGCGGTACCGGTCGCGGCGATCGGCCTCCTGCCGCGCGAGGAGGACACCGATCGCCTGTCCGGGGCGCCGGGTTCGTGAGGCGCTGTCTCACGGGGCCTGCCGAGGATGAGTGTCGCCTACGGGGGTGCCGGGTGAAGTCGCGGGCGGGTGCGGGTGCGTCGGGGCTGGTCGCGCAGTTCCCCGCGCCCCTGGGGAGGTGCAGCCGACGCGCGCTGCAACGGAAACCGTGCCCAGCCCAAGCGCAGGCCCTCGCGAGTCCCCACCGGTCGCCCACCCCCTGGGCGCCCGGCTCAACCTCACCCGGCACCCCCACAGGCCCCCCGGCGATAAAGTCCCCCCATGGAGACTCAGGACATCCAGGTGGAGATCGTCCAGGAGGCGGGGCAGGAACTCGTCGACGCCTTCGGGCGGATGCTGCCCCAGCTGTCCTCGACCGCCGAGGCACTCGACCTCGCCGCGCTCGACCGGATCCTGGCCTGCGACGCCAACACCATGCTGATCGCGAGGGCGTCGGGCGGGCCGGTCGTCGGCACCCTCACCCTCGTCATGTTCCCGGCACCCGCGGGCCTGCGGGCCCGTATCGAGGACGTGATCGTCGATCACGCGGCCCGCGGGCAGGGTGTCGCCGGACTGCTGATCAGGGAGGCCATCCGGCTCGCCCGGGAGGCCGGGGCCCGGACCGTCGACCTCACCTCGCGCCCCGACCGGGCGGCGGCCAACCGGCTGTACGAACGCCAGGGGTTCCGACAGCGGGAGTCGACGGTGTACCGGGTTCCCCTGAAGGGCTGAGCCCCCTTCAAGCCCCTCTCGAAGCCCCGTTCAGATCAAGGCCCCGCTTCAGGAAGCCACGACCTGCCGCCGCGCCGGCACCAGCTCCAGCAGCTCCTCCACCGCCGCCTGGTCCGCCCGGTGCGTGCGCCACAGCCACAGGACGTCCCGGCCGAACGACCAGAGCAGGGTCCCGAGGGCCAGCGCCACCACCCCGAAGGTCGCCGCGAACGGCAGGTACCCGGACGCGGCCACCAGCAGCAGGATCCCCTGGAGCGCGGCCACCGTCTTGCGGGCCATGCTCGGCGGCAGCGGGGCGTTCAGCCAGTTCCAGACGCGGGCCGCCGCCACGAAGCCGTAGCGCATGCCGCCGATGAGCAGCACCCACGGACCCTGCGACATCGACACGTACACGCTGAGCACCAGGATCAGGAACGCGTCGACCTCCATGTCGAACCGCGCGCCCAGCGGGGTCGAGGTGCCCGTCGCCCGGGCCACCTTGCCGTCGACGCCGTCGAGGATCAGCGCCACCGCCGTCAGACCGACGAAGAGCGTGACCGGCGGGGAGTCCTGGAAGGAGTCCGCGACCAGGGCCGTCACGCCGCCGACCAGGGTGGCCCGGCCGAGCGTGACCCGGTTGGCCGGACCGAACGATCGCGGCCGGGTGCGGTGCAGCGCCCTGGAGAGCACGGCCCAGGTGGCGACGGCGAAGGCGAGGCCGGTCAGCCAGCCCGCCGGCCCCATGCCGATCGCCGTGCCGAGCAGAGCCAGCAACAGGATCTGAACGCCCGCTCCCACAGCGGTCTCCTGCTGGACCAGCCTTGCTTCGTAAGTGTTGTTCAGGGCCACCGCTGATTCCTCCGGCCAGATGACAGAGTCGATCAAGGCCGCGTACTGTGCGCGGCCTGTGCACACCTCGGTTACGTGACGAGGTACGTGCACGGGTTCCCGATCGTTCAGGAGGGTTTCGATGAAGGCCGCCGCACGCGCGTTCTGGCTCCGCTCGCCGGGGGAGGGCGAGCTGCGGGAGGTCGCCCTCCCCGCCCCCGGCGAGGACGAGGTGCTGGTCCGCTCGCTCTACTCGGGAGTCAGCAGGGGCACGGAGACACTCGTGTTCCGCGGCCAGGTGCCCGAGAGCCAGCACGCGGCCATGCGGGCACCCTTCCAGGAGGGCGACTTCCCGGGACCGGTGAAGTACGGCTACCTCAGCGTCGGTGTGGTGGAGGAGGGGCCGTCCGCGCTGAAGGGCAGGACCGTCTTCTGTCTGCACCCGCATCAGACGCGGTACGTAGTGCCCGCGAGCGCCGTGACGGTCGTACCGGACGACGTGCCGCCTGCCCGGGCCGTCCTCGCCGGCACGGTCGAGACCGCCGTGAACGCCCTGTGGGACGCGGCCCCCCTGATCGGCGACCGGATCGCGGTGGTCGGCGGCGGCATGGTCGGCAGCTCGGTCGCCGCCCTTCTCGCCCGCTTCCCCGGCGTCCGCGTCCAGCTGGTGGACTCCGACCCGGCCCGCGCCGAGACCGCCGAGGCCCTCGGCGTCGGCTTCGCGTCCCCCGCGGACGCCCTCGGCGACTGCGACCTCGTCGTCCACGCCAGCGCCACCGAACAGGGCCTCGCCCGCGCCCTGGAACTCCTCAGGGCCGAGGGCACGGTCGTCGAGCTGAGCTGGTACGGCGACCGCCGCGTCGGCCTGCCCCTCGGCGAGGCCTTCCACTCCCGGCGGCTGACCGTGCGCAGCAGCCAGGTCGGCACCGTCTCCCCGGCCCGCGCCCACCGCGGTTACGACGGCCGGCTGGCCCTCGCGCTGGAACTGCTCGCCGATCCGAGGCTGGACGCCCTCATCACCGGGGAAAGCGCGTTCGAAGAACTCCCGGAGGTGATGCCTCTGCTGGCCAGTGGGGAGATTCCGGCCCTCTGTCACCTCGTGAGGTACGACAAGACCGCCTGACCTGAGAAAAGAGTGAGATCCGGCTGAACAAGGGGACACGGAGAGCCGTACTACACGGCATCCCCCGGCAGGGATCAGCCGGGGGACCAGACGCGCCGCACCTGGAGGGTCGTCCGTTGTTCAGCATCACCGTCCGCGATCACATCATGATCGCCCACAGCTTCCGCGGCGAGGTCTTCGGCCCCGCGCAGCGACTGCACGGAGCGACGTTCCTGGTGGACGCCACGTTCCGGCGCGAACAGCTGGACGACGACAACATCGTCGTCGACATCGGCCTGGCGACCCAGGAACTCGGTGCCGTCGTGAGCGAGCTGAACTACAGAAACCTCGACAACGAACCGGACTTCGCCGGAGTCAACACCTCCACGGAGTTCCTGGCGAGGGTCATCGCGGACCGGCTCGCCGAGCGCATCGAGAAGGGCGCTCTCGGCGAGGGCGCCAAGGGTCTCGCGGGACTGACCGTCACCCTGCACGAGTCGCACGTCGCCTGGGCGAGTTACGAGCGTGCCCTGTGACCGACCTGACCACCGGGCGGGCGGCCACGCTGGACTACGTGCCCGTGCAGCACGCCGCCCTGAAGAAGGCCGAGATCATCCCGATGTCCCTGCGTTCCGTGCACTTCGTGATGCCCGGCGGCGTGGACGACCCGACCGCGCCGAGCGGCGGCAACGCCTACGACCGGCGGGTCTGCCTGGACCTGCCCGGCTTCGGCTGGCAGGTCGAGCGGCACGCGGTGGCCGGCAGCTGGCCCCGCCCGGGAGCGGCGGCCCGCGCCGAACTGGCCCAGACCCTGCGGGACCTGCCCGACGGCACAACCGTCCTCATCGACGGCCTGGTCGCCTGCGGGGTCCCGGAGATCATCGCCCCCGAGGCGGAGCGCCTCGGCATCGCCGTCCTCGTGCACCTGCCGCTCGGCGACGAGACCGGCCTAGAACCCGGGCTCGCTCTCGAACTCGACGCCAGGGAGCGCGAGGTGCTGCGGGCCGTGCCCGCCGTGATCGCCACCAGCGACTGGGCCGTACGCCGCCTCGTCTCGCACCACGGCCTCGCCCCCGAGCGGGTCCATGTGGCCACCCCGGGCGCCGACATCGCGCCTCTCGCCTCCGGCACCGACGGTGTCTCCCGGCTGCTGTGCGTGGCCGCGGTGACGCCCCGCAAGGGCCAGCACCGGCTGATCGAGGCCCTCGCCGGCGCCCAGGACCTGCCGTGGAGCTGCGTGTGCGTCGGCGGGATCACCCAGGACCCCGAGTACGTCGCCCACCTGCGGATGCTCATCAAGCGGTACGGCCTCCAGGACCGCCTGCACCTCGCGGGACCCAAGGCCGGGGCCGAGCTCGACGCCAGCTACGCCGCCGCCGACCTGATGGTCCTCACCTCCTACGCCGAGACCTACGGCATGGCGGTCACCGAGGCCCTCGCGCGCGGCATCCCGGTGCTGGCCACCGACGTCGGCGGAGTGGCCGAGGCGGTCGGCCGCGCCCCCGACGGAGGGGTGCCCGGCATCCTCGTCCCGCCGGAGGACCCCGCCGCCCTCGCCGCCGAACTGCGCGGCTGGTTCGGCGAGGCGGACGTACGACGCAGGCTCAAGGCGGCTGCCCGGGGCCGGCGGGCCGCCCTGGACGGCTGGGCGACCACGGCCCGCAGCCTGGCCGGAGTGCTCGGCCGACTGCCGAACGAACCCAGGAGGGCGGCATGAGGAAGACGGCGACCAAGGAGAGCGGGAAGATCCCGGCACAGCCGGCCCCTCGAGAGGTGACGTCGGTGAAGCCTGCTGTCCCGTCCGACACGGAAGCGGTCATCCCCGGTGCCGGACCCAGTGTCCGTCCCGGTGAGCGGCCCACCGTACGGCTGAGGGACGCCGGTCCCGACGACGCCCCCCGGTACGCGCCCGAGTGGCTGGAGCTGCGGGAAGGCCCCGACGCGGCCGCCCGGTCCGGGGACCTGATCGACCCGCTGCGGATCCGGCTCGCCAACCTGCCGGGCAAGGCCGGTCTCGTCATCCACGACCTGGGCTGCGGCACCGGCTCCATGGGCCGCTGGCTCGCGCCCCGCCTGGACGGCCCCCAGCACTGGATCCTGCACGACCGGGACCCCTACCTGCTGCACTTCGCGGCCGTCGCCTCCCCGCGCTCCGCCGCCGACGGCAGCCGGGTCACCGTCGAGACCCGCCGCGGCGACGTCGGCCTGCTCACCCCGGACGCCCTCGCCGGCGCCTCCCTGGTGACGGCCTCCGCGCTCCTCGACGTCCTGACCCGCGAGGAGATCGGCACCCTCGCCGCGGCCTGCACCGGCGCCGGCTGCCCGGCCCTGCTCACGCTGTCCGTGGCCGGCCGCGTCGAGCTCAGCCCGGCGGACCCGCTGGACGAGGAGATCGCCGACGCGTTCAACGCCCACCAGCGGCGCGGCGGACTGCTCGGCCCGGACGCCATCACCGTCGCCTGCGAGGCGTTCTCCGACCGGGGCGCGACCGTACGGCTGCACCCGAGCGCCTGGCGTCTGGGTCCCGCCGACTCCGCGCTCACCGTGCAGTGGCTGCGCGGCTGGGTCGGCGCCGCCGTCGAGGAGCGGCCCGAGCTGAAGGAACGCGCCGAGCGCTACCTCCAGGACCGGCTCGAGGCGTGCCGCGCGGGCGTGCTGAACGTCGTCGTCCACCACAGCGACCTGCTGGCGCTGTCCCGGCCGACGGGCGGAGCGTCATGAGCGTGGAGACGGTGCGACCGGCCGGCGAGCGGCACGCGACGAAGGCCGACCGGCCGAGCCTGCCGGTCCGGAGCGCCGACCGTGACGCGGCGGGGCCCCGGGAGTCCGGCACGGTGTCCCACCGCGCCCTCACCCTGCGTACCGAGGTGCTCCAGACGGGCAACGACGTGCTCACGGCCCGCGCCGACGCCCTGGTGGCCCGCGCCGAGATCCTCGAAGCGGCCGGGGAGTCCGCCGCCGACCTGCGCGCTGCCGCGGCCGTCTCCGGGGACCGCATCGGTGTGATCGTGACCGAAGGCCGGCCCCGCCCCGCGCGGTGGCGCGGCGCCCTGCGGTCCGTCCTCGACTCCCGCGCCCTGCGCACCCACTTCGGCACGGTCGCCGGTGTCACCATCCTCGCCGTGCTGCTGTGGCGCCTGGGCACCGGCGTCTTCGTGGAGGGACTGCGCCGGATCGACACCCCGGCCCTTCTCGCGGCGCTCGCGATCGGCGTGCTGACCACCGTGTTCAGCGCCTGGCGCTGGCAGTTGGTGGCCCGCGGCCTGCGCATCCGGCTGCCGCTGGGCCCCGCCGTCGCCGACTACTACCGTGCCCTGTTCCTGAACGCGGCCCTGCCCGGCGGCGTCCTCGGCGACGTGCACCGCGCGGTACGGCACGGACAGAGCTCCGGGGACATGGGCCGCGGAGTGCGCGCGGTCGTCCTCGAACGGGCCGCGGGCCAGATCGCGTTGGCCCTCGTCGGCGGTGCCGTCCTGCTCACCATGCCGTCCCCGGTGCAGGCCGACGCCCGCCAGCTCGCCCCGGTCCTCGGCCTCGCCGGCCTGGGCGCGCTCGCCGTCGTCGCGGCCCTGCGCATGAACCGGGCCCCCTCCTCGCGCCGGGGCCGGGCCCTGCGAGCGACCCTGGCCGAGGCGCGCGAGGCACTGCTGTCCCGCCGCAACTGGCCCGGCGTCACGCTCTCCTCGGCCGCCGTCCTCGCCGGCCACCTCGGCATGTTCGTGCTCGCCGCCCGCATCGCGGGTTCGGGTGCCTCCGTCGCCGTACTGCTGCCGCTGGCCGTGCTCGCCCTGCTCGCCATGGGACTGCCCCTGAACATCGGCGGGTTCGGCCCCCGGGAGGGCGTCACCGCCTGGGCGTTCGCCGCGACGGGCCTCGGCGCCGAGGCCGGCCTCGCGACCGCGATCGTCTACGGCGTCCTCAGCTTCGTGGCGAGCCTGCCGGGCGCGGCCGTCCTGGTCGTCCGCTGGTACCAGGGACTGCGGCGCCCGGCGGAGGAGTCCTACTCGGCGCCGGACGCGGTACCGGCCCCGGATTCGGCCCCGGTGCCGGATTCGGTCAGCATCGAGAAATACGTTCCGAAGGAAGCCGCGAGGCTCTCAAGCAACGCTTTCCCTTTTTCCGCGGAGCCCAGCGAAGGGCGCCCGATGACACCGGAATCGGTGTAACCGGACATACCGAGGGTGAGGAGATGACGACGGTCGTCCGCGATGAAATCGGAGGTCTCGTAACCGGGGCGGAGCGATTCGGGGTGCGTGTGCAGAAGAATGGAGGTCTCGATTTCTCCCGCGTGCATGTCGGTGAGCAGCGAGGTGACCACTCCCGCGTCCAGCCGGGCCGCCTCCCAGTCCTCCGCCGCCGGGAACAGCGCCGTCCGCTCCCCGCGCGCGGACGCCTCCTGGACGACGTTTCCCAGCACGTAGTTGCCGCCGTGCCCGTTGACCACCACCAGGGCCTCGACGCCCGAGCGGCGCAGCGAGTCCGCGATGTCCCGTACCACCGCGTGCAGGGTGACGGAGGAGATGCTGACGGTCCCGGGCCAGGCCGCGTGCTCGTGCGAGCAGGAGATCGTCACCGGGGGGAGGAGGTGCACCGGGTACGCCGCGGCGATCTGCCGCGCCACGGCACAGGCGACGAGGGTGTCGGTCGCGAGCGGAAGGTACGCACCGTGCTGTTCGAAGCTTCCGACCGGAAGGACCGCGACCTGTGTTGAGACACCCGCCCCTCGTGTCCGTACGTCTTCCGTAGTGTCCGTCGGCAACAGACCGTACGCCGCCGACCGTATTTCCGAACCACTCATCTTTTCTCGGCCTTTCGTCTCTGCTTAGGAACCAGATCATGACAGACAAAGTTGGCGTACTCGGCAAGAAGGCACCACAGCGTACGGGTGTGGAGCGCGTGGTGAATGCCCCGCTGCCCACCGTGTACGGGAAATTCCAGGCAGTCGGTTACCTCGATCACGACCGGGGTGACGAACAAGTCGCCCTGGTGCACGGTGACATCGGCTCGGAGAACGTTCTCGTCCGGCTGCATTCCGAGTGCCTGACCGGAGACGCGTTCGGCTCCCAGCACTGCGAGTGCGGCGACCAGCTCGACGCCGCGCTGCGGGCCGTGGTCAAGGCGGGCAGCGGGATCGTCGTGTACCTGCGCGGCCACGAGGGCCGGGGGATAGGCCTGCTCGCCAAGCTGCGCGCGATGGCGCTCCAGGCGGAGGGCCTGGACACCGTGGAGGCGAACCTCGCGCTCGGCCTGCCCGTGGACTCCCGGGACTACGGCGTCGCCGCCGGGATCTTCCACGACCTGGGCGTGAACTCGGTGCGGCTGATGTCCAACAACCCGCGCAAGCGCGAGGCCCTCGAGCGGCACGGCATCGAGGTCACCGAGACGGTGCCCCTGCTGATCACCCCGTGCGAGAGCAACATCACCTATCTGCGCACCAAGCGGGAGCGGCTGGACCACGTCCTGCCGCATCTGGACGCGGTGGCCCACCTGTCCTGATCGCCGGACGGATTCCGGGCCGGGAAATCCGGACAGGAAGAGGGAATGACCGACGACGTCCTCTTCCTCTCCGGAGAACAGGTCACCCGCCTGCTCGACACGGATGCGGCCATCGCCTCGCAGCGCGCGGCCTTCACCGCGCTCGGCTCCGGGTCCGTCACCCGGGCGGTGGTGCGTGCCGCGGCGCGGGCCGCACAGGGGGAGTCCGGATGAGCGTGGTCGTCGTCGGCGGCGGGGTCATGGGCACGAGCATCGCCCGCCACCTGGCCCGGGCCGGGGTACCGGACGTGGTCCTCGTCGAGCGGGACGAACTCGCCTCCGGCTCCACCTCCAAGGCGGCCGGCGGGGTGCGGGCGCAGTTCTCCGACGAGCTCAACATCCTGCTGGGGGCCCGAAGCCTGGAGGCGTTCGGGCGCTTCGAGCAGGACACCGGGCAGGACATCGGGCTGCACAGGACCGGCTATCTCTTCCTGCTGTCGACGCCGGAGGAGGTCGCCTCCTTCGAGGCGGGCGTCGAGCTCCAGAACTCGCTGGGCGTCCCGAGCCGCATGACCGACCCGGCCGAGGCCCGGCGGCTCTCCCCGCTCATCACCACGGACGGCCTGCTCGCGGCCGCCTTCTCGCCCGAGGACGGCCACTGCACCCCCGAGTCGGTGGTGCACGGCTACGCGGCCGACGCCCGCCGCCACGGCGCGACGATCCTGCGGCACACCGAGGTCACCGGCATCGAACTCCGCGGCGACACCATCACGGCCGTGGTCACCACCCGGGGCCGGATCGCCACCGACACGGTGATCTGCGCGGCCGGAGCCTGGTCGCGGGCCCTCGGCGCGATGGTCGGCGTCGACCTGCCGGTGCAACCGCTGCGCCGCCAGATCGCGGTCACCGGACCGGTGCCGGGACTCCCGCCCGACCTGCCCATGACCATCGACTTCACCAGCAGCCTCTACTTCCACGGCGAGGGCCCCGGCCTCCTCCTCGGCATGTCCGACCCCGACGAGAGACCCGGCTTCGACACCGCGACGCACGACCGATGGATCCCGCGGCTGGCCGAGGCGATGGCCCACCGCGCCCCCGCCCTCCTCGACCTGCGCCGCACCGGCGGCTGGGCCGGCCTCTACGAGATCACCCCCGACCACAACGCCCTGATCGGCGAGGCCACTTCGGTCTCCCGCTTCCTGTACGCGACCGGCTTCTCCGGCCACGGCTTCCTCCAGGGACCGGCCGTCGGCGAGGTCGTCCGCGACCTGTACCTGGGACGCGTACCCTTCGTGGACATCAGCCCGCTCAGCGCCGGCCGGTTCGCGGCCGACGCCCCGCGCCCGGAGGCCAACCGCGTATGACCGAGCTCCATCTGTGGCTGCGCCACGAGGTCCGTTCCACCGAGCGGCGCACGCCCCTCGTGCCGTCCGACGCCCGGCGCCTCGTCGAGGCCGGGGCGACGCTGACCGTCGAGGAGTCCCCGCAGCGGATCTTCCCCGTCGAGCAGTACGAGGCGGCCGGCTGCGCGGTCGCCCCCGCGGGCTCGTGGGCGTCCGAGGCGCCACGGGACGCGGTGGTCGTCGGCCTGAAGGAACTCCCCGACGAACCCGCCGCCCTGACCCACCGTCATGTCTACTTCGGACACGCCTACAAGCAGCAGCCCGGCGCCCCCGAACTGCTGCGCCGGTTCGCCGCCGGGGGCGGGGCACTCCTCGACCTGGAGTACCTGGTCGACGACCAGGGCCGCAGACTCGCCGCGTTCGGCTACTGGGCCGGTTACCTGGGCGCCGCTCTGGCCGTCCTCCAGCACCGGGGCAGGCTGACCGCGCCCCTCACGCCGACCTCGCAGGAGGAGCTGGAGGAAGTCCTGCGGCCGGTCGCCGGGGACGAGGAGTTCACGGCGCTGGTGGTCGGCGCCCTGGGCCGCAGCGGCCGGGGCGCGCGCGTCGCGCTGGGGGCCGCCGGACTCGACCCGACCTGCTGGGACCTCGAGGAGACGAGGAACCTGGACCGGCCCGCCCTGCTCGCCCACGACCTCCTGGTGAACTGCGTCCTCGCCACCAGCCCCGTCCCGCCCTTCGTCCGCGAGGAGGACCTGGACGACCCGGCGCGCAGACTGCGCACCCTCTCCGACGTCACCTGCGACGTCGGCTCCCCGCTGAACGTCCTGCCGGTCTACGACCGCGTCACCGAGTGGACCGAACCGGTCCGCCGGCTCCACAAGGAGCCCCCGCTCGACCTCATCGCCATCGACAACCTGCCGTCCCTGCTCCCGGAGGAGTCCAGCACCGGCTTCTCCGGCTCGCTGCTGCCCCTGCTGCTGGAGTTCGGCACCGGTGGGCCCTGGGGGCGCTGTCTGGAGCGGTTCCGTCAGGCGTGCCGTGAACTCGGCATCACGGAAGGAGGATCCCTCAGTGTCTGACCCGGTTCCCGCCACCGGCACCGTCCACTGGATCGGCGCCGGACTCTCCACCGGCAGCGGTCTGGCCGCACTGTGCGACACCGCCGACCGCGTGCTGCTGTGGCACCGCACCGAGGAACGGGCCGAACAGGCCCTCGAAGGACTGCGGCTCAACGGCCGGGCCGTGCCCCGCGCCTACACCTTGGCCGCGCTCACCGCCGAACTGGCGCCCGGGGACGTCGTGGTGTCGATGCTCCCCGCGTCCGAGCACTCCGGCCTCCTCGCCGCCTGTGTCCGCGAGCGGGCCCACTTCGCCTGCTCCAGCTATGTGTCCGACGCCCTCCTCGAACGCGTCCCGGAGGCGGAGAAGGCCGGCGTCGTCGTCCTCACCGAGGCCGGACTCGACCCCGGGATCGACCACCTCTTCGCGCACGACCTCGTGGCCAGGGCCCGCGCGGCGATCGGCGGCACGACACCGGCGTCGTACGCCCTCACCTCCTACTGCGGCGGTGTCCCGGCCGTCCCGAACGACTTCAGGTACCGCTTCAGCTGGGCCCCGCTCGGTGTCCTCAACGCCCTGCGCTCGCCCGCCCGTCACCTCGACGACGGCACCCCCGTCACCGTCGAGCGGCCCTGGGAGGCGACCCGGCGCCACGTCGTGGACGGTGAGACCTTCGAGGTCTACCCCAACCGCGACAGCGTGCCCTTCGTCGAGCAGTACGGGCTGCCGGCCGCGTGGACCCCGCGGACCTTCGTGCGCGGCACCCTGCGCCTCGACGGCTGGCTGCGTGCCTGGGAACCCGTCTTCGAGGAGCTGCGGACCGGCGACGACGCCCGGATCGCGGCCCTGGCCCAGGAGTTGGCGGCCAGGTATCCCACCACGGACGCCGACCGCGACCGGGTCGTCCTCGTGGTCTCCCTCGACGTGCGTGCGCAGGACGGCCGCACCTGGTCCGGCGGGTACCTCCTGGACACGGTGGGCGACGAGGACGACAGCGCGATGGCGCGCTGCGTCTCCCGCACCCTCGCCCTGGGCATCGGCCACATCCTCGACGGCACCCTGCCGGCGGGCCTGAACCGCGCCGCCGAGACGGCCGCCCGCTCGCGGCAGTGGCTGGGCGAACTGTCCCGGGCGGGCCTGCACTTCACGCTGCGGGTGGACCAGGAGGGCGACGGGGCTAGTTGACGACCGCCTCGTGGACCAGACGCTTCAGGTCGGGGAAGACCTTCAGCGTCTTCGGCCGTACCTGGGTGTAGAACTGCACGCTCAGATCGCGGACCGGATCGACCCAGAAGGTCGTGGACGCGGCCCCGCTCCAGCCGAACGTGCCGAGGCCCGCGGGGGCGACGGTGCGGGCGGGGTCGACCACCACGGAGACGCCGAGACCGAATCCGAGGCCGTCGTTGCCGGGCTCGTCATGGGCGGGCTTCGTGCCGAACGCGCGCAGGTCGGCGCCGCCCGGAAGGTGGTTGGAGGTCATCAGGTCGACCGTCTCGGCGGACAGCAGCCGGGTGCCGTCCAGTTCGCCCCGGCGGCGCAGCATCTCCGCGAAACGGTGCACGTCGTGGGCCGAGGCCGCCAGTCCGCCGCTGCCGGACAGCAGCCGGGGGCGTCCCCGCAGCGGCAGCCCGGGCACCGGCTCGATCGTGCCGTCGTCCTTCTCGCCGTACAACTCCGAGAGTCTGTGCGTCTGTTGCTCGCTCACCCAGAAACCGGCGTCGGTCATCCCGAGGGGGCCGAAGACACGTTCGGCGAAGAAGGCGTCGAGCGTGGTCCCGGAGACGATCTCGATGACCCGGCCCAGCACATTGGAGGCGACCGAGTAGTTCCACTGCGTGCCCGGCTCGAACTGGAGCGGCAGGCCCGCGTACACGGCGACCGTCTCGGCGAGGGTCGAGCCGGGCAGCACCGACGAGTCCAGACCGGCCTCGCGGTAGAGCGCGTCGACCGGGTGGGAGTGGTAGAACGCGAAGGTCAGGCCCGCGGTGTGGGTCATCAGGTGCCGGATCCGTATCGGACCGTCGGCCGGGCGGGTCGTGAGGGTGTCACCGGCCCCATCCACGTACACGCGCGGTTCGGCGAACTCCGGGAGGTGGTCGGCGACCGGGTCGTCCAGGGACAGCCGCCCCTCCTCCACCAGCAGCAGGGCCGCGACCGCGGTGACCGGCTTGGTCATCGAGTAGATCCGCCACAGCGTGTCGGTCTCGACGGGCAGTCCGGCCGCGAGGTCGCGCCGGCCGTGGACGGTGAGGTGCGCGACGCGGCCACCGCGGGAGACGCAGACCAGGAAGCCGGGCATCCGGCCCTCGTCGACGTAGTGCGCCAGGTGCTGGTCGAGGCGGTCGAGGACCTTCTCGTCCAGCCCCACCTCACCCGGATCGACCTCTTGCCGCAGCTGTGCCATCGTTCTCCTCCGTCACGTCCGTCGAGGCGCGGACCGGATACCCGCTCCGGACCGCCCTCAGACATCATCGTCGCTCAGGAAACCGCGACCGGCCGCGGGTCGGCCGGGAACGGCCGGAACGGGAATGCGGGGCGCGGGCGGTCCGGTTGACCGGGATATGACTCAGGACGCGACGCAGGACGCACTGCTCCGGCTGCTCTCCCAGGGCCACGGCGGGGTACTGACCACGCTCAAGCGCGACGGCCGCCCCCAGCTGTCGAACGTCACCCACGCCTACTATCCCGACGAGCGCGTCATCCGGATCTCCCTCACGGACGACCGTGCCAAGACCCGCAACCTGCGCCGGGACCCCCGCGCCTCCTACCACGTGACGACTCCGGACCGCTGGGCCTACACGGTCGCCGAGGGCACCGCCGACCTCATCCCGGTGGCGAAGGACCCCCACGACGACACGGTCGAGGAACTGATCCGCCTGTACCGCGACGTCCAGGGCGAGCATCCGGACTGGGACGACTACCGCGCGGCGATGGTCCGCGACGGACGCCTGGTGCTGCGCCTGCGGGTGGAGCGCGCGTACGGCATCCCGGCCAGGGGCGACGAGGGCTGAGGGCCGGGGCCGGGGGCCGGCGCCGGGACGGGGCGGCCTGCGACGCCGACGCGGTCCTGCGGAGACACGGGGCCTGCGCAGACACCGGGCCCCCTGCGGACCGACTCGCCGCAAGCCGTGGGCGGTCCTACGACCCGGGGCGCAGGGCCGACGGCCGATGTGCCGGGCGGGGTCGGCTGCCTACGCTGAGCGGCACACCGACATCGCGTGAAGAGGTCACCATGCCCGTGAACGGCCGCAGTCACATCCGGATCGCCCGTCCCTCCCGGGACCTCGCGGCCGCCGAGCGGTTCTGGGTCGAGGGGCTCGGGCTGGGGGTCGTCTGGCGCGCGGAGGGCGGTCCCGAACCCGGCGAGCACGACCTGCTGATGCTCGGCTGGCCGGACGCCGGCTGGCACCTGGAACTCGTCCGGGAACAGAGCCGGCCCGTCGAACCCCGGCCCACCGAGGAGGACCTCCTGGTCGTCTACGTCGACGGGCCGGTACCGGACGACCTGGTGGCCCGCCTGGAGACGCACGGCGGGAAGCGGGTGCCCTCGCCGAACCCGTACTGGAACGAGTGGGGCGTCACCGTCGAGGACCCGGACGGGTACCGCCTCGTGCTGTGCACCCGGGGCTGGAGCAACGCGTAGGAAGCGACGCGGGGAGCGCGGCCGGGCCCCCGGAGCCGTGACGGCGTCCGGGGGCCCGGGGGATGTCCGCGTCGGGTCAGGCCGTGACCCTCTCCGGCCGTGGGACCTCGCCGGGGGTGCGGGTGCCGAGGTCCTCCGTGGGGACCTTGTGGGTCTCGCGGGCGGTCAGGGCGGCGATCACCGGGGGGACGCACAGGGCCGCCGTGAACAGGGCCACCGACGACCAGTCCGTCCCGTCGGGCCCCGCGATCTGCGCCGCGAAGGTCACCGCGAACCCGGCCACGGCGAAGCCGATCTGCGTGCCGATCGCCATCCCGGACAGCCGGACCCGGGTGGAGAACATCTCCCCGTAGAAGGACGGCCACACCCCGTTCGCCGCGCTGTAGACGACACCGAACGTGACGATGCCGAGCAGCAGGATGAGCGGGTAGGTGCCCGTGGAGACCGCCCACAGGTACAGGAACATCATCACCGCGCTGCCCACCGCGCCGATCAGGAAGACCGGGCGTCGGCCGATGCGGTCCGAGAGCGTGGCCCACAGGGGGATCGCGGCGAGCGCGACCAGGTTGGCCAGCGCGCCCACCCACAGCATCGAGGAACGGCTCATCCCGACCGCGTCGCTCGTCGCGTACGCCAGCGCCCACACCGTGAAGATCGTGGACACCGAGGCGATGACCGCGCCGCCGATCACCCGCAGCACGTCCGCCCAGTGCTCCCGCAGCAGCACCGCCAGCGGCAGCTTCACGACCCCCGCGGAGGCGGCCTGCCGCTCGAACGCAGGGGTCTCGGCCAGCTTGCGGCGGATCACGAAGCCGGCCACGGCGACCCCGACGCTCAGCCAGAACGGCACCCGCCAGCCCCAGGACAGCAGTTGGTCCTCGGGCAGCGCGGCGACCGGCAGGAAGACCAGCGTGGCGAGCAGCTGTCCGCCCTGGGTGCCGCTGAGCGTGAAGCTGGTGAAGAAGCCCCGCCGGTGCGCCGGCGCGTGTTCCAGGCTCATGGAGTTGGCGCTGGCCTGCTCGCCGGCCGCCGAGATGCCCTGGAGGACCCGGCACAGCACCAGCAGGACCGGGGCGAGGGTGCCCACCTGGTGGCGGGTGGGCAGACAGCCGATGAGGAAGGTCGACAGGCCCATCAGGATCAGCGTGAAGACCATGATCTTCTTGCGGCCGACCCGGTCGCCGAAGTGCCCCATGAAGAGCGCCCCGACCGGCCGGGCCGCGTAGGCGACCCCGAACGTGGCCAGGGACAGCAGGGTCGCGGTGGCCGGGTCGGACTCGTCGAAGAACACCTTGGGGAAGATCAGGGCGGCGGCGCTGCCGTAGATGAAGAAGTCGTAGTACTCCAGGGCGCTGCCGATCCAGGCGGCGGTGGCGGCCTTTTTCGGTTGCCCGACGGCGTCGGCGGGGACGGACACGGCGGTGCTCCTTCGGGGGGACTCCGGGAGCTACCCAGTTAATTAACCCACTGGGTAGTTAGTAGCGGTTGCCGAGGATGGTGCGCCCGCGTTTCCCGCGTGTCAAGGGTCCGGGACGGAGGGATTCAGTCCCCGGCGCGGTCCGCGGTCAGGTACGCGATCACCATGTCCCCGAGCATCGCGCGGTAGTGCTCGCGCTGCTCCGGCGCCACCAGGTCGCGGCCGAACAGCGCCCCGAAGGTGTGCCGGTTGGCCACCCGGAAGAAGCAGAACGAGCTGATCATCGCGTGCAGGTCCACCGCGTCCACGTCGGCGGTGAACAGCCCGGACTCCTGTCCCGAGGCCAGGATGCGGCGGATCACGTCGAGCGCCGGGGAGCCGATGCGGCCGAGCTTCTCGGAGGCGGCGATGTGCTCGGCCCCGTGGATGTTCTCGATGCTGACCAGGCGGATGAAGTCGGGGTGCTGCTCGTGGTGGTCGAAGGTCACCTCGGCGAGGCGCCGGATCGCCGCGACCGGGTCCAGGTGCTCGACGTCCAGTTCCTGTTCGGCCTCGCGGATCACGCCGTAGGCCCGCTCCAGGACGGCCGTGAACAGCTGCTCCTTGCCGCCGAAGTAGTAGTAGATCATCCGCTTGGTGGTGCGGGTGCGCGCGGCGATCTCGTCGACCCGGGCGCCGTCGTAGCCGGCCCGCGCGAACTCCTGGGTGGCCACGTCCAGGATCTCGGACCGGGTGCGGGCCGCGTCGCGGATCCGTCCGTGCGGTCGTGCCGGTTCGTCGACGCTGGTCATCGGGTCCCTTCGGGAAGTGCGGCCGGTGCCGCAGATTCTAGAAGGCGCGGGCGAACCCTTCCCCGGCGGCGGTCCGGCTGATATAGCTAACGTACTGGTTCGTACATTAATGACGATTCACCGATCAGCTCAGGAGGTCCGCGTGGCCAAGGACTCGTTTCTCGTCGGACTGATCGGCGCGGGTGTCGGGCCCTCGCTGAGCCCGGCGCTGCACGAGCGGGAGGCGGACCGGCAGGGCCTGCGCTATCTGTACCGGCTCATCGACATCGACGCCCTCGGCGTACCCCCCGAGGCGGTCGGCGACCTGGTACGGGCCGCCCGTGACCTGGGCTTCGACGGGCTGAACATCACCCACCCCTGCAAGCAGCTGGTCATCGGGCACCTCGACGCGCTCGCCCCGCAGGCCGAGGCGCTCGGCGCGGTCAACACCGTCGTCTTCGAGGACGGCCGGGCCACCGGCCACAACACCGACGTCACCGGTTTCGCGGCCTCCTTCGCGCGCGGGCTGCCCGACGTGCCCCTGGAGCGGGTCGTGCAGCTGGGCGCCGGCGGCGCGGGTGCGGCCGTCGCGCACGCCGCGTTGACCCTGGGCGCCGAGCGGGTCACCGTCGTGGACGCGCTCGCCGACCGGGCCGCCGCTCTCGCGGACGCCCTGAACCGGCACTTCGGCGAGGGACGCGCGGCCGCGGCCGGCCCGGAGCGGCTGCCCGCACTGCTCGCCGGGGCCGACGGCGTGGTGCACGCCACCCCCACCGGCATGGCCGCCCACCCGGGACTGCCCTTCCCGGCCGACCTGCTCCGCCCCCAGCTGTGGGTCGCCGAGGTGGTCTACCGCCCACTGGAGACCGAACTGCTGCGCACCGCCCGCGCGTTGGGCTGCGCCACGCTCGACGGCGGCGGCATGGCGGTCTTCCAGGCGGCGGACGCGTTCCGGCTGTTCACGGGCCGCGAGCCGGACTCGGCACGGATGCTCGCGGACATCGCGGAGCTGGCGGGCGAGGTCGCCGCACCCGGACAGACCGCGCGCTGACATCAGGGCCGCCTCCGCAACCTCCGCCCGTTCACTGCCGGTTGACGGTACGGGTGACCCCCGCGAAGACCGTGGTCGCGAGGATCCAGCCCGCGATGACGAGGGCGTACGACAGCCACTGGTACCCGCCGCGAGGCGCGAAGGCGCCCTCCTGGCCGAAGGAGATCACCGGCAGCAGCAGGTCGAGGGTGAAGAACAGCGCGTTGAAGCGCGGGGCCTCGTCCGCCTTGAGCGGCGGCGGGTGGTGCAGGCCGTAGGCGATCGTGCCGACCGCGAGCAGGGAGACCAGCCAGACACCGGCGCGCAGCGGATGGAAGCCGTAGCCGACGGCCGCGTCCTGGACGTGACCCCACAGCCGCCCGTACCAGGGAAGGGTGGCGCGGCGGCGCCGCTGCTTGGCGAGCTGGACCTGCCGGGCCGCGTAGTCGTCCCCGATCCTGCGGTACGCGGCGGTCAACTGCTCGTAGGCGTGCGGGACATAGCCCTCACGGTCCCGCTCCAGCATCGGCAGCCGGCGCGCGGGCGGTTCCTGCGGGGTCAGCGAGGTGTAGACGAGCCCGTTGAACTGCACCTCGTCCGGCACCGACTCCGGCTCCAGGAACAGCTCGTCGATCTGTGCGCGGCGCAGGGTGAGGGCGCCTTCCATGGCGGGGCCCTTGCGGATCCACAGCTCCCCGATGGTGCTGCTGCTCGCCCTGAGCGCCGCGTCACCGGGGTTCGACAGGTGCGCGTAGGAGAAGTCGAGGCGGCCCGCGATCCGGGCGCCCCGCAGGCCGATCCAGCCGAAGGTGTGCACCCGGCGCAGATGGACGTCGCCCTCGACGCTCAGGGTCTGGGCGTCGAGCACGAGGTCGCCCGGGTTGCTGAGCCGGGCGTCGTTGAGGTTGACGGAACCGGCCACGGACGTGCCGTTGAGCCGTACCTCGCCGTGGCAGCGCAGACCCGGCGCCCACAGGTCGTCGCCGATGCTCATGTGGTTCAGCTGCAGCGCGGGCTCCCCGGCGCCGTCCGCGACGATCTCGGCACGGTCCATGAACAGGGCCCCGGCGATCTGCGCCCCGCCCAGCCGAACCGGACCTGTCACCCGGCAGTCCGTCAGCCGCAGCACCGCCTCGACGTGCAGGGTGGCGGCGGTCAGGCCGGGCAGCACGGAGTTGCTGAGGTTCAACTGGCGCAGCCGGCAGCCGTAGAGCAGCGGTACGTCGTCGAAGTGGCAGTGGCTGAGGCGTACGGCGTGGCCGACCGTCCCGTACTGGAGGGCGAGCACACCGGTGATCCGGGCGCCCGCCAGCTTCAGAGCGGGTATCTCCCCGTCCTCCTGCGGCCCGTTGAGCATCAGGAACCGCAACACGGAGGCGCGCACGGTGCGTTCGGGGCCCCAGTCGGCACCGCCCGCCACGTCCTCGTCGTCCGCCGCCCGGAAGTCCACGGCCTCGCCCCGGGGAAAGGCGCGCCACACCCGCCGTTCGGCCGGGGTCAGGTTGTTGATCTCCATCAGCGGTGACTCTCCAACGCACGCGCCCCGGTGTCAACAGGCCCTCGACGACGCGGACGGCCCGGGAGGCGTGCTCCCGGGCCGTCCGCAACTGCCGTACTAGGCGCGTGTGTTCCACTCCGCGATCACCGGCCGGTCGTGCTCCGTCGACAGCCGGCTCACCGTGCCCGTGGCCAGCTGGAAGAGCCGGCCGTCCGCCGGGGCGAGCCCCAGCCGGCGGGCCGTGAGGACCCGCAGGAAGTGGGCGTGGGCCACGAGGATCACGTCGCCGTCAGTGAGCGCCGTGTCCACCCGGGCCAGCACCCGGTCGGCCCGCCGGCCGATCTGCTCCGGCGACTCCCCGGGGTGCCCTTCGGGCCCGGGCGGGACCCCGTCGGTCCACAGGTCCCAGTCGGGCCGGGTCCGGTGGATGTCGACCGTGGTGACGCCCTCGTAGGCGCCGTAGTCCCACTCGTGGAGGTCGGGGTCGGTCACGGCCCCGGTGATGCCCGCCAGTTCGGCGGTGCGTATCGCGCGGCCCAGCTCACTGGTCAGCGCGAGCGAGAAGGTCCGGCCCGACAGGAGCGGAGCGAGCAACTTGGCCTGTTCCTCGCCGTGCTGGGTGAGGGGCAGGTCGGTCCAGCTGGTGTGTTGTCCCGACACGCTCCACTCCGTCTCGCCGTGGCGGACCAGAAGAAGATCCCCCACGACGCGCCTACTTCTTCGCTTCGACGGCGTGACCGCCGAACTGGTTGCGCAGCGCCGCGATCATCTTCATCTGCGGGGAGTCGTCCTGACGGGACGCGAACCGCGCGAAGAGCGAGGCGGTGATCGTGGGCAGCGGCACCGCGTTGTCGACTGCCGCCTCCACGGTCCAGCGGCCCTCGCCGGAGTCCTGCGCGTAGCCCTTCAGCTTGTCGAGGTGCTCGTCCTCGTCGAGGGCGTTGACCGCGAGGTCGAGCAGCCACGAGCGGATGACGGTGCCCTCCTGCCAGGAGCGGAACACCTCCCGCACGCTGTCCACCGACTCGACCTTCTCCAGCAGCTCCCAGCCCTCGGCGTACGCCTGCATCATGGCGTACTCGATGCCGTTGTGGACCATCTTGGAGAAGTGCCCGGCGCCGACCTTGCCCGCGTGGACATAGCCGTACGGCCCCTCGGGCTTGAGCGCCTCGAAGATCGGCTGGAGCCGCTCCACGTCCTTCTTGTCGCCGCCGACCATCAGGGCGTAGCCGTTCTGGAGGCCCCACACGCCGCCGGAGACACCGGCGTCGATGAAGCCGATGCCCTTGGTGGCCAGCTCCGCGGCGTGCTTCTCGTCGTCCGTGTAGCGGGAGTTGCCGCCGTCGACCACGGTGTCACCGGAAGACAGGAGGTCGCCGAGCTCGTCCACGACGGACTGGGTGGCGGCGCCGGCCGGCACCATCACCCACACCACACGCGGGGCTTCGAGCTTGTCGACCAGCTCGGCGAGGCTCGCCACGTCGGAGACCTCGGGGTTGCGGTCGTAGCCGATGACGGTGTGGCCCGCGCGGCGGATCCGCTCGCGCATGTTGCCGCCCATCTTGCCCAGGCCGATGAGTCCCAACTGCATGTCAGAGCACTTCCTTCAGTTCACGGTAGGCGGCCACCAGGGCGGTGGTGGAGGGGTCGAGACCGGGGACGTCCGCGCCCTCGGTCAGGGCGGGCTCGACGCGCTTGGCGAGGACCTTGCCGAGCTCGACGCCCCACTGGTCGAAGGAGTCGATGTTCCAGACCGCGCCCTGGACGAACACCTTGTGCTCGTAGAGGGCGATCAGCTGGCCGAGGACGGAAGGGGTGAGCTCCTTCGCGAGGATCGTGGTCGTGGGGTGGTTGCCCTGGAAGGTGCGGTGCGCCACCTGCTCCTCGGGCACGCCCTCCGCACGGACCTCCTCGGCGGTCTTGCCGAAGGCGAGCGCCTGTCCCTGAGCGAACAGGTTGGCCATCAACAGGTCGTGCTGCGCCTTGAGTTCGTCACTCAGCTCGTCGACCGGGCGGGCGAAGCCGATGAAGTCGGCCGGGATGAGCTTGGTGCCCTGGTGGATCAACTGGTAGTACGCGTGCTGTCCGTTGGTGCCGGGCGTGCCCCACACCACCGGACCGGTCTGCCACTCCACCGGACGGCCGTCGCGCTGCACCGACTTGCCGTTGGACTCCATGTCCAGCTGCTGGAGGTACGCGGTGAACTTGGACAGGTAGTGGCTGTAGGGCAGCACGGCGTGCGACTGGGCGTCGTGGAAGTTGCCGTACCAGATGCCCAGCAGGCCGAGCAGCAGCGGGGCGTTGGCCTCGGCGGGGGCGTTGCGGAAGTGCTCGTCGACGATCCGGAAGCCGTCGAGCATCTCCCGGAAGCGGTCCGGGCCGATGGCGATCATCAGGGAGAGCCCGATCGCCGAGTCGTAGGAGTAGCGGCCGCCGACCCAGTCCCAGAACTCGAACATGTTGTCCGGGTCGATGCCGAAGTCCGTGACCTTCTCGGCGTTCGTCGACAGGGCCACGAAGTGCTTCGCGACGGCCTTGTCGTCGTGGAGTCCGGCGGGGCCCTCGAGGAGCCAGGAGCGGGCCGAGGTGGCGTTGGTGATCGTCTCGATCGTGGTGAACGTCTTCGACGCCACGATGAACAGGGTCTCCGCCGGGTCCAGGTCCCGCACCGCCTCGTGCAGGTCGGCGCCGTCCACGTTGGAGACGAAACGGAAGGTCAACTCCCGTGCTGTGAAGGCCCGCAGGGCCTCGTACGCCATCGCGGGACCGAGGTCGGAGCCGCCGATGCCGATGTTGACGACGTTCCTGATCCGCTTGCCGGTGTGGCCGGTCCACTCGCCGGAGCGGACCCGGTGCGCGAAGTCGCTCATCTTGTCCAGTACGGCGTGCACACGGGGCACGACGTTCTCGCCGTCGACCTCGACGACCGCGTTCGCGGGAGCGCGCAGCGCGGTGTGCAGGACCGCCCGGTCCTCGGTGAGGTTGATCCGCTCACCGCGGAACATGGCGTCCCGCAGGCCGAACACGTCGGTGGCGGTGGCCAGTTCCTGGAGCAGGGCCAGGGTCTCGTCGGTGATCAGGTGCTTGGAGTAGTCGATGCGCAGATCGCCGACGCGCACGACGTAGCGCTCCGCGCGCCCCGGGTCCTTCGCGAACAGCTCGCGCAGACGGGGGGTCCCCTCGGCGCGGTGGTCCTCCAGGGCCGTCCACTCGGGGCGGCGCGTCAGCAGGGGGGAGTCAGACATGAGCAGGGGTCTCCTTGCTTCCCTCGCCCCGGAGGGCGACGGCGTACATCTCGTCGGCGTCGAGGCGGCGAAGTTCCTCGGCGATGAGTTCGGAGGTGGTGCGGACCTTGAGGGCGAGGGTGCGGGAGGGCTGGCCCGGCAGGGACAGCGTGGCCAGCGGGCCCTCGGGGCGGTCGATGACGATCTCGCCGTTCGCGGTGCCCAGACGGACGGCCGTGACGACCGGACCGGCGGTGACGACCCGCTCGATCCGCACCTTGAGGCGGGCCTCCAGCCAGCGCGCGAGGAGTTCGGCGGCGGGGTTGTCGGCCTCGGCCTCCACGGCCCCGGAGATGATCTGCGCCCGGGCCTGGTCGAGGGCCGCCGCCAGCATCGAGCGCCACGGCGTCAGTCGGGTCCAGGCGAGGTCGGTGTCGCCGGGCGCGTAGGAGCGGACCCGGGTGTCCAGCACCGCGAGGGGGTCCTCGACGGCGTACAGGTCGGTGATCCGGCGCTGGGCCAGTGCGCCCAGCGGGTCCTTCGCCGGGTTCTCCGGCGCGTCCACCGGCCACCACACGACCACCGGGGCGTCCGGCAGCAGCAGCGGCAGCACCACGGAGTCGGCGTGGTCGGAGACCTCGCCGTAGGTCCTGAGGATCACCGTCTCGCCGGTGCCGGCGTCGGCGCCCACGCGGACCTCGGCGTCCAGCTTGGAGGACATCCGGTCGCGGGCGGTGCGGGCGTGCCGCTTGATGACGACCAGGGTGCGCGAGGGGTGCTCGTGCGAGGCCTCCTCGGCCGCCTTGATCGCGTCGTAGGCGTTCTCCTCGTCCGTGACGATCACCATCGTCAGGACCATGCCCACGGCGGGCGTCCCGATGGCGCGGCGACCCTGCACCAGCGCCTTGTTGATCTTGCTTGCCGTGGTGTCGGTCAGGTCGATCTTCATGGCCTGCGCCAGCTCCGTCCGTCTCGTGCGAGCATCTCGTCGGCTTCCTCGGGTCCCCAGGTACCCGACGCGTACTGCGCCGGACGGCCGTGGTGGGCCCAGTGCTCCTCGATCGGGTCGAGGATCTTCCAGGACTCTTCCACTTCCTGGTGACGCGGGAACAGGTTGGCGTCCCCGAGGAGGACATCCAGGATGAGCCGCTCGTAGGCCTCCGGGCTGGACTCCGTGAACGACTCGCCGTACGCGAAGTCCATCGTCACGTCCCGGATCTCCATCGAGGTGCCCGGCACCTTCGACCCGAACCGGACCGTCATGCCCTCGTCCGGCTGCACCCGGATGACGATGGCGTTCTTGCCGAGCTCCTCGGTGGCCGTGTGGTCGAAGGGGGAGTGCGGGGCGGACTGGAAGACGACGGCGATCTCGGTCACGCGCCGGCCCAGCCGCTTGCCGGTCCTCAGGTAGAACGGCACGCCCGCCCAGCGGCGGTTGTCGACGTTCAGCCTGATGGCCGCGTAGGTGTCCGTGGTGGAGTGGGGGTCGATGCCCTCCTCCTCCAGGTACCCGAGCACCTTCTCGCCGCCCTGCCAGGCACCCGCGTACTGCCCGCGCACGGCGCTCTTGCCGATGTCCTCCGGCAGCTTCACGGCCCGCAGGACCTTCAGCTTCTCGGTGAGCAGCGACTCGGCGTCGAAGGCGGCCGGCTCCTCCATGGCGGTCAGGGCCATCAGCTGGAGCAGGTGGTTCTGGATGACGTCACGGGCGGCGCCGATGCCGTCGTAGTAGCCGGCCCGGCCGCCGATGCCGATGTCCTCGGCCATCGTGATCTGCACGTGGTCGACGTACGACCGGTTCCAGATCGGCTCGTACATCTGGTTGGCGAAGCGCAGTGCCAGGATGTTCTGGACGGTCTCCTTGCCCAGGTAGTGGTCGATCCGGAACACCTGGTCCGGCTCGAACACGTCGTGCACGAGGGCGTTGAGCTCGCGGGCGCTCTTCAGGTCGCGGCCGAACGGCTTCTCGATGACCGCGCGCCGCCAGGACCCCTCGGGGGCGTCCGCGAGACCGTGCTTCTTGAGCTGCTTCACGACCTTCGGGAAGAACTTCGGCGGCACGGAGAGGTAGAAGGCGTAGTTGCCGCTGGTGCCGCGGGCCTTGTCGAGGTCCTCGACGGTCTGGCGCAGCTGCTTGAACGCCGTGTCGTCGTCGAAGTCGCCCGGGATGAACCGCATGCCCTCGGAGAGCTGCTGCCAGACCTCCTCACGGAACTCGGTCCGCGCGTGCTCGCGCACTGAGTCGTGCACGATCTGCGCGAAGTCCTCGTCCTCCCAGTCCCGGCGGGCGAACCCGACGAGCGAGAAGCCCGGCGGGAGCATGCCGCGGTTGGCGAGGTCGTAGACGGCCGGCATCAGCTTCTTGCGGGACAGGTCGCCGGTGACGCCGAAGATGACGAGACCGGAGGGCCCGGCGATCCGGGGGAGACGCCGGTCGCGCTCGTCGCGCAGCGGGTTCTCCCAGTCGGCGGTGATGGTCATTCCGCGTCAACTCCCTTGCTGTTCAGCGACTTGGTGACGGCGTCCAGCAGGTCCTGCCAGGCCACCTCGAACTTGGCGACGCCCTCGTCCTCCAGCTGCCGCACGACCTCGTCGTAGGAGATCCCGAGCGCCTCCACGGCGGCCAGGTCGGCGCGGGCCTGCGCGTAGCCGCCGGTCACCGTGTCGCCGGTGATGCCGCCGTGGTCGGCGGTGGCGTTCAGCGTGGCCTCGGGCATGGTGTTGACCGTGCCGGGGGCGACCAGGTCGTCGACGTAGAGGGTGTCCTTGTAGGCCGGGTCCTTCACGCCGGTCGAGGCCCACAGCGGGCGCTGCCGGTTGGCGCGGGCGCCGCCCAGAGAGTTCCAGCGCGCTCCGGAGAAGACCTCCTCGTACGCCTGGTAGGCGAGCCGCGCGTTGGCGAGCGCCGCCCTGCCCTTGAGCGCGAGGGCCTGCTCCGTGCCGAGGACGGTGAGCCGCTTGTCGATCTCGGAGTCGACCCGGGAGACGAAGAACGAGGCGACCGAGTGGATCGTGGAGAGGTCGAGGCCCTTCTTCGCGGCCTTCTCCAGGCCGGCCAGGTAGGCGTCCATGACCTCGCGGTAGCGCTCCAGCGAGAAGATCAGCGTGACGTTGACGCTGATGCCGAGGGCGATGACCTCGGTGATCGCGGGGAGGCCGGCCTTCGTCGCCGGGATCTTGATCATGACGTTGGGGCGGTCCACCAGCCAGGCGAGCTGCCTGGCCTCGGCGACCGTCGCCCGGGTGTTGTGGGCCAGACGGGGGTCCACCTCGATGGAGACCCGGCCGTCCCGGCCGCCGGTGGCGTCGTACACCGGGCGCAGCACGTCGGCGGCGGCGCGGACGTCGGCGGTCGTCATCATCCGGACGGCCTCGTCGACCGTCACGCCCCGGGCGGCGAGGTCGCTCAGCTGCTCCTCGTAGCCCGCTCCGGAGCCGATGGCGGCCTGGAAGATGGAGGGGTTGGTGGTGACGCCGACGACGTGCTTCGTGGCGACGAGCTCGGCGAGGTTCCCTGACTCGATCCGCTTGCGTGACAGGTCGTCCAGCCAGATGGAGACGCCCTCGTCGGACAGGCGCTTGAGTGCTCCCGCGGTGGCGGTAGCTTCGGTCACTTTGATCATCTTCTTTCTGGCGGTCGGATCAACCACGCGCGGCGGCCAGCGATTCCCTGGCTGCTGCGGCGACGTTCTCGGCGGTGAAGCCGTACTCGGCGAACAGGGTCTTCGCGTCGGCGGAGGCGCCGAAGTGTTCGAGGGAGACGATGCGTCCTGCGTCACCAATGAAGCGGTACCACGTCAGACCGATACCGGCCTCGATTGCGACGCGGGCTCGCACGGACGGCGGAAGGACCCGCTCGCGGTACTCCTTCGGCTGCTGCTCGAACCATTCCACGGACGGCATCGACACCACCCGGGTGCCGACCCCCTCGGCCTCCAGCCGCTCCCGCGCGGCGACGGCGAGCTGGACCTCGGAACCGGTGGCGATGAGGACGACGTCGGGGGTCTCCTTCGACGACTCGGCAAGGACGTATCCGCCCCTGGCCGCGTCCGGGTTCGGCGCGTAGGTCGGCACGCCCTGGCGGGTGAGCGCGAGGCCGTGCGGGGCCGGGTCGGTGGCGTGCCGCTTCAGGATCTCGGCCCAGGCGATCGCGGTCTCGTTGGCGTCGGCCGGGCGGACCACGTTCAGGCCCGGGATGGCGCGCAGCGACGCCAGGTGCTCGACCGGCTGGTGCGTCGGGCCGTCCTCACCGAGACCGATGGAGTCGTGTGTCCAGACGTAGGTGACGGGCAGCTGCATCAGCGCGGACAGCCGGACCGCGTTGCGCATGTAGTCGGAGAACACCAGGAAGGTGCCGCCGTAGATCCGGGTGTTGCCGTGCAGCGCGATGCCGTTCATCTCGGCGGCCATCGAGTGCTCGCGAATCCCGAAGTGGACCGTTCGGCCGTACGGGTCGGCCTCCGGCAGCGGGTTGCCCTCCGGGAGGAAGGAGCTGGTCTTGTCGATCGTGGTGTTGTTCGAGCCGGCGAGGTCGGCGGAACCGCCCCACAGCTCGGGCAGCACCGGGCCGAGCGCCTGGAGGACCTTGCCGGAGGCGGCCCGGGTCGCGACCGAGGCGCCCTCCTCGAACACGGGGATCGCGGACTCCCAGCCCTCGGGGAGCTGGCCCGCGACCACCCGGTCGAAGAGCCGCGCCCGCTCGGGCTGCTCACCGCGCCAGGCGGAGATCTGCTTGTCCCAGGCCGCGTGCGCCTCGGCACCCCGGTCCAGGGCCTGCCGGGTGTGGGCGAGGACCTCGTCGGCGACCTCGAAGCTCTTGTCCGGGTCGAAGCCGAGGACGCGCTTGGTGGCGGCGACCTCGTCGGCGCCGAGCGCGGAGCCGTGGGCGGCCTCGGTGTTCTGGGCGTTCGGGGCGGGCCAGGCGATGACCGTGCGCATCGCGATGATCGAGGGGCGCCCGGTCTCGGCCTGGGCCGTCTTCAGGGCCCCGTACAGGGCCTGTACGTCGATGTCGCCGTCGGCGCCGGGCTCGATGCGCTGGGTGTGCCAGCCGTAGGCCTCGTAGCGCCCCAGGACGTCCTCGGAGAACGCGGTCGCGGTGTCGCCCTCGATGGAGATGTGGTTGTCGTCGTAGAGGAAGACCAGGTTGCCGAGCCTCTGGTGGCCGGCGAGGGAGGAGGCCTCGGCGGAGATGCCCTCCTGGAGGTCGCCGTCGGAGACGATCGCCCAGATGGTGTGGTCGAAGGGGGACTCGCCCTCGGGGGCCTCGGGGTCGAACAGGCCGCGCTCGTAGCGGGCGGCCATCGCCATGCCGACGGCGTTGGCGACACCCTGGCCGAGCGGACCGGTGGTGGTCTCGACGCCCGCGGTGTGCCCGTACTCGGGGTGACCGGGCGTCTTGGAGCCGTGGGTGCGGAACGCCTTCAGGTCGTCGAGCTCCAGCTCGTACCCGGAGAGGAAGAGCTGGGTGTAGAGCGTCAGCGAGGTGTGGCCGGGGGAGAGGACGAAGCGGTCACGGCCGGTCCACTCGGGGTCCGCCGGGTCGTGCCGCATCACCTTCTGAAAGATCGTGTACGCCGCCGGGGCCAGGGCCATCGCGGTCCCCGGGTGTCCGTTGCCGACCTGCTGCACGGCATCGGCCGCCAGCAGGCGGGCGGTGTCGACGGCACGCCGGTCGAGTTCGGTCCATTCGAAGGTGTCCGGTGTCTGCGTGCTCATCTTCAAGAAATCCTCGATCGGAGCGGGATTGCTGGTCTGACGTGTTCGAACTTAAAAGTCTGACTTTTACGGGGGAAGGTCGCGGTGTGCCAGCCTGTGGTGAAAGTGGGACACGGAACGCTTCAGGCGGGCGGCGCGAGAAGGACATGGCGGACAGAACGACCCAAGGCTCCATCCAAGGCGGAGCCGATGACGGCCAGGTGGACGGGATCAGAACGTTCCCCTTTCCCGTCGAGCTCAGCGTGGGCGGAGTGGGCATGCAGGTGGGGCCCATGGGAACCGACCGCACCTGGCATGCGGATGCCCCGCTGGAGCGTGTGCACCGCATCGACTTCCATGTCGTGATGCTCTTCGACGGCGGACCCGTCCGCCACATGATCGACTTCGCCGAGTACGAGGCGACGGCGGGCGACCTGTTGTGGATCCGCCCGGGTCAGGTCCACCGTTTCTCCCCGACGAGCGAGTACCGCGGAACCGTGCTCACCATGCAACCGGGGTTCCTGCCGCGGGCGACGGTGGAGGCGACGGGGCTCTACCGCTACGACCTGCCGCCCCTGCTGCGGCCCTCGGAGCCGCAGTTGGCCGGACTCAAGGCGGGACTGGCCCAGCTCCAGCGGGAGTACGAGGACACGGCGACCCTCCCGCTGAGCCTGCACACCGCGGTCCTGCGGCACACCCTGACGGCGTTCCTGCTGCGCCTCGCCCATCTGGCGGCGAGCTCGGCGGACGCGGGGCGGCAGGCGGAGTCGACGTTCACCCTGTTCCGGGACGCCGTGGAGAAGGGGTTCGCCACCAACCACAGCGTCAGCGCCTACGCCGACGCGCTCGGTTACTCCCGCCGGACCCTGGTGCGCGCGGTCCGCGCGGCGACGGGGGAGACGCCCAAGGGGTTCATCGACAAGCGGGTGGTCCTGGAGGCCAAGCGCCTGCTGGCCCACACGGACCTGCCGATCGGCCGGGTGGGGGCGGCGATCGGCTTCCCGGACGCGGCGAACTTCTCGAAGTTCTTCCAGCAGCACACGGAGATGACACCGGCGGCGTTCCGGGCGGAGTTGCGGTGAGTTCCCGGGGAGTTGAGGCTCCGTCAGGTTTGTCATGTCCATTTGACTGGGTCTTTGCCGTGCATGACCTGTGCGAGAGGCGAACTTTGCCCGGCATGACCCGCGGTTCGCCCGGCCTTCACTCGGGGCCGGCCCGAGCCCCCTACTGTTGCCGCGCCGCCACCCCCACGAACGTCCGTCACCTCTGTCCGGAGGACAGTCATGGCCGCCGTCAAGGCACCCTCGCGCAAACGACGTTCCCTCTCCGCGCTCGCCGGAGCCCTCGCCCTCACCGCCGCCTCGGTCGGCGTGTGGGCGGCGACCGCCACCACCGCCCAGGCCGCCGCGCTCCCCACCCCCGACCACGTGGTCGTCGTGGTCATGGAGAACCACGCCTACTCCCAGGTCATCGGCAGCTCCAGCGCCCCCTACCTCAACAACACGCTCAAGGCGGGAGGCGCGGACCTCACCCAGTCCTACGGCCTCACCCACCCGAGCGAGCCCAACTACTACATGCTGTTCTCCGGCTCCAACCAGGGCCGCACCGACGACAGTTGCGTGAGCGTCGGGTCGATCTCCGCCCCCAACCTCGCCTCGGAACTCATCGCCGCGGGCAAGACCTGGGCGAGCTGGAACGAGTCGCTGCCCAGCCAGGGTTCGACGACGTGCAGCAGCGGGAACTACGCGCAGAAGCACAACCCCT
Source organism: Streptomyces sp. 351MFTsu5.1 (assembly GCF_000383655.1). Lineage (NCBI taxonomy): Bacteria > Bacillati > Actinomycetota > Actinomycetes > Kitasatosporales > Streptomycetaceae > Streptomyces > Streptomyces sp. 351MFTsu5.1. Next base: position 475,356 of record NZ_KB911778.1, on the reverse strand, counting down.
GGTTCGGCTTCTCCAACGTGCCGACCAGCACGGCCAAGACGTTCGCGCAGTTCCCGAGCGACTACACGACCCTGCCCAAGGTCTCCTTCGTCGTCCCGAACCTGTGCAGCGACATGCACGACTGCTCGGTCTCCACAGGTGACACCTGGATCAAGAACAACCTGGGCGCGTACGCCACCTGGGCCAAGACCCACAACAGCATCCTCGCCGTCACCTTCGACGAGGACAACAAGCTCTCCGGCAACCGGATCCCCACCCTCTTCTACGGGCAGCACGTCACGCCGGGCAGCACCAGCTCCACCACCTGCAACCACTACAACGTGCTGCGCACGATCGAGGATTTGGCCGGCCTGAGCACCCACGCGGGCAACGCCGCCTCGGCCGCCGACATCACCGGCATCTGGAACTGACGCCGGTGTACCTCGCGGACTCCCGCTCCACGGACGCCCGCGGCACCAGGGCCGCCGCCGCACCGGACACCCCTCCGGTGCGGCGGCGGGCCGTCGTGCCGTCCACCGTGCTCGCCCTGGGCGCGGTCAGCCTGATCACGGACGTCTCCTCCGAGATGGTCACCGCCGTCCTGCCGCTGTACGTGGTCGCGGGCCTCGGCCTGTCCCCGCTCGGCTTCGGCCTCCTCGACGGCATCAACAACGGCGTCGGCGCCCTGGTCCGGCTGGCCGGCGGCCATCTCGCCGACCGGGGAGGACACCGGCACAAGCTCGTCGCGGGCCTCGGCTACGGCCTCTCGGCGCTGTGCAAACCCCTGCTGCCGCTGGCCCACACCCTGCCCGTCCTCGGCGCGGTGCTCGCGGTCGACCGCACCGGCAAGGGCCTGCGCACGGCCCCGCGCGACGCGATGATCTCGCTGGCCACCGAACCCGCCCACCGCGGACGGGCGTTCGGCGTCCACCGCGCCATGGACACCACCGGCGCCCTCCTCGGCCCCCTGGTCGCCTTCGCCGTCCTGCGGGCCACCGTCGACGGCTACGACGCCGTCTTCACGGTCAGCGCCTGCGTGGCCGCGCTCGGCGTCCTGGTGCTGGTGCTGTTCGTGCCCCGGCACAACGCCGCTCCCACGGATGCCGTACGACCGTCCCCGGCCCCTGATGCCGTACGACCGTCCCGCTCACCCGAGCCGTCCCGGCCCCCGGCGTTGCGCGACGCGCTCGGGCTGCTGCGACGGCCGGAGCTGCGGCGGCTCACGGTGTGCGCGGCCCTGCTCGGCCTGACCACCGTCAGCGACTCCTTCCTGTACCTGCTGCTCCAGCGCGAGGGCGACCTGCCCGCCCACCTGTTCCCGCTGCTGCCCCTCGGTACCGCCGCCTCCTTCCTGCTGCTCGCCGTCCCGCTGGGCGCGCTCGCCGACCGCGTCAGCCGCCGCCGCCTCTTCCTGGCCGGCCACGGCGTCCTCCTGCTCGGCTACGGCCTGGTGCTCTCCCCGTGGCACGGCGTCCCGGCGGTGCTCGCCGTCCTCGTGCTGCACGGCACCTTCTACGCGGCCACCGACGGAGTCCTCGCGGCCGCCACCGCCTCAGTCGTCCCGGACCGGCACCAGGGCGCCGGGCAGGCACTCGTCGGCACCGGCCAGGCACTGGCCCGGTTCGGCTGCTCGCTCGCCTTCGGCGCCGCCTGGAGCCTGTGGGGCGGCCGGACCGCGCTCGCCGTGGCCGCGGCCGGGCTGGCGGTCAGCGCCGCCGCGGCCGCGTTCCTGCTCCGGACCGGCGACGAGACGGCAGCGACCGTCCCGGAGGTGCGCGCATGACACGGACGACCCGTCTGCTCACCCTTCTTGTCGCCGTCCTCCTGCTGGGCGCGGTCGGCACCGGGGCGGTGCTGCACGCCGCCCACCGGTCGGACCGGAAGGACGAGCAGCAGGCCGACGGACCCACCGTGCGGGCCGGTACCGTCCCGCTGCGCCCGACGGCCCCGCGCCGGCTGCTGGTCCGCAACCTGGCCTGGGGCCCGCACCGCGACGAGATAGCCGCCGTGCCCGCCGACGACCCCGAGGGCCCGCGCACCGCGTCGGGCGTGAAGTGCCTGCGCTTTCACGCCGCGGCCGGCACCGGCATCTGTCTCCAGGCCGTGCACGGCGCTCTGGAGGACACCTACCGTGCGGTGGTGCTCGACTCCCACCTGCGTGTACGGCACCGCTTTCCCGCCGCGGGCATCCCCACCCGGGCCCGGGTCTCGCCCTCCGGACACCTGGTCGCCTGGACGGTGTTCGTCAGCGGCGACTCGTACGCCGGGACGAACTTCTCCACCCGCACGGCGATCGTCGACACCCGCACCTGGACGGTCGACGACAACCTGGAGACCTTCCGCGTCATCAAGGACGGCCGGACTCACCACGCGGCGGACACCAACATCTGGGGCGTCACCTTCGCCGACGACGACCGCTTCTACGCCACGCTCGCCACCGGTGGCCGGACCTACCTGGTGCGCGGCGACGTCACCGCCCGCACCCTCACCACCCTGCACGGCAACGTGGAGTGCCCGTCCCTGTCGCCGGACGGTACCCGCGTCGCCTACAAGAAACGCGTCAAGGGGGCCTCGCCGGAAGCCCCTTGGCGGCTGTACGTCCTGGACCTGCGGACCATGAAGGAGACCGCGACCGCCGAGTCCCGCAACGTCGACGACCAGGCCCTGTGGTCCGACGACCACACCCTCGTCTACGCCCTGCCCGGCGACTACGGCTCGGACCTGTGGACGGTCCCCGCCGACGGCACCGGCGCGGCCCGCCGTCTGATGAAGTCGGCGGTCGCACCTGCGTACCTGGGCTGACACGGGACTGTCCGGGAGACCAGGACCGGCCTCCCGGACAGCCCGACCACCCTGTCAGTGACCGAAGTTGAACCAGTTCACGTTCACGAAGTCGGCCGGCTGGCCGCTGGTGAAGGTCAGATAGACGGAGTGGGTGCCGGTGACCCGGCCGATGTTCGCCGGGACCGTTCTCCAGGACTGCCAGCCACCCGTGTTGGCGACCGAGAAGCTGCCGACCGGAGTCGCCGTCGGGCTGTCCAGCCGTACCTCGACCAGACCGCTCACCCCGCCGGCCGCGCCGCTCGCCACCCGGGCGACGAACTGGGTGGCCCCGGCGGATCCGAAGTCGACGTTCTGGTAGAGCGCCCAGTCGCCGTTGGCCAGCGAGGCGATGTTCTGGCCGCCCCCGGTGTCGGTCGTGGTCTCGGTGCCGACCCCGTTCTGGCCGTTGAAGGACTCCGCCTGGATCGTGCTGTACGCGTCCCGGCCGCCGCTCGGCGGGGGAGTGGTACCGCCACCCCCCGCGGAGAGCACCTGAACGTAGTCCACGACCATGGGCACACCGGACTGCGTGCCGGAGTCCAGCCCGCCGCCGAACGCGTCGGGGAACGCGCCGCCCATCGCCACGTTGAGGATGACGAAGTACCCGTGGTTGGTGGCGTTGGCCCAGGTCGTCGCGTCCACCTGGCTCGCGTTGACGGAGTGGAACTGGGTGCCGTCGACGTAGAAGCGGATCGTCTCGGGGCTCACCGAGCGGTCCCACTCCATGGTGTAGGTGTGGAACGCGGACTGGCAGGTGGAGCCGGGACAGGGGACGTTGTTGCCGATGCCCGTCGTCTCGTTGCAGGGGCCGCCCGGGTTGGTGCCGCAGTGCATGGTGGCCCACACGCGGTTCATGCCCTGGACGTTCTCCATGATGTCCAGCTCACCGACGCCCGGCCAGTTCTGGTAGTTGCCGCGGTAGGGCGCGCCCAGCATCCAGAACGCGGGCCAGTAGCCCTCGGCGGCGGTGCCGGTGACGTTCGGCATCTGGATGCGGGCCTCGACGCGCAGCTTGCCGCCGGCCGGCGGCTGGAAGTCGGTGCGGTTGGTCTCGATGCGGCCCGAGGTCCAGTTGCCGGCCGCGTTGCGCAGCGGGGTGATGCGCAGGTTGCCGTTGCCGTCCAGCGCCACGTTGCTGGTGCTGTTGGTCATCGTCTCGACCTCGCCGGTGCCCCAGTTCGCGGGGCCGCCCGGATACGAAGTCCCGGTCGCGTACTGCCAGTTCGAGGTGTTGACGCCGGTCCCCGCGGTGCCGTTGAAGTCGTCGACGAAGACCTGTGACCAGCCGGTCGGCGGGGTGGGGGCGGAGGCGTCGGCGGGGAGGGTGGCGGCGGTCGCGAGGGCCGCGGCCAGACCGAGGGTGCTCAGGACGGCGACGAGGGCCCGCCGCCGTCTGGGTATACCGGAGGTTTCACTCATGGGGGTGCCTCTCGGGTACGGGGAGAAGTGAGCGCGGGTGTCTTCGGGAGCCGTTGAGAGCGCTCTCAAAGTGGGCCCAATGTGCTCGCAGTCACTCCGGCCGTCAAGAGGTTGAGCCGTGAAAGTCCTTTCGGCCCCGGTGAGTTCACCCTCTGAAACCGGGCGCACCCGCTAGACGGCGCTGCCCGCCTTCCAGTCCGCCCACGACAGGTTCCAGCCGTTGAGCCCGTTCGACGGCTCCACGGTCCTCTCGCCGGAGTTCCTCACGATCACGACGTCGCCGAGCATGGAGCTCTTGTAGAACTTGTAGCCGTTCACGGACGGGTCGTTCGCGCCCTTCGCGTCGTGCAGGCCGACACAGCCGTGGCTGGTGTTCTGGTGACCGAACACCGAGGTGGACGCCCAGTAGTTGCCGTGGACGAAGGTCCCGGAGGTGGTCAGGCGCTGGGCGTGCGGGACGTCGGGGATGTCGTACTCGTCGCCGAGGCCGACCGTCGAGGACTCCATGCGGGTCTGCTGGAACCGCTCGCTGATGACCATGATCCCGGACCAGGTGGTGTGGCCGGAGTCGCCGCCGGAGACCGGGTAGGTGGCGATCGCCGAGCCGTCGCGCCTGACCGTCATCTCCTTGGTGGCCAGGTCGACCGTGCTGATCTGCTCGCGGCCGATGTGGAAGGTGACGTCCTTCGACTGGACGCCGTAGACGCCGTCCGCGCCCTGCACGTCCTTGAGCCGGAGACCGAGCGTGATCTTCGTGCCGGGCGCCCAGTAGGTCTCCGGGCGGAAGTCGAGCCGGGTATCGCTGAACCAGTGGCCCACGATCTCCACCGCGGGCTCCGCCGTCACAGTGATCGCCTTCTGGACGGCGGCCCGGTCGGACACGGCGTGGGTGAAGTTGACCGACACCGGCATGCCGACGCCGGAGGTGGAGTTCGCCTCGGGGGTGAAGTAGCCCACGAAGGTCTCGCCGGGGGACCTGGTGGTGAAGGTCGTGGTCTGCGCGGTGCCGGTCTGCGCGGTCGCCGTCACCGTGTACTTCGTGCCCGAGTACGGGTTCCTCGTCGAAGTCCACCTGGTCCTGGCCTCGTCGAGGGTTCCGGCCAGCGTGGAGCCGTCGTTGCCGGTCACCTTCACGGAGGCCAGCGTGCCGTCGGTGACGGTGACCTGGACGGGGCTCGCGAAGTCGGCCTTGGTGGTGCCGTCGGCGGGGGTGACCGCGATGGTCGCCTTCTTCGCGGCGGCCCGTGCGGACGGGGCCGCTGTCGGTGTCGCGGACGCCTCCGAGGCGTCCGCGGAATCGCCGCATCCCGTCAGGACGACAGCGGCCGGCACGGCACCCAGAACGGCGAGCACCCCGCGCCGGGACCACCTCTCCCTCTCTCGTCCGGACCGGTTCGATATGTGCGGGACGCCCACGGCACACCTTCCTGAGAAATCCGCCTCTGCGGGTGCATGCTGCCGCGCGCACCTGTGCTGATCCTTGGAATCAGCGGTCCGCCGCCTGAGATTCCGGTGAGGACTCGGCACGGAGGGGCGGTGCGGGCGCCGTCTCCCGCAGCCCGAACCGTTCGTGCGCCCGGCGCAGCGACTTCGGGGCCCACCAGGCACGCCTGCCGAGCAGCGCCATCGTCGCCGGGACCAGCAGCATCCGTACGACCGTCGCGTCGATCAGCACGGCCAGGGTCAGCCCGAGGCCGATCTGGAGGATGGGCGAGAAGCCGCCGGTCATGAAGGCGCCGAAGACCACCGCGAGCAGCAGCGCGGCACAGGTGACGACCCGCCCCGAGCGGCGCAGCCCGGTCACCACCGCCTCCCGCTCGTCCCCGCCGTGCCGGCGGGCCGTGGAGCCCGTCGGCAGACCCCTGCCTGCCTCGCGACGCCCGGAACGCACGCCCGCGCCGTGGCCGGACCGCTCACGTGGCTCCTCGCCCGCGCTCGAAGCCGCTCGCGCGGCGGGCCCCCCGTCGAGGGCGCCCCGGCGCCTTGCGATCGCACGCGCCGGCGGCCGCGACGCACGGTCGGCGAGGGTGCGACTCCGGTCGGCCGACAGGCTCTCCCGCATCCGGGCCAGGATGAAGATCTCGTAGTCCATGGCCAGCCCGAAGGCGATCGACACGATCAGCGGAGGCGCGGTCAGGCTCAGCGCGCCCAGCCCCTCGCCGCCGAGCAGCCCGGCCCCGTGGCCGTCCTGGAAGACCCACACCACCACCCCGAGCGCGGCGCCCAGGCTGAGCAGCGTGGTCGCGACGGTGCGCAGCGGGAGCAGTACCGAGCCGGTGAAGGCGAACAGCAGGACGAAGATGGCGGCCAGGACGGTCAGCGCGGCCCAGGGTGCCCGCTCGGCGAGCATCGCGCGGAAGTCGACCAGCCGGGCCGCGACCCCGGTGACCTGGACGGGCTCGTCGCCGCGTATCTCCCGGACCCGTTCGACCAGGCCGGTGGCCGCCCCGCCGTCCACGCTGCCCGGCGGTGGCAGTTCCACGACCGTGGTGCCGCCCGGCAGGTCACGGGACTCGGCCTGCGGGACCAGGGCGCGGATCCGGTCGGCGGTCGCGGGGGAGGTGCCGGGCCCGAGGACCACCACCACGGGGGAGACCCCGGTGCCCTTCGGGAAGTGCGCGTCGACCGTGTCGTACAACTGCCGAGCCTCGGTGGACGCGGGCAGCTGCCGGGCGTCCCCGATGGCGATGCGCAGGCCCGTCACGGGCACGGCCAGGAGCAGCAGGACCGGGACGACGGTGACCAGGACGGCGGTCCGGCGGCGCTGCGCGAAGCGGGCGAGGCGGGCGAAGACCCTGCCCTCCTCGTCCTCGGAACGCGCCTTCGAGGGCCGGATGCGCCCGCCGAACCTGGTGAGCAGCGCGGGCAGCAGGGTGACCGCGGCCAGCATGTCGACCACCACGACCGCAGCGACGGCCAGGCCCATGCTGCGCAGGAACACGCTCGGGAAGACCAGCAGTCCGGTCAGGGAGACGGCCACGGTGAGCCCGGAGAACAGGACGGTCCGGCCGGCCGAGGCGACCGTGCGGTGCACGGCCTCCACCACGTCGTCGGTGTGCCGGCGTTCCTCGCGGAAGCGGACCAGCGTCAACAGGGCGTAGTCGACGGCGAGTCCGAGGCCCAGCATGGTGGTGACCTGGATCGCGTAGACCGAGATGTCGGTGACCTGGCTGAAGACGAACAGGCCGAGGAACGCGCCCGCGATCCCGCTCACCGCGATCACCAGCGGCAGTGCGGCGGCGCGCAGTCCGCCGAACACGACGAGCAGCAGGGCGAGGACGACCGGCAGGGAGACCGACTCGGCTTTCTTCACGTCCTGCTGGGCCCGCTCGCCGAGCTGCCTGCCGAGGAGTTCGCCGCCGCTGACGTGCACGTCGGGCGCGTCGATCCGCTTGATGGTCTCCACCGCCGAGTCCGTGGCCTCCTCCTCGGCCTCGTCGCCGAGACCGCCCTCGAAGGTGACGGGGATGACGAGGGCCTGTCCGTCACGGGCGGTGAGACCGGGGGTGGTGTACGGGTCCGGTACGTCGGCGACCCCGGCGATCCGGCGGACCTCGGCGACGGTCCGCTCGACCTGGGCGCGCAGGGCCGCGTCGGACACGGCCTCGCCCGCGACGACCGCGGTGACGGACTCGCCGGTCGGGTCGATGCGCGAGAGGTGGTCGTCGGCCAGGTCGGACTCGGTGCCGGGGACATCGGGCACGTCGTCGGAGAGGTCGGCGAAGACCCCCGTCCCGAGGCCGAAGCCCAGCAGCAGGAACGCGGCCCAGAGGCCGATGACGGTGAGCGGGCGACGGGTCGCCGCCCGGGCGAGCGTGGAGAGCACGGGGGCCTCCCGGCGGGTTGGCGGTGGCTGGTGGCACCGGTGGTCGAAGGCACGGCGGTCGAAGGCGCGGTGGTCGAGAGCGCCGGTGGTCGATGGTTCCCTCAGACTGATGCGGTGGGCCTGCTCGCCGGATCGCCGCCGCGGGCGGTTTCGGAGGCTCCGCCGGAGGGATGAGACCCGGTGCCGTCTCACTCCCACGGGGGAGGAATCTTCGGTACCGGTCCGGGAGTTGACCTTGAGGACACCTACCAGGAGGTCATATGTCCGAGGTACCGCCCGCCGTCCGTGAACTCCGTCTCGTCGTCACCGCGGACGACTACGACGAGGCGTTGCGCTTCTACCGTGACGTGCTCGGCCTGCCCGAGCGGGCCGCGTTCTCGTCGCCCGACGGCAGGGTCACGATCCTGGAGGCGGGGCGGGCCACGCTGGAGCTCACCGATCCGAACCATGCCGCGTTCATCGACGAGGTGGAGGTCGGCAAGCGGGTCGCCGGGCACATCCGGGTCGCCTTCGAGGTCGACGACTCGACGGCGGTCACGGCGAGGCTGGCCGAGGCCGGGGCGGACGTGATCGCCGAGCCGACCCGCACGCCGTGGAACTCCCTCAACTCCCGCCTGGAGGCGCCGGGTTCACTCCAGCTCACCCTGTTCACCGAACTCGGGGACCAGGGGGAACCCGGCTAGGGCGAACCCGGGGTCACCAGACCCGTCTCGTACGCGCGGATCACCGCCTGGACCCTGTCCCGCAGACCCAACTTGCTCAGGACGTTGCTGACATGGGTCTTCACCGTGTGCTCGCTCACGAACAGCGTTGTCGCGATCTCGGCGTTGGACAGGCCCCGCGCCAGCATCCGCAGGGTCTCCACCTCCCGGGCCGTCAGGACGTCCAGGCGGTCCGGGGTGGCCTCCGTGGCCGTCTCCTCCCGGCGGCGGCGCACGATGTCCGCCACCAGACGGCGGGTGACGGCCGGGGCGAGGAGGGAGTCGCCGCCCGCCACCACGCGGACCGCGTGGACGAGGTCGTCGCGGCGGACGTCCTTGAGGAGGAAGCCGCTGGCACCCGCGTACAGGGCGTCGTACACGTACTCGTCGAGGTCGAACGTGGTCAGCATGACCACCTTGCAGCCGGACCCCGCGCACACGCGCCGGGCCGCCTCCAGACCGTCCATGACCGGCATCCGGATGTCGAGGAGGAGGACGTCGGGCGTGTGCCGCCGGACCGCGGCGACCGCCTCAGCGCCGTCCCCGGCCTCCGCGACCACCTCGATGTCCGGCTGCGCCTCCAGGATCATGCTGAAGCCGCTGCGGACCAGTTCCTGGTCGTCGGCGACGACCACCCGGATGCTCACCCGAGCGCCGCCTCCCGGCCGGCACGGGCGGGCAGTCGTACGACGACCCGGAAGCCGCCTTCGGGTCCCGGCCCGGTCTCCGCGCTGCCCCCGCAGGCCACCGCCCGCTCCCTGAGGCCGATCAGCCCGTGCCCGCCGTCCGGGTGCCCGGGCCCGGTGCCGTCGTCTGTCACAGTGAGTGTCAACTCGTCGTCCCCCCAGTCGAGTTCCACCTGTGCACGGGAAGCGTACGCGTGCTTGACGGTGTTGGTCAGGGCTTCCTGCGCCGCGCGATAGGCGGCGACCTCGGTGTCCGGAGGAAGGGGGTGTGGCCGGCCGCGGACACGGAAGTCGACCCGCAGGCCGGTCGATTCGGCGACCTGGCGGACCAGGGACGGGAGCGAGGCGAGATCGGGCTGCGGCAGCCGGGTGGCGCCGCTCCGGCGCTCCTGCTCCTTCAACACCCCGAGGATCCGCCGTAGTTGGCCCATGGCGTCCCGCCCGCTGGCGGCGATCGCGTCGAACGCCGCCTCGGCACGGGCCGGGTCGCTGCGCACCACGACCGGTCCGGCCTCCGCCTGGACGACCATCAGGCTCACCGCGTGCGCCAGGATGTCGTGCATGTCCCGGGCGATCCTGGCCCGTTCCTGGGCGATGGCCCGCGCGGTCTCCGCGGCCCGCTCCCGCTCCAGGCGGGCGGCCCGGTCCTCGACGGCCGCGGTGTACGCGCGCTGGAGGCGGGCCAGCACACCGAGGCCGTAGGCGCAGACCATGCCGGTGAGGTGGAAGGCGTACTCGAAGGGCTGGGCGTGCTCCTTGTACTGCATGGTCAGCACGGCCCCGAGCAGCCAGCTCGCCAGCATGCTGCGGCGCTGCCGGGGCAGCCCCTGGACGGCCATGGTGTAGAGGACGACGAGGCCGCTGTAGGCGACGTCGGGCGGGGGCGCGTGGTAGTAGGCCATCGCGGTGGTGGCCGCCGAGACGGCCAGGGCGGTCGCGTAGGGGAAGCGGCGCCGCCAGATCAGCGGGACCGCCGTGGCGGCTCCCAGCAGCCAGCCCGCCAGGGTGAGCCGGTCGTCCCCCTCGTCCGGGAACATCCACTGCAGGGACGCGGCGAACAGCAGCAGCACGGCGAGCGCGCTGTCGACGGCGTACGGGTTGGCCGACCTGAGGCGGTTCACGACCAGGTCGTACGGATGCGCCGACCTCGCGCGGGTCACGACCAGGCAGTACAGGGACCGTGCGGCGGACATGGGCGGCTCCTCGGGGCCGGGGCCGTTCCAGTATCACGAGCCGCGCCCGCCGGGGACGTCACCGATACGGGGGATATCCACCGCCCGCGTAGCACAGCCGGGTACAGACCCGCTGTTCTCCGGATGGGGCGGCGGCCCGCGCCCTACACTCGCCACTCGAATCATCGCCCGGAGCCCAGGGGGGAATCATGCGCGTGGTCATCGCTGCTCCGGATCACGAGGACGGGCACCTGCTCGACGAACTCCACGACTGGCTGGTCGGCGACGGCGAACTGCACCGGACCGCTGAGATCCGCCGGGTGCCCCTCGACACGGCCGGCACCATGGGCGCGCTCGACGTCGTCGAGGTCGTGGTCGGCCAGGGCATCGCCGCGCTGAACCTGGCGATCGCCTACGCGAGTTGGCGCTCCACCCGGCCCGCTGCGCCCGGTGTCACGGTCACCTTCCCGGACGGCGCGACGGTCACCGTGACGGACGACGGCCCCGAGGCGTTGGAGCGTGTCCTGGCCCTGCTGCGGGAGAGTGCGGACAACCGGCCGCGAGTGACGGCGCCGCCGGATCAGGACGGCCCCGCCCGCCGGCCGGACGAAGGCACCGTCGCCGGCAGAGGCCGGGAAGGGGTTCACGGCCATGGCACTGCCTGACCCTTCCACCGCTCGCGCGGTCATCGTCGGCGTACAGAACTACTCACTCCTCGAGTCGCTCCCCGCGGTCGCCAACAACGTGGCGCGTCTGAGCGAACTCCTGCGCGACCCCGGCCTGTGGGGACTGTCCGCCGAGCACTGTCAGGTCCTGCTGGACCCGCAGTCGGACCGCGAGGTCCTCGACGCCGTGCACAAGGCCGCCTCCGAGGCCGAGGACACCTTCCTGCTGTACTTCGCGGGACACGGTCTGCCCGACCAGCCCGACGGCCTCCAGCTCGCCCTGCCGGACACCTCCCGGGAGCACCTCTACAGAGCCCTGTCCTACGACCGCGTCCGATCGGTGATCCTCGGCGCCTGCAAGGCCCGGCACAAGGTGGTCATCCTCGACACCTGCTTCAGCGGCCGCGCTCTGAAGGGCGTCATGGGACCGTCGGGTGTCGCCGACTTCGCGGCGGTCGACGGCACGTTCCTGATGACCTCCTCCGCGGAGAACCGGACGTCGATGGCACCACCGGGCGCCCGCTACACCCTGTTCACCGGAGAACTCGTGAAGGTGCTGGAACAGGGCGAACCCGACGCCGACGATCTGCTGGACATGGACACCATCTACCGCGCGGTGGACCGCGCCCTGCGGGCCGCGGGCGGGCCCCTCCCGCAGCAGCGGGCCCGCAACGCCGGCGCCCGCATCACCTTCGTACGCAACCGGGCAAAGGCCGGCCCGCTGGTCCGGCCGCCTGCCGGCCTGCTCACGGCGAGTCCGCCACCCGGATACGAGAGCCTGCTGGACGAGACCGTGCCGGGCCTGGTCGGTCAACTGAACGCTTTGGCCCGCTCGCAGCGGGCCGCCGACGCGGACGCCGTGCTCACCGCGGTCGCCGCGCGTTGGCCCGAGCAGCAGACGGCGGCACTCCTGGTGGAACTGGTCCACCGGGGCATGACCCGCGAGGCGCAGCTGGCCTGCCAGGTCGTCGTCGGCCGACCGCCGCGCGACGTCGCCGCATGTCTGCACGTCCTCGACCAACTGGGTGCCGGTCCCGTGGTCGACGCCGTCTCCACGGCGCTTCTCGCGGCGGGCCCGGCAGCCGTCGCCGGAGTGGCCCGGCAAGTGCGCGAGTACGGGCACCCGATGACGGAACGCCTGCTCCACGCCGCACTCACCGAGGCGGGCCCGGAGGGGTCGGCCGACCTCCTGCTCGCCCTGCACCGGCACGACCTCGGCGACCAGGCGCTGAAGCTGCTGCGCGCGCTGGTGTCCGAACACCCCGATCCGCGGTACGTCCGGGCCGCCGACGCGTTGGTGGAGAGCGGCGCCACCGCGTCCGCGTACCGGCTGTACGTGATCCTCCCCACGGCGCTCGCCGCATCCCGTACGGCGGAGGAGACGGCCCGGCTGCTGCGTGCCATGGCGGAGAGCGGGGAGCGTACCCTCGCCGGGACACTGCTGGACGGCCTGATCGCCGTCCCCGGGGAGAGGGGACCGGCCGACTGGGCGCTGGCCCTGCACACCCAGGGCCTCGACTGGGCCGACGCGGGCGCCCGGGACGTCCTCGCGAGGGCTTCCGTCGAGGAGGTGCTGGATCTCATGGAACGGATCCGGCGCACCCGGCCCGCCGACCTGGTCACCGTCGTGAACTGGGCGACCCACGACGGCAGGAACGCCGCCGACGTCGTGGCCCTCACCGCGGCGCTGCGCAGCTACGGCCTGCCTCTGGACGCCCTGCGCGTCCTCACCGAGGCTGCCGACACGGATCTGCGGCAGGCCGCGGCCCTTGTCTCGGCGCTTCGCCCCGAACGGGGTGACGAGGCGTCGAAGCTGCTGAACCGGGCCTGCGCGCGCCCGGTCGCGGAACGGGTCGCTCTCGTGGCGGCCCTGCGCGGACACGGGGCGCGCGAGGAGGCCGAGTTCGTCCTGACCGGCGTCATGGACCTTCCCGCGGGGGAGGTGCTCTCCGAGCTTCCTCTCCTCGCGAGGGAGGTCGACGTGGAAACGCTCCACAGGCACATCGCGCCCGACGCTCTCGGTGAGCACCTGGCCCGGCTTCTCCTCGTGTACTGGCAGGACGAGCGGCACGCCGACGGAGAACGGCTCCTCGCACTGATCGCCGCACGCGACCCGTCCATGCTGGGCGAGACCCTGTGGCAGTTCACGCGCATGGGGCAACCGGCCACGCGGCGCGCGGAACAGCAGTCGTGGCTCGCCCGCACTCTTCCGCGGCTCGGAGTTCCGACGCTCGTCAGTCTCAGCGTCTACGCGGTCGTGGTGGAATGGCGCGTCGCGGGCCTGGTGGCCGAGACCCTCGTCCGCATGGACTCTTCCCTGGTGCTGGAACTGGTCACCGAGCTTCGTGGACGGCGGCCCGGACGGTCGGGTCCGCGTGAGACGAAGCCGCTGCTCTGGGTCCTCGGCACCGCCCTGTCCGGGCGGGCAGACGCGCCACAGCTGTTGGCGCACCTCCGTGAGGACGCCGAGCACAGCCTCGACGACCTGCGCGGACTGCTGGCCACGGGCGGACTGGAACACGCCACCGCGACCTACTGGCTGCTGGCCCGCGGCGGCGGACTCCTGGACGTCTCCCTGCTCTCCGCGCTGGCCGACCGGCCGGACCTGACCGCCGTACTGGAGCGGTTGTACGCCGACGGGTTGTCACGGGGTGACGCGATGCGTATTCGGCGGGCCTCGGCGACACCGAGCGCGCCGCGCCTGAGCAAGGCCGTCGAGGAGGTCATCGAGCAGGCTGTGGGAGTCCACACGGCGACGGTGCTGAGAGACGCGGGCAGATATCTCAAACCCCACGAACTGGCGGAACTCCTGGTCGTGTTCGCCGTGTCGGAGCGCGGCTACGACCTGAACCGCGTCCTCGATTCCGTGGTGCAGCGCACTCCGCTGGAGGAGTGGATGCCCGAGGTGCTGGCGGTGCTGGGCGGCGCCCGGCTCGACGGCCTGACCGCGCAGCTGATCCGCAAGGTGGTCCGCCGCTCGCGGGTCTCCGACGTGGAGCATCTGGTGAAGTGCGTGCGCCAGGAGGGTATGACCGAACAAGCCGGTCTGCTGGAGGAGGCGAACGGCCGCGGCCGACTGACGCGTTGGCTCTGACCGGCCCCGCGACACCACGTCAGCGGGTCTCCGGCCGCCACCCCGTCGCCCGCGAGATCCCCAGCGCCGCCAGCCGTACCGCCGGGACCAGGGCCGGTACCTGGTCCTCGGCCCGGGGCACGACGACCGACACGGCCGCGATCACCGTGCCGTCCGGGCCGCGCACCGGGGCGGCCACCGACAGGGCGTCGTCGGTGACCTGACGGCTGCTCACCGCCACTCCTGAGCGCCGCACTTCGGCCAGCACCCGGCGCAGCCGTGCCGGATCGGTGATCGTGTGCGGGGTGAACACCGCGAGCGGACCGGCGCAGTACTCCTCCTGCTCCTGCGGCCCGCAGTGCGCCAGCAGCACCAGACCGACCCCGGTGGCGTGCAGCGGCCAGCGCGCGCCGACCCGGATGTGCACCCCGACCGCCGAACGCCCCGAGATCCACTCGATGTAGACGACGTCCGAGCCGTCCCGCACTGCCAACTGCACGTTCTCGTGGGTGGCTTCGTACAGGTCCTCCAGATACGGCAGCGCGAGCTGCCGCAGCGCGACCCCGCGCGGAGCCAGCGCCGCGACCTCCCACAGCCGCAGCCCCACGTGGTAGATCCCGGTGTCGTCCCGCTCCAGCGCGCCCCACTCGGTCAGCGCGCCGACCAGGCGGTGGGCCGTGGTCAGGGTCAGTCCGGCCCGCCGGCTGATGTCGGTGAGGGAGAGCGCCGGGTGGTCGTGGTCGAAGGCGGCGAGCACGGACAGCAGCCGGTCCGGCGCGGTGGGGCTCCCTCCGCGCGCACCTGTCCTGGAGTGGGGGGCCACGGTCATGGCCGGTCGGCGACCCTCAGCAGGAGGGCCTGGAGCGTCTCGCGTTCGGCGGCGTCGAGCGGGGCGAGCAGGTCGTTGGTGACCCGTCTGCCGGCCTCGTCGGTGCCGCGCAGGAAGGCCCGGCCGTCCTCGGTCAGCACGACGATCTTGCTGCGCCGGTCGTCGGGGGAGGGGCGGCGCTCGGTCATGCCCAGCCGCTCCAGGTCGTCGACCAGGCCGACGATCGCGCTCGGGTCGTAACCGAGCCGGGTGCTCAGCTCCCGCTGGAGGGCGCCCTCGGAACCGGCGAGATACCGCAGCACCGCGTAGTGCCGCAGCCGCAGCCCCGACTCCTGGAGGAACGTGTTGAAGAGCTGGCCCGAGCGCAGGCCGAGGCGGTACAGCAGATAACCGGTGTCCGCGTGCAGCCCGCGCATCCACGGCTCCTCCGCGTCCATGGGCTTCGGGGTCACGTGCTGGCTGGTGATGGCGAGCTCCCTGGGTCGGTACGACGTACAGATTCCAGCATGACTCACCCGGAGGTCTCCAACAACTATTGACGTCACCAATTATTGCTCTTAACTTCGATCTCGCAGTCGTACCCCTCGGGAAGGGACCCGCTCGTGCCCAGCATCGATCTCTCCGGCAAGGTCGCCGTCGTCACCGGCAGCGGCCGGGGCCTCGGCCTCGCCTACGCGCACGCCCTCGCCGCCCACGGCGCCTCGGTCGTCGTCAACGACGTGGACGAGGCGATCGCCGAGCAGGCGGTGAAGAGCATCACCGAGGCCGGCGGCCGGGCCGTCGCCGAGGTCGTCCCGGTCGGCACCACCGAGGCCGCCGAGCGGCTCGTGAACCGCGCGGTGGAGGAGTTCGGGCGGCTGGACATCCTGGTCACCAACGCGGGCATCCTGCGCGACAAGGTGCTGTGGAAGATGACCGACGACGACTTCGACGCGGTGATCACCACCCACCTCAAGGGCACCTTCACCTGCGCCCGCGCCGCCGCCGTGCGGATGCGCGAGCAGGGTGAGGGCGGCTCGCTGATCCTGGTCGGCTCCCCGGCCGGGCAGCGCGGCAACTTCGGCCAGACGAACTACGCCGCCGCCAAGGCCGGCATCGCCGCCTTCGCCCGCACCTGGTCGATGGAACTGGGCCGCGCGAACATCACCGTCAACGCGATCGTGCCGGTCGCAGCCACCGCGATGACCGAGACCATCCCCGCTTTCGCCCCCTACATCGAGGCCATGCGCAACGGCGAGCCGCTGCCGGACTTCCTGCGCAAGGGCGAGGGCTTCGGCACCCCCGAGGACTGCGCGGCCCTCGTGCCCTTCCTCGCCTCCGAGGCCGCCCGGGGCATCACCGGACAGGCCATCGGCATCGGCGGCGACAAGGTGGCACTCTGGTCCCATCCGCAGGAGATCAAGGCGGCGTACGCCGACGGCGGCTGGACCCCCGACTCCCTCGCCGACGCCTTCCCCACCTCCGTCGGTGCCGAGCTCCAGTCGGTCGGCATCCCGGCGCCCAAGTTCCCGGAGGCATGATGGCCCCCTCGATGAACGTCGACGACCTGGTCGCCATCGACGTCCACACCCACGCGGAGGTCTCCTCCAAGGGCCACTCCTCCCTGGACGACGACCTCCACGACGCCTCCTCCGCCTACTTCAAGGTCGAGGGCAAGCGGAAGCCCACCCTGGAGGAGACGGCCGCCTACTACCGCGAACGGAGGATGGCCGCCGTGATCTTCACGGTGGACGCCGAGTCCGCGACCGGCACGGCCCCCGTCCCCAACGAGGAGGTCGCCGAGGCGGCCGCCGGCAACTCGGACGTGCTGATCCCCTTCGCCTCCATCGACCCCTTCCGCGGGAAGGCGGGCGTGAAGCAGGCCCGCCGCCTGGTCGAGGAGTACGGGGTCAAGGGCTTCAAGTTCCACCCCAGCATCCAGGGTTTCTTCCCCAACGACCGCTCGGTGGCCTACGACCTCTACGAGGTGATCGAGGAGACGGGCACCATCGCCCTCTTCCACACCGGGCAGACCGGCATCGGTGCCGGGGTCCCGGGCGGCGGCGGCATCCGTCTGAAGTACTCGAACCCGCTGCACGTGGACGACGTGGCGGCCGACTTCCCGCACATGAAGATCATCCTGGCGCACCCGTCCTTCCCCTGGCAGGACGAGGCCCTCGCCGTCGCCACCCACAAGCCGGGCGTCCACATCGACCTGTCCGGCTGGTCGCCGAAGTACTTCCCGCCGCAGCTCGTGCAGTACGCGAACACCCTGCTCAAGGACAAGGTCCTCTTCGGCTCCGACTTCCCCGTCCTCACCCCCGACCGCTGGCTCGCCGACTTCGAGAAGCTGTCGATCAAGGATGAGGTGAAGCCGAGGATCCTCAAGGAGAACGCCGCCCGCCTGCTCGGGCTGACCAAGCCGTAAGGGGCCCCAGATGCGCAACGAGGGACTGGGTTCGTGGCCCGCACGCCGGGCCCGCAAGACCCCGCACCGCACCGCCCTGATCCACGGCGGCACCACACTCTCGTACGCCGAGCTGCACCACCGCGTCACCCGCCTCGCGCACGCCCTGCGCGCCCGGGGCATCCGGCGCGGCGACCGGGTCGCCTACCTCGGCCCCAACCACCCCTCCTACCTGGAGACGCTGTTCGCGGCCGGAGTCCTCGGCGCGGTCTTCGTCCCGCTCAACACCCGCCTCGCCGGACCGGAGATCGCCTACCAGCTCTCCGACTCCGGGGCCAGGGCACTGGTCTACGGCCCCTCGCACGCGGGCCTGGTCGCCGGACTGCCGGGCAGCACCGACGTCCGTACGTACGTCGAAGTCGGCCCCGAGTACGAGCAGTTGCTCGCCGGGGCGGCGGCCGAACCCATCGACGAGCCGGTGATCCCCGACGACACCTGCATCATCATGTACACCTCGGGCACGACAGGGCGGCCCAAGGGCGCCATGCTCACCCACGGCAACCTGACCTGGAACGCGATCAACGTCCTCGTCGACCACGACCTGATCGCCGACGAACGCGCCCTGGTCTCGGCCCCGTTGTTCCACACGGCGGGCCTGAACATGCTGACCCTGCCGGTGCTGCTGAAGGGCGGCACCTGCGTCCTGGTCGAGGCCTTCGACCCGGACGCGACCTTCGACCTGATCGCCCAGCACCGGATCACCTTCATGTTCGGGGTGCCGACGATGTTCGAGCAGGTGGCCCGGCACCCGCGCTGGGCGGACGCGGACCTGTCCTCCCTGCGCATCCTGACCTGCGGCGGCTCCCCGGTGTCGACCTGGCTGATCACCGCGTACGGGGAGCGGGGGCTCACCTTCCTCCAGGGCTACGGCATGACCGAGGCGTCCCCCGGCACCCTGCTGCTGGACGCCGAGCACTGCGCCAGCAAGGTCGGCTCGGCGGGCGTCCCGCACTTCTTCAGCGACGTCCGGGTCGTACGGCCGGACCTGGCGCCCGTGGACATCGGCGAGACCGGCGAGGTCGTGCTCAGGGGCCCGCACGTCATGCCCGGCTACTGGGGGCTCCCCGAGGAGACCGCCGCCTCCTTCACCGACGGCTGGTTCCGCAGCGGGGACGCGGCCCGGATCGACGAGGACGGCTACGTCTACATCGTCGACCGCATCAAGGACATGATCATCTCCGGTGGCGAGAACATCTACCCCGCCGAGATCGAGGACCTCCTCCTCGGCCATCCGGACATCGCCGAGTGCGCGGTCATCGGCGTCCCGGACGAGAAGTGGGGCGAGGTGCCGAGGGCGGTCGTCGTCCCGCGCGAGGGCGCCACGCCCGACCCCGACGAGATCCTGGCCTCCCTGGCCGGACGGCTCGCCAAGTACAAGATCCCCAAGTCGGTGGTGGTCGCGGACGAACTCCCGCGCACCGCCTCCGGAAAGCTCCTCAAGTCCCGGGTGCGCAAGCGCTACGGCAACAGTTAAGGAACCCCATGAGCCTCACCGTGAACGGCCTCGACGAACTGAAGAAGCTCGCGGGCAGCGACCTCGGCACCAGCGAGTGGATCGAGGTCACCCAGGAGCGGATCGACACCTTCGCCGACGCCACGGGCGACCACCAGTGGATCCACGTGGACCCCGAGCGCGCCAAGGACGGCCCGTTCGGCGCCCCCATCGCCCACGGTTACCTCACCCTCTCCCTGTTCATCCCCCTGTTCACCGAACTCCTGGACGTCCAGGGCGTGACGACGAAGGTCAACTACGGGTTGAACAAGGTCCGTTTCCCCTCGCCGGTGAAGGTCGGCTCCCGCATCCGCCTGGTCGGCAAGCTGGCCGAGGTCGAGGAGGTGCCGGGCGGTGTCCAGATCACCGTCGACGGGGCGATCGAGATCGAGGGCGGCGCGAAGCCGGCGGCGGTGCTTCAGAGTCTTTCCCGGTTCTACGCCTAGGACGTCCGGGCGGAGGCAGTGGGGAACCGCGGGACCGTCGTGGCTGGTCGCGCAGTTCCCCGCGCCCCTTTGGGGCGTCGAACTCAGCCGGTGACGTCGACGAAGACCGGGTTCGAGTAGAACCAGGTGTCCGCCCACGGGTCGCCGTCGCCCGGTGCGTGCGGAACCGGGCCGTGCGGGTCGACGGCGGCACCGAGATATCCCGCCCCGTGCCGGTTGCCGTCGCTGCCGCGCAGGCGGACGTAGAACGACTCGTCCCCGGCGGTCAGCGGGATCCGCAGGGTGTACGTGCCCTTGCGTCCCGACACGTCCCTGGTCTGTACGACCTTGGTGTCCGGCGCCCGCCAGCCGTCCCGGTCCGCCACCGGACCCCGCACCGCGCCCCGGATCACGTCCACGTGCGCCAACTCGGGCAGGATTCCCTGGGGGTTGGGGCGGGACGCGGAGGTGACCGTCACGTACAGCGTGAGCTTCTCGCCCCTGCGGACCCGCAGCCGGCCGCCCAGCGTGACCCCGCGCCCGGGGTCGCAGTCCCGCTTCACCCGGACGTCGAGCCCGTCCAGAAGGTGCCCGTGGTCCACCCAGACGCGGCCCGCGCGCAGGCCCGCCATCACCGAGCGGTAGCCGTAGCGCGTCACGCCGACGTGGGTGCGGCTGAACTCGCCCGGCCAGAAGTCGCTGCCGGGCTGCGGGGTGTCGGTGTTCACCGGGTCGGGAAGCTTGCCGGTGTTGTCGAAGTTCTGCCCGGCGGGCCAGTCGCCGTTCTTCCAGGTGTCGAAGACCGTGCGGTGGTTGTCGGAGTTGGTGGTGATCGAGTACAGGCTGCCCTCGGCCAGCATCGAGTCCCACAGCCCGCCGACCGTCGCGGTCGCCCAGTCGAAACCGCCGTACGTCACATAGGCCTCGGCCGGATAGCCCGCCCAGGACTGCGCCGACGGCTTGTTCTCGTACTCGCCCCGGATCGACGTGGCGCCCCGCCAGCCGGGGATCGCCGCACCCTGGGCGCCCGGCGCGCCCTCCATGCCGATCATGATCTCGGGGGCCGCGTCCCGCCAGTTCCGCATCTCGTGCGGGGAGTCGATGCCGAGCCGCAGCGGATGGTTGGCGATGACGAGCACGTCATCCACGTAGCCCGAACGGCGCTGCTCCGCCAGCCACTTGATCGCCTTCACGGCGTGCGCCTCGTTGCGGGCGGTGTCCGCCGCGCCCGCGGAACCCTCGGTGTAGCCGAGCAGCTTGCCGTCGTAGGCCAGCTCGAACTGCGTGAGCAGATCGGTCTCGTGGGGGCCGGGAGCCGCGAACACCGTGCAGTGCTCGGCGGCCGGGATGTACCACTCCAGGCCCTGGAAGATCAGCTGACGCGGGTTCGCGGCGCGGGCCTTGACGATCTCCGCGTGCTCCAGCTTCGCGCCGAGGTTCGCGTGCCCGAAGTTGGAGTGCTCGTTGAACACCATCCAGTCCAGGCCGTACTTGGCGGCGGCCCGTGCCTGCTGGGAGAAGGTGTACTTCGCGTCGTGGCTGTAGACGGAGTGCACGTGATGGTCGCCGACCAGGTAGGCGAGGTGCGGGTCATGGCCGCCCAAGCCCGGCTTCCCGGAGGAGGCGAGCGCGGGGGTGGCGGCCGACCCGAGCGCGAACGCGGCGCCGAACAGGCCCGCACGGCGCAGGAGTCCCCGTCTGGACACACCCTGGGCGTCGAGGTCGGCGGGGGAGACGGCGGGGTCGGCCCAGGAGGGGAGCTGCTGCTCGGTCATGGTGATCCTCGACAAGGGGTCAGTGAGTCATGAAGGACGAGACGGGCAGCGCCCGCGAGACGATCCGGACGTCGCCGAGGCGGCCGTAGAAGATCTGGTCGATCTTGTCGGCGTAGGTGTAGCCGCCGAGCAGCCACGGCTCGCCGACCGAGGTGATCCCGACGGCGGAGGCCTTCGGGTTGCGGACCACCGGGCAGCCCTGGACGTACAGCGTGGTGTGCCTGCCGTCGTTGACGACGGCCAGGTGCCACCAGGTCTCCAGCGGTGTCTCCTGGCCCCAGTTGGTGGCGATGCCCTGCTGGTTGAGCGGCCGCATCGCCCACTGCGGCTCGCGGTCGTTGGAGAGCGACAGCGTGGCGAGCGGCTCGTCGGGGTCGTCGCCGGTCTTGCCCGCGGCACCGCCGGTGCCCCGCCGACTGACCAGCCCCGCCCAGGCGTTGTGGTCCGGGTCCCAGTCGGCGGGCATGCGGTAGAACACCTCGATGGTGTAACCGTCCTTGAACACCGCCGAGTTGAGCGGCGCCTTGTCGACGGTCTGCAGATAGGCGCCCTTCAGCGGCGACTTCCAGCCCTGGAACTCCAGGCTGCCATGGCCGGGCTGGTCGGGGTGGTGGTCCGCGGACCAGCCGAGCGAACCGCCGCCGACGGAGACGACGGTGAGGTCGTTGCCGCGACCGGAGAGGTCATGGACGGTCCCCGACACCGCCGAGTCGAAGCGCCAGTACGCGGCCGTGCCGGGGATCAGCATCTTCGACGCGGGACGGGCGGCCCGCGCCGGCACCGGGTCGAAGCCGGCGAAGCGCTCTGCGAAGTCGACCTCGACCGTGAACCGGTCGGCGTCGCCGCTGAGTTCGATCTCCTGCCGCTCCAGCTCGTTGAGGCCCTTCCCGGCCCGGCCGAGGATCCACGGGGAGACCGTCTCCACGTCGATCACCCCACGGTCCAGGTCGAAGCGGTACAGGCGGATCATGGCCGCACCGCCGAAGTACCGGTTCTGGTAGTTCGTCAGGTGCAGGTGGACGTCGTTGCCCGCGCTGTTCTTCCGGGTCGCCCGGCCGGCCGGCCAGTAGTGGCCGTTGAGGGTGAGGAAGATCTGGTCGTGGTCCTTGACCAGCCGGTCCCACAGCTGCTGCCCGTAGTCCGACAGGGTGTCGTCCTCGACGACCAGCTCGTGGGTCGTCAGGATCACCGGCGTCTTCGGGTGGGCGGCCAGGACGCTCCGCGCCCACGCGTACCCCTGGTCCGACAGCCGCCAGTCCAGGGCCAGGACCAGCCACTCACGCCCGGCGGCCCGGAACAGGTGGTAGGTGTTGTAGCCGTCGGCGGAGGCGCCCCCGAAGGTCCGGTGCCCCTTGAACCGGGACGGCCCGAACGCGTCCAGGTACGGCGTCGCACCGCGCTGGTCGGTGCTGGACGACTTCACGTCGTGGTTGCCCGCGAGGACGCTGTAGCCCACGCCCCGCCGGTCGAGCAGCCGGAACGCGTCGCTGATCGCGCCGAACTCGGCCGCCGCCCCGTTCTGCGTGAGGTCGCCCAGGTGGGACAGGAAGACGATGTTCTCGTCCTTCCCGTGCTCCAGCAGATACCGCAACGAGGCCTCGACGGGCGCCTTGTCGATGCTCGGCCCGTCGAAGAGGTACTGGGTGTCCGGCATCACGGCGAGCGTGAAGCGCCGGCTGTCGGGGTCGGGGCGATGGCCGGACACCGAGGCGGGAGCCGCCTCCGCCACGGCGGGAAGGGTGACCGCGGCGCCCGCCGCGGCGCCCAGCAGCGCCGTGGCCCGCAGGAAACTGCGCCGGCCGGCACCGGCCTGCGGGGCCTCCTGGCCGTGGTCGTGCTCATGCGAAGTACACACGTGTGCTCCAAGACGGACGTGAAGATCGGTGAGAGGTGTTCAGAGGGCGCGCAGCGTCCAGCTCCAGCGGTGGGCGCCCGGCGTGACGAGACAGGAGGCGGTGGTGTCGGGTCCGCACGAGGCGGTGCCGAGCCCCCGGTGGGCCGCGTCGATGTGCACCACACAGCCCGCCCTCGGGACGAGCTCGTCGTGATGCGCCACCGCGGTGAGATCCGCGGCGCGGTACCGGCTCACCCCGACCTGGCGCGGTTCGTCCAGGACGACCGAGAGGCCGGTGGCGTCCGGCGCCGAGAGCGTGAAGTGCCGTACACCGTGACGGCCGCCGCTCTCCTGCGGACGCAGATAGGGGGTGAACAACTCGTCCACGGGCAGCGAGTGGTGGCCGACCGGTGCCCCGAAGGCACGGTCCGGATACGACTCCCAGGGGCCCTGTCCGAACCACTCCATGAGGTCGAGCCCGGCGACCGTCTCGAACACCGACCCGACCCGTGCCACGTCGTTCAGTTCCTCCGGCAGCTCGGCCGACTCCGCCACGTGGATCCCGCCCTCGACCGCGGTGAGGACCTGCACATGACGGACCACGCCCGCCGCGCAGGCGTACTCGGCGTGCACGGTGACCCGGCCCTCGGACCGCCGTACGTCCCCGACCTTGCGGACCAGCGCGTCCAGGCCCCAGTTCC
Source organism: Streptomyces sp. 351MFTsu5.1 (assembly GCF_000383655.1). NCBI lineage: Bacteria > Bacillati > Actinomycetota > Actinomycetes > Kitasatosporales > Streptomycetaceae > Streptomyces > Streptomyces sp. 351MFTsu5.1. The sequence continues at coordinate 451,510 of NZ_KB911778.1, read as the reverse complement.
GCCAGCGCGGGGCCATGCCGCCGAGCTCGTCGTTGTCGGTGGGCGCCCGCCACAGGGAGAGCGCGGGGGCGGCCGTGAGCAGCGGATGGACCAGGAGGCCCTCGTCGTCGACCTCGACGGAACGATGCGGCACCGCGAGCGCCGGTCGGGGCGCGGCCTTGCGCAACCGGACCTGCGGCACGCACACCTCCGTCCCGCGCGGCGCCCAGGGCTCGTCCCCGGCGGTCGTCACCCGCAGGGTCAGCCACGCCTCGCCGCCGTCCTCGGGCAGCTGGAACGGCAGCGGCACCGCGGCCGTCTGACCGGGCCGCAGATCGGGCAGTTCGGCGGGTGCGGTCAGGGTGCGGCCGTCGGCCAGGGACAGCTCCCACTCGGCGGCCAGCCAGTCCAGGCCCCGGAAGTGCTGGTGGTTGCCGAGCACGATGCCCTCGTGCCGGAAGCACTCGATGCGCACCGGCGCGGCGATCTCCCGGTGCTCGTACATCACCGGCTTGGGCGTGCGGTCGGGGAAGACCACCCCGTCCGCGATGAAGGCACCGTCGTGGTCGGCCTCGCCGAAGTCGCCGCCGTACGCCCAGCGGAGTCCGGGCGCGGCGACACCGTTGTCATAGAGCCCGGCGCCCCCACGCCCGACCGGTCTGCCGTCGTTCACACGCTGGAGGATGCCGTGGTCCCAGAACTCCCAGATGAACCCGCCCTGAAGACCCGGCGTGGACTCGATGGCCACCCAATGGTCGGCGAGCGTGCCGTTGCTGTTGCCCATGGCGTGGGAGTACTCGCACCAGATCAGCGGCTTGGTCTGCCGCCCGGAGAGCGCGTGCGCCACGCACTCCTCCAGCGGGGCGTACATGGGGCAGGCGATGTCGGTGGCGTCGCCGGCCGCCGCCCAGTCGAGCTTGGCGGCACCCTCGTACTGCACCGGGCGGGTCGGGTCGTGCCGCCGCAGCCAGCCCGCGGCGGCGTCGTGGTTGGCGCCGTAGTCGGACTCGTTGCCCAGCGACCAGATGATGACCGACGGGTGGTTCTTGTCCCGCAGCACCATCCGGGAGACCCGGTCCACGAAGGCGTTCAGGTAGCGCGGGTCGTCGGCGATCTCGTGGGCGTGGTCGTGCGACTCGATGTCCGCCTCGTCGACGACGTAGAACCCCAGTTCGTCGGTGAGGCCGTAGAGCGCGGGGTCGTTGGGGTAGTGGCTGGTGCGGATCGCGTTGAACCCGAAGCGCTTCAGCGTGACCAGGTCCGCGCGCAGGTCGTCGTACGACACCGTCCGCCCGGTCAGCGGGTGGAAGTCGTGCCGGTTCACGCCCCGGATGAAGACCCGCTCACCGTTGACCAGCAGGTCCCGGCCGGAGACCTCGACGTCCCGGAAGCCGATCCGGTGCCGTGAGGAGTCGGCGACCGTGCCGTCGGCCCGGTGCAGCCGTACGGTCAGGTCGTACAGCTCGGGCGTCTCGGCGTTCCAGGTGCGCACGTCCTCGACGACGGCCCGGATGCGGGCCTCGCCGAGGAAGTCGGAGACCCGCTCGTCCTCGCGGTTGAACCGGTCGAACTCCGCGTCCTGCGTCAGCGCGAGGCCGTCCAGCTCCCCGCTGACGTACCAGCCCTCGGGCAGCGCGCCCCCCGCGTCCCGCACCGCGCAGTCGACCCGCAGCGAACCGTCGACGGAGGCCCGCACGGTCACGTCCGCCAGATGCAGCGGATCCGTCGCGTGCAGCAGCACCGACCGGGTGATCCCGCCGTGCCACCACTGGTCCTGGTCCTCGAGGTGCGAGGCGTCCGACCACTTGACGACCGTGAGGCGTACGACGCTCCGGGCGCCGGGGCTCACGAGTCCCGTCAGGTCGAACTCGGCGGCCAGGTGGGAGTCCTTGGAGATCCCCACGGGTCGCCCGTCCACGTGCACGAGGAGCACGCTCTCGGCGGCCCCGACCTGGAGCACGATCCGGCGTCCGGCCCACTCCGCGGGGACGTCCACCTCACGCTCGTACACCCCCGTCGGGTTGGCGGCGGGGGAGTGCGGCGGGAACTCGGGGAACGGCATGCGGACGTTGAGGTACTGAGGCAGGTCGTCGGTGCCCTGCATCGTCCAGACACCGGGCACGTGGGTCGTCGACCAGGCACCGCCGACCGGCGCGTCCGGAGTGGGCAGCAACTGGAAGCGCCAGTCGCCGTCCAGGGGGAGTGCTCCGGAGCGCCGGTCGACGGCGTTCATGGGCAGCCGCCCCCACGAGGTCACCTCGGGTGCCTCCCAGGGGCGCAGGGCGATCAGGGGGTCGGTGGGGCGGGGGCCGCGGGATGCGTCGGTCATGACCGTTCCGTTGTCGGTGGTGCGGGGGCGTGGCAGGACTGTCGCCGGCCGTGCAGGACCCGGCCCTGGAGACCCCAGGCGGGGTCGATGTGGACGCCGAGCCGGTCCAGTGCGGTGGGGGCGATGTCGACGAGGCGCGGGGTGTCGAGCCGGGTGCCGCCCGTCATGCCGGGCTCGGCCAGCACGACGAACACCTCCCGCTCCGCGCGGGTGGCGCCGCCGTGGCCGCCGGTGTCGAGGTGCCCGTGGTCCGTGGTGACCAGCACGGTCCAGTGCTCCCGGGCACGGGCGGGGTCCAGGCGCCGGTTCTCGACGGCCGTCAGCAGCCAACCGAGGTGGGTGTCCTGGGCGAGCAGGGCCCGGTCGTAGGCGGGGCTGTGCGGGCCCTCGGCGTGGGCGGCCTCGTCGGTGGCGCCGAAGTACACGAACACGGCGTCCGGGTCCTCCTGGGTGAGCCAGCGTTCGGCGGTGCGGGCGACGAGGCGGTCCGCGGTGCCGTAGCCGTCGGTCTCACCGTCGTAGCGGACCCGGCGGCCGACGGCGGGGCCGAGGGTGCCGCGCCGGATCAGCTCCGGCCAGGACACCGCGGCGGCGGTGCGCAGCCGGCGCCGGGCGGTGCCGGCCCGGCTCAGGAAGTCGGGGTAGCGGGCGTAGTCGGCGCCCTCGAAGTCGTTGCCGCGCACACCGTGCCGGTCGGGCCACACCCCGGTCAGCACGCTCGACCAGCCGGGCCCGGAGTCGGTGTACGCCATGCTGGTGGACGGCCCGTCCGGGGCCTGGCCGTCCACCTCGCCGTAGGGCAGCAGGCTGGTGCCGTGGGCGCCGGCCGCCATCAGGCCGTGCAGCACGGGTGCCACCGCGGGGGAGCGGGTGAGCAGGTCGTACCGCAGCCCGTCCATCCCGACCACGAGCACCTTGCCGACGGTGTGACTCACCGCCCACCCCCTTCTCCCGCCGACCGCCCGGCCGGGCCGGACGTGGTGCGGCTTGCTCCGGCGGGCCGCCTGTCCGGAGCGCGGTGGGGCGGCGCGCCGGTTGCGTGGGCGCGCTGTGGGCCGTTCCTGTGGACCGTGGTGTGGCTCCCCGCGCGCCCTCTTTCCTGTTGCGGCGGGCCGGCCGGTGCGGACTCGGTGCGCGGTGTCCTGGCGGGCGGCCGGGGCCTGCGCGGGGCGTGGTGGCCCGTCGGGCCGTGGGGCGGCGCGCCGGTTGCCCGGGTGCGCTGCGGGCCGTTCCTGTGGACCGTGGTGTGGTTCACCGCCCACCCCCTTCCTCCCGGCACCCGCTCAGGTGCCCTGGACCGCGCCCTCGGTGGCGCCCGCGATGAACCCGCGGGCGAAGATGCTGAACACGATGACCAGCGGGAGTGCCGCCATCAGCACACCGGCCATGACCATGCTGTAGTCGGTGGTGTGGCCGACGTTGAGCTGGGCCAGCTCCACCTGGAGGGTCACGTGGCCCGGGTCGGTGAGCACGACCAGCGGCCAGATGTAGTCGTTCCAGCAGTTGACGAAGGCGTAGATGGCGAGGAACGACAGCGCGGGCCTGATCATCGGCAGTGCGATGTTCCAGTACTGCCGGAAGAACCCGGCGCCGTCGATGCGGGCGGCGTCGAGGAGTTCGTCGGGCACGCCGTTCTGGATGTACTGGTGCAGCCAGAAGATGCCGAAGGCGTTGGCGAGGGACGGCAGGGCCAGCGCCTTCAGCATGCCCACCCACCCGATCTTCGACATCAGGATGAACTGCGGCAGGATCGCCAGCTGGAGCGGCAGCATCATGAACAGCAGCAGTGTGCCGAAGAGGATCTTGCGCCCGGGGAAGTCGAACTTGGCGAAGGTGAAGGCCGCCAGGGAGTCGATGAACAGCACCAGGACGGTGGTGACGGTCGCGACCATCACCGTGTTGAGCATCGACCCGAAGAAGTCGATGGTGTTCAGCACGTGCCGGATGTTCTCCAGCAGATGCGAGCCGAAGGTGAACTTCGGCGGGCTCTTGTAGATGTCCTGCGTGGTGTTGGTCGCCATGATGATCGTCCACGCGAACGGGAAGACCGAGACCAGGACGGCCACGACGAGAACGATGTGTGCCGTGAGGCCCTTGGGGCGGCGGAGTTTCCTGCCCACCTTGGCCGGCCGTGCGGTGTCGAGGGCGGTCATGCCTTCCTCCCTCGTGTGGTGAGGCGCCAGTTGACGGCGACCAGGATGATGATCAGGACGAAGAAGGCCCACACGATGGCCGCGCCGTAGCCGTAGTCGTTGTTGAGGAAGGCCGACTGGTAGAAGTACAGCAAGGTCGTCAGGCCCGCCTGGCCCGGGCCGCCGAGGTTGGCGTTGGCGGCGTTGCTGGCGAACAGGACCTGCGGTTCGCTGAAGCTCTGGAGTCCGTTGATGGTCGAGATGATGACCGTGAACAGGATGATCGGCCGCATGATCGGAATGGTGATCTGGAAGAACGTGCGGATCGGGCCCGCGCCGTCCATCTTCGCCGCCTCGTAGATCGAGCCCGGGATCGCCTGGAGACCGGCCAGGTAGATGATCATGTTGTAGCCGGTCCACTGCCAGGTCATCAGCAGCGAGATGACCACCTTGATCAGCCACGGGTTGCTCAGCCACGGGACGGGCGAGATGCCGACCACGCCCAGGATCGCGTTGACCAGACCGAAGTTGTTGCTGAACACCGCGCCGAAGAAGATCGCCACGGCGACGATCGACGTCACGTTCGGCACGTACAGCGCGATGCGGTAGAAGCCCTTGAACCGCCGCACCGAGTGCAGCAGCGTCGCCAGCATCAGGGCGCCGAACAGGGTCGGCACGGTGGACAGCACCCAGATCACCAGGGTGTTGCGGATCGACAGCCAGAAGACCGGGTCGTCCCACAGGAACCTGAACTGCTGGAGCCCCACGAACTGCATGTCGCCCAGGCCGTCCCAGCGCTGGAACGACAGGTACAGCGAGTAGAAGACCGGGAAGAACGAGAACGCGGCGAAGATCAGGTAGAACGGCGAGATCGCCAGGTACTGCCGCCAGTACGCCAGCGGACCGCGCCGTTTGGGCCGAGCCGAACCCGCGGGTGCGGTGCGCCGCGGGCGGAACCGGGCCGGGCCCGGCCCGCCGCGGTGCGTGGGCACCGCGGCGGGACCGGTGACCGGAGGGGACGTCACCTCAGCTCACCCCCTGCCGCCGGGCGATCTGCTTGGCCTGGCTGACCGCGTCCTTCCAGGCGTCGTCGGGCTTCTTGCCCTTGGCCTCGATGTTGGTCAGTTCCGTCATGAAGGGGGCCATGACGGCGGCGTCGGCGGGCGCCTCGTAGGCCACCTTGATGGCCTTGGCGGCCGGGCCGAAGACCTCGATGACCTTCTGTCCGCCGAAGAAGGCGTCGGGACCGGTCATGGCCGGCATCGCGTACGCGGCGGGCGCGGCCGGGAAGATGGCGGCGTCCGTGAATCCACGGGCGTCGTTGGCGGGGCTCAGGATCCAGCTGATGATCTTGAACGCCTCTTCGGGATTGCGGCACTGCTTGGGCAGGGCCAGGTAGGAGCCGCCCTGGTTGGCCGGTCCGACCGGGTTGGCACAGACCCGCCACTTGCCCTTGGTCTGCGGTGCCGCCTGCTCGATGTCCAGCGCGTGCCAGGCCGCGCCGAGCTCGGTGAGCAGGTTCTTGCCGACGGCGGCGTTCCAGGTGTTGTCGTTGATCTTGGCGTCGATGCCCAGGGTGTAGGGGCGTACCGCCGTGGTCCACGCGGCGCGGATGTGGTCCCCGTCGCCGATGAAGTGGTTGTCCTTGTCGATGAACCGCTGGGTGCCCTGGCCGACCGCGATGTTGAAGACGGAGCCGATGTTGTTGACCAGGTAGGTGCCGGGGTTCTTCTTCTGGAGCTGGACCCCGAGCTGGAAGTAGTCCTCCCAGGTCTGCACGAGCTCGGCGACCTTGGCGGGGTCGGTGTCCACCCCGCCCTTGGCGAAGAGGTCCTCGCGGTAGAAGAGCGCGGTGGGGCCGATGTCGATCGGGAAGCCGATCTGCTTGCCGTCCTCGGTCTGGGCCAGCTTGGTCTTCCAGTCCAGGTACTGCGAGGAGACCTTCTTGAAGCCGAGGTCGTTCAGGTCGAGGAAGCGGCCGGCGTTGGGCAGGAAGGACGCGATGTCCTCGCCCTTGATGCCGGTGATGTCGGGCACGGAGGTGCCCGCCGCGATGGTGGTGGTGAGCTTCTGCTTGAAGTCGCCGCCGATGGAGGCGGAGGTCAGCTTGACCTGGCCGGCGAAGTGCGTCTTGGCCTCGGCGACCACCTTGTCGCTGAGCGCGCCGCCCCAGTACCACAAGGTCAGGTCCTTGCCGTTCTTGGTGCCGCCCGAGCCCGAGCCGCCGCCGCAGGCGACGGTCAGTCCGGAGGCGGCCGCGGTGAGCGCGGCGGCCTGGAGGAAGCCTCTACGTGAAAGGTCCACGGGTCACTCCTGTTGTTCCTGTTCGTGGTGCTGAGGGGTGTGGGACGGACTGTGGGGGCGTTGTGAGGGTCAGTGGGGCCGGGGCGGGGTGACCGGGGCGTGGTGCACCGGCGGGCCGACGTCGGCCGGCAGCCGGTCGGTCAGGAAGCCGTACGCCTTGCGCAGCTCGGGGTCGGTCAGCGAGCGCCACCATCGGTCGACGCCGTACCAGCCGGGGGCCGCGAGGGCTCCGCCGTGCTGCTGGACGGAGAGCCCGGCCGCGAGCACGGCGAACCGCAGCCGTTCCTCCAGTGGCCAGCCGCCCAGGGAGGCGGCGACGAACGCGGCGCCGAAGACGTCACCGGCGCCCGTCGCGTCCAGGACGCCCACGTCGAGGGCGGGGACGTCCGCGTACTCGCCGGTGCTCTGGTCGACGGCCACCGCGCCGTCGCCGCCGCGGGTGACCACGGCCACCGGCACCAGCTCGGCGAGCGTGCCGAGGGCCGCGACCGCGCTGTCGGTGCGGGTGTAGGCCATCGCCTCGGTCTCGTTGGGGAGGAAGGCGTGGCACAGGGCCAGCTGGTCCAGGAGGTCCTTCGACCACTCCTGGGTGGGGTCCCAGCCGACGTCCGCGTAGATGTCCGTGCCGTTCGCGGCCGCCTTGGCGAGCCAGGCGCGCGGCTCGGCCTCCAGGTGGACGAGGGCCGTGCGCGCCTCGGGCGGGTCGCCCATCAGCGCGTCCTGGGAGTACGGCGGCTCCTGGCCGTGGGTGACCAGGGCACGGTCGGTGCCGTACGCGAGGGCGACGGTGACGGGGGTGGGCCAGCCGTCCGCGGTACGGGAGAGCGAGAGGTCGATGTCCTCCTGGTCGCACAGCACGTCCCGGCAGTGGTCGCCGTAGAAGTCGTCGCCGAAGACCGTGGCCAGCGAGGTGCGCAGGCCGAAGCGGGACGCGGCGACCGCCAGGTTGGCGATGCCGCCGGGGCCGCAGCCCATGCCGGCCGTCCAGATCTCCTCGCCGGGTGTCGGCGGCTTCCCGAGCCCGGTGAGGACGAGGTCGTAGAAGAGCAGCCCGGTCAGGAGCACGTCGGGCCTGTCGTCGTCCACGCGAAGAGCCTCTCGTCAAAACTCGTCAATTTCGATGACGGGAATCGTGCGCTGCTCCGAGAGATTGGTCAATACCCGAGCAGAACTGAGCATGGATTTGATTGAAGATGACGAGTAGTGTTCACGCCGTGCTGGCAGAACGACGACACCAACTCATCCTGCGGGCCCTGCGCTCCGGTGGTCCCGCGTCCGTGACCGATCTCTCCGAGCAGCTGGGTGTGAGCCCCGCCACGATCAGGCGCGACCTGGTCAAACTCGAGGAGGACGGCCTGCTCACACGTGTCCACGGCGGCGCCGTCGTGGAGGAGGGCGACCAGCCCTTCGCCGAGGTCGCCGAGGTGCGCGTGTCCGAGAAGGACGCCATAGCCGAGCGGGCCGCCGCCATGGTCGCCGACGGCCAGTCGGTGCTGCTCGACATCGGCACCACCGCCTACCGGCTGGCCCGCCAGCTGCACGGCCGCCGCCTCACGGTGATCACCAGCAACCTGGTGGTCTACGAGGAACTCGCCGACGACGAGGGCATCGAGCTGGTGCTGCTCGGCGGCATGCTCCGCCGCGAGTACCGCAGCCTGGTCGGCTTCCTCACCGAGGACAACCTGCGCCAGCTGCACGCCGACTGGCTCTTCCTCGGCACCAGCGGAGTGCGCCCCGGCGGGCAGGTGATGGACACCACGGTCGTCGAGGTGCCGGTCAAACGGGCCATGATCAAGGCCGGTGACAAGGTCGTCCTGCTCGCCGACGCCGCCAAGTTCCCGGGTACCGGGATGGCGAAGGTCTGTGGTCCCGAGGACCTGGACGTGGTGGTGACGAACGCCCCGGCCGACCCGGTCACCCGCGCCTCTCTGGAGGAGGCGGGCGTCCAGGTGGTCGAGACAGGAAAGGTGCAAGAGTGAGGCTCACGATTCTGGGCGGCGGCGGTTTCCGCGTGCCGCTCGTGTACGGCGCCCTGCTGGGCGACCGCGGCGAGGGCAGGGTCACCGAGGTCGTGCTGCACGACCTGGACGGCCGCAGGCTCTCCGCGGTGACCCGGGTGCTCGACGAACAGGCGGCACGCGTCCCCGACGCCCCCGCGGTGACCGCGACGACCGACCTCGACGAGGCCCTGCGCGGCGCCGACTTCGTCTTCTCGGCGATCCGCGTCGGCGGCCTGGAGGGCCGGGCGAACGACGAGCGGGTGGCGCTCGCCGAGGGCGTCCTCGGCCAGGAGACCGTCGGCGCCGGCGGCATCGCCTACGGCCTGCGCACGGTCCCTGTGGCCGTCGACATCGCCCGCCGGGTGGCCCGGCTCGCCCCGGACGCCTGGGTCATCAACTTCACCAACCCGGCCGGACTGGTCACCGAGGCCATGTCCCGCCATCTCGGCGACCGCGTCATCGGCATCTGCGACTCCCCGGTCGGCCTCGGCCGCCGTATCGCGCGTGTGCTCGGTGCCAACCCCAACGAGGCGTGGATCGACTACGTCGGCCTCAACCACCTCGGCTGGGTCCGCGGCCTGAAGATCGCGGGCCGCGACGAGCTGCCCCGGCTGCTCGCCGACCCCGACCTGCTCGGCTCCTTCGAGGAGGGCAAGCTCTTCGGCGTCGACTGGCTCCAGTCCCTGGGCGCGATCCCCAACGAGTACCTGCACTACTACTACTTCAACCGCGAGGCCGTGCGCGCCTACCAGCAGGCCGAGAAGACCCGCGGCGCCTTCCTCGCCGACCAGCAGGCGCACTTCTACGACGAGGTCACCGACCCGGGCGTGAAGGCCCTGGACGCCTGGGACCGCACCCGCGCCGAGCGCGAGGCCACCTACATGTCGGAGAACCGGGAGACGGCCGGCGCCGGCGAGCGCGACGCGGACGACCTCTCCGGCGGCTACGAGAAGGTCGCCCTCGCCCTGATGCGGGCCATCGCCCGCGACGAGCGCACCACCCTGATCCTCAACGTCCGCAACCGGCGCACGCTCTCCGTGCTCGACGACGACGCCGTGATCGAGGTGCCCTGCCTGGTCGACGCCAACGGCGCCCACCCGGTGGCCGTCGACCCGCTGCCCGGCCACGCCACCGGCCTGGTCTGCTCGGTCAAGGCGGTGGAGCGCGAGGTGCTGGCCGCCGCCGAGTCCGGCGCCCGCACCACCGCCGTCAAGGCCTTCGCCCTGCACCCCCTGGTCGACTCCGTGGGCGTCGCCCGCCGCCTGGTCGAGGGGTACACCTCGGTCCACCCGGGGCTCGCGTACCTTAAGTAGCGCCCGCTTCCTGGAAAGCGCTTTCTCGAAGCTCTTCCGCCCTCCCTGGAGACTTTTCATGCACGACGAACGCACCCGCATCGAGGAGCGCGTCCAGCGCGCGCACGACCAGCGCATCAAGCCCGCGATCTACGCGGCCACCGTGCCCCTCGAGGTCGAGGCCTGGCAGGCGCCGGGTGAGCCGGTCTCCTTCGAGGAGGCCTCGGCCGCCCGCTACGAGCCCTTCGCGATGAACACCCCGTGGGGGCCGCCCTGGGGCACCACCTGGTTCCGGATGCGCGGCCAGGTGCCCGCGGAGTGGGCAGGGCGGCGCGTCGAGACCGTCATCGACCTCGGCTTCGTCGGCGACTGGCCCGGAAACCAGGCCGAGGCCCTCGTCCACCTGGTCGACGGCCGCCCCCTGAAGGCCGTGAACCCGCTCAACCAGTACGTCCCCGTCGCCAACCCGGCCGTCGGCGGCGAGCAGATCGACTACCTGGTCGAGGCCGCCTCCAACCCGGACATCCTCAAGGACAACTTCTCGAGGACCACGCCGATGGGCGACAAGCTCACGGCCGGCTCCGCGCCCCTCTACACCTTCCAGCGCGCCGACCTCGCGATCCTCGACGAGGAGGTCTTCCACCTCGACCTCGACCTCCAGGTCCTGCGCGGGCTGATGGTCCACCTCCCCGAGCACGAGCCCCGCCGCCACGAGATCCTGCGCGCGCTCGACCGTGCCATGGACGCCCTCGACCTGGACGACGTCGCCGGCACCGCGGCCGCCGTCCGCGAGGTGCTCGCCCCCGTCCTGGCCAGGCCCGCGCACGCCAGCGCGCACACCGTCTCCGGCGTCGGCCACGCCCACATCGACTCCGCCTGGCTCTGGCCCATCCGCGAGACCAAGCGCAAGACGTCCCGCACCTTCTCCAACGTCACCGCGCTCGCCGACGAGTACGACGACTTCATCTTCGCCTGCTCCCAGGCCCAGCAGTACGAGTGGGTGCGCGACAACTACCCGCACGTGTGGGCCCGCATCCAGGAGTCCGTGAAGAAGGGCCAGTGGGCGCCGGTCGGCGGCATGTGGGTCGAGGCCGACGGCAACCTGCCCGGCGGCGAGGCCATGGCCCGCCAGCTCATCCACGGCAAGCGGTTCTTCATCGAGCACTTCGGCATCGAGACCAAGGGCGTCTGGCTGCCGGACTCCTTCGGCTACACCGCCGCCTACCCGCAGTTGGCCAAGCTCGCCGGCAACGAGTGGTTCCTCACCCAGAAGATCTCCTGGAACCAGACCAACAAGTTCCCCCACCACACCTTCTGGTGGGAGGGCATCGACGGCACCCGCATCTACACGCACTTCCCGCCCGTCGACACCTACAACGCCCGCTTCTCCGGCGAGGAGATGGACCGCGCGGTCCGCAACTACTCCGAGAAGGGCGGCGGCACCCGTTCGCTGGCCCCCTTCGGCTGGGGCGACGGAGGTGGCGGCCCCACCCGCGAGATCATGGAGCGCGCCCGGCGCCTCGCCGACCTGGAGGGCTCGCCCAAGGTCGTCATCGAGCACCCGGACGACTTCTTCGCCCAGGCCCGCGCCGAGTACCCGGACGCCCCCGTCTGGGTCGGCGAGCTCTACCTGGAGCTGCACCGCGCCACCTACACCTCCCAGGCCCGCACCAAGCAGGGCAACCGGCGCTCCGAGCACAAGCTGCGCGAGGCCGAGCTGTGGGCGACCACGGCCGCGCTGCACGCGCCGGGCTACGCCTATCCGTACGAGAAGCTGGACCGTCTGTGGAAGACGGTCCTCCTCCACCAGTTCCACGACATCCTGCCCGGCTCCTCCATCGCCTGGGTGCACCGCGAGGCGGAGGCCGAGTACGCCCGCGTCGCCGAGGAACTGGAGGCGCTGACCGCCGAGGCGGTGGCCGCGCTGGGCGCCGGGAGCACCCGCGTCTTCAACACCAGCCCGTACGCCCGCTCCGAGGTGGTCCGTACGTCCGCCGGGACGCCGGCCTTCGTCGAGGTCCCCGCGAACGGCAGCGCCCCGCTGGCCGACGCGCGGCCCGAGCGACCGGTGACCGTCTCCGGCCGGGTGCTCGACAACGGCCTGGTGCGGGTCTCGGTCGCCGAGGACGGCACCCTGGAGTCCGTCTTCGACCTGCGCGCCGGCCGGGAGGTCCTCGCCTCCGCGGGCAACCTGCTCCGGCTGCACACCGACCTCCCGAACTACTGGGACGCCTGGGACATCGACAGCCACTACAAGAACCGGTACACGGACCTCCTGGAGGCCACGGCGATCGAGGTCGTCTCCGAGGACCCGCTGGAGGGCGCGATCCGCGTGACCCGCTCCTTCGGCAAGGGCTCGAAGATCACCCAGACGATCTCCGTGCGTGCCGACAGCCCCCGCATCGACTTCGCGACCGAGATCGACTGGCACGAGGCCGAGAAGATCCTCAAGGCCGCCTTCCCGGTGGACGTCCGCGCCGCGCACTCCTCCGCGGAGATCCAGTTCGGCCACGTCCAGCGGCCCACCCACACCAACACCACCTGGGAAGCGGCCCGGTTCGAGGTCTCCGGCCACCGCTGGGTCCACGTCGCCGAACCGGGCTACGGCGTCGCGGTCCTCAACGACTCCACCTACGGCCACGACGTCTCCCGCACGGTCCGCGAGGACGGCGGCACGACCACCACGGTCCGCCTCAGCCTGGTCCGCGCCCCGCGCATCCCGGACCCGGAGGCCGACCAGGGCAAGCACCGCTTCACCTACTCGCTGCTGCCCGGCGCGAGCATCGACGAGACCGTCGCCGAGGGCTACTCCCTCAACCTCCCGCTCCGGGTGGCGGACGCGGCCGGTGCCCCCGAGCCGGTCGTCTCGGTCGACGGCCAGGGCGTGACGGTCGAGGCGGTCAAGCTCGCCGACGACGCGTCCGGTGACGTGGTGGTCCGCCTCTACGAGTCGGGCGGCGGCCGCGCCCAGGGCGTCCTGCGCACCGGCTTCCCGCTGGCCGGCGCCCAGGTCACCGACCTGCTGGAGCGCCCGCTGGAGGACGCGGTCGTCGAGGACGGCGGCGTGCGCATCTCGCTGCGTCCCTTCCAGGTGCTGACGCTGCGGTTGCGGAGGGGCTGACGGATGGCGATGCAACCCTGGTTCACCGACGCCAAGTTGGGGATCTTCATCCACTGGGGCATCTACGCCGTCGACGGCGTGCAGGAGTCCTGGTCGTTCTACGACGACATCGTCCCGCACGACCGGTACATGTCCCAGCTGGAGCGCTTCACGGGCGCCAAGTACGACCCGCGCGAGTGGGCCGACCTGTTCGCCCGGGCAGGCGCCAGGTACGCCGTCCTGACGAGCCGTCACCACGACGGAGTCGCCCTGTGGGACACCGGGTTCGGCGACCTCAACCTCGGCAGGGACTACCTCGGCCCCTACGCCGAGGCCCTGCGGGAGAAGGACCTCAAGGTCGGCTTCTACTACTCCCACTCCGACTGGAACCACCCGGACTACGCCTCCACGCGCAAGCCGGGCCGTCCGCCGGAGCAGGAGGACAACCGCTACTCCGAGGTGGCCGCCGAGGACGAGGACCTGGAGGCCTGGGAGCGGTTCATCGCCTACCGGGACGGCCAGATCCGAGAGCTGGCCTCCCGCTACCGACCCGACCTGATGTGGTTCGACGGCGAGTGGGACCGCAGCGAGGAGCAGTGGCGCATCCCCGAACTCGCCGCGCTGATCCGCTCGTACGTGCCGGACGTCGTCTTCAACGCGCGCATGCTCAGCGAGGGCGACTACGCCACCCCCGAGCAGGGTGCTCCCATCGAACCGCCGGACGGTCCCTGGGAGTTGTGCCTGACGATCAACGACTCGTGGGGGTACCAGCACCACGACCACAACCACAAGTCGTTGGCCCAGCTGATCCGCTACTTCACCGAGACCATCGGCGGAGGCGGCAACCTGCTGCTCGACGTCGGCCCGATGGAGGACGGCACCATCCCGCAGCCGCAGGTCGAGCGGCTCGAGGGACTGGGGGAGTGGATCGGGAAGCACTCCGAGGCGGTGTACGGCAGCCGGCGCGGACTGCCCGCCGGGCACCACTACGGACCCAGCACCCTCTCCGCGGACGGCCGGACGTTGTACCTGGTCCTCTTCGACGCGCCCCGCGCCGAAATCGGCCTGCGCGGACTCGTCACCCCGGTCCGCAGGGTCACCGTCCTCGGCACCGGCACGGAACTCGGCCACCGGATGGTGGGCGGCCTCCACGACGCCGTCGGCATCGTGTGGATCGACCCGCCGGCCGCGGCCGACCTCGACCCGTACGCCACGGTGCTCAAGGTCGAGCTGGACGGGGAGCTGGAGCTGTACCGGGGCTCGGGCCGGTTCTGACGGCGCGGTGGTGCCTGCCGGTTGAGGGACCGGCAGGCACCACCCCGCTCAGCCGGTGAAGCCGGCCGTGATCGAGGTGAACTGCCAGTTGTTCTGGCTGATCCCGGAGCAGTTGCTCACCACACCGCCGCCCGGGCAGGGCCGGTCCCGGTTGACCGACCAGAACGCGAGCCGGGCGATGTGGTGGGAGTTGGCCCAGTCCCTGATCTGGGTCCAGATCGCCGGGGTCGTGTTCTCCTGCTGGTCGGAGAGCCCGTTCATGCCCGAGATGCCGATGTGCGCGTAGGCGGTCGCGTCGTCCCAGCCGAAGGTCGACTTCAGCTTGGCCTTCAGCCCCTCCGTGGCGTTCACGGTGTTGCCGTACATGTCGGAGCCGCCGCCGAAGTCGAACGGCATGATGGTGAACACGTCGATGTTCGCGCCGAGCGACTGCGCCTGCTCGATGAGCCGGTTGCCGTAGTAGGTCGGCCCGGTGGTCGAGGTGCCGAAGGTGACGATGGTCTTCAGGCCCGGGTTGTTGGCCTTGACCGTCTTCAGCGCGGTCAGGATCCTCGCCTGCACGGCCTCGTTCTCGAACTCGTCGGAGTTCTCGATGTCCATGTCGATCGCCTTGAGCGAGTAGGCGTCGATGACCTTCTGGAGGGCCGCCGCGAGCGCGCTCGCCGAGGAGCAGTTGGCGCCGAGCTTGCTGCCCTGCCAGCCGCCGAACGACGGCACGACGTCACCGCCGGCTGCCCGGATCTGGTTGATGGCGGTCTGGTCGACGCCCCCGGTCAGCGGCCGGGTGCTGTCCCAGGCGGGGTTGCAGCCGCCGGAGTCCAGCATGAACGCCATCGTGAACCACTTGACGCCGGTCGCGCTCATCACGGTCGTCGGGCTCGGCGGATCGCCCCAGCCCTCGTACAGATAGGGCGCGGCCTGCTTGAAGCCGGTGCCGCCACCGGTGCCCGCGTCCGTCGTCACGCTCACGGAGCCCGAGGCGCCGGAGGTGTTGCCGGCCGCGTCCCGCGCCTTGACGGTGAAGGTGTACGCCGTGCTCGGCGAGAGCCCGCTGACCGTGGCGGTCGTACCGGACACACTGAGGACGTTGTTCGAGCCGCTGTACACGTCGTACGCCGTCACCCCCACGTTGTCCGTCGCCGCGTTCCACTTCAGCGACACGCTGGAGGAGGTCTTGCCGGTGGAGGTCAGTCCGGTGGGCGTGGTGGGCGCCTGGGTGTCCGAACCGCCGCCACCGCCGGGGCCGTCGAGGCTGATGTCGTCGGCCCAGTAGGTGCCCTGGGCGTACCAGCCGTGGACGTAGATCTGCGCGCTGGTCTGCGTGGAGCCGGTGGTGAAGCTCGTGGTGAGCTGGCCGTACGCCGACGGGGAGGTCGTCCAGGTGGAGGGTCCGCCGGTGACGCCGAGGTACACGTACGAGCCGCGCACCCAGCCGCTGAGCTGGTACGTGGTGTTGGGCTGCACGGCGACGGTCTGGCTGCACTGCGCGTTGTCGCTCGAACTCACCGCGCCCTGAAGGGCTTTGGAGCCCCCGTGCACGGGAGAGGAGACGACGGACCCGAGGTTGCCGGTGCAGGTCCAGGGGGAGAGGCTCCCCGACTCGAACCCGGGATTGCCCAGGATGTTGGCCGCCTGGGCCGTACCCGGAAGAGCGACGGCCCCACCGAGCGCGAGGCCGGCGGCACCGAGGAACGCGAGAACTCTGGAACGTCTGAGTGGGTTGCGCACGCGATCTCCCTGAAGAAATGGGGGTGTTCGGGAGTGCAGAGAGGAGCGGGGGGTGCGCAACCAAGTTGGTATGGACCAATGCCCCTGTCAAGACAGCGGACGGGAACTGGAACCTACCCAGGGGTGCGGGGAACTGCGCGACAAGCCACAATTCACCCGCGCCCGGCAGTCAACCTAAAGCGGCAGTACCTCCGCCGCAGCCTCCATCGCAGGGGCCGGCGCGGGAACGGAGGGCAGCAGGGGCTGCTCCACCTCCTCCACCCGCTGACGCGGCACCGGCACCGACGCCGGCCGAAGCTGCCGCGGCCCCGACACCACCGTGTAGTCCTGCCCCAGGAACGGCGGCTCGATCACCCCGGTCTCCTCCCCGAGCGCCAACTGCACAGCCGCCCAAGGCACGTTGACCCCGCAGAGGGACAGCTGGTGCAGCCCGCCCGCCGGCCGCGTGTTGACGTCCATCAGCACCGGACGGTCGCCGAACATCCGGAACTGGATGTTGGACAGGTAGTGCAGTCCGAACCCCTCGGCGATCAGCCGCGCCGGCTCCAGCCACTGCTCGTCCTGCGTGAACCCGCGCCGACGGCCGTTCTTCGTGCGGCCGATCGCCAGCCGCACCCGGTTGTCGGTCCCGGTGAGCGTGTCCACCGACACCTCCGGCTGCTCGAGGCGCGGCATGACCAGCCAGTCCACCTGCTCTCCGGCCTGCTCGAGCGCCTCGACGACCATGTCCAGCGAGACGTACGGGCTCGGGAAGCCGTTGAGCTGCGCGAGCGAGAAGGGGGTGCGGGTGATCACGCGGAAGCCCACCCCGCCGGCGCCGGACGCCGGCTTGAAGCACGCCTTGTGCCCGTCCGCCTCCAGCGCCTCCACGGCCGTCACCAGCTCGGCCGCGGTCCGCACCCGCCACCACGGCGGCACCGGGACCCCGATCGCCTGGACCGCCTCGTAGGCGACGACCTTGTCGTGGAAGACGGCCACACCCTCCGGCGGCGGTGCCAGCAGCGCCGTACCGACGGCCGCGAAGTCGGCCCGGTGGGCCACGATCGCCGCCTGGTGCAGCCGGGGCACGAACACGTCGATGCCGCGCCGCTGGCACTGGTCGAGCGCGAACTCGACATAGGCGGCGGGGGACAGGCCCTCCGGCTCCAGTTCGGCGGTGTCCGCCGCGGCCAGCACGGGCGAGTCGGGGTCGCCGTGCGTCGCGTGGATCTCGACGGCGCGATCGCTGGGATTTCGCCGCAACTGATCCATGAAGAACACGTTCTCCGCGTACGTGCGGTTGAGCCAGACGCGTACGCGAGAGAGCATGCAGGCCGCCTTTCGGGCATTTTCGGGCAGGGCGAAGCGGGCCCGTGCCCGGGCAGGGTGATTGGAGGGACACCAAACCGCCCCTGGAAAGGGAAGTTCCATGCGGTGGTGTTGGGGCGATCATACGGCTTTCCCGGGGTCCCGCGTGCAACGCCCGTGTTACGGATTACCCGATCATGAACCCGCCCCGGGCGGTTCACTCTTGTACCGGGAAACCAAATGTGTTGTCGTGGTTCCACTCGGTGCTCGGAGGGGGCGAGAGGTGACGTCTACGGCCGGTGCCGCGGCACAGCTCCTGGCCATCAGCGATCTGCACATCGGCTACCCCGAGAACCGCGCCCTCGTCGAGGCGCTGCGCCCCGGGACCGACGACGACTGGCTCCTGGTGGCCGGTGATGTCGCGGAGACCGTCGCCGACGTCCGCTGGGCACTCGAAACCCTCGCCGGCCGCTTCCGCCAGGTCGTCTGGGCACCCGGCAACCACGAACTGTGGACCCATCCCAAGGACACCGTCACCCTGCGCGGGGTGGCCCGCTACGAGCACCTCGTCGCGATGTGCCGGGACCTGGGCGTCCTCACCCCCGAGGACCCCTACCCGGTCTGGGAGGGTCCCGGCGGCCCGGTCGCCGTCGCCCCGCTCTTCCTGCTCTACGACTACTCGTTCCTGCCGGCCGGCTGCACCACCAAGGAACAGGGCCTGGAGTACGCCCACGGCACCGGCATCGTGTGCAACGACGAGTACCTGCTGCACCCCGACCCGTACCCGACCCGTGAGGCATGGTGCCGGGCCCGGGTCGCCGAGACCGAGCGCCGGCTGGACGCCCTCCCCGCCGGCCTGCCCACGGTCCTCGTCAACCACTACCCGCTGGACCGGCACCCCACGGACGTCCTGTGGTACCCCGAGTTCGCCATGTGGTGCGGCACCACGCTGACCGCCGACTGGCACCGCCGCTTCCGTGTCGAGACGATGGTCTACGGCCATCTGCACATCCCCCGCACCACCTGGCACGAGGGGGTCCGCTTCGAGGAGGTCTCGGTGGGCTACCCACGGGAGTGGCGCAAGCGGCCGGAACCGCCGGGCCGGCCGCGCCTGATCGTGCCCGGGGAGGTGGGTGCCCGGTGATCGGGGAACTGCTGCCGGACCCGGTGGTCGCCGTCGAGGCGTACGGCGCCGACGAGCGGGACCATGCCGGGCTGTACTCCGTGGAGGCCGGGCACGCCGGGCTGTACCCCGAGGAGGCCGCGCTCGTCGCGCACGCCGTTCCCAAGCGCCGCCGGGAGTTCACCCTGGTGCGCGCCTGCGCCCGGCGGGCCATGGAGAAGCTCGGTGTGCCGCCGCAGCCGCTCCTGCCCGGCGAACGGGGCGCCCCGCGCTGGCCGGCCGGTCTCACCGGCAGCATGACCCACTGCGACGGCTACTGTGCCGCGGCCCTGGTCCGGGCCGCGGACCTGGCGTCCCTCGGCATCGACGCCGAACCCCACGGTCCGCTCCCGGAGGGTGTGCTGGAGAGCGTGTCCCTGCCGGGGGAGCGGGTCAGGCTGCGGGAGCTCGCCGGGCGGCATCCCGCCGTCCACTGGGACAGGCTGCTGTTCAGCGCCAAGGAGTCCGTCTACAAGGCGTGGTTCCCCCTCACCGGCACGTGGCTGGACTTCTCCGAGGCCGACATCACGATCCACGTCGACCCCGAGGGGCCTCCCGGTGGCACCCTGCGCGCCGAACTCCTCGTGCCCGGCCCGCTGGTGGGTGGTGTGCGCCGCGGGGCCTTCGAGGGCCGCTGGACGGTCCAGGGCGGTCTCGTGGCGACCTCCGTGACCGTGCCGCACGCCTGAGCGCGCGGCACGGCCCCCGCCACTCCCGTGGTGCAGGGACGGACGCCCTTATGGCTCCGGCGGGCACCACCCCCGCAGCAGCCTGAAGAACTCCTCCTCGTTGCCCGCGAGGCCCGCGTCCGCCAGGGCCTGTTCGGCCTCGGCGAGGACCGCCGGCGGGACGACCGGTGGCCGGGCGGTGTCGGGCGGCCCCGACGCGGTGTCGAAAGCGGCTCGGACCGTGTGCAGCAGCCGCAGATACGCCTGGACGGCGGTGCGCTCACGGTCGGTCAGTACGGCGGTGGGCATCGGCGGCTCTCCCCAAGTCGTGGCCGGACATACGGCTGTGTGTCTCCAGCTTGCCGTCCACCACTGACAATCCGGTCTCCGTGCCCTGTCGTTCGCCCGCTTAGCGGAGGCGAAACCTCCCCGAAATCACCCTGGGAAAAGGGGTTCTACGCTGGGAGGAAGGGCTTTCGGCCGCCTCGCGGCGGCCGGTGGGACGGAGGGAGGTGGGCGTGTGATCGACGACCCGCGCGGACGCCCGGCGCGCGCCGTCCGGCTGCGCCCGGTCGGCGACGCCGCACCGGAGCTGCGGTACCGCGTGGTGCACGGTTACCGCCGTGCCTACCGCATGGCAGGCGAGGGCCCGGCACTGGTGCTCGTGCACGGCATCGGGGACTCCTCGGCGACCTGGGCGGACCTGATCCCCCCTCTCGCCCGCACCCACACCGTGATCGCCCCCGACCTGCTCGGGCACGGCGACTCCGACAAGCCGCGCGCCGACTACTCGGTGGCCGCGTACGCCAACGGCGTGCGGGATCTGCTCACCACCCTGGGCATCGAGTCGGCCACCCTGGTCGGGCACTCGCTCGGCGGGGGCGTGGCCATGCAGTTCGCCTACCAGTTCCCGGAGCGCACCGAGCGGCTCGTGCTGGTCGGCGCGGGCGGGGTGGGCCGCGAGGTCAACCCCGTGCTGCGGCTGGTCTCGCTGCCGGGTGCGCACCTGATGCTGTCGGCGCTGCGGCTGCCCGGGATGCGGCTCCAAGTGGGCCTCGCCGTCCGCCTGATGAAGCTCCTGGACACCGATCTCGGCCAGGACGCGCCGGACATCCTGAACCTCGTCGACGCGCTCCCCGACGAGACCTCCCGCAACGCCTTCATCCGCACCCTGCGCGCGGTCGTCGACTGGCGCGGACAGGTCGTCACCATGCTGGACCGCTGCTACCTCACCGAGGGCATGCCGACCATGCTGCTGTGGGGCGACCGCGACAGCGTGGTGCCCGTACGGCACGCCCACCGGGCCCACGAGGCGATGCCCGGCAGCCGTCTGGAGATCTTCGAGGGCGCGGGCCACTTCCCGTTCCACACCGATCCCGCCCGGTTCGTCGCGCTGGTCGAGGAGTTCACGGCCACGACGGGCCCGGCGCACTGGAGCCGGGAGCACTGGCGGGAACTGCTGCGCGAGGGACGGCCGGACGGCCCACGCGCGCGTGCCGTGGAGCGGGACCTGAGGGAGGCGAGCGAACGCAGCGCCACGTGAGCGGGAGCCTCAGCCCCGGACTGAGGGGCGTCTCAGCCCTGGGGCCCGCGGTAGCCGAGCGACGCCTCGATCCGCCCCGCCAGACGGTCCCGCTGCGCCGGTCCCCGCAGCGGCGAACCCGCCAGCAGCGTCCGGCACTTGCTGGCCAGCAGCAGACCGAAGCTCTCCGCGTCCCGCTCGTCGGCGAGCTCGAAACGGCTGCGCGCGGCGACCTTGCGGACCGTGGCCTGGAGGTCGGCGTCGTCGTGGAGGAGACGGGCCGCGACCGCGGCGCCCTCGACGTGGTGGGAGCAGTGACCGGCGTTCATGTGCCACAGCTCGTGGCCGAGGATCACCAACTGGTGGTCCGGCGCGGTGCGTTCCTCGATCACGACGAGATCCTGGTCGGCCATGTCGAGCCACAGTCCGCTGGCGGTGCCGGGCGGGAAGGGCGCCGTACGGAAGTGGACCGGGCGGCCCCGGCGTCTGCTCATCGCCTCGCACAGGGCGCCGTACAGGCGCTCGGGCCGGGCCGGCGCGGTCAGCTCCAGTTCCGCGACCAACTCGCCGCTGAGGCGGCGCATGTGCTTACCGATGCCCACAGTTGTCTCCCGGATCAGGACTCGGGCCGCTTGACGCTCTCCAGGAGCATGTCCAGCCACTCGGCGACCTTGTCACGGTGCTGGTCGGTCGGCAGCTGCGCGGCCCGCCAGGCGATCCCCCGGACGCCGTGGTCCTGGAGCAGCCGCTCCAGCGGGTCGTGCGCGGCCGCGGCGGCCTCCCGCTCCCGGTCGGCGAGCTTGTGCAGCAGTTCCTGCTCGGTGCGCTGGAGCGCGCCCGCGAGCGCCTCGGGATCCTCGGCGGTGAGGAACCCGGCGTGCACCCGGAAGAACCGCTGGATGGCGTCGCAGTGCTCCATGGTGGGGCGGCGGTCGCCGTTGATGAGGGCGCCCGCCTGCTGCCGGGACATGCCGGCCCCGTCGGCGATCTCCTGCTGGGTGTACTTGCGGCCGCCCGGCTTGAGCCGGGTGCGGCGCAGCAGGTCGAGCCGTTGCAGGAACCGTGCCTGGACGTCCGGTTCGCCGGCCGGGCGTCCGCTCAGCAGCGCCTTGACGACGGGCTCGGGGACGCCGGAGGCGACGGACAGCCGCCCGGTGTCGAAGGCCTGCGCGTGCGGGACGCCGAGCCGGTCGGCGAGTGCGGTGACGCGGGCGACGACGGCCGTCAGCACGACCGTTGCCGCGTCGTCCGGGCTCTCGAAGCCATCCGACACCGACAGATCTCCTACGTCTCTCACCCGACTTCTCACAGGCCCTCGCCGTGAACTTCCCGGAGAGTAGCCCCTTGTTCGAACTCACATCCAGGTCTCGCCACAACTGTGGCCAATTTCAGCCGTCAACCGCCGTGGAATGCCACGATAGTTGACACGCCTCCTCGCGGGGAAGCAGGATCAAGGCGCCGCGTGAAGGCCGCATAGGCAAGAGGGGTGACCTCCCGATGGCACATCAGGCAGGTGGGCAGCCGTCGGAACCGCGGCCGGGCCCCGAGGGGCTCGAAGCCCAGGCGTACCTTCAGGACTACGCCACGCTCCTGGAAGCCGTCCCCTTCCCGTCCGTCGTCCTCGACCACCGCTGGGACGTCGTTCTCGCCAACACCGCTTTCGCGTCACTTTTCCGCGCTGTGGGCCCGCATCCGACAGCCATGCCGGGTGACAACTTCCTCCGCTTCGTCCTGTTCCATCCGGATGCGAGCTCCGTCCTCGGTGAGCACGAATCGCGCTGGTGTCTGCCGCTGCTCGCGCAGTTCGCCGCCGCGGTCGAGCGGCACGGCCATGACCACGGGCTGCAGGCGATCCGCCGGGACATCGCCCAGGACCCGATCATGGAGGCCGCCTACCGGCACGGGCTGCCGCACTGGATCCGCGCGGTCGGCGAACAGGCCGTGCAGCACGACGGCTCCGTGCGCCCCCTGGTGCACCCGGATCCGCGGTGGGGGGCCACCGACTGCCGGGTCGTCGACGAGACCCCGCCCACGCTGCGCGAACTGGGCTGCACCAGACTGACCCTGGTGCTCCGCCCGGCCGGCGCCCGGCGCCGCCCGCGCCGCACCGCCGGTCACCTCACGGTGGTGCCCGCCCCCGAGGCCTGACGGGCACCGTCGGCGTTCAGGTCGCCGACGGCGCCTCGTCAGTAAGCCTCCCCGATCCGCGGACCGGCCCCCTCGATTCACGGGCCCGCTCCCTGTCGGGATTACGCAAGCGGCTTGCATTTCTTGCGCTATTCTTGCGCTCATGACGCGACGACTTGCCGAGGTGGCGAAGAAGGTCGGGGTCAGCGAGGCCACGGTCAGCCGGGTTCTCAACGGCAAGCCGGGAGTCTCCGAGGGCACCCGGCAGGCGGTCCTGTCCGCGCTGGACGTGCTCGGCTACGAGCGGCCCACGCAGCTGCGCGGTGAGCGGGCCCGGCTGGTGGGACTGGTGCTGCCGGAGCTCCAGAACCCGATCTTCCCCGCGTTCGCCGAGGCCATCGGCGGAGCGCTGGCCCAGCTCGGGCTGACGCCGGTGCTGTGCACCCAGACCAGGGGCGGGGTGTCCGAGGCGGACTACGTGGAGCTGCTGCTGCAGCAGCAGGTGTCCGGGGTCGTCTTCGCCGGCGGCCTGTACGCGCAGGCAGACGCCCCGCACGACCACTATCGGCTGCTCGCCGAGCGCAGGATCCCGGTGGTGCTGGTCAACGCGTCCATCGGGGATCTCGGCTTCCCCGGCGTCTCCTGCGACGACGCGGTGGCGGTGGAGCAGGCCTGGCGGCACCTCGCCTCGCTGGGCCACGAGCGGATCGGGCTGGTGCTGGGGCCGGAGGACCATGTGCCCTCGGCGCGCAAGCTGGCTGCCGCGCGAACCGTCGGGGACCTGCCTGACGATCATGTTGCCCGCGCGATGTTCTCGATCGAGGGCGGGCACGCGGCGGCCTCGCGTCTCATCGACCGGGGTGTCACCGGCATCATCTGTGCCAGCGATCCGCTGGCGCTCGGCGCGATCAGGGCCGCCCGTCGCAAGGGCCTGGACGTGCCCTCCCGGGTCTCGGTCGTCGGTTACGACGACTCGGCGTTCATGAACTGCACCGAGCCTCCGCTCACCACGGTCCGGCAGCCCATCGAGGCCATGGGCAGGGCGGCCGTCGAGCTGCTGAACACGCAGATCGGCGGCGGTTTCGTGGCGCGCGAGGAGCTGCTGTTCGAGCCCGAGCTGGTGGTGCGGGGCTCGACGGCCCCGCCGCCCCGTTCCTGAGATCCACCTGACTGTCAAATAATTTCAGATTGCGCGCGACATCTTGCGGACGGATGTCGCCGGTGCTTGAGTGTGCCCCGCCCACCGCTCCTGCCCAGAGGGGTCCACCGATGAGAAGCACCGGGTTCCGCCGTACGTTCGTCGCACTCAGCGTCGGCTCGCTCGCCCTCGCCCTGACCTCCTGCGGGTCCGGCGACGACGGTTCCGCCGGCGGCAAGACCCGCATCACGGTCAACTGCATGCCGCCCAAGAGCGCCGAGGTCGACCGCAGGTTCTTCGAGCAGGACATCGCGTCCTTCGAGAAACAGAACCCGGACATCGACGTCGTCGCTCACGACGCGTTCCCCTGTCAGGACCCCAAGACCTTCGACGCCAAGCTCGCCGGCGGACAGATGGAGGACGTCTTCTACACGTACTTCACCGACGCCCGGCACGTCGTGGACATCCACCAGGCCGCCGATCTCACCCCGTACGTCAAGGAGTTGAAGAGCTACGGCACCCTCCAGCAGCAACTCCGCGACATCTACACCGTCGACGGAAAGATCTACGGCATCCCCCGCACCGGCTACTCGATGGGCCTGATCTACAACAAGCGGCTCTTCGAGAAGGCCGGCCTCGACCCCGAGCAACCCCCGGCCACCTGGGAGGAGTTGCGCGCCGACGCCAAGAGGATCGCGGAACTGGGCGACGGCACCGTCGGGTACGCCGACTACAGCGCGCAGAACCAGGGCGGCTGGCACTTCACCGCCGAGCTGTACTCCCAGGGCGGCGACGTCGTCAGCGCCGACGGCAAGAAGGCCACCGTCGACACCCCCGAGGGCCGTGCCGTCCTCCAGAACCTCCACGACATGCGCTGGACCGACGACTCCATGGGCAGCAAGCAGCTCCTCGTCATCAACGACGTCCAGCAGCTGATGGGTTCGGGCAAGCTCGGCATGTACCTCTCCGCCCCGGACAACATCCCGATCCTGGTCAAGGAGAAGGGCGGCGACTACAAGGACCTCGCCCTTGCCCCGATGCCCGGCGGCAAGGGCACGCTCATCGGCGGCGACGGCTACATGGTCAACAAGAAGGCGAGCCCCGACCAGATCAGGGCCGCCCTGAAGTGGCTCGACCACATGTTCCTCACCCCCGGAGCGGGCTTCCTCGGCGACTACGCCCGTGCCAGGAAGGCCGACGCCCCGGTCGGCCTGCCCGAACCGCGGCTGTTCACCGGCGCCGCCGACGCCAAGGACCAGCAGGTCAAGAAGGCCAACGCCAATGTGCCGGTGGAGAACTACCAGGCCTTCCTCGACGGCAACCAGAGCCTGGACATGAAGATCGAGCCCCCGCACGCCCAGCAGATCTACTCCGTCCTCGACGGTGCCGTCTCCGCCGTCCTCACCAAGAAGGACGCCGACATCGACCAGCTCCTGGAAGACGCCTCGACCAAGATCGACGGCATCCTGGCCCGGGGCTGACCGCCATGACGAAGACGGCCGAGCGGCTCCACGAAGTCGCCGTCCCCCCGATCCAGGCGCCGCCTCCCGCAGGGGACCGGAGGCGGCGCCGCCTCGCCGACCAGGCCCGTGCCCACGGCTTCCTCCTCGGCGGACTGCTCTGCTTCGCCCTCTTCTCCTGGTACCCGGCGATCCGTGCCGTCGTGATCGCCTTCCAGAAGTACACGCCCGGCTCCGACCCGGAGTGGGTCGGCACCGCCAACTTCACCCGCGTCTGGCACGACCCGGAGTTCACCGCCGCCTGGCGCAACACGTTCACCTTCACCCTGCTGGCCCTGCTCATCGGGTTCGCGATCCCGTTCGTCATGGCCCTGGTGCTCAACGAACTCCGGCACGCCAAGGCGTTCTTCAGGGTCGTGGTCTACCTCCCGGTGATGATCCCGCCGGTGGTCAGCGCCCTGCTGTGGAAGTGGTTCTACGACCCGGGGGCCGGCCTCGCCAACGAGGCGCTGCGCCTGGTCCACCTGCCCACCTCGAACTGGTCCAACGGCACCGACACCGCGCTCGTCTCCCTGGTGATCGTGGCGACGTGGGCCACCATGGGCGGCACCGTCCTGATCTACCTGGCCGCCCTCCAGTCCATTCCCGGCGAGCTGTACGAGGCCGCCGAACTGGACGGCGCGAACCTCCTCCAGCGCATCCGCCATGTGACGATCCCTCAGACGCGGTTCGCCATCCTCATGCTGATGCTCCTTCAGATCATCGCGACCATGCAGGTCTTCACCGAACCGTTCGTGATCACCGGCGGCGGCCCCGAGAACGCCACGGTCACCGTGCTCTACCTGATCTACAAGTACGCCTTCCTCTACAACGACTTCGGCGGTGCCTGCGCGCTGAGCGTCATGCTCCTGCTGCTCCTGGGCGCCTTCTCCGCCGGGTACCTGCGCCTCACCCGGTCCGCGGAGGGGGATCCCGGATGACCACCCGCACCCTGATCTCCCCGGCGGCGCTCGCCCGCCCCCGCGGCAAGGCCGTCTACTGGACCGTCCTCGCCTCGGTCGTCGTCCTCTTCGCGCTCGCCTTCCTCTTCCCGGTGTACTGGATGGTCACCGGCGCGATGAAGTCACCGGACGAGGTGGCCCGCACCCCGCCCACGCTCGTCCCCGAGCATTGGCACCTCGGCGGCTACACCGACGCCTGGGAGCTGATGCAGCTCCCGCAGCACCTGTGGAACACCGTGGTCCAGGCCGCCGGAGCCTGGGCGTTCCAGCTGGTCCTGTGCACGGCGGCCGCCTACGCCCTGTCCCGGCTGAACCCCGCCTTCGGCAAGGTGATCCTGGGCGGCATCCTCGCCACGCTGATGGTCCCCGCCCAGGCGCTGGTCGTACCGAAGTACCTGACGGTGGCCGATCTGGGGCTGCTGAACGACCCGCTCGCGATCTGGCTGCCGGCCGTCGCCAACGCCTTCAACCTGTATCTGCTCAAGCGGTTCTTCGACCAGCTCCCGCGCGACGTCCTGGAGGCCGCCGAGATCGACGGGGCCGGGCAACTGCGCGTCCTGTGGTCGATCGTGCTGCCCCTGTCGCGGCCCGTGCTCGGAGTGGTGTCGATCTTCGCGCTGGTCGCCGTGTGGCAGGACTTCCTCTGGCCGCTGATGGTCTTCTCCGACACCGACAAGCAGCCCATCGGCGTGGCACTCGTCCAGCTGTCGCAGAACATCCAGCTCACCGTGCTGATCGCGGCGATGGTGATCGCCAGCATCCCGATGGTCGCGCTCTTCCTCGTCTTCCAGCGGCACATCGTCGCCGGGATCAGCGCGGGCGGCACGAAGGGCTGACCCCCTCCCTCCGCAGAAAGTCCGCAGAAAGGCAGGCTCCGTGGCACAGCAGGACTGGTGGCGCTCCGCCGTCATCTACCAGGTGTACGTCCGCAGCTTCGCCGACGGTGACGGAGACGGCACCGGGGACCTCGCCGGGGTCCGCGCCAGGCTGCCGTATCTCGCCGAACTCGGCGTGGACGCCCTGTGGTTCAACCCCTGGTACCTCTCCCCGATGAAGGACGGCGGTTACGACGTCGCCGACTACCGCGCGATCGACCCGGCCTTCGGCACCCTCGCCGAGGCGGAGAAACTCATCGCCGAGGCGCGGGAACTGGGCATCCGGACGATCGTCGACATCGTGCCCAACCATGTATCCGACCAACACCCTTGGTTCCAGGCGGCCTTGAAAGCCGGCCCCGGCAGCCCCGAACGCGAGCTGTTCCACTTCCGGCGCGGTCGCGGCCCGCACGGTGAACTGCCGCCCAACGACTGGCCGTCCCAGTTCGTCGGCTCCACAGAGCCCGTGTGGACGCGGCTGCCCGACGGCGACTGGTACCTGCACCTGTTCACCCCGGAGCAGCCCGACCTCAACTGGGCCCACCCGGCCGTCCGCCAGGAGCACGAGGACATCCTGCGGTTCTGGTTCGAGCGCGGAGTGGCGGGCGTCCGCATCGACTCGGCCGCCCTGCTCGCCAAGGACCCGGACCTGCCCGACCTCGCCACCGCCCCCCACCCGCACCCCTTCGTCGACCGCGACGAACTCCACGACGTCTACCGCTCCTGGCGGGCCGTCGCCGACGAGTACGGCGGCGTCTTCGTCGGTGAGGTCTGGCTCCCCGACACCGAGCGCTTCGCCCGCTACCTGCGCCCCGACGAGCTGCACACCGCCTTCAACTTCTCCTTCCTGTCCTGCCCCTGGGACGCGGAGCGGCTGCGCACCTCGATCGAGACCACCCTCGCCGAGCACGCCCCGGTCGGTGCCCCCGCGACCTGGGTCCTGTGCAACCACGACATCACCCGCACGGTGACCCGTTACGGCCGGACCGACACCGGCTTCGACTTCGCGGCCAAGGCCTTCGGCACCCCGAGCGACCTCGCCCTCGGCACCCGGCGCGCCCGCGCGGCGGCACTGCTCTCGCTCGCCCTGCCCGGGGCCGTCTACGTGTACCAGGGCGAGGAGCTCGGCCTGCCCGAGGCGGAGATCCCCCGCGAGCGGATCGAGGACCCGATGCACTTCCGGTCGGGCGGTACCGACCCGGGGCGGGACGGATGCCGGGTGCCCCTGCCGTGGACGGCCGACGCCCCGCACGCCGGGTTCGGCGGCGAGCCCTGGCTGCCGCAGCCCGACGGCTGGGCCGCGTACGCCGCCGACCGCCAGGCCGCCGACCCCGCGTCGATGCTCGCCCTCTACCGCGAGGCGATCAGGCTCCGCCCGGCCTTCGGCGAGGGGCCGCTCACCTGGCTTCCCGCACCCGAGGGCATGCTCGCCTTCACCCGGGACACCGGCGTGCGGTGTCTGGTGAACCTCGCCGACGCCCCCGCCGAGCTGCCCGCCCACTCCCGTGTCCTGCTGGCGAGCGGCCCCCTGGACCCGCGGGGACGCCTGCCGAAGGACACCGCGATCTGGCTCCGAGCCTGAACCCCCCCCCCGCCGAGACCTGAACCCCACCCCCACCGAGAAGGGATCAGCACATGCACAGATCTGTCAGGAGCATGTCAGCAGTGATCGGCGTGGTGCTCACCGCCGGCCTCCTCACCGCCCTCGCCCCCACCGCCCACGCGGCCGCCGGCGCCACCCTCCCCTTCACCTCCGTCGAGGCCGAGTCCGCCACCACCACCGGCACGAGGATCGGCCCCGACTACACCCAGGGCACCCTCGCGTCGGAGGCGTCCGGCCGCCAGGCGGTACGGCTCACCGCCGGTCAGCGCGTGGAGTTCACCGTGCCGCGCGCCGCCAACGCCGTGAACCTCGCCTACAGCGTCCCCGACGGCCAGTCCGGCACCCTGAACGTCTACGTCAACGGGACCCGGCTCGCCAGGACCGTCCCCGTGACCTCCAAGTACTCCTACATCGACACCAGTTGGATCCCCGGCGCCAGGACGCACCACTTCTACGACAACGCCCGCCTGCTGCTCGGCCAGAACCTCCAGGCCGGGGACAAGGTCGCCTTCGAGTCGACCGGTACCCAGGTCACCGTCGACGTGGCCGACTTCGAGCAGGTCGCGGGAGCCGCCGGTCAGCCCGCCGGGTCCGTGTCGGTGACCTCGAAGGGGGCCGACCCCACCGGCAACGGCGACTCCACCCAGGCCTTCCGGGACGCGATCTCCGCCGCGCAAGGGGGAGTGGTGTGGATCCCGCCGGGCGAGTACCGGCTGACGTCCTCGCTCGGCGGCGTCCAGAACGTCACCCTCCAGGGCGCCGGCAACTGGCACTCGGTCGTGCACACCTCCCGCTTCATCGACCAGACCAACTCCTCGGGAGGCGTCCACATCAAGGACTTCGCGGTCGTCGGCGAGGTCACCGAACGCGTCGACTCCAGCCCGGACAACTTCGTCAACGGCTCCCTCGGCCCCGGCAGTTCGGTGTCCGGTATGTGGCTCCAGCACCTCAAGGTCGGACTCTGGCTGACGGGCAACAACGACAACCTCGTCGTCGAGAACAACCGCTTCCTCGACATGACCGCCGACGGCCTCAACCTCAACGGCAACGCGCGCGGAGTCCGGGTGCGCAACAACTTCCTGCGCAACCAGGGCGACGACGCCCTCGCCATGTGGTCCCTGTACGTACCCGACACCGACAGCAGCTTCGACAACAACACCATCACCCAGCCCAACCTGGCCAACGGCATCGCGATCTACGGCGGCACCGACATCGCGGTCAGGAACAACCTGGTCTCCGACACCAACGCCCTCGGCAGCGGTATCGCGATCTCCAACCAGAAGTTCCTCGACCCCTTCTTCCCCCTCGCCGGGACCATCACCGTCGACGGCAACACCCTCGTGCGCACCGGCGCGATGAACCCCAACTGGAACCACCCCATGGGGGCGCTCCGGGTCGACTCCTACGACAGTGCCGTCAACGGCACCGTGAAGATCACCAACACGACGATCACCGACAGCCCCTACAGCGCCTTCGAGTTCGTCTCGGGCGGAGGTCAGGGCTACCCGGTCCGGAACGTCACCGTGGACGGGGCCACCGTCCGCAACACCGGGACGGTCGTCGTGCAGGCGGAGGCCCAGGGCGCCGCGACCTTCCGCAACGTCACGGCCGGCTCGGTGGGCTCCGCCGGCATCTACAACTGCCCCTACCCGGCGAACTCCGGCACCTTCGCCCTCACCGACGGCGGCGGCAACTCCGGCTGGAACACCACCTGGTCGGACTGCTCGACCTGGCCCCAGCCCGGCCAGGGCAACCCCGAACCGGACCCGAACCGCAACCTCGCCAAGGGCCGCCCCGCCACCGCGACCGGCTCCCAGGACGTCTACACACCCGGCAAGGCCGTGGACGGTGACCCGAACAGCTACTGGGAGTCGGCCAACAACGCCTTCCCGCAGTCCTGGACCGTCGACCTCGGCGCGAGCCAGACCGTACGACGACTCGTGCTGAAGCTGCCCCCGTCCTCGGCGTGGGGTGCGCGCACCCAGACCGTCACCGTGCTCGGCAGCACCGACGGCACCGGCTGGTCCACGGTCGTGGGGGCACAGGGCTACCGCTTCGACCCCGCGACCGGCAACACGGCCAGCGTCTCCCTGCCCGCGGGCACCACCTTGAGGTACCTCCGCCTCTCCGTCAGCGCCAACACCGGCTGGCCCGCGGGGCAGTTCAGTGAAGTGGAGGCGTACTCGACTCCGTGACCACGGCGTCCTGCACGGTCCCGCGCTTCGCCGCCTGGATCTGCTCGTACACATGGGTGCGCAGTTCGGCGAAGCGCGGGGCCACCCGGGTGTGCACCTGGTCCCGCTCCTCGGGCAGATCGACCTTCAGCTGCTCCCGCACGACCGTGGGCGAGGCCGAGAGCACGATGACCCGCTCGCCCAGGTAGACCGCCTCGTCGATGTCGTGGGTGACGAACAGGATCGTGATGCCCCGCTCGCGCCACAGCCGTCGTACGAGATCCTCCAGGTCGGCGCGGGTCTGTGCGTCCACCGCCGCGAACGGCTCGTCCATCAGCAGGACGTCGGGCTCGTACGCCAGCGCGCGGGCGATGGCGACCCGCTGCTGCATCCCCCCGGAGAGCTGCCACGGGTAGGCGCCGGCCGCGTCCGGGAGGCCGACCGACTCCAGTGCGTCGGCGACCAGCTCACGGCGTCGGGCCCTGGTCACGTCCTTGTGCTTCAGGGGGAGTTCGACATTCTCGGCGACCCTCATCCACGGGAACAGGCTGCGGCCGTACTCCTGGAAGACGAAGGCCATGCCGGGCGGGGGGCCGGTCACCTTCCGGCCGGCCAGGCGGACCTCGCCCCCCGTCGGGGTGAGCAGACCGCCCATGCACTTCAGCAGGGTCGTCTTGCCGCAGCCCGACGGGCCCACCAGACAGACCAGTTCGCCGCGGTCGACGGTGAAGGTGAGGTCGCGGACCGCCTCCACCCGGCGCCCCGACCCCTCGTAGACCTTGTTCAGGCCGGATACGCCAAGAAGTCCCTGCATGGACCGCCCTTTCGCGTTCGGGGAACTCACGGGGACCGCCGGGCCGAGGCGCGCAGGCCGTGATACCAGGCGAGCACCCGCCGCTCGACCAGCTGGAACACCACGGAGAGCAGACAGCCCAGCAGACCGAGCACGATGATCCCGGTCCACATGTCCGGTACCGCGAAGCTGCGCTGGAACTGCACGACGGTGAAGCCGATGCCGTTGCTGGCCGCGAACATCTCGCTGATGACCATCAGGATGATGCCGATCGACAGCGCCTGCCGCAGACCCGCGAAGATCTGCGGACTCGCCGAGGGCAGCACCAGGTGGCGCAGGCGCGACGGGCCCGAGATGCCGTAGGTGCGGGCGGTCTCCAGCATCACCGGGTCGACCGCGCGGACGCCCTCGACCGTGTTGAGCAGGATCGGCCAGACGCATCCGCTCGCGATCACCGTGACCTTCATGGTGTCGCCGATGCCCGCGAAGAGCATGATGACCGGGATCAGCACCGGCGGCGGGATCGCCCGCAGGAACTCCAGGACCGGTTCGCACACCGCCCGCAGCCGCCGGTAGGAGCCGATGACGGTGCCGAGAGCCACCCCGGCCACGGCGGCCAGCGCGTAACCGGCCGTGAGCCGCCAGAGGCTGGGCAGCACGTCGTGACGCAGCCGCTCGGCGGTCCACACGTCCGGGAAGGTCTTCAGGATCGTGCGCAGCGGCGGCCAGAAGACATCGGTACTGTCCGCCGACGCAACCCACCAGCCCGCGAACAGCAGAACGGGCAGGGCGAGCGCGAAGACCAGGTGAAGAGCGATCCGCCTCACACCGCCACCTCCCCGCGCACCGACTGGTGCCAGGCCAGCGCCCGTCGCTCCACGGTCCGCGCGCCCACGTTGACGAGCAGCCCCAGCAGACCGGTCACCACGATCAGCGCGTACATCTCCGGCACCGCCTGCGAGCTCTGCGCGACCCCGATCCGCGCGCCCAACCCCGGGGCGCCGATGACGAGTTCACCGGTGACGGCGAGGATCAGCGCGACGGCCGCGGCCAGCCGGACACCGGTGAAGACATACGGCAGCGCGCTCGGCCACAGCACGTGCCGGATCCGTGCCCAGGTGCCGAGGCCGTACGACCGCGCGGTCTCGTCGGCGACGGGGTCGACGTCCTGGACGCCGTAGAGCGTCTGAACGAGGACCTGCCAGAAGCCGGCGTAGACGACGAGGATCAGCACCGAGCGCAGTTCGCTGCCGTACAGCAGCACGGCCAGCGGGATCAGGGCGACGGAGGGGATCGGGCGCAGGAACTCGATGGTCGACGCCGTCGCCTCGCGCAGGTACGGCACGACCGACAGGAGGACGCCGGTGACGATGCCCGCGCAGGTGGCGACGGCCAGGCCCAGCGCCCAGCCGGTGAGGGTGTCGCCGAGGGCCGTCCAGAAGGCGCCGTCGGAGACCTCGTCGGCCAGGGCGCGGGCGATACGGCTGGTCGGCGGGAAGTACTCCTCCTTGACCAGGCCGAGTCGCGGCACCGCCTCGCCGAGGAGGAGGAAGGCCGCGAGCCCGGCGGTGCCCAGCAGCGCGTTCTGGAGCCTCACGGAAGGAGCGCGTCCACGTCGGGGGTCTTCTTGAAGAACCCGTCCTTCTCACCGAGCTTCGCCAGCGCCTCGATCGAGGCCTTGTCCGGCTCGGCCGGCCACTTCGGCAGGATCACCTGCTCCAGCACCGGTGCCGGGATCTTCGTGTACGTCGTGGCGATCTGCCGGGCCTCGTCCGGGTGGGCGTCGGCGTAGGCGAGGGACTCGGCGGTGGCTTGCTGGAACCGCTTCACGACGTCGGCGTTCTGCTGCTGGTACCGCTCGGAGGTGAAGTACAGGGCGACCGTGGTGTTCGCGGCCACGTCCACCAGCGGGGAGGCGATCACCTGGCCGCCCTGGCCCTTGATGGCAGCCAGCGCGGGCTCGACCGCGCAGGCCGCGTCGACCTGGCCGGCGTCGAGCGCGGCCGGCATCTGGTCGAAGGGGAGCTCCACGAAGCTCACCTTGTCCGGGTCGCCGCCGTCCTTGCGGACCGACTCGCGCACCGCCGACTCGTTGATGTTTCTGAGGGCGTTGATGGCGACCTTCGTGCCCTCCAGGTCCTTCGCGGACCTGATCGGGCTGCCCTTCTTCACCGCGACGCCCGCGAAGTCCTTGCCCGCCAGGCCAGTTGAGGCGATGGCGTTGGAGACCGCCTTGACCGGGACGCCGTTGGTCCGGGCGATCAGCAGGGAGGTGACGTTGGAGAACCCGAACTGGAACTGGCCGCCGGCCACCCCCGGGACGATCGCCGCGCCGCTGGACGCCTTCGAGATCTGGAGCCTCAGCCCGTGCCTGCCGTAGAAGCCCTTCTTCTGGCCCAGATAGACCGGCGCGACGTCGACGATCGGAACGAGGCCGAGCTTGACGGTGGCGGTGCCGCCGGACGACGATCCCGAGCCCGAGGCCCCCGAGCCACCGGACGAACCACAGGCCGACGCGGTGGCCAGTAACGCTCCGGCCGCGAGGGCGACGAGCAGACGACGCATGGCTCCTCCTGTGCAGACTTCGTCGTTCCGACAGGCTGTGCGCAGACCGCACGGTACAACGTCGGCGTCGCGCAGGCCCAGATCGCCGACCCGCATCCGGAGCAACTGGTTGAGAACACAACGGACTTACAGGTCCAGCACCAGCCTTTTCCCCCGGCACCGGGACACGCAGATCATCATCGTCTCCCCGGCCTCCCGCTCCTCGTCCGTGAGCACCGAGTCCCGGTGGTCCGGGGTGCCTTCGAGGACGTCGGTCTCACAGGTGCCGCAGGTGCCCTCGGTGCAGGAGAACAGCACCTCCACCCCGGCGGCGCGCACGGCGTCGAGCACCGACACGTCCGGGGCGACCGTGACCGTCGTGCCGGTCTGCGCCAACTCCACCTCGAACTCGGTGTTCTCGCCCTCCTCCTGCTCCTTCGGGGCGAACCGCTCCACATGCAGCAGTCCGGCCGGGCAGCGCTGCTCCACCGCGTCCAGGAGCGGGCCGGGCCCGCAGCAGTACACGAGGGTGCCCTCGGGGACGCCGTCGAGCACCGACGGCAGGTCCAGCAGCCCGGTCTCGTCCTGCGGAGCCACGGTGACGCGGTCGCCGTAGCTGCTCAACTCCTCGGTGAAAGCCATGGAGTTGCGGGTCCGGCCACCGTACAGCAGGGTCCACTGAGCACCCTCGGTCTCCGCGGCCGCGAGCATCGGGAGGATCGGGGTGATGCCGATGCCGCCCGCGATGAAGAGGTAGCGCGGTGCGGGACGCAGGGCGAAGTGGTTGCGCGGACCGCGCACCCGCACCTTGTCGCCCTGGTTCACCTGCTCGTGCACATGGGCCGATCCGCCGCGCCCCACCGGCTCGCGCAGCACGGCGATCCGCCAGTGGTCGCGGTCGGCGGGGTCGCCGCACAGGGAGTACTGGCGCTCCAGGCCCGGTCCGAGCAGCACGTCGATGTGGGCGCCGGGCTCCCAGGCCGGGAGCTGTTCGCCCAGCGGGTGGCGCAGGGTGAGGGCCAGCACGCCGTCGGCCACCGACTCGCGGCGCTCGACGACGAGTTCGGCTTCGTACGCGTCGCTCATGAACGGTGTCCTCGCGGCTCGGGTGCGGACGGCTCGTGACCCTGTGGGTGGGCGAGCATCCACTCCCACATCTCGATCGGGTCCTGCGCGGTGTGCTCGCGGCCGCAGTGGCAGGTGCCGTGCAGGGTGTCGGTGCCCGGCAGCCAGTCGATGCGGTAGATCTCCCCGGTGGGTCCGGCACTCACAGGACCTTCTCCACGGGCTTGTCGCCTTCCTCGACGAGACGGGCGAGGATACGGCGGGCGGCGAGACCGCCGGTGTCGATGTTGATGCTGAGCTCCTGGTAGCCGGCGCGCTCGGTGCCGAGCGTCCGCTGGAGCAGGTTGAGGGCGTCCACGTCCTGCATGACCACCGTGTGGTTGTTGCCCCGCAGGAACTCGGTGACCTCGGTGTCCTCGGTCGCCCAGTCGCGCGAGACCATCCAGAAGTCGTACACGTGCCCGTCGGTGGACGGCGTGATCGCGTACGTGATCTCTGTGTGGAAGCCGTTGGGGTCGCTGCCGTCCGCCTCCGGCAGCACGCCGACCGGGGCGATGCGGCTGTGCAGCAGGTACAGACACGGAGCGTGGTACTCGATGTCCTGCCAGCGGGTGATCCGGCCTTCGATACCGGTGGACTTGGCGTAGAAGGGCGGGCACGCGGCGTCGTCCATGTGCCGGCTCACCCGGACGATGCCGGCGCCCTCGTCAACCTCCGTGGTGATCGGCGTCTCGGCGACCTCGGGGGTGCCGATGTAACCGCCGTGCAGATAGGTCTCGTGGGAGAGGTCGAGGAGGTTGTCGACCAGCAGGCCGTAGTCGGCGTCGATCGGTTCCATACCGCGGACGGTGACCCAGCCGGGGGAGTCGAGGTGCCGGGCGCGGGGGATGGTGTCGGCGTCGGCGAGCGCCGGGTCGCCTATCCACACCCAGACCAGCGAGTCCTGCTCGACCACGGGGTAGGAGGCGACCCGGGCGGTACGTGGTACGCGCTTCTGCCCCGGCACGTACACACAGGTGCCCGTGGTGTCGTAGGTGAACCCGTGGTAGCCGCAGACGAGTTTGTCGCCGTCGAGCCGGCTGGGCTTCTCGTGCAGCGGGAACCGGCGGTGCACACAGCGGTCGGCGAGCGCGACGGGCGTGCCGTCCTCCTCGGTCCGGTAGAGGACGAGCGGCTCGCCGAGGACGGTGCGTCCGAGCAGTTCCTCGCGGCCGACCTCGTGGCTGTAGGCGGCGACGTACCACTGGTTCCTGGCGAAGGCGGTCATGTGCGGCATCGTTGCGGCTCCCGTCTGTCGTGGTGGTGGCATCGTCTTGGCGGCGGCGGGGGCCCGGCAACACCACTTCCGTCTCACGGAAGGAGAAGGGTGCGCCGGTCACCAGGCAGGGCTCGGCAAGCTAATTGTAAAGAACCTTGACAGTTAAGTGGTCTAGTCCAATCATGGGCATCGATCCGATCCGACCGATCCACACGGCCCACCCCTGGGAGCGTCAGTGAGACGACTTCGCACACTGCTGTCCTGTCTGAGCGTCAGCGCTCTGTCCGCCGGGCTTGTCGGCCTCGGGGGAGGGGGTGCACTCGCGGCGCCCCTCTCGCCCTCGTCCGCGTCCTTCGGCAAGCCGCTTCCGGCCCAGGTGGCCGCGCCCTACGTCGAGTCCTGGACCGGCGCGAGCCCCGCCGACCTCGCCGCCGCCTCCGGCAACAAGTACCTCACCCTGGCCTTCCTCCAGACGGCCGCGCCCGGTTCCTGCACCGCCTACTGGAACGGCGACACCACCCAGCCGATCTCGAAGGCGGCCTTCGGCCGGGACATCGCCACCCTCCAGGCGCGCGGCGGCAACGCCATCCCGTCCTTCGGCGGCTGGTCCGCGGACACCACCGGCACCGAACTGGCGGACAGCTGCACCAGCGTCGACGCCATCGCCGGGGTCTACCGGAGCCTGGTCACCACGTACGGCATCACCCGTATCGACCTTGACGTCGAAGGCGACTCGATCGACAACGCCGCCGGCATCGACCGCCGCAACAAGGCCATCGCCCAGGTGCAGCGCTGGGCCGAACGCACGGGCCGCACCGTGCAGTTCTCCTACACCCTGCCGACCTCCACCAAGGGCCTGGAGGCCAACGGCCTCGCCGTGCTCCGCAACGCCGTCGACAACGGCGCCCGCGTGGACGTCGTCAACCTCATGACCTTCGACTACTACGACGGCGCCACGCACGACATGGCTGCCGACACCGTGACGGCCGCCGAGGGGCTGCACGCCCAACTGGCCGCGCTGTACCCGAAGAAGAGCTCCGCCCGGCTGTGGCGCATGATCGGCGTCATCGAGATGCCCGGCATCGACGACTACGGCCCCGAGGAGACCTTCACGGTCGAGAACGCGGTCGCCGTCGAGAAGTGGGCCGAGGCCAGAAGGATCAACACCCTCTCTTTCTGGGCCCTCCAGCGTGACAACGGCGGCTGCCCCGGCACCGGGGGCTCCGACTCCTGCTCCGGCATCGCCCAGGACACCTGGGCCTTCAGCCACACCTTCGAGCGGTTCACGAGCGGGGGTCACAGCTAGACCACAGCCAGAGGTGCGCCTCTGGGCGTGGGCGCGGGCCCGGTGCGGAGAACGCACCGGGCCCGCGCCGCGTCGATTTCGCTACACGTTCCGAAATTATTCGGGGCGAGGACGGCCACGTGGCCGAAACACGCGGTTTCTAGCGTCGGAACACACCACGCCACCGACCTCAGTACTCGTGAGGAATCCCGTGTCACAGGAGTCCCCGTGCCCCACATCTCCCGCCGCACCGCCCTGCGGCTGACCGCCGGAACGGCCCTCGGCGCCGCGCTCCCCCTGGCCGGCTGCGGGCGCGAAGACGACGCGGCCGCCACCTCCGGTGCCAAGAAGGTCGACGCGTCCCCGGCCACCGGCACCGTGAACGTCTGGGCCGCCCAGGGCGACGCCGACGTGCTCGGCTCGGTCGTCAAGCCGTTCAAGGCCGCCAACCCCGACCTGGTCGTCAAGATCACACTGATCCCGAACGCGGAGTACTACACCAAGCTCCAGGCGGCCGTCGCGGCGGGCAAGGGACCGGACGTGGCCCAGTTCTTCCCCGAGTCGCAGGCCCAGTTCCTCGACTCCTCGACCCTGCGGCCCGTGCCGGACGGCCTGGTGGATCCGGGCAGCTTCTTCCCGAGTCTCTGGGACGCCGGAGTCGTGGGCGACGTGGCCTACACGGTGCCCTGGTACGCGTACACGTACGCACTGGTCTACCGATCGGATCTGGCCAGGAAGGCGGGCGTCGAGGCGCCGACCACCTGGGCCGGGATGGAACCCTTCCTCAAGGGCCTCCAGAGCGCCGGTGCCGCCCACGCCCTCGGTGCCGACATCGGGTGGGACATCTTCAACGGCCAGGACGTCGCCATGTACGCCTGGCAGGCCGGCGGCTCCCTCGTCACCCCCGCAGGCAAGTGGAACCTCGACACGCCCCAGATGATCGACGCCCTCGACTACAACGCGTCCTTCTTCACCGCCGGGACCGCCGACACCGGTGGGCCGACCTTCCTCGACGCACAGCCGTACTTCGTCTCGGGGAAGACAGCGAGCATGATCACCGGCCCCTGGGTCATCGGCCAGCTCGACACCGCCGCCAAGAAGAGCGGCTGGACAGCCTCCCATGTCGCCACGGCCCCACTGCCCGCCGGAGCGTCGAGCAGCGTCTCCTTCTCCGCGGGCGGAACCTGGGGCGTCCTCGCCGACAGCGGCAACCCGGACGCCGCCTGGAAACTCGTCCGGTACCTGGCCGAGCCCACCACCCAGGTCGCGCAGTACAAGGCGTACGGATCGCTGCCGTCCGTCGTCTCCGCCTGGGACGACCCGGTGATCAAGGGCCAGCCGCTCATGGCCGCCTTTCTCACGCAGCTCAAGAACACCCGGGCGTTCCCTCAGATCAGCACCTGGCAGCAGGTCGCGACCCGGCTGGGCAAGGAGATGGAGGCCGTCGCCAAGGGCAGGCAGACCGCGGCGAAGGCGGCCGCGGCCATCCAGGCGTACGCCGAGAGCGTCGGCACGGGCAGGAAGTGATGACCACGACTGCCGTACCGGCCACCAAGAGGACCCGGGCCGTCCCGAGGACGGCGGCCCCCAGGGCGTCCCGGGCCCGCCGCACCGCGGTCGCCTGGCTCTTCCTCGCCCCCTTCGGCGTCGTCTTCCTGGTCTACACGGCGATCCCCACGGTCGCCGCGCTCGCCCTGAGCCTCACCGACATCCGCGGCGCCGACCTGCGCACCCCGTTCGCCGTCGACTTCACCGGCCTCGACAACTACCTCCGGCTGTTCCAGGACGACACCTTCGTAAGGGACATCCTCAACACCGCCCTGTTCGTGGCCGTGGGCGTGCCCCTGACGATGGGCGTCGGACTCACGCTGGCCCTCGTGCTGAACTCCGGCGTCAGCAGGCTGCGCGGTGTCCTGCGCACCGTCTTCTTCGCCCCCGTCGTCACCAACGTCGTCGCCGTCGCACTGATCTGGCAGTACGCCTTCCACGTCGACGGTACGGTCGACAAGCTGCTCGGCGCGTTCGGATTCGCCGGACCGAACTGGCTGGACGACCCCGACCTGGCCATGCCGGTCGTCATCCTGCTCGGCGTCTGGCGCAACTTCGGCACCGCCATGGTGCTGTTCCTCGCCGGTCTCCAGGCGGTCCCCCGGGACGTGTACGAGGCCGCCGCCCTGGACGGGGCCGGACGGTGGCGCCAACTCCGTCACATCACCCTGCCGTTGCTGCTGCCCACCACCCTCATGGTCTCCGTCCTGCTGACCGTCTTCTACCTCCAGGTCTTCGACGAGCCCTACCTCCTCACCGGCGGCGGACCGCTCGGCTCCACCGAGTCGGTCGCCCTGTACACCTACCGCCAGTTCGGCGCGGGCGAGTTCGGGATGTCGTCGGCTGCGTCCTTCGTGACGCTCGCCCTGGTGACCGTGGTCAGCGTCGTCCAGTTCCGGCTGCTGAGGTCCCGCACATGAACCGTGCCGCCCGCCCCCTGCTGTACGCCGCCCTGGTGCTGTGCGCCCTGCTCACCCTGCTGCCCTTCGCCTGGGGGGTGAGCGGCTCGCTGCGCAGCCTGGCCGAGATCCGCTCCGACCCGGGGGCCCTGTTCCCGCACCACCTCACCTTCGGCAACTTCACACGGCTGTTCGAGACCCAGGGCTTCGGCCGGTTCCTGGTCAACAGCGTCGTCGTCGCGCTGATCGTGGTCGCCGGGAACATCCTGGCCGCGTCGGCCGCCGGGTACGCCCTCGCCAAGCTCGACTTCGCGGGCCGCCGACTCGCGTTCGGCGCGGTCATGGCGGCCATGATGGTGCCGTTCACCGCGGTGTTCGTCACCCAGTTCGTCATCACCGTGGACCTGGGCCTCGCCGACACCCTCACCGGGATCGCCCTGCCCGGCGCCGCGCTTCCGCTGTCGGTCTTCATCATGCGCCAGTACGCCCTGTCGGTCCCCGACGAACTCCTCGAAGCGGCCCGCATCGACGGCGCCGGCGAGTTCCGGATCTTCCTCAGGGTCTTCCTGCCGCTGGCGGGCCCCGCGGTCGCCACGATCACGATCATGTCGTTCCTCAACTCGTGGAACAACTTCATCTGGCCGCTGGTCGTCGCCCAGAGCATGTCCACCTACACCCTCCCGGTCGGCCTCGCCGCCACCAGCCAGGCCGCGGCCCATGTCACCGACTACGGCCTGCTGCTCGCCGGCGCGATCGTCGTGATGCTGCCGGTGCTGCTGCTCTTCCTCTTCCTCCAGCGCTACTTCGTGCAGGGCATCGCCGGAACGGGGCTGCGATGAGCGCGCCGGTCACCGTCCGGACCCGGGCGGGCGACGAGTCCGCGGTCGGCACCAGGGGCGGGCACCACCCGGTGACGGGAGGAGACGCGTGCTGATCGCCGGCATGAACCAGAGCGCCGTACGACGGGTCAACACCTCGGTGATCCTGCGGGCGCTGGCGGTGTCGGCCGGGCCGCGGAAACTCACCGAACTCGCCGAGCAGACCGCCCTGTCCCGTCGCACGATCGAACTGGTCCTGGACTCGCTCGTCGAGGCGGGCTGGGTCGCCGAACTCGACCGGGTGCCCATCAGCGGCTGCGCCGGACGCCCGGCCCGCCGCTACGAACTGCGGGCTGAACACGCCCTGTTGGCCGCCGTGCGCGTCACGACCGTCGACGCCTCCGCCGTCGTCGCCGACGTGCGCGGCCACGTCCTCGGCCGGGCCCACGGTCCGCTGCGCGCCTACGAGGACCCGGACACCACCCTTGACGACGCCGCCGGACTGGTCCGCCGGGCCCTCGACGACGCCGGCGGCTCGGTGGACCGGCTGCGCGCCGGGGCCGTCGCCGGCGGCGGTGCCATCGACGACGAGGGAGTCGTACGGCGCCTGGTGCACACCACCCGCTGGGAGGGAGTGCACCTGCCCGAGGAGCTCGGCCGGCGCATCCCGGTGCCCTGGTTCGCCGACAACGACACCAACCTCGGTGCGCTGGCCGAGCGTTGGCGGGGCATCGCCGCGGATCACGACAACGTCGTCTGGGCGATGCTCGGGAACCGGACCGGGCTCGGCATCCTCATCAGGGGGGCCGTGCACCGTGGGCTCGACGGTGCCGCGGGCGAGATCGTCGAGGCACGCTCGATGCCGGCCGGCTCGGTCGAGGACCGGCCGGTCGCCGCCCTGACCTCACCGCTGGCCGCCCAACGCGCCCTCGCCCAGGCCCGGTTCGAGGCGGCCCGCGCCGGTGACACCGCCGCGCTAGCCGAGGTCGACGAGTTCGTGGAGAACATCGCCTCGATCCTCATCACCCTGTCCTGGACGGTCGCCCCCTCGCTCATCGTCCTCGGCGGCGGCCTCGAGGACGCGGCCGACGTCCTGCTGCCGCGGGTGCGCGCCGCGCTGCGGGACGCC
Organism: Streptomyces sp. 351MFTsu5.1; assembly: GCF_000383655.1. Taxonomy (NCBI): domain Bacteria; kingdom Bacillati; phylum Actinomycetota; class Actinomycetes; order Kitasatosporales; family Streptomycetaceae; genus Streptomyces; species Streptomyces sp. 351MFTsu5.1. The sequence goes on along the minus strand of NZ_KB911778.1, from coordinate 409,015 downwards.
CGGGCCCCCGCGGTCGAACTGCGGGCCACCGCGCTCGGCCGCGACGCCCCGCTCGTCGGCGCGGTCAGACTCGCCCTGGACCGCATGGACACCGAACTGTTCGGACCGCTCGTCCCGGTCGACTGACCCCACACCCCACGCACCCGGAGCTCCCCGTGACCCACACTCCCCGCACCGACGTCCTCATCGTGGGCAGCGGCATCATGGGCTCCCTCGTGGCCCGCCTGCTGCGCCGGAGCGACCCGGCGCTGCACATCACCATGGCCGACGGCGGCAGCCCGATCGGCGGTGCGCCGGGGCGGCACCTGCACGACCTCGACGACCCCGAGCTGTGGGCCCGCTACAACGAGAAGGTCGCCACCGGCATCCAGGGCATGTACACGGGAGCGGAGGTGGTCCGGGAGGTCGCGGACAGCCTTCCCGACCTCACTCCCGGCATGTTCCACGCGCTCGCCTTCGGCCAGGACGCCGAGGCGATGCCGCAGGCCGCGCTCGCCTGGAACGCGGGCGGCATGGGCGTCCACTGGACCGCCGCCACCCCGTGGCCCGCCCCGGACGAGGTCTTCGACTTCGGTGACCCGGACGCCTGGGCGGCCGACCTCGACACGGCACGCAGGCTGCTCGCCGTCACCCCCGCCGCGATCGGCCCGACCAAGGTGGGCGAGCTCGTCCTCGACGTCCTGCGCCGACGCTACGGCGGCGCGGGACCCGCCGACCGGACCCCGCAGCCCATGCCCATGGCCGTCACCCCCACCCCCTCGGGCCCCATGCCCCGCACAGCCCCCGGGACGATCTTCCCTGCCCTCGCGCAGGGCGGCGATCCGGCCTTCACCCTGCTCACCGGCACCCTCGTGACCGCCCTCGGCACGGAAGACGGCCGGGTCACGGGGGCCCGGCTGCGCCGCGTCGCCGACGGCACCGAGTCCGAACTGCGCGCCGGCACCGTGGTGGTGTGCGCGGACGCCCTGCGCACCCCGCAACTCCTGTACGCCTCCGGCATCCGCCCCGAGGCCCTGGGCCGCCGGCTCAACGAGCACGCCTTCGTCACCGCCCGCGCCCTGCTCGACCTCGACCGGTTCGGTCTGGACGCCGATGCCCTGCCCTTGCCGCGTCCTGGCGAGTTCAGCACGGACTCGCTGTGGCTGCCGTGCAACGGGCCCGCCCAGCCCTTCCACGGCCAGATCATGAACCGCACCTACGTCGACGGGACGGGCCGGCCGCTCGCGCACTCCGTTGGTCTGTCGCTGTACGTCCCCGTCGAGTCGCGACCGCAGAACCGGCTCGTGTTCTCGGCGAGCGAGACCGATCTCGCCGGACTGCCCCGCATCCGCGTCGAGTTCGGCTACTCCGAGGCCGACCGTGCGCTGATCCGCCGGGCGCTGGACGAAGTCCGTTCCGTCGCCGAGCAGTTCGGTCCCTTCGATCCCGCGACCGAGTCCGCCGTGCTGCCGCCCGGTTCCTCGCTGCATCTCACCGGCACGGTCCGGGCAGGCGTCAGCGACGACGGCAGCAGCGTGTGCGACCCGGACGGGAGGGTGTGGGGCTTCGACAACCTGTATCTGGCGGGGAACGGAGTCGTTCCCACGGCGATGGCCGCCAACGTCACCCTGACCGGTGCCGTCACCGCGGTACGGGCCGCCCGTGCCGTGACCGCACGCACCTGAACCATCCGAGAGGAACAGCACAGTGATCGACATCGCCAGGGAGTACCGCGTCGCCCTGCCCGCCTGGATCGACGACGAACTCGTCGACGCGCCCGCCGCCCTGCCCTCCCGCGAGGACCGGATGCGTCTGGTGCACCGCCTCGCCGACCGCAACTGGCGCGAGGGCAACGGAGGTCCGTTCGCCGCGCTCGTCGCCGAGCGTGTCTCCGGCCGGATCGTCTCCGTCGGCGTGAACGTCGTCCTGTCCACCGGAGTCTCCAGCGCGCACGCCGAGGTCGTGGCACTCGGCCTCGCCCAGATCGCCACCGGCAGCTGGGACCTCGGCGGCGACGGTCTGCCGTCCCACGAACTGGTCGTCAACTGGCGCCCCTGCGTGCAGTGTTACGGCGCCACCATGTGGTCGGGGGTGCGCGGGCTGGTGGTCGCGGGTGAGGGGCCGGAACTGGAGGAGATCACCACCTTCGACGAGGGCCCGGTCGGCTCCGACTGGGCGGAGCAGTTCGAGAACCGTGGCATCGAGGTCGTGGGAGACGTCCTGCGGGACGAGGCGCTCGCGGTGTACCGCAACTACCGCAAGGCCGTCGACGAGTCCGACGTCGTCGTCTACAACGCGCGCGGGGGAGCGGAATGAGCCCCCGCTTCGCGACCGACGTCGTCACCTTCCACCATCCCGGCTTCTGGGACCTCGACTCCGCCGACGCGGTCCGCGCCTGGGCCGCGGATCACCCGGACCGCTTCTGGGGGCGAGTGCTGGACACCCTCGCCGAGACCGAGGTCACCGGCATCGAGCTGACCTTCGCGCCCGGCGGCATCGACTCGGCGCTGCGCGCGTACGGCAGCGCACAGGGGTTCCGCCGCGCACTGGCCGGCCGGGGCCTCACCGTCGTCAGCGCCTTCGTCGCCGACAGCGACGCCCCCGACTGGCGGCACGGCGGCAACCTGCCCGCGATCGTCGCGGACGCCGAGCGCCGCGCCGCCTTCCTGGCCGAGGTGGGTGCCGAGGTCCTCGTCGCCGGACTGCCGATGAGGACGACGTACGGCACCCGCCCGCCCTTCTTCGTCGACGCCGCCTACATGAACCGGATGGCCGACATCGCGCACGCGGTGGGCGAGGCGGTGTCCCGGTCCGGGGTGCGCCTTGCGTTCCACACCGAGTCCCACAGCACCCTCTGGTACGAGCGGGACATCGACCTGTTCATGGCCCTGACCGACCCGCGCTACGTCTGGCTGTGCCCGGACTCCTGCCACATCGCGCTGGGCGGCGGCGACCCCGTCGCGGTGGCCCGGCGCCACACTCCGCGCATCACGCTGGCCCACTGGAAGGACGCGGTCGCTCCGATCGACGTCCATCTCACCGTCGACGACACGGTGTACTCCCGGCAGCAGCCGTACATGGCGGAGCTGGGCAGGGGGATCGTCGACTGGGACGGCTGGGCGGACGCGATGTCCCGTACGGCCGGCGCGGACACGGTCCTGATCGAACTGGACGAGGCCGCCGATCCGGTGGCCGCGCTCACGTCGGGCACGGCCGTCGCGAAGCGGGTGCTAGCGGCGCAGTTCGCCGTGGGCGGTCTCCGGGAGCCGTAGATAGACCAGTGACGAGCCGAGGCAGAGCAGGGCCACGTACCAGGGGAACAGCCCGGCGTGCCCCACCTCCTTGAACAGCGTGCCGATGTACGGCGCCGTCCCGCCGAACAGCGCGACCGTCAGCGAGTACGGGAACCCGATCCCGGCCGCCCGCACCCGGGGCGGGAACACCTCGGCGTTCACCGCCGCGCTGATCGAGGTGAACCCGGTCAGCAGCACCATCCCCGCGCACTGCACGAGCAGCAGGACCGCGAACGAGTCCCGCAGAGCGTGCAGCAGCGGCACGCTCAGCAGCGCGAACCCGACCCCGAAGAACAGCAGCAGCGGCCGCCGTCCGAACCGGTCCGACAGCAGCCCGCCCAGCGGCTGGAGCAGACCGAAGAAGGCCAGCGAGATCGTGCCCGCGAGCAGCGCGTCCGACTTGTCGACACCGGCGTTGAGTTCGGCGTACGTGGGCAGGTACGACGTCCAGGTGTAGTACGCGATCGTGCCGCCCATGGTGATCCCGCAGATCAGCAGCGACTCGCGGGGATGGCGTCGCAGCGCCTCCAGCAGCGCGGGGCGCGGCGCCGACCGTTGCTCCTCGCTGCGGGTCTCCTGCGCGCCCTGCCGGATCCAGAAGCCGACCAGGGACAGCGCGGCCCCGAGCACGAACGGCACGCGCCAGCCCCAGGCGTCCATCCGCCCCTCGCTCAGTGTGTCCACCAGCACGGTGGCGATCCCGGACGCGAGGAGCTGCCCCGCGGTCGTCGACACGTACTGGAAGCTGGAGAACAGCCCGCGCCTGCCGGGACCCGCCGACTCGACCAGGAACGTCGTCGAGGCCGCGAACTCCCCGCCCACGGACAGTCCTTGGAGCAGTCGCGCGAGCACCAGGACGACCGGGGACAGCACGCCCACCGCCGCGTACGTCGGCGTCAGACCGACCAGCAGGCTGCTGCCGCCCATCAGCAGGATGGTGACCGTCAGCGCGGCCCGCCGCCCGTGCCGGTCCGCGATCGCCCCCATCAGCAGCCCGCCGACCGGTCGCATGAAGAACCCGACGGCGAACACGGCGAACGTCGAGAGCAGTGGCACCAGCGAGTTGTCCGCGCCCTTGGGGAAGACGGCGGCGGCGATGTAGGTGGCCAGAAACGTGTAGGCGTACCAGTCGTACCACTCCACGGCGTTGCCCACGGAGGCAGCGAGCAGCTGGCGTACGGGCCGTTTCGTGGGCGGCGCCACCGGACGTGTCGTCTCTGTCATGATCGCGACCATCCCCCGCTCTCGTCCCGGCACACCTCCCGTACCCGCGACTTTCACATCAGCGCCACCAGACCCTTCCCTGCCGTTCGGTGGACTTGGAAAACTCGCTGCGCGCACCTTCCGTCACGTTCCGGCCACCGATGCGCAGGATGAGAGGACCCCCTCACTCATGACTGACGTCAACCGGCGCAGATTCCTCCAACTCGCGGGTGCCACCACGGCCTTCAGTGCCCTGTCGAACAGCATCCAGCGCGCCGCCGCCCTCCCGGCCCACCACCGCACCGGGACCATCGAGGACGTCGAGCACGTCGTCGTCCTGATGCAGGAGAACCGCTCCTTCGACCACTACTTCGGCTCGCTCAGGGGCGTGCGCGGCTTCGGCGACCCGCGCCCGGTCACGCTGGACAGCGGCAAGTCCGTCTGGCACCAGACCGACCGGAACGGCAAGGAGATCCTGCCCTTCCGCCCCGAGGCGAACGACCTGGGCATGCAGTTCATCCAGGACCTGCCGCACGGCTGGAACGACGGACACGCCGCCTTCAACGGGGGCAAGTACGACAAATGGGTCCCGAACAAGGGGTCCACGACGATGGCGTACCTGACCCGCGAGGACATCCCCTTCCACTACGCCCTCGCCGACTCCTTCACCGTCTGCGACGCCTACCACTGCTCGTTCATCGGCTCGACCGACCCGAACCGCTACTACATGTGGACGGGTTACACCGGCAACGACGGCCAGGGCGGCGGCCCGGTCCTCGGCAACGACGAGGTGGGGTACGGCTGGACGACCTACCCCGAGCGCCTGGAGGAGGCCGGGGTCTCCTGGAAGATCTACCAGGACGTCGGCGACGGGCTCGACGCGAACGGCTCCTGGGGCTGGATCCCGGACGCCTACCGGGGCAACTACGGCGACAACTCGCTGCTGTACTTCAACCAGTACCGCAACGCCAAGCCCGGCGACCCGCTGTACGACAAGGCCCGCACCGGAACCGACTACACCAAGGGCGAGGGCTACTTCGACCAGCTCAAGGCCGACGTCAAGGCCGGGAAGCTCCCGCAGGTCTCCTGGATCGTCGCCCCCGAGGCCTTCACCGAGCACCCCAACTGGCCTGCGAACTACGGCGCCTGGTACGTCGCCCAGGTCCTGGACGCGCTCACCTCCGACCCGAAGGTCTGGGCGAGGACGGCCGTGTTCATCACCTACGACGAGAACGACGGCTTCTTCGACCATGTCGTCCCGGCCCACCCGGCGGGCTCGGCCGCGCAGGGCAAGTCCACGGTCGACCCCGCGCTCGACCTCTTCAAGGGCGACAGCAGCCACCCGGCCGGCCCCTACGGCCTTGGCCAGCGCGTGCCCATGCTCGTCGTCTCGCCCTGGAGCAAGGGCGGTTACGTCTGCTCCGAGACGCTCGACCACACCTCGATCATCCGCTTCCTGGAGCGCCGCTTCGGCGTCCACGAGCCCAACATCTCGCCCTGGCGGCGGGCCGTGTGCGGCGACCTCACGGCGGCCTTCGACTTCTCCCGCAAGGACACCAAGCCGGTGGCCCTGCCGGACACCGACGGCTTCGAGCCGCCAGACCGGGTGCGCCACCCCGACTACGTGCCGGTCCCGCCCGCCGTCGGAGCCCTGCCGAAGCAGGAACGCGGACTGCGCCCGGCCCGCCCGCTCAAGTACGCCCCGCACGTGGACGGTTCGGTCGACGCGAAGGGCGGCAGGTTCACGCTCGCCTTCGCCTCCGGAGCCAAGGCCGGCGCCGCCTTCCTGGTGACCTCCGGCAACCGCACGGACGGGCCCTGGAGTTACACCACCGAGGCCGGCACGTCCGTCTCGGACACCTGGAACTCGGCGTACTCGAAGGGGTCGTACGACCTGACCGTGCACGGCCCCAACGGCTTCCTGCGCTCCTTCAAGGGGTCGAACAAGGCCGCCGGGCCCGAGGCCACCGCCCGTCACCGCGGTGACGACATCGAGCTGACCTTCACCAACAGCGGCTCCGGCCTGGTCCGTCTGAAGGTCGAGAGCGGCTACGGCGACCGGGTGCGGACCTTCACCGTGCGGCCCGGCACCACCGTCCGGCACACCTTCGGCCTCGCCAGGAGCCACCGCTGGTACGACCTCACGGTCACGGCCGACGCGGACCCGGCGTTCCTCAGGCGATTCGCCGGACATGTCGAGAACGGGCGCCCCGGAGTGAGCGACCCGGCCGTCATCACCGGGTAAAGCCGCTGCGCAAGCCGCCGAACAGGTGGCCGGATCGCGATGGTCCCGGGGTAATGTGCCCCGGTGACCACGCATTCGAACACACCTGCCGGTTGGTACCCCGATCCGCACGGAGCGCCCCAGACGCTCCGTTACTGGGACGGGGCGCAGTGGACCCAGCACACCAACGGCCAGCAGCAGGCGGCGGGCCAGGCCCAGGCCGTACAGGCCCCGCCGGCCCAGCAGGCGCCCCAGATACCGCAGCAGGCGGCCGGCCCCGACGCGCGCGTGCAGCGTCAGGTGCAGCAGCAGGCCGGGGTCGCCGCGGGCGGTGCGGGCGGCGGCACGCTCTTCACCGAGCCGGTGCTGGTGGTGAACCAGAAGGCCAAGCTGATCGAGCTGACCAACGAGTACAAGGTCATGGACCAGCACGGTCACCAGATCGGCTCGGTCACCCAGGTCGGACAGAGCGCGCTGCGGAAGATCGTGCGCTTCCTGTGGAGCATCGACCAGTTCATGAAGATCAGGCTGGAGATCCGGGACGCCCACGGGCAGCCGGTCCTGCTGCTGACCCGGCCGGGGAAGATCTTCAAGTCCCGGGTGATCGTGGAGCGTCCGGACGGTTCGCCGGTCGGTGAGATCGTCCAGCAGAACATGATCGGGAAGATCAACTTCGCGCTGATGGTGGACGGCCAGCAGGTCGGCGCCATCAAGGCGGAGAACTGGCGGGCGTGGAACTTCGCGATCGTCGACCACGCGGGGAACGAGGTGGCCCGGATCACGAAGACGTGGGAGGGGCTGGCCAAGACGATGTTCACGACCGCGGACAACTACGTCCTCCAGATCCACTACCAGCTGCCCGAGCCGCTGCTGAGCCTGGTGGTCGCCACGGCGCTCACCGTGGACACGGCGCTGAAGCAGGACGCCCGCGGGTTCGGCTGACCGGGCCCGGAGCGGTCAGAGCGGTGTGAGGTGCCCCGGTTCGGAAGGCCGGGGCACCGTCACGTCCCGCAGTGACGGTTCCAGTGCCAGGACCGCCGCCACCGGGTGGTCGTCGGGCACCTCGGCGGGAGCGACCCGGCTCAGCAGCACCACGCCCCACGAGGCCAGGCCCGCACCCGCCAGCGCCAGCAGCACCCCCGCCGCTCCGCCGCGCAGGCCCTCACCCAGCAGCGAGAGTCCGATGACCGCCGCGGCCAGCGGGTTGGCCAGGGTGACCACCGCGAGCGGGGCACCCAGACCGTCCCGGTAGGCCGTCTGGGAGAGCAGGAGCCCGCCCGCCGCGAAGGCCGCGACGAGCAGCGCCACGCCGATCACCTGGACGCTGAGCAGCGACCCGGAGCGATCCGTGGCGGCCACCGTCACGGTCTGGGTGAGCGCGGAGGCGACACCCGAGGCGACCCCGGACGCCGAGGCGTGCCGTACCCCGGGCCGGGCGCCGGGGCGGGCCAGCAACCCGATGAGGGCGGCCGTCGCCCCCGCCACCGCGACCGCCTCGGAGGTGCTCAGCACCTTCCCGGGCGCGGACCCCGAGGCCACCACCAGGATGGCCGCGAGCCCCGCCAGCGTGTACGCCGTGCCCCGCCACTCCGTCGCCGTGACCCGGCGGCCCGCGATCCGCGCGCCCAGCGGCACCGCGGCGACGAGCGTGAGCGCGCCGAGCGGCTGGACCACGGTCAGCGGGCCGTACTTGAGGGCCACCACGTGCAGCAGCGCGGCCGACGCGTTGAGGGCGACGGATCCCCACCAGGCACCCGAGCCCAGCATCCGCAGCACACCGGAGCCGGGGTTGCGCGAGGCCAGGCGCTCCTGCGCGACCGCGGCGGCCGCGTAGGCGACCGAGGAGAGCAGGCTCAGGGCCACGGCGATCAGGGTGGCGTTCATCGGCCCGCTCCGACCAGGACGTTCTTCTTCTCCGGGTCGGCCGGTGCGAGCTCTTCCTTGGCCCGCCCCGCCGTGGTGACCGTGCGGTGCGGCGCGTGGATCACCGCGAGGGCGATGCCGAGCAGCGCGGCCGCGACGATCGCGTCCAGCCAGTAGTGGTTCGCCGTGCCGACGATGACCGTCAACGTCACCAGCGGGTGCAGCAGCCACAGCCACCGCCACCGCGAGCGGGTCGCCACGATCAGGCCGATCGCCACCATCAGCGCCCACCCGAAGTGCAGCGAGGGCATCGCCGCGAACTGGTTGGAGAGGGTGTCGGTCTGCGGCGGGCCGTACACGGAGGGGCCGTAGACCTTCGCGGTGTCGACCAGTCCGGCCGCCGCGAGCATCCGCGGCGGGGCCAGCGGGAAGACCAGGTGCAGCACCAGGGCGGCGCCGGTCAGCGAGGCGAGGACACGGCGGGCCCAGACGTAGTGCGCGGGGCGCTTCAGGTACAGCCAGACCAGGAAGGCGACCGTGGCCGGGAAGTGGACGGTCGCGTAATAAGTGTTGGCAATGTGCGCGAGGGTGTCGCCGTGCAGCAGCAGCGACTGCACCGAGCGTTCCGAGGGCAGGTGCAGGGCCCGCTCCCAGTCCCAGACGCGGCCGGCGTTGCGGAAGGCCTCGGGGGTGTGCCCCGCGACCAGTTGCCGGCCGAACTTGTAGACGAGGAAGAGTCCTACGACGAGCAGGAGCTCACGGACGAGCGGCGGCCGCGCTGTCGCGCCCGGCTCCGCTTCTGAAGGCTCGGTGCGGGCATTCATCCCCCGGCCCTTTCGCTGACGGTGGTGCGGGTACTGGATCCGGACAGGGTGATGACCCGTCCCGATCCCCAAACTCATCGATACGACATCGTACCGATACGCCAGTGTACCGATACGGACGGGTACCGGTACACTGGCGTATCGATAGACGAACGACACATGGGAAACCGGGAATGAAACGCGCGGACCGCGCAGCAGGCCCGGCGCCCCGTGAGTGAGGAGAAGGGCAGATGACGTCGCAGGCCGCGGACGGACCGGAGACGGTCGCCGCCTCGCGCCGCTCCAAGATCACGCCGGAGCGTGAGCAGGAGTTCTTCGACGCCGTGCTCGAACAGATCCGTGAATGCGGATACGACGCCGTGACCATGGAGGGCGTCGCCTCCAGCACGCGGTGCAGCAAGTCCACGCTCTACCGGCAGTGGAAGACCAAACCCCAGTTCGTGGTGGCCGCGCTGCGCTCCCGCCGCGTGGCCAAGTTCGACGGCATCGACACCGGATCGCTCGCCGACGACCTGCGCGAGGCCGCCCGGGCCGCGGGGCGGTGGTCGACGCGCGACACCAAGCTCCTCCAGGCGCTCGGCCATGCGGCGACCCAGGACGAGGAGCTCGCGCGGGCCCTGCGCGAGGCGCTGGTCGACCCGGAGATCGCCGCCCTGAGGCACCTCCTCCAGCGGGGCGTCGACCGGGGTGAGATCGCCGCGGGGCACCCGGCGCTGGAGTACATCCCGGTCCAGATGTTCGGCGTGATCCGCGCCCGGCCGGTCATCGACGGGGAGTACGCCGACCAGGACTACCTGGTCCGCTTCGTCGAGGCCGCCGTACTGCCGGCCCTCGGCCTGACCTGACCCGGGCCGCCGTCCACGGGATGACTGGACGGCGACCTGCTCGCGCCGCACCGTGGGGACGGGGGCGGCGCGGACCCCCGGCCGGGTGGGGCGCCTCCCGAGCGGAGAGGCCCCCCACCCGGCCGTCCTGGCGTTGGGGCGCGGGCGTTTCGGCTGGGGGGCATGGCCGTCCTGGCGTTGGAGCGCGGGCGTTTCGGCTTGGAGTCCCCGGCCGTTCTGGCGTTGGGGGCGCGGGCGTTTCGGCTTGGAGCCCTGTGCGTCCAGGTGTTTGGGACGCGGCCATTCCGACGCCGGAGCCCCGGCCGTCCCGGCTTTCGAGGGCTCGGCGCCGACCCCGCTCCGGAGCCCCGGTGTCACACGTTGCTGCCGCTGCCGCCGCCCGTCGACACCTTGATCCCCTTGGTGATGTCGTCGATCACGCCCTGGCCCTCGCCGACGTCCACACCGAAGCGCACCACCACGATCTGCTGCGGGTTAGCGGGGGCGGGGAAGGCCAGTGACTGGACATAGCCGTCGGAGCCCTTGCTGGTGACCGCCGTCCAGCGGACCAGGTAGCCCTTCTGCCCGGCGACGTTCACCGCCTTGGAGTCGAGTACGTCGTGCGAGGTGATCGAGCCGTAGGTCTTGCCGCCGTAGGACTGCTCGGCGTTCGCCTGGATGTCGGCCTTGGCGACCTGCTCGGCCGTGCTGCCCTTGCTGCCGAGTGCCAGGGCGGGCGCCGAGTAGGCGCCGCCCTTCGTGCACGACGCGGAGGCGTCTCCGGGGCAGGCGTAGGAGTCCTTCGAGGTGACGGACGCGCCGACCTGGATCTCCTGGCCGTACCAGCCGTCCGGGATGGGCAGGCTGATCCCGTCGATCGAGTCGGTCACCGAACCGCTCTCGATCCTCGGCGCCTCGGAGCCCTGCGGGGAGGGCGTCCCGCCCCCGGAACCGCCGTTGCCGCCGTCACCCCCGGAGCCGCCGTTGCCGCCGAAGGGCCCGCCCTGTCCGTTCTGGCCCCCGTTGCCACCGAAGGGCCCGCCCCGGCCGCCCGGCCCCTGCGAGTCGGCGGTGTCCTTGCTGCCGCCGCCGTGGTCGGTCAGCGCGTACACGCCGACGCCTATGCTCGTGAGGACCACGATCGCCGCAGCCACCGCCACGGCTATGCCGACCACGCCGCGTCGCGACGTGGTCGGCGGCTGCGCGGGATACGCCGGGTACGCCGGATGAGTCGCGTACTCCCCGGGGCTCGCGACCTGCTCCGGGGGACCCCATGCGGCGGCCGATCCGGTGGGACGGGTCTGCTCCGTCCACGCCCTGCCGTCCCACCAGCGCTCGGTGGCGGGACCGTCACTTGTCTGCCCGGGGTCGGGGTACCACCCGGGGGGAGTCTCCTGCGTCATGTCCCCACCGTAAGAGCACTCGGTGAAAGGGGGATGAGAGGGGTCCGCTCCATTCCGGCCGAGTTCCCCCGCGCACGTCGGGCGATCAGTCCACCACGTGCGCGCGCCGGCCGCCGGCGCCCGTGACGCAGCGGTCGGCGAGCAGGGCCGCCGCCCCCGGCCGACAGCCCGGGCGCCACGGTGCACGACCGACACGCCTCGCACTCCCGGTGCCCCTCACCTCCCGCTGTCGGAACGACAACTGACCAATGGTCAGGTTTGTCGACGGCTGGTCACGGGCAAGGTGCGTCGCCTCTGCGTACCCCGGATCACCCGTCACGGCAACAGGTACCCCGACCGCCCTCCGCTTCCGCACCGGTACGGCTACGCTCGAGATCTGTACGTCGTCCGGGCGACTTGGGGAGGTAGCGGGATGACGGAGGTACGGCCCATTGCGGCCGCCCCGGCCTCGCTGTGGGAGCGCGACGAGGAACTCACCGCCGTCGAACGCGCGGTCGACTCTCTGTGCGAGGACCAGGCGTCCGCGGGCAGTGTGCTGGTGATCCGCGGCGAGGCCGGCTTCGGCAAGACCGCCCTGCTGGCCGAGACCCGCAGGATCGCCGAGGCCCGCGGCTGCACCGTCTGGTCGGCCCGCGGCGGCGAGACCCTCAGGTCCGTCCCCTTCAACGTCGTACGCCAACTGCTCCAGCCCGCCCTCCTGTCGCTGATGCCCGAGGAGGCCCGCGAGTACCTCGGCGACTGGTACGACATCGCCGGCCCCGCCCTCGGCATCGCGGACCCGGGGGAGCGGCAGGCCGACCCGCAGGGCGTGTGCGACGGACTGGTCGCCGCGGTGCGCCGGCTGGCCCGCCGGGACTGGCCGCTGGTGCTGACGATCGACGACGCCCACTGGGCCGACCAGGAGACCCTGCGCTGGCTCGCCGCCTTCGCCGAGCGCCTCGACGACCTGTCCGTGCTGGTCGTGGTGGCCCGCCGCCCCGGTGACGCCGCCGGCGAGAGAGCCCGCCTCCTGGACGCGGTCGGCGCCACCGCCGACCGCCCCGTCACCAACCTGAGCGCCCTCACCCCGTCGGCAGCCGAGGGCCTCACCCGCGCCACCCTGGGCGAGCACGCCGACGCCCCGTTCTGCCGCGAGGTCTGGGCCGTCACCGGCGGCAACCCGTACGAGACCGTCGAACTCCTCGCCAAGGTCCGGGAGAGCGGGATGGAGCCGAGCGAGGACTCGGCGAGCGAACTGCGCGAGCTGAACCGCTCGGCCCGCGGCGGCGGACTCGTCGCCCGCCTGGAGGAACTCGGCATCGACGCCACCCGCTTCGCCTGGGCCGCCGCGATCCTCGGCACCGACATCTCCGTCGGTCTGGCGGCCCGGCTCGCCACCCTCAGTCCGCCGAAAGCCGCGCTCTGTGCCGAACTCCTGCGCAACGCCCGCATCCTCACCGCGGTCCAGGGCGAGGCCGGCGAGCTGGAGTTCGTCCACCCGCTGATCGCCACCGCCGTCTACGAGTCCATCCCCGACGCCCTGCGCACCGCCATGCACGGCATCGCCGCACAGCTCGTCACCGATTCCGGGCACGGCGCCGCGGCCGCCTCCCGGCACCTCCTCCAGGTCCACCCGGACGACGACGAGGAACTCGTCGAGCAGCTGCGCGAGGCAGCCCGCGAACACCTCGCCGTCGGCGCCCCGGACGCGGCCCGCCGCTGCCTGGAGCGCGCGCTGCTGGAACCCCCGCCGCCCGAGGTCCACGCGAGCGTGCTTTTCGAACTCGGCTGCGCCACCCTCCTGACCGCACCGGCCAAGACCATCGGCCACCTCCAGACCGCGCTCGCCATGCCCGGCCTGGAGGGCTCCGCCCGGGTCGACGCCGTCATCCGGCTCTCCCAGGCCCTCATGCACAACAACCAGCTGGAGGAGGCCGTCCGCACCGTCGAGGCGGAGGCCGCCCGGCACGAGGAGGGCCCGGCCCGGCTCCGTCTCCAGGCCGTGCAGTACACCTGGGAGAGCCTCTACCCGGGCGAGACCACCTCCCCGGGCCGCTCGGAGCGGCTCGCCGCCCTCGCCGCCACCTGCACCGGGCGGGACAACGCCGAGCGCGCCCTGCTCATCCTGCGCGGCTTCGACGCGATGGCCCACGGCGAGAGCGCCGAGGAGATCGCCGAGATCTGCGACCGCGCCCTGGTCAACGGCCGCCTCGCGCCCGGACTCGGCTGGACCGACACCGAGTGGGGCCTCGAACTGCCGCTGATGCTGGCCAGCGCGTACGCCTTCACGGACCGGCTGGACCGGGCCGAGACCCTGTTCTCCGACGCGCTGCGCACCTACGAGTCGGCCGGCTGGAGCGGCGGACATCTCGCGCTGGCCCACGCCTACGTCGGCCTCGGCCACCGCAGGCGCGGACGGCTGCGGGAGGCGGAGACGTCGCTGCGCGAGTCACTGCGGCTCGCCGAGCGGGTCGGGCGCGGACTGCCCCTGTACTGGTCGGCGACCTGCAACCTCGTCGACACGCTGCTCGCGCGCGGACATGTCGAGGAGGCCTGGGCGATCGCCGAGCAGTACGGGTTCGCGCCGCCCTATCCCTCCACGATCGTGCTGCCCGATCCGCGGTCCGTGCGCGGGCGGCTGCTGCTGGCGGTCGGCCGGACCAAGGAAGCCGTCAACGAACTGGAGGCCGCGGAGAAGGCGGCGCAGGTGCGGGGGCACTCCAACCCGGTCCTGGTGCCCTGGGCCGTCGACCTCGCCCGCGCTCTCGCCGTGGAGGATCCGGTGCGGGCGGCCCAACTGGTCAAGGAAGTCCGCCGGCATGCCGAGCGGCTCGGCACGGACACCGCCATAGGGGAGGCGCTGAGGTGTGCGGCCGCGCTGGAGACGGGGCAGCGGGCGGTGCGGCTCGCTGCGCAGGCTGTGGCGTATCTGGAGGCGTCGCCGTGTCAGTACGAGCATGCGGCAGCGCGGGTGGAGTACGGGATTCTGGCTCGGTCGGTGGCTGAGCTGAACCGTGGGGTGGCGTTGGCTCGGTCTTGTGGGGCGGACGGGTTGGTGACCCGGGCCCGGGAAGTGCTGGAAACGGGGCGGGGGTTGCGGTGATGGCGTCTGCGCGCCGGTGGGGGTCGGCCGCGCAGTTCCCCGCGCCCCTGGGGAGTTACAGCGCGAGGAGTTGATCCGTCAACGCCGTCAGACGCTTCTGCACCTCCCTGTCGTACGTCCCCTCGTGCGCCCGAGCCGGAGTCGTCCCGTCGAAGTAGCCACCCGACCCCACGTCCTTCGTGGCCAGAGCCAGCACCCCCGGCGCCCCGTCCGCCACCGTCGACCAAGGGGCCACCCCGCCCTCCCTGACCATCGCCGTGTCCATGAAGGTGGCCGGGTGGAGGACGTTCACCGAGACTCCCGTCCCCTTCAACTCCTCGGCCAGGGCGAAGGTATGGGCCGCCAGGGCGAACTTCGCGCGGCAGTAGGCGGCGAACCCGGCGTAGCCCCGGGTGAACTCGGGGTCGTCGAAGTCGAGTGGCTCCTGCCCCACCGAACCCACGTTGACGATCCGGGCCGGAGCGTTCGCCGTCAGGGTCGGCAGCACGGCCCGGGTCAACGCCACCGGTGCCAAGTAGTCGACCGCCAGGCGGAGTTCGTGGCCGTCGGCGCTCAGCTCCCGGCCCGAGCCCGATGAACCGGCGCCCACACCCGCGTTGTTGACCAGCACGTCGAGTCCGGGGCGGGCCTCGGCGACCCGTGCACCCAGGTCGCGCACCTCGGCCAGGGAGGCCAGGTCGGCCACGAACCCCTCGGCCTCGCCCTCCCGTCGCAGCTCCGCCACCAGGCTCTCCGTACCGGCCCGGTCGCGTCCGTGGGCCAGGACGACATGGCCGGCGCGGACCAGCTCGAAGGCGACGTAGCGGCCGAGACCCGAGGTGGCGCCGGTGATCAGGATGGTCGACATGCCCCCACGGTAGGCAGATGACAGCGCCTCGTGCCTGCCCCTGCCGGTGTCACCCTTCCGTTCCCGTCCCCGACTCGGCCTCCTCCGCCAGCACCCGCTGGGCCGTCGCGAACGCCGAGTTCGCCGCCGGCACCCCGCAGTACACGGCCGTCTGGAGCAGTACGGCCCCGATCTCGTCCGGCGTGAGCCCGTTGCGGCGGGCCGCGCGCACATGCATGGCCAGCTCGTCGTAGTGGCCGTGGGCGACCAGCGCGGTCAGCGTGATCATGCTGCGCTCGCGGCGGCTGAGCGTCGGGTCGGTCCAGATCTCACCCCACGCGTAGCGCGAGATGAAGTCCTGGAAGCGGGCGGTGAACGGGGTCTGGCGGGACTGCGCCCGGTCCACGTGGGTGTCCCCGAGGACCTCGCGCCGCACCTCCATGCCGCGCCGGGCGCCGCCGTCGAGGTGGGCCCGCAGGGCGGTGAGGACGGCCTCCGGGCACTGCGCCGGGGCCAGGTGGGAGGCGCCCGGCAGCTCGACGAGCGTGGCACCCCGCACCGCGTCGGCGATCTCCCGCAGGTGGGGCGGCGGGGTCGCCGGGTCCTCGCGGCCCGCGATCAGCAGGGTCGGGGCGGAGATCCCGGCCAGCCGGTCGCTCAGGTCGAAGGCGGCCAGCGCGTCACAGCAGGCCGCGTACGCCTGCGGGTCGGCCTCGGCGTGGTCCCGTACGAGCACCGGATCGGTGAAGTCACCGGCGAACCACCGGGCGTCGGCGCTCTCCAGCAGCCACTCCAGCCCCTCCCGCCGGACCCGCTCGGCCCGCTCCTGCCACGGCTTGGCGCCGTTGAAGTGCGCGGAGGAGCAGATGACCGCCAGTGACGCGATCCGTTCCGGGTGGTGCACGGCCAGGTGCAGTCCGACGGCACCGCCCAGGGACACCCCGGCGTACGCGAACCGCTCGATGCCCAGCGAGTCGGCGAGTTCCAGCACCAGGGCGGCGAGGTCGCCCACCGTGGCGCCGGGCCCGATCAGGTCGGCCGCCGAACCGCCGTGCCCGGGCAGGTCCCAGCGGACCACCCGGTGGGTGATGGACAGTTCGGGCGCCACCTTGTCCCACAGGGCGTACGACGTCCCGAGCGACGGCCCGAGCAGCAGCGGCGGCGCGGAAGCGGGGCCCTCGGCACGGTGGTTGAGGAGTTTGTCGGTCAACGTCGCTCCAGTGCGCGGTCGGTGAGGGCTCCGGCGGAGCCGGTGTAGCGGGCGGGGTCGGTGGGCTCCCCGAGGTCGACGTCCTTCAACTCGGGCTCCTGGGCGAGGAGTTCGCCCAGTGACCGACCCTCGGAGTAGGTCCGCCCGGCGAGTTCCGTCAGCAGTTCCCTGGCGCGGGCCCGGCCCAGCACGGCCGCCAGCTCGGCGGAGAGCCGCTCGGAGACGATCAACCCGTGGGTGAGGTCCAGGTGCCGGCGCATGGCGTCCGCGTTCACCCGCAGTCCCCCGGTGAGTTCGGCGGCGTCCCGGGCGCCGCCGCCGACCAGGCGCAGCAGATCCCTCAGCGGCTCCCACTCGGCGTGCCAGGCCCCGGCCGGCCGCTCGTCCTCGGCGGCCATCGAGCCGTACAGCGTCGCCGCGAGCTGGGGAGCGCGCCGGGCGGCGGCCGCGATCAGCGTGGCGCGGACGGGGTTCGCCTTGTGCGGCATGGCCGAGGAACCGCCGCCGCCGGCCTCGGCGACTTCGGCGATCTCGGTACGGCCCAGCACCAGCACATCGGCGGCGATCTTGCCCACGGCTCCGGCCGCGAAGGCCAGACACCCGGCGAGATCGGCGACCGGCGTGCGCAAGGTGTGCCAGGGCAGGAGGGGCGCCTCCAGGCCCAGTTCCCGGGCGTAAGCCGCCGTGAGGGCCACCGGATCCTGGACTCCGTACGCCGTGAAGGCCGCCAAGGTCCCGGCCGCACCGGCGAGTTGGGCAGGGAGACCGTCCCGTACCCCGATGATCCGGTCCCGTGCGTCCAGGACCAGCGAACGCCAGCCGGCCGCCTTCAGCCCGAACGTCGTCGGCACGGCGTGCTGGGTCAGCGTCCGGCCGGGCATGGCGGTGTCCCGGTGTTCGGCGGCGAGCCCGGCGAGGGCCCGCTGCACGCGGTCGAGGTCCGCCAGGACCAGGTCGAGGGTGCGGGCGGCCACCAGCATCAGGGCGGTGTCGAGGATGTCCTGGCTGGTCGCCCCCCGGTGCACGTACGGGCCGTACTCCTCGCCCACCGCCTTGGTGAGGTCGGCGACCAGAGGGATGACGGGGTTGCCGCCGGCCCGCGCACGGTCGGCGAGGGACCGCACGTCGAAGCGGTCCGCCTGGGCCGCGCCGGTCACCGCCTCGGCCGCCCCGGCCGGGGCGAGACCCAGCCGGGCCTGCACCCGGGTCAGCGCGGACTCCGCGTCCAGCAGCGCCTGGAGGAAGGCGCCGTCGGAGGTCGCGGCGTCGGCGGGGGAGCCTGCCCACCCGGGGGCGAGCAGACCGGTGTCCGGATCGGGAGAAGTCACTGGAACTCCAGGAAGACCGTCTCGCCTTCGCCCTGAAGGCGGATGTCGAAACGGTACGTCCCGTGACCGGTGTCGGCGGCGATCAGCGTGTCGCGGCGGTCCGCGTCCAGACGGGAGAGCAGCGGGTCGGCAGCCAGGGCCGCCTCGTCGCCCGGCAGGTAGATCCGGGTGAACAGGTGCACCAGCAGACCGCGTGCGAAGACGCAGACACTGAGGTGCGGGGCGCTGCCTCCGCGGGCACCGGGGCGCAGGGTGCGCGCGTACCAGTGTCCGTTGGCGTCGGTCTGGATCCGGCCCCAGCCGGTGAACTCCACGCCGTTGCGCCCGAGGTAGCCGCCGGTCGCCGGGTCGCGCCGGATCGAACCGTCGGTCGTCGGCAGGTTGCCGTCCGGGTCCGGGCCCCACAGCTCCACGAAGGCGTCCGGCAGCGGGTTGCCCTCGCCGTCGGTGATGTACCCCTGGACGGTGATGGTGTCCGGGTGGCCGACGGGCGCGATGTCACCGCCGCCCGGGAAGGGCAGCGCGTACCCGTAGAAGGGCCCGACGGTGTGCGAGGGGGTGGGCAGCACGCTCTCGGGCGAGCTGGTGTCGATCTTCGTCATGGCAGGTCAGCGTCCTTCCTCGACCCAGGTGGCGTGCGGCCCGTCCAGCACGATGTCCCAGTGGTAGCCCATCGAGAACTCCGGCACGGACAGGCTGTGGTCGTAGGTCGCCACCAGCCGCTGCCGTGCCGCGTCGTCCGTCACCGACTGGATGATCGGGTCGTACGGGAAGAGCGGGTCGCTCGGGAAGTACATCTGGGTCACCAGGCGCTGGGTGAACGCGGTCCCGAACATGGAGAAGTGGATGTGGGCGGGGCGCCAGGCGTTGACGTGGTTGCGCCACGGGTAGGGGCCGGGCTGGATGGTGGTGAAGCGGTAGAAGCCGGTGTCGTCGGTGAGGGTGCGGCCGACGCCGGTGAAGTTCGGGTCCAGCGGGGCGTCGTGCTGCTCGCGCTGGTGGGCGTAGCGCCCGGCGGAGTTCGCCTGCCAGATCTCGATCAGCTGCCCGCGCACGGGCCGTCCGTCGCGGTCCAGGAGCCGCCCGGACACGGTGATGCGTTCGCCGACGGGCTCCCCGCGGTGGTGCCGGGTCAGGTCGTTGTCGATCTCGGTGATGTCCCGCTCCCCGAAGGCGGGGGAGTGCAGCTCCACCAGTTCCGGGTCCTGGGTCACGTCGATGGTGACCGGCGGCTGCTTCGGATGGCGCAGCACCGAGGAGCGGTAGGGCGCGTAGTCGCGCCGCGGGTGATGCTCGACCGGCGCCCCGTCGGCGACCCGCTTCTCGTAGGCGGCGTGCTCGGCGGCGATTTCCTGGTCGATGTCGTGCTGGGTGAGAGTCATGGGGATTCCTGCGTTCCGTTAACGTTCGAGGACGAGAGCGAGACCCTGGCCGACACCGATGCACAGGGTGGCGACACCGACTCCGCCGCCCCTGCGGGCGAGTTGATGGGCGACCGTGCCGGCCAGCCGCGCGCCCGAGGCGCCGAGCGGATGCCCGAGCGCGATGGCGCCGCCCTGCGGGTTGAGGATCGCCGGGTCGAACTCGGGCCATTCGGCGACACATCCCAGCACCTGGGCGGCGAACGCCTCGTTCAGCTCCAGGACCGACAGGTCGTCAAATCCCTTGCCCGCCTTGGCGAGTGCCCGGTTGACCGCCTCGACGGGGGCGAGGCCGAAGTAGTGCGGGTCCAGTGCGTTGACGCCGGTCGCGGAGATCCGGGCCAGCGGCTCGCGACCGGTCGCGGCCAGGCCCTCGTCGTCGACGAGCAGCAGAGCGGCGGCGCCGTCGTTGAGCGGTGACGCGTTGCCCGCGGTCACCGTGCCCCCCTCCGTGCGGAACGACGGCTTGAGCTTCGCCATCGCCTCCAGCGACGCGTCCGGCCGTACGCATTCGTCGGCGCCGAAGACCACCGGCTCGCCCTTGCGCCGCGGGACGGACACCGGCGCCAGCTCGGCGTCGAACAGCCCCGCCGCCTGCGCCCGGGCCGCCTTCCGGTGCGAGGCCAGAGCGAACTCGTCCTGCTGCTCCCGGCTGATCTTGTGCTTGTCGGCGATCAGTTCGGCCGACTCGCCGAGCGGGATGGTCCACTGCGGCTCCATGGCCGGGTTGACCATGCGCCAGCCCAGCGTGGTCGAGTACAGCTCGGTGTGGGCGGCCGGGAACGGCTTGTCGGACTTGGGCAGCACATAGGGTGCCCGGGTCATCGACTCCACCCCGCCGGCGACGGCGATCGAGGCGTCCCCGACCGCGATGGCCCGGGCCGCCTGGATCACCGCTTCCAGGCCCGAGGCGCACAGGCGGTTGACGGTCACGCCCGGCACGGAGGTCGGCAGTCCGGCGAGCAGGGCGGCCATGCGGCCGACGTTGCGGTTCTCCTCGCCCGCCCCGTTGGCGTTGCCGAAGTAGACGTCCTCGATCCGGGACGGGTCCAGGTCGGGGGTGCGGGCCAGGAGTTCACGGATGGCGTGGGCGCCCAGGTCGTCCGGGCGCACCGAGGCGAGGCCTCCGTTGTAGCGGCCGACGGGAGTGCGGACCGCGTCGACGATGTAGACGTTCTTCACTTCAGGTCCTCCGCGACACTCAGCTTGGCGTCGGTCTTGGCGGTGATCTCCTCGACGGTGACCCCGGGTGCCGTCTCGACCAGCACCAGTCCGTCCTCGGTCACGTCCAGGACGCCGAGGTCGGTGATGATCCGGTCCACGCACCCCTTGCCGGTGAGCGGCAGCGCGCACTCGGTGAGGATCTTGGGCGAGCCGTCCTTGGCGGTGTGCGTCATCACCACGATGACCGTACGGGCGCCGTGCACCAGGTCCATCGCCCCGCCGATCCCGGTGATCAGCTTGCCGGGGATGGCCCAGTTGGCCAGGTCGCCCCGCTCGGACACCTGCATGGCGCCCAGCACGGCGACGTCGATGTGGCCGCCCCGGATCATCGAGAAGGACAGCGCCGAGTCGAAGAAGGAGGCCCCCGGCAGCACGGTGACGGTCTCCTTGCCCGCGTTGATCAGATCGGGGTCGACCTGGTCCTCGGTGGGGTAGGGGCCGGTGCCCAGGATGCCGTTCTCGGACTCCAGGATCACCTCCACGCCCGGCGGGAGGTAGTTCGGGATCAGTGTCGGCAGGCCGATGCCGAGGTTGACGTACTGGCCGTCCTGGAGCTCGCGTGCGGCTCGCGCGGCCATCTCCTGCCGGGTCCAGGCCATCAGTCGTTCACCGTGCCTCGTGCCGGAGCCGCGGAGACCGTCCGCTGCTCGATCCGCTTGTCCGTGGCCTGTTCCGGGGTCAGGGCCACCACCCGCTGCACGAAGATCCCGGGCAGGTGCACCGCGTCCGGGTCGATCTCGCCGGGCTCCACGAGTTCCTCGACCTCGGCGATGGTCACCTTGCCCGCCATCGCCGCGAGGGGGTTGAAGTTGCGGGTGGACTTGTTGAAGACCAGGTTGCCGTGCCGGTCACCCTTCGCCGCCCGCACGAGGGCGAAGTCGGTGCGGATCCCGCGCTCCAGGACGTACTCGGTGCCGTCGAACTCGCGCACCTCCTTCGGCGGGGAGGCCAGCGCGACCCCGCCGGAGCCGTCGTAACGCCAGGGGAGCCCGCCGTCGGCGACCTGGGTGCCGACCCCGGCCGGGGTGAAGAACGCGGGGATGCCGGCGCCGCCCGCCCGCAGCCGCTCGGCGAGCGTGCCCTGCGGGATCATCTCGACCTCCAGCTCACCGGCCAGGTACTGGCGGGCGAACTCCTTGTTGGCGCCGATGTAGGAGCCGGTCACCCGGGCGATCCGTCCGGCCGCGAGCAGGACGGCGAGGCCCGACTCCATGGCCCCGCAGTTGTTGGAGACCACCGACAACGAGCCGGTGCCCTGCGCGTACAGGGCCTGGATGAGCACGTTCGGCACACCGCTCAGCCCGAAACCGCCCACCGCGAGCGACGCGCCCTCCGGCACATCGGCCACCGCCTCGGCGGCGGTGGCGACCACCTTGTCCATCCGCGTAGCCCATCTCTCGAAGTGCTCAGTGCACTGAGTATTTCAGCGAGGTTTCTCTTAAGCTGCCACTGTGGCAGCCTGGCGTCAAGGCTCACTACTCTTCAGTGCACGAACCAATACGACTCGGGAGCGCACATGGCCGCGGTGGACCTCACCACCCACCCCGGGCACCTCGCCCGGCGGCTCCAGCAGGCGCACTACCTGCTGTGGAACACGATGGTCTCCGAGGAGATCACCTCGCCGCAGTTCGCGGTCCTGAACGCACTCGTCGCCGAACCGGGCCTCGACCAGCGCACGGTGGGGGAGCGGGTGAGCCTCGACCGGTCGACCATCGCCGAGGTCGTCAGCCGGCTGGGCCGCCGCGGGCTGCTCGACAAGGTCCGCGACCCCCAGGACGGCCGCCGCTTCCTGCTGCGCCTGACCGAGGACGGGGTGCGCACCCACCGCAGGCTGGCCGTGCGCACGGCCCGGATGAACCAGGTCTTCCTGGCCCCCCTCTCCGCCGACGAGCAGAGCCTGTTCTTCGAGCTGATCCGCCGGGTCTCGGACGCGGCCGAAGGGCTCCGCAATCCGGCGGAACCGCTGGTCGGACAAGCCTGATCGCATCGCGGCTCCGCTCAGGACGCCTTCGCGAACACGACCCACACCTGGCCCTCGGCGAAGTTCATCGGCGAGCCGTCCTTCGTCGTGAACCGCGTGCCGTCCGACGCCTTCGCCCGCTGCCAGTTCACGTCCCAGGCGCGGCCGTCGCGCAGCACCTTCGCCTTTCCCGAGCCGACCGTCACCGTGTACGGCGTGTTGTTGCCGAGGAAGTCGTGGAAGGAGGACTTGCGGACTTTCACGTACTGCACCACGACCGTCGCCGGGGCCAGCCGCTTCCCGTCGGTCATCACGTCCGGGACGCCGTCCAGGGAGACCAGCCAGCGCTCCCGGTTCGCGGACCAGGTGAAGGTGAAGCGGGCGGCCGGGAAGCGGACCGTCTCCGAGGTGTCCTTCGTGCCGCCGGCGGGCGCGGGACCGTAGCGGAACCCGGTGGTCAGCGCGTCCGGGCCCGGCGTGGTGGGCATCAGACGCTGCGGGCGCAGGTAGAGGTTGTGCGGGACGGCCCGGCCGGCGCCGCGGAAGTAGGCCTCGGACGCCTTCTCGGGGGTGCGGGCGTCCAGCGGCGCCCGGTTGATCAGGGGCATCAGCTTGCCCTGCGCGCCGGAGAAGGTGAGCGTCGGGTCGTGGAACTGCCGCAGCAGCTCCAGGTCGGACTCGCGGGCGCTGCGCACCGGGCCGACGGCCTTCGGCAGCCTGGTCGCGTACACCGCCATGAGCCGGCTGAGCCCGCCCTCGACCTGCTCGGCGTAGACGATGTCCGCGGAGTCGAGGCCGGTCTGCGGCCGCGCCGCCCGCACGTTGTCGATCTTCACGGCGAGCAGGGACGGGGCCTGCCGGGCCGGTTCCGACGAGGTCGGCGCCGAGGGGCTCGGGGCCGAGGTGTCCAGCTGTCCCCGCCCGTCGTCGGCCGGGACGCGGGGCTTGCCCTGGTGTGTGCAGCCTGCGACGAACAGACCTGCCGCGGCCAGCAGGGCCGCCGCCGTACGGGCGCGTCTCGCACGCGCCCCGGATCTGCTGCCCGCCGTGTCCGCCGTACCCGTGTTCTCCGCCGTCCCCGTCATGCCCACCGCTCCCGCCGTACGCGCCAGGCCCGCCATACGCACCCGCCTCGTGTCATTGATTGTGCGCTTATAAGTTCTTTGATGGCCATACCCGTCTGATTTTGATCGGGCGCGCCCGATGGGCCGATCGGTCCCCGATCGCGGTTCGGCGGCGCACCCCACGGGTACCCGGGGCGCCGACCCCAGGACCGACACGCGCTGTACGAGGTGACGGAGGGAGAGCCGGGCGATGAAGGCTGTGACCTGGCAGGGCAAGCGGGACGTACGGGTGGAAGAGGTGCCCGATCCCAGAATCAAGGAACCGACGGACGCCGTCATCCGCATCACCTCCACCGGGCTGTGCGGCTCCGACCTGCATCTCTACGAGGTGCTCACCCCGTTCATGACCCCGGGCGACATCCTCGGGCACGAACCCATGGGCATCGTCGAGGAGGTCGGCGCCGGGGTGCCCGACCTCGCGGCGGGCGACCGCGTCGTCGTGCCCTTCCAGATCGCCTGCGGCAACTGCTGGATGTGCATGACCGGGCTGCCCACCCAGTGCGAGACCACCCAGGTCACCAGCGAGGGCATGGGCGCCGCCCTGTTCGGCTACACCCGCCTGTACGGCGCGGTGCCGGGCGCCCAGGCCGAGTACCTGCGCGTCCCGCAGGCGCAGTTCGGGCCCATCAAGGTCCCCGAGGGCCCGCCGGACGACCGCTTCGTCTACCTCTCCGACGTGCTGCCGACCGCCTGGCAGGCCGTCGCCTACGCCGACGTCCCCGAGGGCGGCAGTGTGGCGGTCCTCGGACTCGGGCCCATCGGCGACATGGCCTGCCGGGTCGCCCAGGTGCGCGGCGCCGGGCGCGTCTTCGGCGTGGACCTGGTGACCGAACGGCTGCGCAGGGCACGCGCGCGCGGTGTGGAGACGTACGACCTCAGGAGCTTCGACAACGAGAAGGAGCTGGTCCAGGCGATCCGCGACGAGACCGACGGGCGCGGTCCCGACGCCGTGATCGACGCGGTCGGCACCGAGGCCCACGGCAGTGCGGCCGCCCGGCTCGCCCAGAACGCCTCGGCCCTGCTGCCGAGGCGGATCAGCGGACCCTTCGCCGAGCGGTTCAGCATCGACCGGCTCGCCGCCCTGCACACCGCGATCGAGCTGGTGCGGCGCGGCGGCACCCTCTCCCTGACCGGCGTCTACGGCGGCATGGCCGACCCCCTGCCCATGCTCACCATGTTCGACAAGCAGATCCAGATCCGTATGGGCCAGGCCAACGTCCGGCGCTGGAGCGACGAGATCATCCCGTATCTGACCGACGAGGACCCGCTCGGCGTCGACGACTTCGCGACCCATCGCGTGCCGCTGTCCGACGCCCCGCGCGCGTACGAGATGTTCCAGAAGAAGCAGGACGGCACGGTCAAGGTGCTGATGACGCCCTGACCTCTGCCGACCTCTTGCCGGCGATCCGGGTGCCGGCCCCGGTCAGCGCAGGATCTCGTCCAGGTCGTAGCGCACCGGCTCCTCCAGCTGCGCGTAGGTGCAGCTCTCGGGGGTCCGGTCGGGCCGCCAGCGGCGGAAGCGCGCGGTGTGGCGGAAGCGTGCGCCGTTCTCCATGTGGTCGTACGCCACCTCCGCCACCCGCTCCGGCCTGAGCGGCACCCAGGACAGGTCCTTCTTGCCCGACCAGCGGCTCGGCGCCCCGGGCAGCCGGGCGCTCTCGTGGGCGGCCTCCTCGGCCCAGGCCGCCCACGGATGGCCGCTCGCGTCCGGCATTCGCAGCGGCTCCAGCTCGTCGATCAGCTCGGCACGCCGCTTCATCGGGAAGGCCGCCGACACACCCACATGCTGGAGCCTGCCCCGGTCGTCGTGGAGGCCGAGCAGCAGGGAGCCCACGATCGGACCGCTCTTGTGGAGCCGGTAACCCGCCACCACCACGTCCGCGGTGCGCTCGTGCTTGATCTTGAACATGGCGCGCTCGTCCTGGAGATAGCGCCCGGTGAGCGGCTTGGCGACGACCCCGTCCAGACCCGCGCCCTCGTACTCCTCGAACCACCGCTGTGCCACCCCGATGTCGGTCGTCGCGGGCGCGAGGTGCACCGGCGCCGTCACCTCGGACAGGGCGGTCGTGAGCAGCTTCCTGCGCTCGGCCAGCGGCACGTCCAGCAGGGACTCGTCCTGGAGCGCCAGCAGGTCGAAGGCGACGAAGGAGGCCGGGGTCCGCTCGGCCAGCGTCCGCACCCGTGAGTCCGCCGGGTGGATCCGCTCGGTCAGCGCGTCGAAGTCGAGGCGGCCCTCCCGCGCGATCACGATCTCCCCGTCCATCACACAGCGCTCCGGCAGCCGCTCCCGCAGGGCCTCCACCAGCTCGGGAAAGTACCTGGTCAGCGGCTTTCCGGTACGGCTGCCCAGCTCGACCTCGGCCCCGTCCCGGAACACGATCGCCCGGAACCCGTCCCACTTCGCCTCGTAGTGCATGTCCGGCGGGATCTTCGCCACCGACTTGGCGAGCATGGGCTTCACGGGGGGCATCACCGGCAGATCCATGGCTCCGATTCTGCTGGGAGGGGATGCTTTTCGCCTGATATGCACACTGTGCCCCGTGGGCCTACGGTGGCCGCATGGGTGACGCGGTGGAACTGGAGGCGGGCGGCCGGACGGTACGGCTGTCCAGCCCGGACAAGATCTTCTTCCCGGAGCGCGGCTTCACCAAGCTGGACCTGGCCCGCTACTACCAGGCGGTCGCCCCCGGCATCCTGCGCGCCCTGCGCAACCGTCCCACCACCCTGGAGCGCTACCCGGACGGGGTGACCGGCGAGAACTTCTTCCAGAAGCGGGCGCCCAAGAACATGCCCGACTGGATCCCCACCGCCCACATCACCTTCCCGAGCGGCCGCAGTGCCGACGAGATGTGCCCCACCGAGGAGGCCGCCGTGCTGTGGGCCGCCCAGTTCGGCACGCTCACCTTCCACCCCTGGCCGGTCCGCCGCGACGACGTCGACAGCCCCGACGAACTGCGCATCGACCTCGACCCGCAGCCCGGCACCGACTACGACGACGCCGTGCGCGCCGCCCATGAACTGCGGGCGGTGCTGGAGGAGTTCGGAGGTCTGCGCGGCTGGCCCAAGACCTCCGGCGGACGCGGCCTGCACGTCTTCGTGCCCATCGAACCGCGCTGGACCTTCACGCAGGTACGGCGGGCGGCGATCGCGGTCGGCCGGGAGATGGAACGCCGGATGCCGGACCACGTGACCATCAAGTGGTGGAAGGAGGAGCGCGGCGAGCGCATCTTCCTCGACTACAACCAGACGGCCCGCGACCGCACGATCGCCTCCGCCTATTCCGTACGCCCGCGCCCGCACGCCCCGGTCTCCGCTCCCCTGCGCTGGGAGGAGGTCGGCGAGGCGCACCCCCGGGACTTCGACCTCGCGACCATGCCCGCGCGCTTCGCCGAACTCGGCGACGTGCACGCGGACATGGACGATCACGCGTTCTCCCTGGAGCCCCTGCTCGAACTCGCCCGCAAGGACGAGCACGACCACGGCCTCGGCGATCTGCCGTACCCGCCCGAGTATCCGAAGATGCCGGGGGAGCCCAAGCGGGTACAGCCGAGCCGGGCCAGGAAGCCCGGTTCTACAACTCCTTGATCCTGACGTCCCGGTACGACACCACGTCCGTCGTGCTGTGGACCTGGAGGCCGATGTAGCCGGAGGCGAACCGCCGCCCGTCCGTGCCCGGGTCGTCCGAGCGGGCCGGGTAGAAGTCCTGACCGCCGAAGTTGTCAAACTCGTTGATCAGCACGCCGTTGCGGAAGACCGAGTAGTGCTGGTCGACCACCCGGATCTCGTAGTCGTTCCAGGTGCCCTTCTGGGTGACGCCGGCGCCGGCGAGGCCGACACGGTCGAAGCCGTAGACCGAGCCGGTCTTGTACATGTCGCCGTCGGGGCGGTCGAAGACCTGCACCTCGTGGCCGTACTTGATCGCCGCCCACTCCGGCCTGGGCTCCTCCGGGTGGTCGTGGACCCACGGGAACCGCACGAACACACCGGAGTTGGCGTTGCCGGTGCCCGGGGCGTCGTCCCGCCACTGGAGCTTGAGCGAGAAGTCGCCGTACGTGCGCTCCGGGAACCAGAGCATGCCGAGGCCGTCCCTGGTGGTCCCGGACGTGATCGAGCCGTCGCCGTTCGGCGCGAAGGAACCTCCGCCCACCTGCTGCCACTTGGCGAACGAGGCCGCGCTGCCGTCGAGGATCGTGCGATAGCCCTCGGTCTGGCCCGGCCTGCCGATGCCGGACTCACGGGCCGCCGCGTCGATGGCGTCGTACTCGCGCGCGTCGAGCACCCCCTCCCGGAAGAGCCTGTCCAGGACGGTCTTCACATGCTTGAGGAACAGGGCGTGGGAGGTCCACTCCTTCTCGTCCTCGATCAACTCGTTGATCCGGCACCGGCTGTTGGTGATCCGGTTCGGCACCCCCGAGTCGACCGCGCCGACGATCACCGTCAACCGCTCGTCGAGTTCCGGGCAGTTGGGCGCCGGGACCTGACTGGACACCACCGTGAACGTCACCGTGCGCGCGGCCGAGGTGTTGCCCGCCTTGTCCGTCGCACGGTACGCGAGGGTGTGGGTGCCCGCCCGGTCGACGACCACGGGAGCCGTGTACGCCAGATAGGGTCCGGCGTCGATCGAGTACGCGATGCCGGCCACACCCGAACCGCCCGTGTCGGTGGCGCTCACGGTCACCTTCGCGTTGCCCACGTAGGCCCCGTCGGAGTTCCGCGTGCCGTCCACGGTCACACCGGTCACCGGCGGGACGGTGTCCTGCGGGGCCGCCGCGACCACCGTGAAGGCGACGCTCTTCTCGGCGGCCACGTTGCCCGCCTTGTCGGTCGCCCGGTACCGCACGGTGTGCGAGCCGACCTGATGCACCATCACGGGCATCGTGTACGGCTGCCAGGCCCCGTTGTTCACCGCGTACTCGACGGTGTCGACCCCGGACCCGGTGTCGGACGCCGAGACGGTCACCGTGGCCATGTCGATGTACGTGCCGTCGGGGTTCTTCTCACCGCTCACCGTCGCCGAGGTGTCCGGCGGAACGCTGTCGTCGGACGGCGGCGGCACCACCGTGAAGGCGGCGCTCTGCTCGGCGGAGACATTGCCCGCCTTGTCGACGGCCCGGTAGCGCACCTTGTGGTCGCCGGCCTGGCCGACGACGACCGGGGCGGTGTACGGCTGCCAGGCACCCGTGTCCCCGATCGCGTACTCGATCCGGTCGACGCCGGATCCGCCGGCCTCGTCGGTGGCGGTGAGGGCCACGCTCGCCGAACCGACGTACTGGCCCTGCGCGTTCTGTGTGCCGGTCACCCGGGCCGCGGCGGTCGGCGCGGTGGTGTCCTGGCCGGTGCCCTCGCTCACCACCAGGATGCCCTGCATCTGGCCGTGGCCCGGGATCGTGCAGTGGTAGAAGTAACGGCCCGGGGTGAGCGTGACCTCGGCGGTGTGACGGCCTCCCGTGTCGTCGTTCGGGTTGGCGAGGATGTTGAGCTGGACGTCGTCGTTGAACTCGGGATCGCTGGTCACGAAGGTCAGCGTGTGCGGCATCCCGGTGGTGTTGCCGGTGGCCGTGCTGTTCTCGAAGACGATCGTGGCCGTACCGGCGACGGCCGTCGTCGGCGCGGAGGTGTACTTGGTGATGTCGTCGCCGGCGGTCCAGGTCAGGGTCTGGGCCGCGGCCGCCGGAGCCTGCCGGGGCTGTGCCGTGGACGTCGCCTGGAGGCCCAGCATCATCAGCAGGGCGGCCAACAGGACGGTCAGAGCTCTTCGGTGGCGCATTACTGCCCTCCCCTCACGAGCTGTCCGGCGACCGGGGTTGGCCCGCCGCCCTGGTAAGTGATCCTCCACAGCGCCGACTTGGCGTCCGAGGTGAAGAAGCCGCGCCCGTAGTCGAGGACGTACAGAGCCCCGTCAGGACCGAACTTCCAGTCCATGAGGTTCTTGATGCCGTCGTTGCCGATCGGCACGATCTTCTTGAGCGACTCGGAGTGGACCGGGAGTCCGCCCTCGCCGTGGGTCCTCGGGTCCGTGATCACCGCGTTGCGCGGCTGGTCGGCGTCGTAGAAGTCGCCGACGAACCACTTGCCGTCCCAGTAGGAGGGCCACTTGACGGTGCTGGTCGCCGCGGCGGTGTCGTAGCGGTAGACCGGGCCGTTCATCGCGGCCTGGCCGCCGCCCTTGAGCCAGGGCAGCAGGTACGTGGCCTCCTCCTGCTTGTACGAGGGGATGCCGTTCGCGTCCCGCGGATAGTCCGGGGCGCCGCCCTGCGGCGAGTACCAGATGTTGTTGCCGGTGACCGGCGGCAGGTTCACCAGACCGTCGTTGTTGGGCGACTCGTTCTTCGGGTGGTCGCAGTCGTACCAGCCCAGCGGCTGGTCGGGGTTGGGCAGGTTGCGGTCCCGGTAGGGCTGCTTGTTGCCCATGCAGTACGGCCAGCCCCGGTTGCTCGCCCTGGTGATGACGGCGAAGGTGTCGTACTTGGCCGGGCCCCAGGTCGTCGAGGGCGCCCCCGCGTCCGGACCGACCCACCCCGCGTAGAGGACGTCGGTCTTCTTGTCGACGAAGATCCGGGCCGGGTTCCTGACCCCCATCACATAGATCTCACCGCGCGTCTTGCCACCGCCCTCGGCGGTCTCCTTGCCGGTGAAGAGGTTTCCCTCGGGGAGGGTGTACGTCCCGTCGGCCTCCGGATGGATGCGCAGGATCTTGCCGTTGAGGTTGTTGGTGTTGCCCGCGGTGCGGCGCGCGTCCGCGAAGGAGACGCCCTTGTAGTTCGGCTGCGGGTTGTTGCCGGAGTAACCCCCGCTGAAACCACTGGAGTTGTTGTCGCCGGTCGCGATGTACAGGTTGCCTTTCGAGTCCCAGGACATCCCGCCGCCCGCATGGCAGCAACTGTGCACCTGGACCGGCCACTTGAGCAGCACCTTCTCGCTGTTCAGGTCGAGCCGGTTCGTCGCGAGGTCGAGGGTGAAGCGGGAGACCCGCCGCTCGGCCATCTGGGTGTCGCGGTTGAGCCGGGAGTGCGGGGTGTAGTGCAGATACACCCAGCCGTTCTCCTCGAACCGCGGGTCGAGCTCGATCCCGAGCAACCCCTCCTCCACCTTGACCAGTTCGTCGCCGCCGCCCTTGTTGCCGAAGACGGTCAGCGCGCCCGCGAGGGTGACCTTCCCGGTCGCCGGGTCGTAGACGTGGATCTCGCCCGTGCCCTTGCCGATGTCGGGGTTGTTCCAGTCGGTGATCACCGGCTGGGAGGAGTCGGCGCCGCCCCGGCCGATGTAGAGCACCCGCCCGTCGGGCGCGGTCACCAGTCCGTGCGGTTCGCCGATCTGGTCGTTGTGGCCCGGCTGGTTGGGCCGGGTGAGGCGCTCCGCCTTGTAGTTGGCGTTGATGGTCGCCTTGCAGTCGGCCCGGACGAGCCGTGAGGTCCACAGCAGCGCGCCGCGCAGATGGGTGCGGAAGTCGGTCTCGTCGTACGACGACACCGTGCCGCCCATGCCGGTGTAGAAGGACCGGCCGCCGTCGTAGTCCCGGCACCAGCTCACCGGATGGTCCCAGCCGTTGGCGCCGGTGCCGGGCCGGTACGTCGACTCGCGCACCCGGGCGACGGTGTGCACGTCGCCGGACGGGTTCTTCACCCAGTTGAACCACTGGTCGGGGCGCTTCCACTGCACCGGCAGGTCCTTGGTCGCCGGGTGCTGCCGGTCGCCGACCTCGACGGTGGCCCGCTGGACGGCCGTCGGGCTCGTGGGGGCCGGCCGGGCGCCGACGAGTCCGGTGAACCAGTCGGAGTACGGCTCCGCCCGGGCCGCGTCATGGATGCCGACGAAGCCACCGCCCGCCTCCATGTAGGCCTCGAGACCCGCTTCCTGGTCCGGGTCGAGGACATCGCCGCCGCCGGTCAGGAAGACGATCGCGTTGTAGCCGCTCAGCGCCCTCTCGTCGGTGAAGACCCTGGCGTCGTCCGTGGCCTCGGTCTCGAACCGCTGGTCCGCCGGGCCCGAGAGCCCGATCCGTTCGACGGCCGCGATCCCCGCGTTGACCACCGGCGACTCCTCGCCGCCGGCCGCGGAGCCGTAGAAGACCAGCACCCGCACCGCCCCGCCGCCCGGGGGCGAGGTGATGGACATCGTTGTCGCCGTCGGTTCGGGCGGCGGAGCCGCCCCCGCGGCGGGGCCGGACAACAGCCCGGCGGCGACGACCCCGGCGGTCACGATCGCCCCACGGGCCCGTCTTCTCGTCGTTCCTCCGCTTCTCGCGCTCAACCCTCGTAAGTGCATGGGCACCTCCTCGGTCGCAGCAACAGCGCCATGGAAGCTAGACCGCTTCGCCCCGCTCGCCAATACCTATGACCGGGATCGCATCAACTTTGTCCTGAGTGTGGATAAACGGCTGGCGGGCCGGTACCGTCTCACAGGTTCATCACAGGTACTGCTCCGTCAAACCCTTACCACGGTGGGGAGTTCCGCATGGGCGCACTGGACAGACGTGGCTTCAACCGGCGGGTGCTGCTCGGTGGCGCGGCGGTCGCGACATCGTTGTCACTCGCACCGGAGGCGCACAGTGACGCAGGTCCGGCGCTCGCGCCCCCGGGCGGCGAGGTCAGGCGGATCAAGCTGTACGCCGAGCGGCTCCCCGACGGGCAGATGGGCTACGGCTTTGAGAAGGGCAGGGCGACCGTCCCCGGACCGCTCATCGAGCTCAACGAGGGCGACACCCTGCACATCGACTTCGAGAACACCATGGACGTCCGGGCGAGCCTGCACGTCCACGGCCTGGACTACGAAGTCTCCAGCGACGGAACGGCGTTGAACCACAGCGACGTCGAGCCGGGCGGCACCCGCACCTACACCTGGCGCACTCATCTGCCGGGCCGCCGCAGCGACGGCACCTGGCGGGCGGGCAGCGCGGGCTACTGGCACTACCACGACCACGTGGTCGGCACGGAGCACGGCACCGGCGGCATCCGCAAGGGCCTCTACGGCCCGGTGGTCGTCCGCCGCAAGGGCGATGTCCTCCCGGACGCCACCCACACGATCGTCTTCAACGACATGCTCATCAACAACAAGCCCGCGCACTCGGGGCCCGACTTCGAGGCCACGGTGGGCGACCGGGTCGAGTTCGTGATGATCACGCACGGCGAGTACTACCACACCTTCCATATGCACGGTCACCGCTGGGCGGACAACCGCACCGGCATGCTCACCGGCCCCGACGACCCGAGCCAGGTCATCGACAACAAGATCGTGGGACCGGCGGACTCCTTCGGCTTCCAGGTGATCGCGGGGGAGGGGGTCGGGGCGGGCGCGTGGATGTACCACTGCCACGTCCAGAGCCACTCCGACATGGGCATGGTCGGACTGTTCCTGGTGAAGAAGACGGACGGCACGATCCCCGGCTACGAGCCGCACGAGCACACCGGGCAGCGGGCCGAGCACCACCACTGACCGATCATGGGCGGGTGACCCTACTTCTCACTCGCACGGATCTGGAGACGGTGCTGGATCCGGCGACCTGCCTCGACGCCCTGCGGGACGGCTTCAGCACCGCGGACAGCGTGCCGATCGCGGGGCAACGGGTGCGCACGGACCTCCCGTTCCCCGGCACGGCGACCGTGCTGATCCCGGGCCTGCTGCCCCGCGTTCCCGCCTACACGGTGAAGGTCAACGCCAAGTTCCCCGGTGCCCGGCCCGCCCTGCGCGGGGTGATCTGCCTGCACAGCGGCACCGACGGCGAACTGCTGGCGCTGCTGGACTCGGCGACCGTCACGGCGTGGCGGACGGGGCTCGCGGCGGCCCTGGGCACCCATCTGCTGGCCGGACAGGGCGAAGCCGTCGGAGTGATCGGGGCGGGCGCACAGGCCGAGCTGATGGTGCAGGGCCTTGCGGCGCTACGGCCCCGCGGAGCCCTCGTCGTCCACGACACGTCCGCCGACCGGGCCGCCGAGTTCGCCGCGCGGCACGGGGGCCGGGTGCTGTCCTCCGCCGCGGAGGTGGCCGGGGCCGCCGGCATCGTCCTGACGGCGACCTGGTCCCGGGAACCGCTGCTGCACCTGGACGACACCGGGCCGGGCCGGCACGTCACCAGCCTGGGCGTGGACGAGCCGGGCAAGGCGGAACTGGCACCCGATCTGCTGGACGCGGCCCTCCTGGTCGTGGACGACCGCGAACTGGCCGCCGGGGTCGGTGTGTTGAGGGAGGCCGATGCGACCCTGGGTGAGGTCGTGCGCGGTGAGCATCCCGGCCGGACCGCCGACACGGACCTCACGGTCTACGCCCCCGTCGGCATGCCCTGGCAGGACCTCGCGCTGGCCTGGACGGCGTACGGGCGCGCCCAGCAGGAGGGGGTCGGCCACCGGGTGGACCTGCTGGCCTGAAGCCTGTTGCGGAGGGGACCGGCCCGGCTCGTGGCGAGAGCGCTCTCAATGGAGTCCTCCCGCAGGGCTATCCTGATCGGCACCCCGCCGACGAGGAGCCCGAAGTGAACGACACCGCGCCACGTCCCACTCTGGAGGCCGTGGCCGCCCGGGCCGGGGTCTCGCGGGCCACGGTGTCCCGGGTGGTGAACGGCGGCGACGGGGTCAGGGAGCCGCTCGTCGAACGGGTGCGCAGGGCCGTCGAGGAACTCGGTTACGTGCCCAACCAGGCGGCCCGAAGCCTCGTCACCCGGCGGCACCACGCCGTCGCGGTCGTCGTCGCCGAACCGGAGAGCCGGGTCTTCGCCGACCCCTTCTTCGCCCTGCAGCTCAGAGGGATCAGCAAGGAGCTGACTTCCCACGACAACCAGCTCGTCCTGCTGCTCACCGAGGGCCGTGACGACCACGCGCGCGTGGCGCGCTACCTGGCCGGCGGGCACGTCGACGGCGCGCTCGTCTTCTCCCTCCACCTCGACGACCCGCTGCCCGGGCTGATCCAACGGGCCGGTGTCCCCACGGTGTTCGGCGGGCGCCCCGGCTGGAGCGACGGCACGGCGGACGTCGTCTACGTCGACAGCGACAACCGCGGCGGCGCCCGGGACGCCGTACGGCATCTGCTCGGCCTCGGCCGCACCCGCGTGGCCCACATCACCGGCGCCCTCGACCAGACCTCCGCGGTGGACCGGCTAGACGGCTACCGGGACGTCATGGGGGACGCCGGCCAGGATCTCGTCGCGCCGGGCGACTTCACCCCGGCCGGCGGGGAGCGGGCGATGCGGCAGCTCCTCGACCGGTGCCCCGGCCTGGACGCGGTGTTCGCCGCCAACGACCTCACCGCCTCCGGCGCCCTGCGCGTGCTGCGCGAACGCGGGCGCCGGGTGCCCGAGGACGTGGCCCTGATCGGCTTCGACGACATGCTGCCGGTCGCCGAGCAGACCGATCCGCCCCTGACCACGGTGCGTCAGGACATAGAGGAGATGGGGCGGTTGATGGCCCGCCTGCTGCTGAGAGGTCTCGACCCCTCACCGGCAACCGCACCTGCGGGCGCGGCACCGGCGGGCGCCGCACCGGCCGGTGTCGTGCTCCCGACCACGCTGGTGCGGCGCGCCTCGGCGTGAGATGTGGTGTGACCCCTAGGAGGACGTCTGCGGCTCGCTCTTGATCACTGCGAAGCGGGCGCCGTAGGGGTCGGCCAGCTTGGCGATCCTGCCGACACCCGGCACGGTCGTGGCCGGCAGCCGGACGCTGCCGCCCAGCTCCTGTGCCTTCGCGACCGTCGCGTCCGTGTCCACGACCTCGAAGTACGGCATCCAGTACGCCCCGTCCCGGGCCTCCAGAGGGTCGTCGACGAGCGGGACGATACCGCCGAACATGCTGTCCTCGCTCTGGCCGTCAGGCAGGACCGTCGTGTAGGTGCCGCCGGGGAACTCGACCGCGTAGGTCTCCAGACCGAGCGCCGCGCGGTAGAAGTAGGCGGCCATCGGCAGGTCGGCGGTGTACAGCTCGACCCAGCACAGGGTGCCGGGCACCTGGGTGATGTCCAGGCCCTTGTTCCGGCCGGGCTGCCAGATGCCGAAAGGCACACCGGCCTTGTCGGCGAGGATCGCCATGCGGCCCTGGTCCATCACGTCCATGGGCGGCATCAGCACCGAGCCGTGCGCCTCCTCGGCCGCCTTCGCGGTGGCGTCCGCGTCCGGGGTCTGGAAGTACACGGTCCAGGAGGGCGGCCCCTGGTCCGGGGCGGTCTGCATACCGCCGGCCGCGGTCCGGCCGTCGAGCTGGAAGAAGCCGTACCCGCCGGCCTCGGGCGGGCCCGGCCGGAACTCCCAGCCGAACAGCCCGCCGTAGAAGGACGTGGCACCGTCGATGTCCGGGGTGCCGAGGTCGAGCCAGTTCGGAGCGCCGGTGACATAACGGGTCGTGAGCATCATTGCCCTCCTCTGACGGGGTCCCGTTGCCTGCACTGCCGAGTCTGGCACCGCCCACTGACAATCGCCGCCGGGATGCCGGGACGGGCCGGGTCCGAAGCGAACCGGTCCAGCGCGCCGCCGTGCGTCCGGGGGCCGGGGCGAGGAGCATCGAGGCGGCCCGCGGCCATGAACGGCGTCGTTGATCCCGCGTTGATCGAACGTTTTTCGCTGTCCGGCACGATCTCGGCCATGCACACAGACACCATCAGCCCGGGCGGCCTCGACTGGCAGACGCAGGCGCTGTGCGCGCAGACCGGGGCGGATTTCTTCTTTCCGGAGCCGGGCAGCTCGGTACGGGAGGCGAAGCGCATCTGCGGCATGTGCGAGATGCGCCCGGCCTGCCTCGAGTACGCCCTGGCCAACGACGAGCGCTTCGGCGTCTGGGGAGGCCTCTCCGAGAAGGAGCGGCTCGACATCAGGCGGCTGGAAAACCGATGAGCCGACCGGCGGGCAGTACGGCTAGGATCCCGGAGCGCACCCGGGCGTAGCGCAGAGGCAGGCGCACCGCCTTGCTCAGGCGAAACACGTCGGTTCGAATCCGACCCCCGGGCTGCGTCCGCGGGGCCCTGTAGAGCAGAGGCAGACTCGCCGCCCTCTCAAGGCGGATACGCCGGTTCGAATCCGGCCGGGGCCCATGGCACAGGGGTCGGTAGCGCAGAGGCAGGCGCGCCTTCATGGCATGAAGGGAACGTCGGTTCGAATCCGACCCGGCCCACGGCAGGACACCAACGGGGCGGGGGCGCAGGGACATGATCGACGAGGACGAGCTGGCCGCCTTCCACCGCACGGTCGGCAGACTGCGCGAGCTGCCCGTCGACGACCCGGTACGGCTCCGCGCCGAGCAGGTCGCCGCGTCCTTCGCCCGCGACGGACGGCTGCGGCGGCGCAAGGCGCGCGGCGCCGAGACGGCCGCCGCCGACGCCACCGCCATGGCGGCCACCGCGACCGGTGCCCCCGACCGGCGCGAGGACGCGCCGCTGGCCCTCTCCGGCGACGCGGGCGTCTTCCACAAGCCGCGCAGTTGCTATGTCTGCAAGACGTCCTATCGACAGGTCGACGCCTTCTACCACCGCCTCTGCCCCCGCTGCGCCGCCGACAACACCGCCCGTCGCCGTCTGAGCACCGACCTCGCGGGCCGCCGCGCGCTGCTCACCGGCGGGCGCGTGAAGATCGGCTTCCAGCTGGCCCTGATGATGCTCCGGGACGGCGCCGAACTGCTCGTGACCAGCCGCTTCCCGCACGACACCGTGCGTCGCTTCCGGGCCGAGCCGGGCAGCGCGCGCTGGCTCGACCGGCTCACCGTGATCGCCGTCGACCTGCGCGACCCGCGCCAGGTGCTCGGACTGTGCGAGGAACTGTGCCGGGAGGGCCGCCCCCTGGACATCCTCGTCAACAACGCCGCGCAGACGGTACGCCGACCGCCCGAGTCGTACGCCCTCCTCGCCGCCGGGGAGCGGGACGCGCTGCCCGAAGGGGCGCGACGGGCACCCGGCTTCACCTCGACGCGCATGCTGGAGAGCGGCGCGGCCGCCCTGCCCGTCGCGCTGCGCGAGGCCGACGAGGCCGGGCTGCTGCCCGACCCGTCCCCGGAGAACTCCTGGTCGGCCCGGCTCGGCGCGCTCGACCCGGCCGAGGTCCTGGAGACCCAGCTCGTCAACGCGCTCGCCCCGGCGCTCCTCTGCGACCGTCTGCTGCCCCTGCTGCTCGCCTCCCCGCACCCGCGCCGGTACGTCGTCAACGTGACCGCCGTGGAGGGACGGTTCGCCGTCCGCAACAAGATGCCCGGACACCCGCACACCAACATGGCCAAGGCCGCCCTCAACATGCTCACCCGCACGAGCGCCGCCGAACTCGCCGTGCGGGGAGTGCACATGTGCGCCGTCGACACCGGCTGGATCACCGACGAGAACCCGGCGCCGAAGAAGGAGCGGATGGCCCGCGCCGGGTTCCGCACGCCGCTGGACATCGTGGACGGGGCGGCACGGGTGTACGACCCCATCGTGCGCGGCGAGGCGGGCGACCCCGTGTCGGGCGTGTTCCTGAAGGACTACCAGGAGGCGGAGTGGTGAGCGCGGACGCCGGGGGACCCTTCGCGGGAGTACCGCACGGACCCTTCGCGGGAGTACCGCATGTCGTGCCACGGCCGGTCGCCGAACTCGCCCCGCTGCTCGACTGGTTGCGGTCCGGCCGCCCGGCGGGGGAGCGGCTCGACTTCGTGGCGGGTACGGCGCTGCCCGACGGCCGCCTCGACCTGTGCAAGCAGTCCCTGGGCGCCGAGGGTGCCGCGCTGGTCGCCGACGCGCTGTCCCAGGGGCCTTCCCCGGTACGGCACCTGCTGCTGGGGACCGACGCGCTGGGCGACGACGGAGCCGCCGCGGTGGCCGGGGCGGGCACCGCCGTCGAGACGCTGTACCTCGGCTGCAACGGCGTCACCGAGGGCGGCGCCTGCCGGATCGCCGACCAGTTGCGGGCCTCGCCGCAGGTCGTCACGGGGGTCTGGCTCAAGCGCAACCCGCTCGGCGGCGGAGGCGGCCGGGCGGCCGCCGAACTCATCGACGCCGCACGCTCGTTGCGGACCCTGGACCTCGTCCAGACCGGACTCGACGCCACCGGGGCCGCCGTCCTCGCCGACGCGCTGTCGGCCGCGGCGGACAACGGCCGACGGATCGAGCGGCTGTTCGTCGGCGGCAACCCGCTGGGCGAGGCGGGGGCGGGAGCGCTCGCCGAGGTGATCGCGTCGGGCGCGGTCGGCGAACTGTACGTGTCCGCGGCCGGGTTGAGCGATGCCGGCGCTCTCCGGCTCGCGGTCGCGCTGGAACGGGCGCCGCACGGCCGGCTCACCCGTCTGTCCGTCGCGAGCAACGGCATCGGCCCCTCGGCGGCGGCCCGGCTGGTCGCCGCGGCGACGGCAGCAGGCGTGGAGTTGCTGGACCTCGGCCGGGTACGGGCGGCGGCCGTGCTCGGCGCTCAGGACAACCACGTGGACCTGACGGCCGCCGAGACGATCGCGGACGTCCTCGCCAGTACCGCCGGACACCGGCTCACCCACCTCGTCCTCACCCACACCGGCCTGCGCAGCCGCGAGGCCCACCGTCTCCTGGACACCGCACCGCGCGCCACCACGGCCACCCGCTTCGTCCTGGGCGAGGGCATCGCCGCCAGCGTCAAACGCCGTCTCGCCGCCCACAGCGCCCACCTCCCGCCCCCGTCGGTACCGGCGGACGTGGCGGCCGTACGCAGCGTGCACCGGACCCCGCCGACGCAGGCCGCCGACTGACGACCGGCAGCCGGCGGTGGGCCCACGCCCGATCACCGGGCCATCGCCATGAACACCTCCGTCCAGAAGCGCTGTTGCTGCGCCGACGCGCCCACCAGGTAGGTCGCCCGCAGCTTCGCCGGCAGCAGGGCGACCAGGCGGGTCACGGCCGCGCGGTGCTTGCGCAGCTGGGACAGCTCCGCGTTGGCGAGGATCTGGTGGACGGTGTCGCTGTCGTCACCGCCCTCCGAGGAGTGGCCGGCGGCGCGGCGCAGCCGGGCCTCCCAGGCGTCGAGGTCCCGCGCCAGCTCGCGCAGACCGGTGACCGGGCGGCCCCGGAAGCGGTCGATCAGCGCGGTGAGCGGGACGGGCGCGTACTCGCCGTCGCCTAGATAGACGGTGCCCATCTCCAGCGGCAGCCCGCGCCGGTGCAGCTTGATCAGCCGCTCCAGCGTCCGCTTGGTGATCCAGGCCCGTCCCTCGTCGTCGATGTCGTG
This sequence comes from Streptomyces sp. 351MFTsu5.1, assembly GCF_000383655.1. Lineage (NCBI taxonomy): Bacteria > Bacillati > Actinomycetota > Actinomycetes > Kitasatosporales > Streptomycetaceae > Streptomyces > Streptomyces sp. 351MFTsu5.1. The sequence continues at coordinate 369,104 of NZ_KB911778.1, read as the reverse complement.
CTTCCACCACTCCAGGACGGTCTCGGCGTCCGGGCCGTACCGGGCCAGCAGCCACTCGTTGGCCGGTATGTCCCCGGGCTCGACCTGGAGCGAGGCCGTGAACCGGGTCGCCTGCGCGATGTTGTTCCGGGACACGAGCATCTTGCGGCCCAGATGGTACGGCGGGTTCTGCACCGCGACCTGTGCCCGCAGGTTCTCGATCCGCCGCCCCGCCAGCGACCACTCCTGTGTGATCTCCATGAGCTTGGCGAACGCGGCCTTGTCCTTGGGCCGGTTGTACTCGTCCCACACGATCGCCTTGGGCTCGGGCCCGGTGAACTTCGCCGCCAGCAGGTTGTCGAGGGTGCCGTCGGCGGACGGGATCGGAGCGCACAGGTCCTCGACGTTCGTCACCGGCAGCGAGAAGTACAGCGGCTCCCGGCCCAGGGCCGCCCGCACGGTCTCGCGCACCAGCTCCGTCTTTCCGCAGCCCGGCGGGCCCTGGAGCAGCACCGTCCAGCGGCCCCGCAGCGCGGCCCGCAGCACCTGCCGGACCGGGTCGGGGATCGTCGAGGGGTTGGACACGCCGAGGAGCGCGGCGATCCGGTCCAGGATCTCGGCGGTGCGGTTCTGTCCCGGCCTGCCGTCCGGACCCGGCTCGGCCAGCCGCAGCCGCTCCCCGTCGACCAACGGCAGCCCCCAGCGCAGCGGAAAGCCCTCCCGAGCGTTCGCCAGCACATGGTCCAGGGTGCGCGGGGACAGCAGTTCGCGCAGGGCGGGGGAGAGCGACGCCCACAGCGAGAACACCGGAGTCAGGTCCCACGGGCGGTACTTGGCGGCCAGGTGCCGCCGCCACGCGGTGTCGTTCGCCGTGATCCGCAACGTCACCATGCGGTCGAGGAGCGCCAGGTCGCTGCGGCGGGCCGAGGTCTCGGCCAGCGACTCGTTGTCCGTGAGGAAGACGCCGACGCAGCCCAGCGCCCGCAGGTCGTGCTCCCCGAGCGTCCAGTTGCAGGCGATCTGCATCAGCTGCGACTGGATCGTCTCGCCCGCCTGGAGGGAGTCGTCGATGAGCAGCACGAACGGCCGTCCCGGCTTCAGCTGGCTCATCACCAGCTGGCGCAGGACCAGTTCACCGGTGTGCGGGTCGCGCACGGGTGCGTTGACCAGCAGGTCGTCCGGCGTCAGGTTGGCCGCCGGGACGTACACCAGTGTGGCGTCCGGGTGGGCCCGGCCGATGTGCGAGAAGAACGTCGCCGTCTTGCCGATGCCGTGCTCGCCGAAGATCTGCCCCGTCTGCCCCATGTCGATCATCGCGTCGATGAACGACTCGAGGCGCGATGTCGTCAACTGCTCGGTGTCCGTGGTCATTTACCGTGATCCTGTGGTGACGCGATGGCAGTCCATCGCCGGTGTGTGGGTCTCGGGCCATTCGCTGCCGCCCTCCGTGATCAGCCAGATCCATTTGTCCGGCTCGGCGGGCGTGACGGGCGGGGCGTATCCGTCGGTGAGCACCACGACGGCGTCGGGGGTGACGTCGCAACGCCGCCCGCCGACCTCCGTACGGCCCTCCACGTAGTCGGCGACGACCTGGAAGCTGGTGCCGCCACCGCCGTAGACCCGCTCGCCCGGCTTGAACGGCATCACCACGGCGTCGAAGGAGAGCCAGTGCGCCTCGACCCCGTCGATCCGGCCCACCAGCCGGGTGAGCCACCGGATCACGTGGTCCGGCATGGAGCCCGAGGTGTCGTACGCGACGACGAGCACCTTCTCCCGTACCGGACCGCGCCGCGAGAGCATCGGGTCCTGGCCCAGGGCGGCGAGCAGCGCTCCCCGCTTCTTCGGGTACACCAGCCGCTCGCCGTCGCGCAGTCTGGAGCCGAGCACGTCGACCAGCCAGCGCTGCCACCAGTCGACCGTACGCGTGCGCGTGGTCTCGCCGCGCAGGGCGCCCGCGCCCAGGCTGCCCCAGATCCGCGCGGCCCGGGCGTTGCCGTCCTCGGTGCGGTCCATCAGGTCGAGCAGCTCCCGCTCCGCGCCCGCGTGCCCCCGCCGGGCCGCCAGCAGGGAGTTCAGCAGCGCCGAGGAGGTCACCGCGTCGACGGTCTCCTGGTCGGCCGGGACGCCTCCGTCCCGCAGGTGCACGCACAGCCGCCGCTCCGGGACGGGCGGCCTGTGCATGCGCTTCAGCTCGCCGTACACCCGCATGTCCGTCTCGGTGAACACCTCGTAGGGCACCGGCTCCAGTCCGTGTGCCGTCAGGTCCCGGACGTAGACGTCGTGGACCTCGCGCGGGTCGACCCCCGTGGGGCGGCCGGCCAGCAGGGGCAGCCTCGTGCGGCCCAGCCGGACCAGCGCCACATGGTTGACGGACACCTCGCAGGCCAGCTCGAACACCGGGTCGGCGCGCAGCTCCGGGTCGGTGAACAGATGCCGGTGCACGAGGTGCCGCGCCTCGTGGAACAGCACGAACTTGACGCCGTCCAGGCCGAGGCCGACGAAGAAGTCCGGGTTGTAGAGCAGCAGGCAGGAGCCGTCGCCCGAGGCCACCACGGCCGCGGTGTCGATCGCGGTCGTGGGGATCTGGTGGTGGCACTTGGCGTACAGCCAGGACGCCACCGCCGACTCGGTGAGCCCGAAGTCCAGCAGCGCGGCCTCCTTCAGCCGCCGCGCCTCCTCGACCACCCCCGCGTCCGCCGGGCGGTACCGCTCCAGCGCCCGGCGGTCGGCCAGGTCGACCACCGGGACACGCCGCCCCCGCTCTCCGTACGCCATGCCGAGCCCCCCGTACCGAATTCCCCCGTGCCTCATTGGTAGCAGCGCCCACTGACAACGGGCCAGCGCATTACGGCCACCGGCGTCGGACCCGCGCACTAGGCTCGGGGACCAAGGGCGGGGCCGTAGCGCAGAGGCAGTCGCACCGGTCTCCAAAACTGGATCACGCTGGTTCGAATCCAGCCGCCCCGCCCCCCTTGCCCGGCAGGGTCAGGCGATCGCGCCCGCCGTCATGATCAGCTCCGGCGCGGTCCCGTGGAAGGTGTCCAGGAGCTGCGCGAGCACCGCCCAGGCCTCCTCGCGGTCGCCCAGGTGCTCGCGCACCAGGGGGCGCAGGGCGTTCTCGGCGTCGCGTACGCGCGCGGGGAACAGCGCGGGGCCCAGGGACAGCACGTTCAGCACCTGCGCGGCGGGTCCGTGCGCGGTCGCGTACTCGCCGGACCCGGCCAGGACTCCTGCCTTGCGGACGCGGTGGGTGAACTTGGGGTGGCTGCCGAACTGCGCGCGCAGCGCGGGCGGGCAGTCGGGGCGTACGGACAGGGCCCAGCGGGCGTAGCCGGGCAGGGGCCGCTCGCGGTCGGCCGCGGTGACCGTCCGCCAGTCGTCGGGTCCCAGCACCATGGAAGCGGCGTTTCTGGCCGGCTCCATGGCGGTCGCGGCCCGCAGCGCGCCGACGAGTCCCAGCGCCACGACGGGGTGCGGCACCGGAGGTTCCACCGCGTGCTTGCGCAGGACGGTGTCCACGCGCAGGGGGCCCGCGCGGCCGGGGCCGAACGGCATGCCCCGCAGCACCGCCCGCCGCATCGGCTCGTCCGCTGAACGGTGTCCGTACACCGCCGCGTTGAGCTCGGGGTCGTCCTCCTCCAGGATCCACACCAGCACGGAGGACGGGACCGGGGTCAGCTTCAGGGCCGCCTGCGCGGCCCCGCGCCGGTTGCCGCCCGGCCGCGGCGCGCCGATCCGCCGCCGTATCCGTACGGCGGAGTCGGCGCCGATCAGGTCCAGCAGGAAGCCGACGGCCCGCTGATCCGTGCTGCTGTCACGCATGACCGCATGATGTCGCAGGCGACGCGCGCCCCGCACCGGAAATACGGGGGGCCGGTGGCTCATGTCGTGGCCGGCCACGTCCAGCCACCGCGCGCCGGGCGTCGGCACAGACGCCACGGCCGACCAGGCGGTCCCGGACGTGGACCTGACGGTCACCCTGGCGGGCGTTATCAAGGCCCCCTGCCGGGTGGTCTGGACGGTCGGGGAACACCGCCGCGCGGGCTGGGCCTACGGCACCCTTGCCGGCGGCCTTCCGGAAGACGTCGTGGCCCTCGCCCATGCGCGTGCGGACGTGCAGGGGACGGAAGCCGGGCCGGCAAGGCCGGCACCGGATGCCCAACGGGTGGCCGGGGCGGTGTCAGGCCCCCGCGCGGGCCGCCATCCGCGCCTTGCGCGCCGCGAGCTTCTCGTCGAACTTGAGGGCCTCGGCGTCCAGTCCGCCCATGAACAGACCGAGTTCTTCCTGCGCCTGCTGCCCCTCGGGGCCGAGGCCGTCGATCTCCATGACCTTCAGGAAGCGCAGCACGGGCTGGAGCACGTCGTCGTGGTGGATGCGCATGTTGTAGATCTCGCCGATCGCCATCTGCGCGGCGGCCCGCTCGAAGCCGGGCATGCCGTGACCGGGCATCCGGAAGTTCACGATGACGTCGCGCACCGCCATCATCGTCAGGTCGGGCGCCAGCTCGAAGGCCGCCTTGAGCAGGTTCCGGTAGAAGACCATGTGCAGGTTCTCGTCGGTCGCGATGCGCGCCAGCATGCGGTCGCAGACCGGGTCCCCGGACTGGTGGCCGGTGTTGCGGTGCGAGACACGGGTCGCGAGCTCCTGGAAGGCCACGTAGGCGACCGAGTGCAGCATCGAGTGGCGGTTGTCCGACTCGAAGCCCTCGCTCATGTGGGCCATCCGGAACTGCTCCAGCTTGTCCGGGTCCACCGCGCGGGAGGTGAGCAGGTAGTCGCGCATCACGATGCCGTGCCGGCCCTCCTCGGCGGTCCAGCGGTGCACCCAGGTGCCCCAGGCGCCGTCCCGGCCGAAGAGCGAGGCGATCTCGTGGTGGTAGCTGGGCAGGTTGTCCTCGGTGAGGAGGTTCACCACCAGGGCGATCCGGCCGATCTCGGTGACCTTGGACTGCTCCTTGCCCCAGGCCTCGCCGTCCTCGAAGAAACCGGGGAAGTTGCGGCCGTCGCTCCACGGCACGTACTCGTGCGGCATCCAGTCCTTGGTGACCTTCAGATGCCGGTTGAGCTCCGTCTCGACCACTTCCTCCAGCGCGTACAGCAGCCGCGCGTCGGTCCAGGCGGAGGACGGGCTGCCGAGATGAGGGGAAGTGATCGTCACAGGTGCTCCAGGGGGACACGGCGAATACGTCTGGGAGCCGGCGAGCGGTGCCGGGAACCTACGGAATCGTAGGCTACGAAACCGTAGGTTACGAGACCGTAGGTTAAGGATGCCGTAAAGATCCCTGATCAGCAGTGTTCCCCGGTCATGACAAGGTGCTCCGGGAAGCGCAGGTCCGGGGCCGTCCGGGTGAGACTCTCACCCGATCAGACGTACAGGTCCCGCAGTCGGACCGAGAGGCATGTCACACATCCTTCGAGCTTCTCGAACTCGCTGATGTCCACCACCACGGGCTCGAAGCCGAGGTCGGTGAACAGGTCCGCGGTCTTCGGCGCGCTCGCCGCCATGAGCAGCTTGGGGCCGCCGAGCAGGACGACATGGGAGCCGGCCTCCTCGGGCACGGACAGGAAGCGCGGGAAGAGCGAGGGCCGGTCCACCTTCGGGATGTGGCCGATGACGGTCCCGTCGGGCAGCGCTGTGACCGCCGACTTCAGATGCAGCACCTTGCTCACCGGTACGACGACCACCTGGGCCCCGAGCGGCTCGAAGGCGGCCCGCAGCTGCTGGACGCCGGCCGCGTTGGTGCGCCCGCCGCGGCCGACGTAGATCGTGTCGCCGACCTTGAGGACGTCACCGCCGTCCAGGGTGCCCGGCTCCCAGATCCAGTTCACCGAGCAGCCGAGGCGGGCCACGGCCTCCTCGACGCCGACCGTCTCCTCGCGCCGGGACTCGGCGCCCGAGCGGGCGATCAGGGCGACGTTCTTGTACACGACCACCGTGTCCTCCACGAACACCGAGTCCGGGCAGTCCTCCTCCGGGGCCACCTCCACGGTCTCCCAGCCGTGGGTGCGCAGGGCCTCGACGTACGCCTCCCACTGTTCGAGCGCGAGGCCGACGTCGACCTTCACCGGCTCGATGTGCGTCACCAGGCCTTCGGCGAGACGCGGACCGGGGCGGCGGACGAGGGCCTTCTTGCTGGGCACGAGGGAAACTCCGTATCGGCGGGACAGGGCGGCGCCCGTGACGGGCGCCGGTCAGCCATCATGCAGCGCCGGTCCGTGTCGACAAAACCCCCCTTGTCAGGCTGTGGCCCTCCTGAGACGCGCCAGGCCCACGCATCCCACCGCGCCGCACACGCGCGTGCCGCCTCATGGGCCTCCGGCAGCAGCTGCACGACCGTCCCCGTCGCCCGCCGGAGGCTCCGTCCGGCATCCCGGAAACCGTCGCGGACGCCACCGGAGCCCGCGGCGGGCGCCGCGCCGGAGACCGGGGGCGGTGCCCGACCGCGGGCTCCGGTGGTGGCGCTACGCCAGGGACTCCAGGTCGTCCGGAGTGATCTCGCGGAGTTCGCCGTCCAGCAGCAGCCAGCGTGTGATGCCGATGGACTCCAGGAACGGCAGGTCGTGGCTGGCCACCACCAGGGCGCCCTCGTACGACTCCAGGGCCGTGGTCAGCTGTCGCACGCTCGCCATGTCGAGGTTGTTCGTCGGCTCGTCGAGCATGAGCAGCTGGGGTGCCGGCTCGGCCAGCATCAGCGCCGCCAGGGCTGCCCGGAAGCGTTCGCCGCCGGACAGCGTGGACGCCTGCTGGTCGGCCCGCGCGCCCCGGAACAGGAAGCGGGCGAGACGGGCCCGCACCCGGTTGTTGGTGGCACCCGGCGCGAACCGGGCCACGTTCTCCGCGACCGACAGCTCACCGTCGAGGACGTCGAGCCGCTGGGGCAGGAAACGGAGCGGGACCTGGGCCGTCGCCTCGCCCGACACCGGCTCCAGCTCCCCGGCGATCGTGCGCAGCAGCGTCGTCTTGCCCGAACCGTTGCGCCCGATCAGCGCCACCCGCTCGGGTCCCCGCAGGTCGAGGCCGCCCTGCACCCGTGCGCCGTAGGCGAGTTCGAGGTCCATGAGGGTCAGCACCGTACGGCCCGGCGGCACGGCCGTGTACGGCAGGTCGACGCGGATCTCGTCGTCGTCCCGTACCGCCTCCACCGCCTCGTCGAGCCGTTTCTTCGCCTCCGAGAGCCGCTCCTCGTGCATGATGCGGTGCTTGCCGGCGGACTCCTGCGCCGCCCGCTTGCGCGCCCCCATGACGATCTTCGGCTCGCGCTTCTGCTCGAACATCTTCTGGCCGTACCGCCTGCGGCGGGCCAGCTTGACCTGCGCGTCGGCCAGTTCGCGCTTCTGCTTGCGGAAGTCGGACTCGGCGACCCGCACCATCCGCTCCGCCGCGTCCTGTTCGACGGCGAGGGCGTCCTCGTAGGCGGAGTGGTTCCCGCCGTACCAGGTGACCTCCCCGGCGCGCAGATCGGCGATCTGGTCGACCAGGTCGAGGAGTTCACGGTCGTGACTGACCACGACCATGACCCCCGGCCAGGAGGCGACGGCCGAGTACAGCCGCCTGCGGGCGTACAGGTCGAGGTTGTTGGTCGGTTCGTCGAGGAGCAGGACGTCCGGGCGGCGCAGCAGCAGTGCGGCCAGGCGCAGCAGCACCGACTCGCCGCCCGAGACCTCGCCGATCGTGCGGTCCAACCCGATGTGCCCGAGGCCGAGTTCGCCGAGGGTGACCAGGGCGCGCTCCTCGACGTCCCAGTCGTCGCCGACCGTCTCGAAGTGCTCCTCGGCCACGTCGCCGGCCTCGATGGCATGCAGGGCTGCGCGCCGCGCGGCGATGCCGAGCGCCTCGTCGACCTTGAGGCCGGTGTCCAGCGTGACGTTCTGCGGGAGGTAGCCCACCTCGCCCGCGACGCGTACGGCGCCGTCGGCCGGGGCGAGTTCACCGGCGATCAGCTTCAGCAGGGTTGATTTTCCTGACCCGTTGACGCCGACGAGGCCGGTGCGGCCGGGGCCGAAGGCGATGTCCAGGCCCTCGAAGACGGACGTGCCGTCGGGCCAGGCGAAAGCGAGCGAGGTGCCGGTGATGGAAGCAGACATACGAGTCTCCGCGGTTGCTCGAAGCGAGAAGGGGCAATCGCGTATCGAGACACCTGCGACCGGCGGGGGACGAGGGAAACCGGGGGGCGTGGAAGGGGCCCTGCTCGTCGGGAACGGCTCGTGTGCCGAGGTCGCACGCAGCGCACACACCTCAGGTGTGTGACACGGTGTCTCAGGACCTCAGACGAGCAACGTCCTTCTCCGATCGACGGCAACAGAAGCGTTCTACACCGTATGAGGCGGCCGCAGGGCTGTCAACGAATTAACCGAACCCACGCTCAGGAGGCCCCCGTGTCCGACGGCTCGCTCTCGCTGCCGGCCCGTCTCTACCTGCTGGCCTGGGACACCTCGAAGTCCGAGGCCACCGGTACCGCGCAGGTCCCTCAGCTGGTCCGGGCCGGTGCCCTCACCGAGCTCGCCCAGCGCGGTCTGCTCCTCGACGAGGACGGCATCGCGACCCCGGTCGACATGGACGCCGAGACCGGGGACCCCGTCCTGGACGGGCTCCTCGAACTGGTCCGGGAATCGCGTCCGCACCGGTGGCGCGGCTGGGTGACGCTGCACTCCCGGTTCACCCTGGACGCCGTACGGGAGCAGCTCACCGCGGGCGGATATCTGCGGGCCCGGAAGAAGCGGGCCCTCGGACTGTTCCCCACGGTCGACCACGACCTGGCACGACCGGCCGCGGTGGAGGCGCTCCAGGAGGAGGCGCGGGAGATCCTGCGCGGGCAGACCGCCGAACCGTCCGCCCGGGACGCGGCCCTCGGCGCTCTCGCGGCCGCCGCCGATCTGCGCACCCTGCTGCCGCGCAAGGACCGTCACGACGTCCACGTCGAGGAACTGATCGACCGCAGCGGGCCGGTGGCACCTGTGCTGCGCAAGCTCGTCCACGAGGTACGGGGAGCGGTGACGGCGGCGACGGTCGCCACGCGCGCGTGACGGGGGTTCGGGCGGTGCGGTGACGGCGACTCCACGTCTCCCCACGCAGCCCGTCCGGGACCGGCCGAGGGAGCCCACGGGCGCGGTCGGCAGGTTCGCCGCAGGAGGCGAGCAGGACCGCGGCCGGATCGTCCGGGGGGACGGGTACGGCTCTGCCGGCCGCCAGGGCCTCGTGGTCCAGGGAGTACCGGCGCAACGGCTGTCCGGGCCGGTGGGCACTGACGAAGACGGTGGCCTCGGCCGGCCCGTGGGACGGGCAGTGCACCTCTGCCGGCAGTCCTTGGCCGGCGAAGGCCGCGTGGAAGCGGTCGGCGGTTTCGGGCCGCACGGGTTCGCTGCCGTTGACGAGCACGGCGACCCGGTCCAGACCGAGGCCGGCCTTGTCCTCGTCGGAGACGACGCTCGCGCAGTGTCGGAAGGCGTCAGAACGCGTCGCGCATCAGTTCCGCGAGGTCGTGGTCGAGGTCGAGCTGGAGGTGCTCGAGACCGCTCGGCACGAGGTCGTTGGTCGCCTCGAGGAACCGGCGCAGCTCGCCCGTGCGGACATGCACGACGGCGGTGCCCTCGGGGGCGTGGAACTCGAGCACGGTGCGGTCGTAGCCGTACGGGCGCACCCGGACGTCGCCGTGGCCCTCGGGCTCGTCCAGACCCGTGGTGAGCAGGTCGCGGCTGAAGGTCCAGCAGACCTCGACGCCCTCCAGGGTGGCCGGGGCGGGGAAGGTCATACGGACGGCGAACGGGTCGCAGCGGTCGTAGTGCAGTGTGGCGGGAATGCTCGGCATCCGCGGTGCCGCGGCGACGAGACGGGCCTCTACGGGCTGCTCGATGACGGTGGACAACGCCTTGCTCCCTTGTGACGGCTGATGGGGCTCTAGGAGGGTGGGACGGGCAATGGAAGAGACGTCGGAATCGGCCGATCCGTGTACACGAGAATCGAGTGACCTCTGTCACCGTCGTCACGCCGTCGTGTGATCCCGCCCTTCTCCCGTGCCCCCGGAGACACTTGTGACACCTCGCGCACCGGTCGGCGTGCGGCCGAGGGCATGTGGACGGCGCCGGGAGCGTGCACTAGCTTCGCCCGCCATGAGGCGCATGGGGAACACGCGAGGCAAGAGACCTGTGGGACTGACCATCCGGACCGTCACCGCGGGCGCGGCCTGCGCGGCGGCGCTGGCCGCCGTGACCGCCGTACCGGCCCAGGCGTACGGCCCCGACGGCCGTACACCGCACTGGGAACTGAGGGACAGCGGCGCCCCCGGTGTGCGGTTCCGGGGCCTTTCGGCCGTCAGCCGGGACACCGCCTGGGTGGCCGGAACACAGGGCACGGTGCTGCGCACCACCGACGGCGGGGCGAGCTGGCGAAACGTCTCACCGGCGGGGGCGTCCGACCTCCAGTTCCGGGACGTCGAGGCCTTCGACGCGCGCAGGGCCGTGGTGCTGGCCATCGGTGAGGGCGAGGCGTCCCGGGTGTACCGGACCGAGGACGGCGGAGCGACCTGGACCGAGTCCTTCCGCAACACCGACGCCAACGCCTTCTACGACTGCCTCACCTTCTTCGACCGCCGCCACGGGCTGGCGATGAGCGACCCGGTGGACGGGAAGTTCCGCATCCTGTCGACGGCCGACGGCGGCCACTCCTGGAAGGTGCTGCCGAACAAGGGCATGCCGGCCGCGCTCGACGGCGAGGCGGGCTTCGCGGCGAGCGGTCAGTGCCTGGTGAGCTCGGGCCCGCGCGATGTCTGGCTGGCCACCGGCGGAGGCGCACGCGCGCGTGTACTGCACTCCGGCGACCGCGGCCTGACCTGGACGGCCTCCGACACCCCGATCCCCGGCGGTGCCGCGGCCAAGGGCGTCTTCGCCCTCGCCTTCCGGGACCGCGCGCACGGCCTCGCGGTCGGCGGCGACTACAACGCCGACCAGCCGTCCCCGCGCGCGGGCGCCCGCACCACCGACGTCGGCCGCTCCTGGCAGCCCGCGGCCACCCCACCGGCCGCCTACCGCTCCGGCGTCGCCTGGCTCCCGCACAGCCGCACCGCCGCCCTCGCGGTCGGCCCCACCGGCACCGACCTCACCACGGACGGCGGCCGGACCTGGCGGACCGTGGACACCGGCTCCTACGACACCGTGGACTGCACGGTCGACGGGGGCTGCTGGGCCTCGGGCGAGAAGGGACGGGTGGCCCGACTGGAGCACTGAGCGGCGGAATGCGGGTACCCGGTCGCCGACGGCGAAAGGAGTGATCCCCCATGCCGGCCGGTTCGAATTCCAAGCGCGAGCGCCAGTACGAACACATCAGGAAGAGTGCCGAGGACCGGGGCGAGAGCACCGGACGGGCCAAGGAGATCGCGGCCCGCACGGTCAACAAGGAACGCGCCCGCTCCGGTGAGTCCAAGACCGCGAGCCGCACCTCCACGCAGGACATGTCGTCCGGCGAGCGGGGCGGCCGGCGGTCCGGCAAGGGCTCCCAGGGCCCGACCTACGACCAGCTCTACGAGGAGGCCAGGCGCAGGGGCGTCAAGGGCCGTTCGGACATGAACAAGACCCAGCTCCAGCGGGCCCTCGGCAACAAGGGCTGACCTTGCGGAACCCCCGGCCTCCTCGGCCGGGGGTCTTCCGGTACGGCTCCGGCACCACCCTGCGCCGCCGAGCCGTACGCTCGTCCCCACCATGAAGACGATGGACATCCCCGCGGGCCGGCCCGCGACCGAGGAACAGGCCCGCGCGATCCAGGACGAGTTGAGGACGAGGACGATCCTCGACGAACCGGGCCCACCGCCCGGCACCGGACTTGTGACCGGCGTCGACGTGGCCTACGACGACGAGCGGGACGTGGTGGCGGCGGCTGCCGTGGTGCTGGACGCGGCGACCCTGGAGGTCGTGGCCGAGCGGACCGCCGTGGGCCGGATCTCCTTCCCGTACGTCCCCGGCCTGCTCGCCTTCCGCGAGATCCCCACCGTCCTCGCGGCCCTCGCCACCCTGCCCTGCCCGCCCGGCCTGGTCGTCTGCGACGGCTACGGCCTCGCCCACCCCCGCCGCTTCGGCCTCGCGAGCCACCTCGGCGTCCTCACCGGCCTGCCGACGATCGGCGTCGCCAAGAACCCGTTCACCTTCTCCTACGACGATCCCGGGCCCCGGCGCGGCGCGTGGACGCCGCTGCTGGCGGGCGACGAGGAGGTCGGCCGGGCCCTGCGCACCCGCGAGGCGGTGAAGCCGGTCTTCGTCTCGGTCGGCCACCGCGTGAGCCTCGACAACGCGTGCGCCCACACCCTCGCGCTCACCCCGGCCTACCGGCTCCCGGAGACCACCCGCAGGGCGGACGCGCTGTGCCGGCGGGCGCTGCGGGAGGCGACGTCCCGTCAGGGGGCCCGAGAGGGTGCCTAGTACGTCGCCTGAGTACGTCGTCTGAGTACGTCGTCTGAGTATCTGTACGGATGCGCGGGCCCCGGTGCGGTCGGCAGGCTGTCCCGCATGACGACGCACCGCATGACCCAGCGTTCCCCCAAGCCCCTCGCCGACCCCAACCGGCCCGTCGAGCGCGCCGTGACCGCCGCACTGGTCCTCGGCGTCCTCGCGGGGCTCGGCTGGATCGCCGGGATGATCTACACGGTGGCGGGCTGGTCCCTCTGAGGCCCTGCCACCCGGCCCGAGGCCGCCCGCACCGCCTGCGGCCCTCTCACTTGGCCGACGCCACCCGGAAGGTGATCCCGGCCGCCTGGAGCCGCTCGATCAGCGCGTCTCCCATCGCCACCGCCGTGGTGACCTGACCGGACGTCTTTGGCAGGTCGTCGAAGGCCAGGGACAGCGCGGACTCGGCGAACATCCTGGCCGTCTCGTCGTAGCCCGGGTCGCCGCCCCTGACCTCGGTGTACACCCGCCGGCCGCCGCCCTCGCCGACGAACCGCACCGAGAACCAGCTCTTCGCCCGCTTCTCCGGGCTCGGTCCGTCACCCGGCCTGACCCGGCCCGACAGCCAGCGCCGCGCCGGCGGCACCTGGGCCGCCGCGAACAGCGCGCCGACGGCCGCGACGCCGCCCACCGCGACCGGCAGTCGCCGTACGGCCGCGTAGTGCCGGTAGCGGAAGTCCGGGCCGTAACGCTCCAGCGCCTTCGCCGAACGCCGGACGATCTGCGCGTCGATGGTAGGCAACGGCAGGGCCCAGGCGCCGACCTCCGGGGCGTAGCGCGGGGTGCCGGCCGGTGCGGCGGCCCGCCGGCCCACCAGGCGCGGCTCGTGCCGGGCCCGGTCCCGGGCGGCGGCGATCATCTGCCGGCCGCGCCCGAACTGGTTGAGGGCCGAGGCGAAGGTCCCGCCGGAGAACATGGCGTCCGCGGTCACGAACCCGTCGACGGTGAGCGGCACGCCCTCCGGCAGCTGCCGGACCGTGAACCAGACCCCCAGGTCGTGGGGGACCGAGTCGAAGCCGGCCGCGTGCACCATCCGCGCGCCCGTCTCACGCGCGCGTGCGTCGTGCCGGACGTACATCAGGTCCACGAACTCCGGCTCCCCGCACAGGTCGAGATAGTCCGTACCCGCGTCCGCGCAGGCGGCGACGAGCTCCTCGCCGTACGTCAGATAGGGCCCCACCGTGGTGGCCACCACGCGCGCGTGCCCGGCGAGCGCGCGCAGCGAGTCCGGGTCGGACACGTCGGCGGTGAGGATCTCGGCCTCGGTGCCCGCGGGCAGCCGCTCGCGCAGCGCCCGCAACTTCTCCTCGCTGCGGCCGGCGATGGCCCAGCGCAGATCCTTCGGGCCGTGCGCGGCGAGGTACTCCGCGGTGAGCGTCCCCGCGAAGCTCGTCGCTCCGAAGAGCACGATGTCGTAGGGACGGTCCGACCTCTTCAGCCTGCTCATGACACTCCTGGATCCGCCGCACGCGCCGTTGTCGGTGGCCGAGGCTAGCGTGAGTAGTGCGGAGCCCGACGACGAGCCCGGAGGCAGGACGGTGGCCGTGCGCAGCAATGCCCTCAAAAAGCGGGAGAAGCCGACAATTGGCTAAGCGCTTGCTCGTTCAGGTCTTGTGTCCACGTGGGGCGCGTTCCTAGCATCACTGGTGTTACATCAGTTGTGTCATACCGATGGGGGCTGGATGACTACGGCGACGACGCCCGGGCGGCACGGCCCGCTCACCGGTGTGCGCGTGATCGAGCTGGCCGGTATCGGCCCCGGCCCGTTCGCCGCCATGCTCCTGGCCGACCTCGGCGCCGACGTTGTCCAGGTCTGTCGCCCCGGCGGCAGCGCCCTCTCGATCGACCCCGCCTTCGACATCACCAACCGCAACAAGCGGTCCGTGGTCGTCGACCTCAAGGCCCCCGACGGTCCCGCGCGTGTACTCGACCTCGCCGCCCGGGCCGACATCCTCGTCGAGGGCAACCGCCCCGGCGTCGCCGAGCGGCTCGGCGTCGGCCCCGGGGACTGCCACGCCCGCAACCCCGCCCTCGTCTACGGCCGCATGACCGGCTGGGGCCAGGACGGCCCGCTGGCCCAGCGCGCCGGGCACGACATCGCGTACATCGCCCTCACCGGCACCCTCGGCCTCATCGGCGAACCCGGCCGCCCACCGGCCGTCCCCGCCAACCTCCTCGGCGACTACGCGGGCGGCGCCCTGTACCTCGTCGTGGGCGTTCTCGCCGCCCTGCACCACGCGCGCGCGACCGGCACCGGCCAGGTCGTCGACGCCGCCATCGTGGACGGCACCTCCCACCTCGCCGCGATGCTGCACGGCATGACCGCGGCCGGCGGCTGGCAGGACCGGCGCGGCGCCAACCTCCTCGACGGCGGCTGCCCGTACTACGGCACCTACGAGACCGCCGACGGCAGGTACATGGCGGTGGGCGCCCTGGAGCCGCAGTTCTACGACCGCTTCCTGGACCTGCTGGGCCTGCCGGACTTCGCCGACGCCCGCAAGGACTGGACCCGCTGGGGCGAACTGCGCGAGGCGGTCGCCGCCCGCTTCGCGTCCCGGACCCGGGACGAGTGGACGGCCGTCTTCGAGGGCACCGACGCGTGCGTGGCCCCCGTCCTGTCCCTGCGCGAGGCCCCGCACCACCCCCACCTCGCCGCCCGCGGCACCTTCACCGACCACGACGGCATCACCCAGCCCGCGCCCGCGCCCCGTTTCTCCGCGACCCCCACGGCCGTACGCACCGGGCCCGCCCGGCCGGGCGCCGACACCGCCGCGGTGGCCCGCGACTGGGACGTACCGGATCTCGTGAAAGGCGCCGAATGACGGCCCGAACGGAAGGCCCCCGATGAAGCGGCAGCTCTTCGCCCCCGAGCACGACGCGTTCCGCGCGACCGTGCGCGCCTTCCTGGCCAGGGAGGTCCTGCCGTACTACGAGCAGTGGGAGAAGGACGGCGTCGTCTCCCGCGAGGCCTGGCGCGCGGCCGGCAAGCAGGGCCTGCTGGGGCTCGCCGTGCCCGAGGAGTACGGCGGTGGCGGCACCCCCGACTTCCGCTACAGCGCGGTCCTCGCCGAGGAGTTCACCCGCGCGGGCACCCCCGGACTCGCCCTGGGCCTGCACAACGACATCATCGGCCCCTACCTCACCTCGCTCGCCACCGACGAGCAGAAGCGCCGCTGGCTGCCCGGCTTCTGCGACGGCTCCCTGATCACCGCCATCGCCATGACCGAACCCGGCGCGGGCTCCGACCTCCAGGGCATCCGCACACACGCGGAGGACCGGGGCGACCACTGGCTGCTGAACGGCTCCAAGACGTTCATCTCCAACGGCATCCTGGCCGACCTCGTGATCGTCGTCGCGAAGACCACCCCCGAGGGCGGGGCCCGGGGACTGTCCCTCCTGGTCGTCGAGCGCGGCAGCGAGGGCTTCGAGCGCGGCCGCAACCTCGACAAGATCGGCCAGAAGGCCCAGGACACCGCCGAACTGTTCTTCCACGACGTGCGCGTGCCCAAGGAGAACCTCCTGGGTGAGCACAACGGCGCCTTCGTGCACCTGATGACCAACCTCGCCCAGGAGCGCCTGAGCATCGCCGTCGCCGCGATCGCCGCCGCCGAACACCTCCTGGAGATCACCACCGCGTACGTCAAGGAGCGCGAGGCCTTCGGGCGGCCGCTCGCCACCAAGCAGCACATACGGTTCGAGGTGGCCGAGATGGCCACCGAGTGCGCCGTCACCCGCACGTTCCTCGACCGCTGCATTGAGGATCACTCGGTCGGGCAGCTCGACGCCGTCCACGCCTCCATGGCCAAGTGGTGGGCGACCGAGCTCCAGAAGCGCGTCGCCGACCGCTGTCTGCAACTGCACGGCGGCTACGGCTACATGAGCGAGTACCCGGTCGCGCGGGCCTTCACCGACGGCCGGATCCAGACCATCTACGGCGGTACGACCGAGATCATGAAAGAGATCATCGGCCGTTCCCTGCTGAGCTGACCCTCATTCGAAAGGCTTCCCCGTGAGCACCGAAGCGTACGTGTACGACGCGATCCGCACCCCGCGCGGCCGCGGCAAGGCGAACGGCGCCCTGCACGGCACCAAGCCCATCGACCTGGTCGTCGGACTCATCCACGAGATCCGCGCCCGCTTCCCCGGCCTGGACCCGGCCGCGGTCGACGACATCGTCCTCGGCGTCGTCGGCCCGGTCGGCGACCAGGGCTCCGACATCGCCCGGATCGCCGCGATCGCCGCCGGGCTGCCCGACACGGTCGCCGGCGTGCAGGAGAACCGCTTCTGTGCGTCCGGCCTCGAAGCCGTCAACATGGCCGCCGCCAAGGTGCGTTCGGGCTGGGAGGACCTGGTCCTCGCGGGCGGCGTCGAGTCCATGTCCCGGGTGCCGATGGCCTCCGACGGCGGCGCCTGGTTCAACGACCCCATGACCAACCTCGCCGTCAACTTCGTGCCGCAGGGCATCGGCGCCGACCTCATCGCCACCATCGAGGGATTCTCCCGGCGTGACGTCGACGAGTACGCCGCACTCAGCCAGGAGCGGGCCGCCACCGCCTGGAAGGAGGGCCGCTTCGACCGGTCCGTCGTCCCCGTGAAGGACCGCGCGGGCCTGACCGTCCTCGACCACGACGAGCACCTGCGCCCCGGCACCACCGCCGACTCCCTGGCGGGGCTCAAGCCGTCCTTCGCGGACATCGGCGACCTGGGCGGCTTCGACGCCGTGGCCCTCCAGAAGTACCACTGGGTGGAGAAGATCGACCACGTCCACCACGCGGGCAACTCCTCCGGCATCGTGGACGGCGCCTCGCTCGTCGCGATCGGCTCCCGGGAGGTCGGCGAGCGCTACGGCCTGCGCCCCCGCGCGCGGATCGTCTCCGCGGCCGTCTCCGGCTCCGAACCCACCATCATGCTCACGGGTCCCGCGCCCGCCACCCGCAAGGCCCTCGCCAAGGCCGGCCTGACCATCGACGACATCGACCTGGTCGAGATCAACGAGGCCTTCGCGGCGGTCGTCCTGCGCTTCGTCAAGGACATGGGTCTCCCGCTGGACAAGGTCAACGTCAACGGCGGCGCGATCGCCCTCGGCCACCCGCTCGGCGCGACCGGCGCGATGATCCTGGGCAGCCTCATCGACGAACTGGAGCGCCAGGACAAGCGATACGGCCTCGCCACCCTCTGCGTCGGCGGCGGCATGGGTATCGCGACGATCGTCGAACGCATCTGACCCCCGCCCACGGATACGACGGATCACACGGAGCACTTCCACATGAGCACTCAGTCCACGACCATCCGCTGGGAACAGGACCGCACCGGCGTCGTCACCCTCGTCATCGACGACCCGAACCAGTCCGCCAACACCATGAACCAGGCGTTCCGCGACTCCCTCGCGGTGATCACCGACCGCCTGGAGGCCGAGAAGGACACCATCCGCGGTGTCATCATCACCTCCGCCAAGAAGACCTTCTTCGCCGGCGGCGACCTGCGCGACCTGATCCGGGTCACCCCCGAGACCGCGCAGGAGCTCTTCGACGGCGGTCTCGCGATCAAGCGCAACCTGCGCCGCATCGAGACCCTGGGCAAGCCGGTGGTCGCCGCGATCAACGGCGCGGCCCTGGGCGGCGGTTACGAGATCGCGCTCGCCTGCCACCACCGCATCGCCCTGGACGCCCCCGGCTCCAAGATCGGCTGCCCCGAGGTCACCCTCGGCCTCCTCCCCGGCGGCGGCGGAGTCGTCCGTACGGTCCGCCTCCTCGGCATCGCCGACGCCCTGCTGAAGGTCCTCCTCCAGGGCACCCAGTACGCCCCGCAGCGAGCCCTCCAGAACGGCCTGGTCGACGACGTCGCGAGCACCCAGGACGAACTCCTCGCCAAGGCCCGCGCCTTCATCGAGGCCAACCCCGAGTCCCGGCAGCCCTGGGACAAGCCCGGCTACCGCATCCCCGGCGGCACCCCCGCCAACCCGAAGTTCGCGGCCAACCTGCCCGCCTTCCCTGCGAGCCTGCGCAAGCAGACCAACGGCGCCCCCTACCCGGCCCCGCGCAACATCCTCGCGGCCGCCGTGGAAGGCGCCCAGGTCGACTTCGAGACCGCGCAGGTCATCGAGGCGCGCTACTTCGTCGAACTGGCGGCGGGGCAGACGTCCAAGAACATGATCCAGGCGTTCTTCTTCGACCTCCAGGCGGTCAACTCCGGCGCCAACCGCCCCCAGGGCATCGAGCCCCGCCAGGTCCGCAAGGTGGCCGTGCTCGGCGCGGGCATGATGGGCGCGGGCATCGCCTACTCGTGCGCCCGCGCGGGCATCCAGGTCGTCCTGAAGGACGTGACTCCGGAGGCGGCGGCCAAGGGCAAGGCCTACTCCGAGAAGCTCTGCGCCAAGGCGGTCTCCCGCGGCCGTACGACCCAGGAGAAGGCGGACGCGCTGCTGGCCCGCATCACCCCCACCGCCGACCCCCAGGACCTGGCCGGCTGCGACGCGGTCATCGAGGCCGTCTTCGAGGACACGGCGCTCAAGCACAAGGTGTTCCAGGAGATCCAGCACATCGTCGAGCCGGACGCGCTGCTGTGCTCCAACACCTCGACGCTGCCGATCACCGCGCTCGCCGAGGGCGTGGAGCGCCAGAACGACTTCATCGGACTGCACTTCTTCTCACCGGTCGACAAGATGCCCCTGGTCGAGATCATCAAGGGCGAGCGGACGGGGGAGGAGGCGCTGGCCCGCGCCTTCGACCTGGTCCGTCAGATCAGGAAGACGCCGATCGTCGTGAACGACTCGCGCGGCTTCTTCACCTCCCGCGTGATCGGCCACTTCCTCAACGAGGGCGTCGCGATGGTCGGCGAGGGCATCGAGCCCGCGTCGGTCGAGCAGGCGGCGGCGCAGGCGGGCTACCCGGCGAAGGTCCTCTCCCTGATGGACGAGCTGACACTTACCCTCCCGCGCAAGATCCGCAAGGAGACCCGGCAGGCGGTGGAGGAGTCCGGCGGCACCTGGACGCCCCACCCCGCGGAGGCGGTCATCGACCGCATGGTCGACGAGTTCGGCCGCACGGGCCGCAGCGGAGGCGGCGGCTTCTACGACTACGACGACGACGGCAAGCGCGTCGCCCTCTGGCCGGGCCTGCGCGAGCACTTCACACGGGCGGGCTCGGAGATCCCCTTCAGGGACATGCAGGAACGCATGCTCTTCTCCGAAGCCCTGGACACGGTCAGGCTCCTGGAGGAGGGCGTGCTGACCTCGGTCGCCGACGCCAACATCGGTTCCGTCTTCGGCATCGGCTTCCCGGGCTGGACCGGCGGCGTCCTCCAGTACATCAACGGCTACGAGGGTGGCCTGCCGGGCTTCGTGGCACGCGCGCGTGAACTGGCGGACCGGTACGGGGAGCGCTTCACGCCACCGGCACTGCTGGTCGAGAAGGCGGAGAAGGGGGAGCGGTTCGGGGACGCGTGACATCGACGCGCCGCACGCCGGGCGGGGCCGCAGGAGACTCCGGCCCCGCCGGCGTGCGAGACCGTACCGCTGAGCGACACGGTCCCCTTGCCGCCCCGCCCCGGCTCCCCGACGCTGACGTGCGAGCCGCTCACACCTCCCGCCCCCCACGAGGAGCCCCCATGGGTCAGCGTCCCGCCCTCGCCGTCCTGGACATCCTCCGAGACGAGGGCGTGGACCGCGTCTTCGGCAATCCGGGCACCACGGAACTCCCCTTCCTGGCCGCACTGGCACAGACCGACAACGCGCCCGAGTACGTCCTCGGAGTCCACGAGGGCTCCGTGGTGGCCATGGCCGACGGCTACGCCCGGGCCACCCGCCGCCCCGCCTTCGTCAGCCTCCACATCGCGGCCGGACTGGCCAACGGCCTCATCGGCCTCCTCAACGCCCGCCGCTCCCGCACCCCGCTGGTCGTCACGGCGGGCCAGCAGGACCGCCGCCACCTCCAGCAGGACCCCATGCTCTCCGGCGACGTCATCGGCCTCGCCACCCCCGCCGTGAAGGCGGCCTACGACGTCCAGCACGCCCGGGACCTCCCCCTCGCCCTGCGCCGGGCCTTCGCCCTGGCCCGGCGTCCGCCCGCGGGACCGGTGTTCCTGTCCCTCCCCATGGACCTCCTCCAGGAGGAGACGGAGCTGGAGATCCCGGCCCGCACCCCCGCACCCCCGCAGGGCCCGGCCCCCGGCATCGAACGCGCCGCGGCCCTTCTGGGAGCGGCCGCCCGCCCGGTGATCGTCGCCGGCGACGGCGTGGCCCGCGAGGACGCCCTGGGCGCACTGGTCCGCACGGCCGAGAGCTGCGGGGCCACCGTCCATCACCAGCCCATGGCGGACGCCCTCGACTTCCCCACCACCCACCCCCTGTACGCAGGCATGCTCCCGCCCCGCCACGACGAGATCCGCACCGCCCTCGCCCCGTACGACACGGTCCTGATCGCCGGCGCCCACGCCTTCACCCCCCACCACTACACCCCGGGCCCCGCCCTGCCGCCCGGCCTCACCGTCCTCCAGCTCGACTCCGACCCCGACGAGATCGGCCGCAACTTCCCCGCCGACACCGGCCTCGTGGGCGCCCTCGCCCCGTCCCTGCACCGGCTGGCGGACCTGCTCCGCGACCAGGTGCCCGAGCACACCGTGAAGGCCCGCATCCTGCGCGCGGGCGAGCGGCACACCGCCGAACGCGATCGCGCCGAGGCCGCGGCCCGAGCCGCCTGGTCCGCGGCGCCCCTCGCCCCGTTGGCAGCCGCCCACGCCGTGGCGAGCGGCCTCCCGGCCGACGCCGCCGTCGTCGAGGAGGCCATCACCGTCGGTCTCCTGCTGCGCCGGCACCTACGGCTGGAGAAGCCCGGCAGCTACACCCACACCGTCGGCGGCGGCCTGGGCTGGGGCATCGGCGCCGCCGTGGGCCGTTCCCTCGCCGAACCCGGCCGCCCGGTCGTGGCCGTCCTGGGCGACGGCAGCACCCTCTTCGGCCTGCAGGGCCTGTGGAGCGCCGCCCGCCAGAACACCCCCGTCCTGTTCGTGGTGATGAACAACGGCGTCTACCGCACCCTCCAGGACACCTACCGGGCCATGGGCATCGACGGCACCTGCCCCGGCACCGAACTGGGCCCGCTGGACTTCACCCGGGCGGCCCGCTTCTTCGGTGTCGAGGCGGTACGCGCCGAAAGCGCCGCCCAGGTGCGCGACCTGGTGGCCGGAGCGGGCAGCCTCTCCGGGCCGCTCCTCGTCGACGTACCGGTGCAGGGATAGCGCAGTCACCGCACCCCACGTCTTGTCACCCGGCCCACGCGGCCCGATCATCGGTCCATGACGGACGGACCACCGCCCAAGTCGGTGCTCGCCCGCGGGGCCGCGCTGCTGCGGGCCTGCGGGGAGTCCGACACCGCGATCTCCCTCGCCCAACTCGCCCTGCGCACCGGTCTGCCGAAGCCCACCGCGCACCGGCTGATCGGAGAGCTGGTCAGGCTCGGTCTTGTCGAGCGGACCCCCGAGGGCGACTACCGCGTGGGGCTCGCCCTGTTCGTGCTGGGCCAGTCGGCACCGTCCGTGCGCGAACTGCGGGACGCGGCACTGCCGTACCTCGGCGATCTGCACGAGGCGACCCGGGAGAACGTGCACCTGGCCGTCCCGGACGGCGCCGACACCCTGTTCCTGGAGAAGGTCACCGGCCGCCGCGCCACCCCGATCGTCTCCCGCACCGGAGGCCGGCTGCCCGCCCACTGCACCGCCACCGGCAAGGTGTTCCTCGCCCTCGACCCCCGCCCACCGGGCCGCGCGCTGCTCCGGCTGACCCCGCGCACCCTGGTCCTGCCCGGCCAGCTAGCCCGCGACCTCGCCCGCACCCGGGCCCGCGGCTACGGCGTCAACCTGGAGGAGGCCGAGATCGGCGTCTCCGCGGTCGCCGCCCCCGTCTACGCCGGGGGCCCGGGTTCCCGCCCGGTCGCCGCGATCTCCGTCACCGGCGGCACCCGACGGCTCGACATGAACCGCACGGGGGAGCGGGTGTGCGCGGCGGCAAGGGCACTGACCAGGGCCTTGTCGGCCTGAACGGACCGTGCCCCGGTCCGGCACCCGCGGGCCGGTCACCCCGAGGGGGAGACCCCCTGCTGCATGGCCACCGCCAGCGCATGCTCCGTCAGCCGCTCCCCGTGCACCTCACCGGCCAGCCGCCCCCGGACGAACACCAGCACCCGGTCGCACACCTCGGTCAGCTCCGCGAGATCCGTGGACGCCAGCAGTACGGCCGCCCCGCCCGCCGCCAACTCCCCGACGACCCGGTGCATTTCGGTCCGTACGCCGACATCGACGCCCCGGGTCGGATCGTCGAGGACCACGATCGTCGGTTCCGTCGCCAGCCACTTGGCGAACACGACCTTCTGCTGGTTGCCGCCGGACAGCCGCGCCACCGGGTCGTACGGGCCGCCCCGCAGCCGCAACCGTCTCGTCAAGTCCTCTGTGTCCCGCACGAGTTCGGATCGCGACGGCATGTGACCGCCCCGGCCGAGCGCCAGCCAGCTCACCGAGGTGGTGTTCTCCCACACCGTGCGGTCCAGCATCAGCCCGTACCGTTTCCGGTCGCTCGGCACGAAGGCCACGCCCGCCCGGACCGCGGCCCGCAACGAGCGCGGCCGCCCGCGCCCGCCGATGTCCACCCGGCCCGCGGAGACCTCCGCGCGCCCGCACACCACCGCCAACGCGTCGAGATGGCCCGCCCCTTGCAGCCCGGCGACCCCGGCCACCTCACCCGCCCGCACGGTGAAGGTCACGTCGGCCAGCCGCCCCGGCACGCTCACCCCGGACAGCACCACCGGCGGCGGCAGGTCCAAGGCCGCCGCTCGCGTGCGTCGCGCCGGCTGCTCGGGCCGCCCGCCCAGCATGGCCGTCACCAGCTCGGGCACGTCCACGTCCGCGCGGCGCGCCCCCGCGAGAGCGACCCGCCCGTCCCGGAGCACGGTCACGCGCTGCGCGATCCGCATGACCTCCTCCAGGAAGTGGGTGACGTAGAGGACGGCGATCCCCCGCGCGGTGAGCGTGCGCAGCACCCTTTCCAGGCGTTCGACGGCGGGGGCCGGGAGCGCGGAGGTCGGCTCGTCCAGGACCAGCAGCCGCGGCTGCCGCAGCAGCGCTCGCGCGATCTCCGTCAACTGCTGGTCCGCGAGGGGGAGTTCGCCGAGCTCGGTGCCGGGATCCACCTCCAGTCCCAGCTCCGCCAGGACCGGCCGGGCGGCCCGGTCCATGGCGCCCCGGTCGAGCAGCCCCAGGCGACGCGGCGGGCCGTGGGGGAAGAGGTTCTCGCGGACGCTGAGGTCGGGGAAGAGGCTGAGCTCCTGGGACACGGTGGCGATCCGGGTGCCCTCGGCGGTCCGTATCTCCCCGTCGTCCGGGGCGAGCGACCCGGACAGGATCCGCACCAGCGTGGACTTGCCCGCCCCGTTCTCGCCGACCAGCGCGTGCACCTCGCCGCCGCGCAGCCGGATGCCGGCTCCGTCCAACGCCCTTGTCGCGCCGTATGACCTGACCAGGTTCCGGGCCACCAGGATGTCGCCGTACGTCATCTCAGCGGGCGTCCTTCAGCGGCTTCAACTGGGCCTCCTGGTCCCCGAGGAGCTTGTCGATCGTCGGCTTGTACCAGTCGTAGGCCGCCTTCGCGGACTTCTGCCGGGCGATGATCCCGGCCACGTTGGAGGAGTCGACGATCCCGCCGGGGGAGAGGAACCAGCCGTCGGGCAGCTTGCCGTCCTTCTCCCGCACCGCCTCGATCAGCATCGCGGTGGACAGATAGCCCTTGAGGAAGTGCTGCGGGTCGATGGTGACGAAGTTCGAGCCGTCCGCGACCGCGTCCAGGGTCTTGGGGTCGACGTCGAAGCCGGCGGTCAGCCATGTGCCGTGCTCCGCCTTCTTGATCTTCGCGAGGTTGTAGCTGTCCGCGTCGCCCACGCCGAGGAACGCGAGCGCTTTCGGGTGCGCATTGACCTGCGCAGACCAACTGCTGTAGTTCTGCCCGGGATCGCTGTACGTCTGGAAGGGGCCGACGATCTTCACGTCCGGCGCCTCCTTCGCGAAGGTGTCGGAGATCCCCTTCGCCCGGTTGTCCAGCACCGGCGTCCCGGGGTTCGGCACACCGATGGCGACCTCGCCCTTCGGGTCGTCGCCGAGCCGCTTCAGCGCCTCCTTCGCCATCAACTCGCCCAGCGCGTAGTTGTCGTTGCCGACGTAGAAGCCGACCTTGGAGCCGTCGGTGGGGGAGGTGTCCAGGGCGACGACCGGGATGCCCCGGTCGACGGCCTGCGCCGCGGGCCGGGTGAAGATCGGCGGGTCGAGGTTCTCCAGGACGATGCCGTCCTTGGCCCGGGCGGTCAGGTTCTGGAACAGCTGCACCTCGGCAGGCCCGTCCGTGTTCGGTGGTCCCACGGCCTTGAAGTCGACGTCTCCCGCGTGGCTCGCGGCGCTCTGTGCGCCGAGCACCATCTCGTGGGCGAAGTTGAGGGAGATGTTGGCGACGGCGATGCCCATCTGCAGCTTCCCGCCCTTGCCCGGGTCGCTGTCGCCGCAGCCTGCGGCACCGAGCAGCAGCAGCGCGCCGAGGGCTGCGGGCACCGTACGGAATCGGGGATGCATCACGGCCTCCAACGGCTCGGGTGTGCCTCGGGCTCTGCTCACTTGCGACGGCGTCCGGTACGGCGCAGCGCGCTGTCGGCCGCGACCGCGACGAGGATGACCCCGCCGGTCGCGAACGACGTCCAGTTGATGGGGACTTCGAAGAACACGAGCCCGGCGGCGACGACCGACAGGATCATCGCCCCGGCCACCGCGCCGACCACCGAGCCCCGGCCGCCGGCCAGCGGGGTGCCGCCGATGATGCAGGCGGCGATGGCCTGGAGCTCGTAGCCCTGGCCCAGGGTCGGGTCGCCGGCGCCGTAGAAGGCGAGAGCGAGCGCGGCCGCGCACGCCGTGGTCAGTCCGGACAGGGCGAGGGCCTGGACCCGGGTGCGGACGACCGGGATACCACTGAACAGGGCCGCGTCCGGGTTGGAGCCGATCGCCCGCACCCGGGCCCCGAACCGGGTGCGGGCGAGCACCACGGCCAGCACCACGACCACCGCGAGCAGCACCCACAGCGCGAACGGCACCCCGCCGGGATCCCCGCCGGCGAAGGTGAAGAACGAGTCGTCCAGCGGCAGATCGGTGATCTGCTTGCCGTCGGCGAGGGCGAGCCCGACTCCCCGGAAGAGCAGGAGCGTGCCCAGGGTCACGATGAACGACGGCAGTGCCAGGACCGTCGTGACCACCGCGTTGAACACCCCCGCGGCGATGCCGGTGACCAGCACCACCGGCACGGCCAGCCAGGGCGCCGTCCCGTCCCGGATCAGCAGCGCCCCGACGACCAGGCACATCGCGTAACTGCCGCCCACCGACAGGTCGACCTCGCGCATGGCGAGCGCGAAGACCATCCCGCACGCCATCAGCGAGATGTAGACCGAGTTGTGGGCCGTCGACAGCAGGTTGCCGGTGTCGAGGAAGTCCGGGTACGGGATGCCGATCCCGGCGATCAACAGCCCGAGGACCAGCAGGACACCGAGTTCGTCCCGCACCAGGCGACGCGGCAGCGTACGCGAGCGGCGCGGCCCGCCGCCCTGTTCGCGGGCGCGCTCGGCGTCGTCCACGGCACGCTCGGTCTCGGTCATCGGGCACGGCTCCCGTAACAGGCGGCTGCCGGCATCGCCCCGGTGGCTGTCGGCATCGACCCGCAGCGTCGAGCCCACGGCCCCGGGCGGCAACAGGGGCGTTCCAGCGAGTGGAATGCGTTCTTGCCCAGCGGCCGGCGGGTCATCACACTCGGCGCATGAAGACGCGTACCGCCCTGGTGACCGGAGCGGCGCAGGGCCTCGGGCAGGAGTTCGCCGTCGCGCTCGCCGGGCGCGGCTACCGGGTCGCGGGGCTCGACCTGGAGCCGCAGCCGCAGACCGCCGCACGGGTCCCGGACTACGTCGAGCTGGTCGGGGACGCCGGCGATCCCGGGACCGTGGAGAAGGGACTGCGACGGATCGTCGACGAGTGCGGCGCCCTGCATGTGGTGGTGAACAACGCGGGTGTCTACCCGGCCAAGCCGTTCGAGGAGACGACCCTCGAGGACTGGCGCCGGGTCATGCGGGTCAACCTGGAGGCGCCGTTCCTGGTGACCCGCGCCGCGCTGCCGTATCTCAGGGCGGCGGGGTGGGGCCGTATCGTCAACATCGCCTCCGCGGCCGTCCTCACGGCACCGCCGACGATGGTTCCGTACGTCGCCTCGAAGATGGGCCTGATCGGCTTCACCCGCTCGCTCGCCGCGGCCGTCGCGTCCTACGGCATCACGGTCAACGCCATCGCGCCCAGCATGGTCCGCACCGCGACGGCCGAGCGGACGGTGGGCGCGGACGGCGGCTTCGAGCAGGTGCGTTCCGGGCAGGCCGTCGAGCGGACCCAGGAACCGGCCGACCTGGTCTCGACCCTGCTGTACGTCGTCGACGAGGGCAGCGACTTCCTGACCGGGCAGACCCTCAACGTGTCAGGGGGTTCGTCCTACCTCTGACGTCCACTCCCGCAGCTCCTCCTTCAGGGACCTCTGAAAGGCCGTCAACAGGGCCTGCACGACCAGGGGTTCCATGTGCGCGGACAGCGACTTCACGTCCTGCGCGGCGCGTTGGGCCACCTCGCCCCGGAACAGCTGCGACAACTCGTGCGCGGCGGCCCGGGAGTGCTCGATGAGCACCTTCCGCGAGGCGAGGATCGCCTCCTGGGACAGCGGCACGTCGAGCAGTGCGACGCCGAGCCGGAGCAGGCCCAGGTCGACGCGGTAGCCGTCGCCGTCCCGCCGTACGACGTCCATCGCGGCGAGCCGTTCCAGGTCGTCGTCGCTCAGCGCCCGCCCCGCCCGCCGCCCGAGCTCCTCGCGCGTCACCCGCTCCACGACCTCCGGGGCCCAGGAGGCCACCACGGCCCGGTGGATCGCCAGGTCGTGGGCGCTCAGGCCGGCCGGGAGCTGCTGCAGGTACCGCTCGATCGCCGTCAGCGTCATCCCCCGGTGCTGGAGCTCCTCGATCAGCGCGAGACGCGCCAGGTGCTCACGGCCGTAGTGACCGACCCGGCGCGGACCGATCACCGGCGGCGGCAGCAGCCCCCGGGTGCCGTAGAAGCGGACGGTGCGGACCGTGACCCCCGCCCGCGCGGCCAGCTCGTCGACGGTGAAGGTCTGCTCCTCGGCACCGGGGGAGGGGTCGGTCGTCATGTGCAGCAGTATCGCTGTCTCACCACTGCTGTGACACCCGGTCGGGGGACCCTTTCCGATCATGTCGGCCGCCGACCGCTGTGACGACCGCCACCGCGTGAGGAGTCGTTTCATGGGCATGCGACCCCTCGCCTGTGCCTGTCACCAGGAGGTACGGGCCGACGCACGTCCGGAACCCGAGCGAGGCCCGCCGGGGCGCACCAGAGAGTGGATCCACCGTGAGCAAGGACGCCGTGCACTCGGCACAGGCCGCCTCCCGCACCGACGTGGCCCAGGTGCCCGCCGACGCGGGCGACGCCGGCTACAGCAAGGACCTCAAGGCCCGCCACGTCAACATGATCGCCATCGGCGGCGCGATCGGCACCGGCCTCTTCCTGGGCGCCGGAGGGCGCCTCCACACCGCGGGCCCGGCGCTGGCGCTGGCCTACCTGGTGTGCGGCGCGTTCGCCTTCTTCGTCGTCCGGGCCCTGGGCGAGCTGGTCCTGTACCGCCCCTCCTCGGGCTCCTTCGTGTCGTACGCGCGCGAGTTCCTCGGCGAGAAGGGCGCGTACGTCGCCGGCTGGATGTACTTCCTGAACTGGTCGACGACCGGCATCGCCGACATCACCGCGATCGCGCTCTACACGCACTACTGGAGCCTGTTCACCGACATCCCGCAGTGGACGCTGGCCCTGATCGCGCTCGCCGTGGTCCTCGCCGTGAACCTGATCTCGGTGAAGATCTTCGGCGAGATGGAGTTCTGGTTCGCGATCATCAAGGTCGCCACGCTGGTCGGCTTCATGCTGATCGGCATCTTCCTGCTGGCCACCCGGCACGAGGTGGGCGGCGGCACACCCGGCCCGAGCGTGATCACCGACAACGGCGGGGTCGTCCCGCACGGTGTGATGCCGGTCGTCCTCGTCATGCAGGGCGTGATCTTCGCGTACGCCGCCCTCGAACTGGTCGGTGTCGCGGCGGGCGAGACCGCGGAGCCGGAGAAGGTCGTCCCGCGCGCGGTGAACTCGATCATGTGGCGGGTGGGCCTGTTCTACGTCGGCTCGGTCGTTCTCCTGGCCCTGCTCCTGCCGGGCTCGGTCTACTCCGCCGACGAGAGCCCCTTCGTCACGGTCCTGTCGAAGATCGGCGTCCCGGCGGCCGGTGACGTGATGAACCTGGTCGTCCTGACGGCCGCGATGTCCTCGCTGAACTCGGGCCTCTACTCGACCGGCCGCATCCTCCGCTCCATGGCGACGGCGGGCTCGGCCCCGAAGTTCACGGCCCGGATGAACCGCAGCCAGGTCCCCTACGGCGGCATCCTCCTCACCTGCGCGGTCTGCGTCCTGGGTGTGGTTCTCAACTACCTCATGCCGAGCCAGGCCTTCGAGATCGTGCTGAACGTCGCCTCCCTCGGCGTCATCAGCACCTGGGTGATCATCATGATCTGCCACCTGGTCTTCGTCCGCCGCGCACGCTCGGGCCTGGTCACCCGCCCCTCCTTCCGGCTCCCGTTCAGCCCGGTCACCGAGCTCACCACGGTCGCCTTCCTCCTGGCCTGCCTGGGGATGATGTGGAACGACCCCGAGGTCGGCCGCAAGACGCTCCTGCTGATCCCGCTGATCGCGGTCCTCCTGGTGGCCGGCTGGTTCGGCGTCCGCCGCAGGGTGCGGCGGACCACGGACCGGGAACTGACCGACCTCACGGACTGAGGAGGGGCCACTGTCAGTGGTGGCCTCTACGGTGGCGTCATGGGGGAGATCACGTACATCCGGGGGGCTGGGGCAAGGGCTTCGTCGTGGCGGTGTCACGGCGATGGCCGGAACCGGAAGCCGCCTACCGGGCCTGGCACCGGGGGCGCGCCTCGAACGACTTCGGGCTGGGCGCCGCGCAGTTCGTGCAGGTCGAGCGGTATGTCTGGGTGGCCAACCTGGTGGGACAGCGGGGCATCCGGACGGGCAGCAAAGGCGTCCCGGTCCGCTACGAGGCCATCGACGAGGCCCTGAGCCGGGGTGGCCGACAAGGCCGTGGAACTCGGCGCGTCCGTGCACATGCCGCGGATAGGGTGCGGTCTGGCCGGAGGCAGGTGGCCCCGTGTCGAGCCGCTGATCGTCGAGCGGCTGGTGCGGCGGGGCATCGAGGTCACCGTGTACGACCACGGGGAGGCCGGGAGCTGACCAAGAACCCCCTGCACCGCGACCACGGCATCTCGCTCACCGCCGTACCCCGGCCCGCCGGCACCCACGCCTCCACCGTGCCGTCGACCGAGACGGACGCGGTCACCAGGGACACACTCCGCACCCGCCCGGCCGCTCCCGCCCAACCACTCCCGCCGAGAGGCAGACCGCCGGACAGGCCCTATCCGCCGTGCACGTCGTTCGTCGCCGCGATCCTCTTCCACGACCTCGGCTGCGCCGGAGCCTCCGCGGACCGCGCGATCGCCGCACCCCGCGCCGCAGGCGTCCCCGGCTTCGACGGCTGGAACAGCCATGTGTCGAACAGCGCGGCCAGCGGCCGACCCGACACCTCCTCGGCGTACTTCTGGAAGTCGGCCACCGAGGCGTTGCCGTAGGCATGCTTCTGCGGCCACCCCTTCAGCACCGTGAAGAACGCCTCGTCACCGATCTCGTTCCGCAGCGCCTGGATGGCCAGCGCACCCCGGTCGTAGACCGCGATGTCGAACTGGTTCTCCGGCCCCGGATCACCCGGCCGCACGGTCCAGAACGCGTCGTCGGCCGGGTGCGAGGCGTACACGTAGTCGGCGAGTTCCTGTGCCGTGCCCTCGTCCTCGTGCTCGGACCACAGCCACTGCGCGTACCGCGCGAAGCCCTCGTTGATCCAGATGTCCTTCCAGCCGCTCACCGACACCAGGTCGCCGTACCACTGGTGGGCCAGCTCGTGCACGACCACCGAGGTGTTGGAGCCGTTCGCGAACTGGCGCGGGCTGTAGAAGGGCCGGGTCTGGGTCTCCAGCGCGTACCCGGTGTTCGTGTTCGGCACGTACCCGCCGAGCGCGTCGAAGGGATACGGCCCGAAGTACGAGCTCAGCCAGTCGGCGATCTCCCCGGTCCGCTCGACACTGGCCCGCGCGGCACCGTCGTTCGCCCCCAGGTCCTTGCTGTAGGCGTTGACGATCGGGATCCCGCCGTCGGTCGTGCCGGTCGTGAGGTCGAAGCGGCCGACGGCCAGCGTCGCCAGATACGTGGCCTGCGGTTTGTCGGAGCGCCAGTTCCAGCGCGTCCAGCCGAGGCGCGAACTCGTCGACTGGAGCGTGCCGTTGGAGATGGCCTGGCTGCCGTCCGGGACCAGCACCGACACGTCGTAGGTGGCCTTGTCGAGCGGATGATCATTGCTCGGGAACCACCACCAGGCGGCCTCGGGCTCGTTCGCCCCGACCCCGCCGTCCGGAGTGCGGTGCCAGCTGGTGAAGCCGTACGCCTGCTTCGACGAGGGCACTCCGCTGTAGCGGACCACGACCGTGATCGCGGTGCCCTTGGCCAGCGGCGACTTGGGCGTGATCTCCAGTTCGTGCTCGCCCGACGTGGTGAAGGACGCCTTCGTGCCGTTGACCCGCACCTCGCTCACATCGAGGAGGAAGTCCAGGTCGAAGCGGGACAGATCCTGCGTGGTGCGCGCGAGGAGGGTCGCCGTGCCCTCCAACTCGTCCGTCGACGGCTGGTACTTGAGCCGCAGGTCGTAGTGCGAGACGTCGTAGCCGCCGTTGCCGTAGTCCGGGTAGTAGGGGTCGCCGATGCCCGGCGCGCCGGGGGAGAAGCTCGCCGCCGACGCCGGGACCGCCAGCATCAGGGAGGCCGCCGCGAGGGCGCCCGGTGCGATGAGTCTGCGGTGCACGAGAACTCCAAGTCGTGGGGGGACCAAGTCGGTTCGCAGCCTATTCACCACCTGTGAGCTGGATGTGTCCACGACCACCCCTGTCACACGATCGCCATTCGGCCGACATGGTCTCAAGGGGCCCTCTTTTGCACGGGAGTTGACCGCAGTACCGTCCGCGCATGCCGAAAAGCACGCGCTTCATGATCTGGAGACCGCTCGCGACCGCCCTCGCGGCCACCGCCGCCCTGCTGGCGACCTTCCTCGCACCCGCGACCGCACAGGCGCAGACCCACCCGGCCCCGCGGGAGAGCCAACCGATCTACTCGTACGAGAACGCCGTCCGCGAGTCCGTCTGGGTGGACACCCGGCTCGACGGCGACGGTGACGGAAAGACCGACCGCGTCGCCGTCGACATCGTCCGGCCCCGCGAAGCAGCCCAGAGGGGCCGCAAGGTCCCGGTCATCATGGACGCGAGCCCCTACTACTCCTGCTGCGGGCGCGGCAACGAGAGCCAGTTGAAGACGTACGACGCGAACGGCCGTGTCGTCCAGATGCCGCTGTTCTACGACAACTACTTCGTGCCCCGCGGCTACGCCTTCGTCGGCGTCGACCTGGCCGGAACCAACCGCTCCGACGGCTGCGTGGATGTCGGCGGGCGCTCCGACATCCAGTCCGCGAAGGCCGTCGTCGACTGGCTGAACGGCCGGGCCACCGCCTACACGACCCGCACCGGAACCCAGCAGACCAAGGCCGGCTGGACCAACGGCCGCACCGGCATGATCGGCAAGAGCTGGGACGGCACCATCGCCAACGGCGTCGCCGCCACCGGCGTGAAGGGTCTGAAGACCATCGTCCCGATCAGCGCCATCTCCACCTGGTACGACTACTACTTCTCCCAGGGTGCCCCCCTCTACGACTCCGGGCCCGACTGGCTCTCGGACTACGTCGACAGCCCCGACGCCCGCGCCAAGTGCGCCGCCGTCCAGCAGAAGCTCGTCGACCAGGCGCCCCGCACCGGCGACCTGACCCCGCTGTGGACCGAGCGCGACTACGTGAAGGACGCGCGCAAGGTGAAGGCCAGCGTCTTCCTCGTGCACGGCATGCAGGACCTCAACGTCCGTCTCCAGCACGTCGGTCCGTGGTGGGACGCCCTCGCGAAGAACGGCGTCCAGCGCAAGATCTGGCTCTCCCAGACCGGCCACGTCGACCCCTTCGACTTCCGCCGCGCGCAGTGGGTCGACACCCTGCACCGCTGGTTCGACCACGAACTCCTCGGCTACGACAACGGCATCGACCGCGAGCCCATGGCCGACATCGAACGCCACCCCGACCAGTGGGTCACCTCCACGTCCTGGCCCCCGCGCGGCACGTCGGCCACCACTCTGCGTCCGGCGAAGGGCGCTCAGCCGGGCGTCGGAACCCTCGGCCTCACCAAGGACAAGGGCACCGAGACCTTCACCGACGACCCCGCGCTGAGCGAGACCGACTGGGCCGCCCGGATCGACACCTCGACGCCGGGAAAGGCCGGCTTCACCACCGGCACTCTCACCGGCGACCTCCGCCTGTCCGGCGCCTCGAAGGTGACCGTCACCGCGACCCCCACCACCTCGACGGCCCACCTCTCCGCCGTCCTCGTGGACCTGGGCCCCGACACCATCCGTGACTACGCGGCGAGCGGGGAAGGCATCAGCACCCTGGCCGACCGCACCTGCTGGGGCCTGAGCACCACCGGTGACAGCGCCTGCTTCAAGGAGACCCGGGCCAGGACCGCCGCCGTCGACTACACGGTAGTCAGCCGCGGCTGGGCCGACCTCGGCACCTACGCCGACGCCGGGAAGGGCGTCCCGCTCACCCCGGGCAAGGCCTACACCATCACCCTCGACCTCGGGGCCACCGACCACGTCGTACCGGCGGGCCACCGGCTCGCCCTGATCGTCGCGGGCACCGACAAGGACCTCATCGACCCGCCGTCCACCCGGCCCACCCTGACGATCGACCTGGCCCGCACCTCGGCCCGGGTCCCGCTGGTCGGCGGCGCCGCCGCCTTCGCGCACGCGACGAAGGCCGCCCGGACCGCCGTACCGCAGGAGGCCGGAGCGCTCGACGGGCTCCGGGCTCCGCGCACCGCCCACCGTGTCCCGGAGGGCGGATGAGCCGTCGCGCAGCCGGTGCGGGAGCCCGACACCGGCTGGTGAATCGGCTCTGATCTGCGGCATCTGTGGTAGGTCCTGGGGAACTGTGTGAAAACAGGCGTACCCGCCACCCCAGGGGAAGGTGCCGCAGATGACTGAAGACCTGAAGAAGAGAGGTGGCCGGGAAGGTCCCTTGGGCGTTCTCGGCCACCGCACCGACCGGGTGGTGTTCGGCGTCACCGCCGTCATCACTCTGGCCTTCGTGATCTGGGGCTGGGCGGCGACGGACTCCCTGGAGGACGTCTCCACCACCCTGCTGAACGGCCTGATCCACAACGGCGGCTGGGCCTTCATGCTGGCCGCCTCGTGCTTCGTGGTGTTCGCCCTGTGGCTCGCGATGAGCCGTTACGGCCGTATCCACCTGGGCGCCGAGGGCGAGGAGCCCGAGTTCAGGACCGTCTCCTGGGTCGCCATGATGTTCAGCGCCGGCATGGGCATCGGCCTGATGTTCTACGGCGTCAGCGAGCCGCTCTCCCACTACACGACCCCGCCGCCGGGCACGGATCCCGCCAACTCCGGGGAACGCATGGAGACGGCGATGGCCACCACCCTCTTCCACTGGACCCTGCACCCGTGGGCGATCTACGCGGTGGTCGGCCTCGGCATCGCCTACAGCACCTTCCGCAAGCGCAGGCGCCAGACCATCAGCGCCGTCTTCACCCCCCTCATCGGAGAGCGGCACGCCAACGGCGCCTTCGGCCGGGTGATCGACATCCTCGCGATCATCGCCACCGTGTTCGGCTCCGCCGCCTCCCTCGGCCTCGGCGCCCTCCAGATCGGCTCCGGCTTCCAGGAGCTGGACTGGATGAGCCACGTCAGCACCGGACTGCTCGTCGCGATCATCGCCGTACTGACCCTGGCCTTCGTGCTCTCGGCGGTCTCCGGCATCGAGCGGGGCATCCAGTGGCTGTCCAACACCAACATGGTGCTGGCCCTGGTCCTCGCGGTCTTCGTGTTCGTCGCGGGGCCCACGATCATCGTCCTCGACCTGCTGCCCACCTCGGTCTTCTCCTACCTCGGCGACCTGCCCCAGCTGGCCGGCCGCACCGAGGCGAGCGGCGGCAAGGGCGTCGCGGACTGGCTCGGCAGCTGGACCGTCTTCTACTGGGCCTGGTGGATCTCCTGGACGCCCTTCGTGGGCATGTTCATCGCCCGCATCAGCCGTGGCCGTACCGTCCGCCAGTTCGTCGGCGGGGTCATCCTGGTGCCCAGCACGGTCAGCCTGGTCTGGTTCGCGATCTTCGGCGGCACGGCCATGAAGCTGAAGGAGGGCGGCGCGCTCGGCGGCGAGGACACCCCCGAGGGCCAACTCTTCGCGGTGCTCCAGCAGTTCCCCATGGCCACCGTCACCAGCCTGCTCGTGATGATCCTGGTCGGCATCTTCTTCGTGTCGGGCGCCGACGCCGCGTCCATCGTGATGGGCACCCTCTCCCAGAAGGGCGCCCTCGAACCCGGCCGATTCGTCGTCGTGTTCTGGGGCGTGGTCACCGGAGCGGTCGCCGCCATCATGCTGCTCGTCGGCAGCGGCCAGGGCGACGCCCTCACCGGCCTCCAGAACCTCACCATCCTGGCCGCCGCCCCCTTCGTCCTCGTCATGATCGGCATGTGTGTCGCCCTCATGCGCGACCTGCGCCGCGACCCGGTCATCGTGCGCGGCGAGATGGGCTCCGAGGCCGTCGAACTCGCCGTGATCGAGGGTCACCGCAAGTACGACGGCGACTTCGGGATCCAGATCGGCCCCGGCCCCGGCACCGAGACGGAGGGCGACCCGCTGGGCCACGACCACGCCTGAGACCGGCCGACGCGCGGAGGGGAAGGGCACGACCGCCTCCTCCGCGCACCGATGTCAGGCCCTCTCCCTCCGCTCCCCCTTCGACCACGCGTACGCCGCCCGGGCCCGGTCGAGCCCCCGACTCCTCCTCGTCGGGCGGCCCGGCGGCCCGGCCGTAGCGGAATGCCCCATGCCGTGCGCAGACCTGCCCGAAGCCGGGAATACTCACACCATGTCTGCCGCCTACGCGACCTTCGGCCTGGCACCGGCGATGCGTGCCGGTGGAGTCCTCGCCAACGGTGACTTCCAACTGCACCGGGACTTCGTGGACTTCATCGTCGACAGCCGCCCGCTCCTCTTCCAGCTCTCCGACCTCGACGCCGTCTCCCCCCTTGCCTCCGACGTGCCGCCCGCGATCTTCACGGCTCACGTCCGCAGCCTCCTGGGCGAGACGGACGCCCCGCTGCCGGGCGGCCGTCACGTCATCTACGGCTGCCCCGAGTGCGCGGACCTGGCCTGCGGGGCCGTCACCGCCGTCATCGAGCGGGACGGCGACGACTTCATCTGGCGCGACTTCGCCTGGCAGACCGAGGAGACCGTGGACCTCCGCCTCAACGGCTACCACGGCATCGGCCCCTTCCGCTTCCAGGGCGCCGAGTACCGCGCGGAACTGGACTCCCTCCTCCAGGAGGAGACCCAGCGGGCCCGTCGCCGCGTCCTGCTCATCGGTGCCCGCGTCGCCGTTCTCGCCAAACTGGCCGCCGCCCTGCGCTCCATCGGCATCGGCGCCGACATCACCCACGGCGTGGGCGGGGTCCCCGCCGACGAACTGCGCGGCTACGGCGCCGTCGCCTTCGGCCGTGCGATCAGCGAGGAGGAACGTGCCGCCGTGCGCCGGTCCTTCGCCCGCGCGGGCATCGAGGTGGCCTACGTCGACGGCCTGGCCCCGATCGTCCCGCTGCTCGTGGCCCAGATAGAGCACGCCCTCGACCGCAGCCCCGTCGCACAGCGCCGGCTGATCAAGCTGGTCGCCGCCGACGGCGAGGCGGGCGTCGAGGTCACCTCGCCGTGCCGGGTGCGGCTGACGGCGTACCGCCTCGACCGGCTCTACCGCACCCACGCCCAGGAGGTCTTCGACGGCGTCCTGGAAGCGGGCCGGCACCGGATCGCCCTGGACGCCAGGGCAGTGAAGGGAGAGTCGTTCGTGGTGGCACGGACCTCGGGAAGCGTCCTGGTGGAGGCGATGGCCCGCTGAGGAGTGGGGGCCATGGCCCGGTGAGGAGGGGAGGCGGCGGGCGCTGAAAACCCGAGCACCGGCCGTCCCGTACGGCCATTAGGATCGGCGGTCTGATGACTGCCACCCTCGTCGCCAAGAACCTCGCCGCCGGCCACGGCGACCGCTCCCTGTTCAGCGGGCTCGACCTCGTCGTCGCGCCCGGAGACGTCATCGGCCTGGTCGGGGCCAACGGCGCGGGCAAGTCCACGCTTCTCAGGATGCTCGCGGGCCTGCTCGCACCCGAGGAGGGCGAGCTCAGGCTCTCCCCGCCGACGGCGACCGTCGGTCACCTCCCGCAGGAGCCGGAGCGCCGCCCGGGCGAGACCGTCCGGGAGTTCCTCGCCCGCCGCACCGGGGTCGCCGAGGCCCAGCAGGTGATGGACGACGCGACCCAGGCCCTGGTCGACGGGGCCCCGGGCGCGGACGACGCCTACGCCACCAGCCTGGAGCGCTGGCTCGACCTGGGCGGTGCCGACCTGGACGAACGCGCCGAGGAGGTCGCCGACTCGCTCGGCCTCGCGGTCGACCTGGACCAGCCGATGACCTCCCTCTCGGGCGGCCAGGCGGCCCGCGCCGGCCTCGCCTCCCTCCTGCTCTCCCGCTACGACGTCTTCCTCCTCGACGAACCGACCAACGACCTCGACCTGGACGGCCTGGAGCGTCTGGAGAAGTTCGTGAAGGGCCTGCGGGCCGGCACCGTCGTCGTCAGCCACGACCGCGAGTTCCTCACCCGCACGGTCACCAAGGTCCTCGAACTCGACCTGGCCCAGCAGCAGATCACCCTGTACGGCGGCGGCTACGAGGCCTACCTGGAGGAGCGCGAGGTCGCCCGCCGGCACGCCCGGGACGACTACGAGGAGTACGCCGACAAGCGGGCCTCCCTCCAGGACCGGGCGCAGATGCAGCGCTCCTGGATGGACAAGGGCGTCAAGAACGCCCGCCGCAAGGCGAACAACGACAACGACAAGATCGGCCGGAAGTTCCGCAGTGAGGCCAGCGAGAAGCAGGCCGCGAAGGCCCGCCAGACCCAGCGCATGATCGAACGGCTCGACGTCGTCGAGGAACCGCGCAAGGAGTGGGACCTGCGCATGGAGATCGCGGCGGCACCCCGCTCGGGCGCGGTGGTCGCCACGCTGCGGGACGCCGAGGTGCGCCAGGGCGACTTCGTGCTCGGCCCGGTCTCCCTCCAGATCGACTGGGCGGACCGGGTGGCGGTCACCGGAGCGAACGGCGCCGGCAAGTCGACGCTGCTGGCCGCCCTGCTCGGCCGGGCCGAGCTGTCCGCCGGCCAGGCCGCCCTCGGCTCCGGCGTCCTGATCGGCGAGGTCGACCAGGCCCGCCGGCTGTTCCACGGCGAGGAGTCGCTGCTCGACGCCTTCTGCGCGGCCGTCCCCGACACCGAGCCCGTGGAGATCCGGACCCTCCTGGCCAAGTTCGGCCTGAAGTCCGACCACGTCATGCGTTCGGCGGCGACCCTGTCACCGGGGGAGCGGACGCGCTCCGCGCTCGCGCTGTTGCAGGCCCGCGGGGTGAACCTGCTGGTCCTGGACGAGCCGACGAACCACCTCGACCTGCCGGCGATCGAGCAGCTGGAGTCGGCCCTGGACGCCTACGAGGGCACGCTGCTCCTCGTCACCCACGACCGCCGCATGCTGGACGCGGTGCGGGTGAACCGCCGCCTGGAGGTCACCGACGGCAAGGTGACCGAGCGCTAGTCCTGCCCGGCGGAGGTGCCCTGGGCCGTGATTCGCCGGGCGAGCGAGGGATAGTCGACGACGAGTCCGTCCTCGTCGAACAGGAGGTCGCTGCGGAAGTCGCCGGAGGCGAACCGCACCCGTCCGCCCGTGTCCGTCCGCTCCAGATGGGTGTAGACCTGCGGCGAGGGCCGTACGGACAGCTCGGGCACCGACACCCACGCCATCACGAACTCCCGCTCCCCGGGCGCCCGGTGGAGCCCGTGCCGCAGCACGGGCATGGTGTTGGTGAGCGGGCACAGCCCCAGATCGCAGTCGAGCGCCCCGTCGAGACCGGGCAGCGGCCGTCCGTCGGCGGCCCACCGGCCGTGTCCGTCGTGGGCCAGGTCCAGGGTGCGGGTCCCCGGCCCGGTCTCCGCCGTGACCACCAGCCGGCGGGTCACGAAGTCGTCGCCGGTCTCGAGCTCGTACGAGATCCAGTACGGCTCGGGCGCCACCCCGACCGCTCTGCCCCGCGCCCGCAGCGAGCCCTCGCCGAACTCCGCCCAGGCGGTCTCGTAGCCCCGGCTCTCGAACACTTCCCAGGTGACGGTGCGCGAAGTGACCATGCCCTTCACCCTAGGCGCCCTCGACCCTGGCGCCCTTCACCCTCGGCGTGCGGGAGGCGGTGTGCGCCTCCCGCACCTGCTGGTTCGGGTCAGCGGCGGCCGTTCTTCGGATCGACGATGCCGGCCCGGCGCAGGGCATCGGCCATCGCGCTGTTGGCCGGAGCGGGCGCCGACCGCTGCTGCTGGCGCGGCTGCTGCTGCCGCTGCTGGGGCGGCCGCCCGCCCCGCTGCTGACGGCGCTCCCCACCGGAGGGCTTCGCCGCCGCCTCGTCGTCGAGCCGCAGCGTCAACGAGATCCGCTTCCGCGGGATGTCGACCTCCAGCACCTTCACCCTGACGATGTCACCCGGCTTCACGACGTCCCGGGGATCCTTCACGAACGTCTTCGACAGCGCGGAGACATGCGCCAGACCGTCCTGGTGGACACCGACGTCGATGAACGCCCCGAAGGCCGCCACGTTGGTCACGACGCCCTCCAGCACCATCCCGGCCACCAGGTCGGAGATCTTCTCGACGCCCTCCTTGAAGGTCGCCGTCTTGAACGCGGGACGGGGGTCGCGCCCCGGCTTCTCCAGCTCCCTGAGAATGTCGGTCACGGTCGGCAGGCCGAACGTCTCGTCCACGAAGTCCTGCGGCCTGAGCGACCGCAGCACGCCGGTGTTCCCGACGAGGGACGCGACCTCCTGCCCCGCGGTCTTCACCATCCTGCGCACCACCGGGTACGCCTCGGGGTGCACGCTGGAAGAGTCCAGCGGGTCGGACCCACCGCGGATCCGCAGGAACCCCGCGCACTGCTCGTACGCCTTCGGGCCCAGCCGGGCCACCTTCTTCAGCTCGGTGCGGGAGGTGAACGGTCCGTTGGTGTCCCGGTGCGCCACGATGTTCTCGGCGAGCCCGGAGGTGATCCCGGAGACCCGGGCCAGCAGGGGAGCGGACGCGGTGTTGACGTCGACCCCGACGCCGTTCACACAGTCCTCCACCACCGCGTCCAGCGAGCGCGACAGCTTCACCTCGGACAGGTCGTGCTGGTACTGGCCGACGCCGATCGACTTCGGGTCGATCTTCACCAGCTCCGCGAGCGGGTCCTGGAGCCGGCGCGCGATGGAGACCGCGCCGCGCAGCGACACGTCCATGTCCGGCAGCTCCTGCGAGGCGAACGCGGAGGCCGAGTACACGGACGCGCCGGCCTCGGACACCATCACCTTGGTGAGCTTCAGCTCCGGGTGCCTGGTGATGAGTTCACCGGCGAGCTTGTCGGTCTCGCGGGACGCCGTGCCATTGCCGATCGCGATCAGCTCGACGGCGTGCTCCTTCGCCAGCCGGGCCAGCTTGGCGATCGCCTCGTCCCACCGGTTGGCCGGGACGTGCGGGTGGATGACGTCGGTGGCGACGACCTTGCCGGTGGCGTCGACCACGGCGACCTTCACGCCGGTACGGAAGCCCGGGTCCAGGCCGAGCGTCGCGCGCGTGCCGGCCGGGGCGGCGAGCAGCAGGTCGCGGAGGTTCTTCGCGAAGACGTCGACCGCCTCGTCCTCGGCGGCCGTGCGCAGCCGCAGCCGCAGGTCGATGCCGAGGTGTACGAGGACGCGGGTCCGCCAGGCCCAGCGGACGGTGTCCTTCAGCCACTTGTCGGCGGGGCGGCCACGGTCGGCGATGCCGAACCTGTGGGCGACGATCCCCTCGTACGACGAAGGACCCTCCGTGGGCTCCTCCGGCTCCAGGACGAGGTCGAGGACGTCCTCCTTCTCGCCGCGCAGCATCGCCAGGACGCGGTGCGAGGGGAGCTCCTTGAAGGGCTCGGAGAAGTCGAAGTAGTCGGCGAACTTGGCGCCCGCCTCCTCCTTGCCGTCCTTCACCTTCGCGACCAGGCGCCCGCGCACCCACATGCGCTCGCGGAGTTCACCGATCAGGTCGGCGTCCTCGGAGAAGCGCTCCGTGAGGATCGCGCGGGCGCCGTCGAGGGCGGCCTGCGGGTCGGCGACGCCCTTGTCGGCGTCGACGAACGCGGCGGCAGCGGCGACCGGGTCGACCGTCGGGTCACCGAGCAGGCCCTCCGCGAGCGGTTCGAGACCGGCCTCGCGCGCGATCTGCGCCTTGGTGCGCCGCTTCGGCTTGAACGGGAGGTAGATGTCCTCGAGACGCGCCTTGGTCTCCGCGCCCCGGATCTGCGCCTCCAGCTCGCCGGTGAGCTTGCCCTGCTCCCGCACCGAGTCGAGGATCGCGGTCCGCCGCTCCTCCAGCTCCCGCAGATAGCGCAGCCGCTCCTCGAGCGTGCGCAGCTGCGCGTCGTCGAGCATCTCGGTCGCTTCCTTGCGGTAGCGGGCGATGAAGGGAACCGTGGAACCGCCGTCGAGCAGTTCCACGGCCGCCTTGACCTGCCGCTCCCGTACGCCGAGTTCCTCGGCGATCCTGCCTTCGATGGATCCGAGGTGGGTGGACCCGCTGGACCCGGGTGTCGTCACGATCCCGTACCGCCTTCTCACTGAGGTTGCGCGGCAATTGTGGCAGGCGGCACCGACAGTCGGGGATCAGGGCGCGGCCGTCCCGGCCGCGGTCGTCAGGCCCTGCGGCTCCTCGTCGAGCCGGACGCACCGCCGAAGAGCCGGGCCAGCGCCCGGAAGGGCAGCGTCACGACGGTGGCGACGGCGCCACCGATCTGGCGCAGTACGTCTGCGATCGCGCGGAACATGTGCAATCCCCTTTCCTCTCCCGGCCACCGCGACCGGGAGAAGAACGGGTACCTCCGGGACGCTCCGGCAATCTTCGTCACCGGCAATCTTCGCCGTCCGGAAGTCCGGAAGTCCGGAAGTCTCCGGCACTCCGGAAGCTCAGCGTTTGCCGATCAGATCCGCCGGATACGCGCCCGCGGCCACCGCGGTCCGTGCGAACCCGCCCGCGAGCTCCGTCAGCCGCCGCACGCCCTCGGCCCCGAGGTGCTCGTACGGGGCCAGGTCCAGC
The DNA here is from genome assembly GCF_000383655.1 of Streptomyces sp. 351MFTsu5.1. Classification (NCBI taxonomy): domain Bacteria; kingdom Bacillati; phylum Actinomycetota; class Actinomycetes; order Kitasatosporales; family Streptomycetaceae; genus Streptomyces; species Streptomyces sp. 351MFTsu5.1. The sequence goes on along the minus strand of NZ_KB911778.1, from coordinate 327,140 downwards.
CGGTCCGTCTCCGCCTCGATCTCCTCGCGCAGGGCGGCCCCCCGTTCCGTCAGCTCGCCGTCGGCGTCGAGGAGTCCGCGCTCCTGGAGCCGCCCGACGGCCGCGTCCCACTCCGCCCGGCTCCAGCCACGCGTGGTGAACACCCAGGACGGTGTCATGCCCCGGCCCGTCGCGGTGTGGGTGACCAGAGCCTCCAGGCCGTCGAGTTCCGCGGACATCAGGGCGGCGAGATGCCCGTCGCCCCGGTGCTCGCGCAGCAGCGTCGCCGCGTGCCAGAACGCCAGATGCGGTTCCTGGGGCACCGGCAGGTCGGCGTGCGCGGAGTACAGCGGACGGGCGGCCCGCGAGCAGCCCTCGGCGGCGCGCAGCGCGAGCCGTGCGGCCTCGGCCATCTCGTCGCAGGTCAGCGCCTCCTCGCCCAGCAGACGGCGCAGTGTCGTGTCGACGGCACGCGCGCGTGCGGCCAGGACCTGTTCCGGCGCGGCGGTCCGCCACACCGCGGGCACGTGCTCGGCGACCAGGTCGTGCTTGTAGTTGTAGAACGCCGCCGTCACCGCCCCCGCGCCGACCGGTCCCAGCGCGGCGGCCCGCACCGCGAAGTTCACGGCCCTCGGATGGGTGACGCCGACCGAGGCCAGCTCCTTTCCCAGGTCGGGGGAGAAGTAGTGCGTGGCGTGCACCGAGTTGAGCGCGTTGTGACAGCGGCGACCGGCACGGGGTTCCAGGGCGGCAGTAGTCATGCCCCGCAGGTTACCGACCGCTTGGTATCCGCCCGTCGGGGGAGTGGGGCATGGCAGGAAAGGTGGGCAACTCGTCATTGCGGCCATCAGGGGCCGCCCCAAGAATCGGAGGCATGGCCCAGCGATCCGTTCTCTTCGTCCTCTTCGACGGGGTGCAGAGCCTCGACGTCACCGGCCCCCTGGAGGTCTTCGCCGGTGCCGAGCAGCACACCCCGGGCAGCTACCGCATCCGCACGGCCTCCCTTGACGGCGCTGCCGTGCGCACCTCCAGCGGCCTGACCGTCGTACCGGACGAGGCGCTCGCACGAGCCGACACCCCGCACACCCTCGTCGTGCCCGGCGGCCAGGGCACCCGGCGGCCAGACGCGCGCCTCGCCGACTGGCTGCGGGAGCACGGGCCGCGGGCCGAGCGCCTGGTCTCGGTGTGCACCGGCGCGATCCGGCTGGCCGAGGCGGGACTGCTGGACGGCCGCCGCGTCACCACCCACTGGGCGTACTGCGACAAGCTCGCCCGCGACCACCCGGCCGTCGAGGTGGACCCCGATCCCATCTACGTGCGCGACGGGCACGTCTCGACGTCCGCCGGCGTCACCTCGGGCATCGACCTGGCCCTCGCCCTCGTCGAGGAGGACCTCGGCAGGGACGCCGCCCTCACCATCGCCCGCCACCTGGTCGTCTTCCTGCGCAGACCCGGCAACCAGGCCCAGTTCAGCGCCCAGCTCGCCGCGCAGACCGCGCAGCGCGAACCGCTGCGCGAGGTCCAGCAGTGGATCACCGAGCACCCGGACGGTGACCTGAGCGTCGAGAGCCTCGCCGCCCGGGCCCGCCTCTCGCCCCGCCACTTCGCCCGCGCCTTCCAGACCGAGACCGGCATGACCCCCGGCCGCTACGTCGACCGGGTCCGCCTCGAACACGCCCGCCGCCTGCTGGAGGACACCTCCGACGGCGTCGAGGAGATCTCCCGCGCCAGCGGCTACGGCACCCCCGAGGGCATGCGCCGCGCCTTCGTCAGAGCCCTCGGCACGGCCCCGTCCGAATACCGCCGCCGCTTCCACCCGGCCCAGTGAAAGGCCCCGCCATGCAGATCGCCATCGTCCTCTTCGACCGCTTCACCGCCCTGGACGCGATCGGCCCGTACGAGACCCTGGGCCGTCTTCCGGACTCCGAGGTCGTCTTCGTCGCCTAGGAGACCGGCCCCGTCCGCACCGACAACGGCAGGCTCGCCCTGGTCGCCGACAGGAGCCTGGCCGAGGTGCCGGACCCCGACATCGTGGTGGTCCCGGGCGGCCCCGGACAGACCCCGCAGATGACCAACGACGTGCTCCTGGACTGGATCCGCACGGCCGATGCCACCAGCACCTGGACCACGTCCGTCTGCACGGGCTCCCTGCTGCTCGCCGCGGCGGGCCTCCTTGAGGGCCGCCGGGCCACCTCGCACTGGCTGGCCCTCGACGAGCTGAGGACGTACGGCGTCGAACCGACCGGCGAGCGGGTCGTGGTGGACGGCAAGTACGTGACCGCGGCCGGTGTCTCGTCCGGCATCGACATGGGGCTCGACCTGATCGGACGAACGGCGGGAGACTTCGTCGCCCAGGCCGTGCAGCTGGGCATCGAGTACGACCCGCAGCCGCCCTACGACGCCGGGGCCCCGCAGAAGGCTCCCGCGGACGTCGTGGAACTGCTCCGCTCCAGCAGCCGTTTCATCCTCGGTCAGGAACCGGCCATGTGAACCGCGGTGCCCTGCGCTCCAGGAACGCGGCGACGCCCTCGGCGGTGTCGCCGCTGCCCCGCGCCTGTCCGGCCCAGTGCGCGTCCCGGTCCGTGCGCCCGGTCGCGAACTCCTTCGCCGCGGCCTGCGTCAGCTGCGACCGGGAGGCCAGGATCCGGGTGAACTCACCGACCCGCTTGGCGAGTTCGCCCTCCGGCAGCACCTCGTCGACGAGACCGGTGCGCAGTGCCCGTTCCGCGTCGATCAACTCACCCGAGAACAGCAGGTACTTGGCCGTCGCCGGACCGACCAGCGACACCAGCCGCCGTGTCGAGGAGGCCGTGTACACGATCCCGAGCTTCGCCGGCGTCACCCCGAACAGCGCGCCCTCCTCCGCGAAGCGCAGATCGCACGCCGCCGCCAGCTGTGCCCCGCCGCCCACGCAGTGTCCCCGGATCGCCGCCAGCGTGGGCTTGGGAAAGGCCGCCAGCGCCTCCTCGGCCCGCACCGCGAGCTCCTGCGCCTCCTCGGGCCCCTCGCGCAGCGTGGAGATGTCGGCGCCCGCACAGAACGTCCCGCCCTCCCCGGTCAGCACTAGCGCCCGCACCCCCGGATCGGCGGCCAGCGTGTCGAGCAGCGGCGGCAGCGCCCGCCACATCGCGGCCGTCATGGCGTTGCGCTTGGCCGGATGGTGGACCACGACGGTGGCTACCGCGTCGGTGACGGTGTGCAGCAGCTGCGGCTCCGGGTACTCCATACCTCGGATGCTAGCCGTACCCCCCGACCGTACGATCAAGCCGGGGGCCGCAGCGCGAGGAGGCCCCGGATGGCAGTGAAGAGGGTGGACAGGACCGAACCGGCACAGTTGAGCCGCGAGTTCGGATGGGTGGCGGCACTGGGCGTGATCCTGGTGATCGCGGGGCTGGTCGGGCTGGTCTACACCGGGGTGGCCACGCTCACCTCGATGTTCCTGTTCGGCTGGCTCCTGCTGATCGGCGGTGTGGTCGGGCTGCTCCACGCGGTCCAGGCCCGCGGCTCCAGTTTCTTCTGGCTCGGTGTGGTGGTCGCCGCCCTGAACATCGCGGCCGGCGTCGTCGTCATCGCCCGTCCGGAGGCGGCGGCCGCGGCCCTGACCATGTTCGCCGCGCTGCTCTTCCTGACCGGCGGGGTGTTCCGGCTGGTCGGCAGTCTCGTGGTGCGCGGACCGCAGTTCGGCTGGACGCTCGTGCAGGGCGCGTTCGGCCTGCTGCTCGGCATCCTGGTGCTGGCCTCGTGGCCGAGCAGCAGCAAGTACGTGATCGGCTGCTTCTTCTCGCTCGCCCTGCTCTTCGACGGCCTCGGTCTCGTCGCGACCGGCTTCGGCGGCCGCAAGATCGTCGGAATGGTCGCCGAGCGACAGGAAACGCCAACCGGTCCGACAGAAGCCGAGTAGTTCCGCGCGGAAACGGTCGCAGACACTCGATATGCGCTGACTTCTGTTCAGTACGGCGGGCCGGAGTGACGCCCTGCCAACACTCGACGTGTGGTGACAATCGAGCGCAAGGGTGGCGACCGAAGAATGGACGACCATGGGCGTGGGTCCGGCCCTCGTCCAACGGACAGCGGAGACGCCGGCAGAGAAGCGGACCACGGGGCGGACCCCCTCGCACCGGATCCCCACGGACCGGTCGGCGCGGGACCTGCCCCTCTCGGACCAGCCCCACTCGGACCGGGACCTCTCGGACCGGACCTCTTCGCACCGGCTCCTCCGGATCCGCTGCCGTACGAGGGCGTGTGGCGGTTCACCGCTCCCGCGGTCGACGCCTCCGTCCCGCAGGCGCGGCACGCCGTGCGGGACCTGCTGCACCGGCAGGGCGTACCCGTCTCGCAGGACCTCGTCCAGGGCCTCCTGCTGATCGTGTCCGAGCTCGTCACGAACGCCGTCCGGCACGCGGCGCTGCTCTCGCCGATGCTCGCCGTGGAGGTGGCCGTGGGCGCCGAGTGGGTGCGGGTGTCCGTCGAGGACAACCACCCCTACCGGCCGACCGCCCTGGAGGCCGCCCACAGCGAGACCGGGGGCCGCGGCCTGCTGCTGGTGCGCGAGATCACCCGGGAGGCGGGCGGTGCCTGCGACGTCGAGCACACGGCCGGCGGCGGCAAGGTGATCTGGGCCGCCCTGCCGCTCAAGACCGCACCGGTCTCCTGAGGCCGGTCCGGCGGACCGGGCCTGCGTCGCGAGGACCCCGCTCACCCCTGCCGGTCGGCACAGTGCCCCGCAGCCGGCCTGATCCTCGGTCCGGCCCCGGGGCGACGGCCGTCACCAGCCGGCCGACGGGCCCGTCAGCTCCCGCACCGCGGGCCGGGCCGCGTCGAGGACCGTCATGAACCACGACGAGAAGGTGTCCTTCGCGTGCCGCTCCGCCAGCTCGGCCGGGGTCACGAAGGCGGTCGCGCCGACCTCCTCGGCGTCCGGGTCGAGCGGCGACTGCACCAGGCCGACGAAGAGATGGTTGTACTCCTGCTCGACCAGGCCCGAGTCGGGGTCCGGGTGGTTGTAGCGGACCGTGCCCGCCTCCGCGAGCAGCGAAGGGGAGACCCCCAGCTCCTCGTACGTCCGCCGGGCCGCCGCCGCGAAGGGCGCCTCGCCGGGGTAGGGGTGGCCGCAGCAGGTGTTGGACCACACGCCGGGGGAGTGGTACTTGCCGAGCGCCCGCTGCTGGAGCAGCAGCCGGCCGCGCTCGTCGAAGAGGAACACCGAGAAGGCGCGGTGCAGCTGCCCAGGCGGTTGGTGGGCGGCGAGCTTCTCCGCGGTGCCGATCGTCACACCGTGCTCGTCGACCAGTTCCAGCAGGATCGCGTTCGCGGCGCCGTTCGACGGAGTGTGCGTCGTGGTCGCAGGTGTGGTCGGCATACCCATCCTTCACATCGGTCTTCGCGCCCCAAGTGTGCCGCACCGATCCGGCACTCCCGGCAGTTGATCGTGCCCGGCGCGGCGGGCGGGGAACCGCCCGGGCGGGGCTGTGGAGTGGAGGACGCAAAGGTGCACCGGATCGCTGCGTTCCGTCAGAACAGGCGTTTCATGCACCGTACACGTGTGTCAGTGGCAGAGGTGACGCACGCGGCTCAGTGGCACAGATGCGCCTCATGCTCCGCGTGCCCGACCGGCTCCAGCTGGAAGGTGCAGTGCTCCACGTCGAAGTGGTCGCCGAGGCAGTTCTGGAGCTCGTGCAGCATCTTCTCGTGGCCGATCGCGCTGAGCACGTCGGAACGCACCACCACGTGTGCGGACAGCACCGGCATGCCCGAGGTGATCGTCCAGGCGTGCAGGTCGTGGACGTCCTCCACGCCGTCCAGGGCCAGGATGTGCGTGCGCACCTCCGTCATGTCGACGTCCTTGGGCGCCGACTCCAGCAGGACGTCGAGGGTCTCGCGCAGCAGCTTGAAGGTGCGCGGCACGATCATCAGGCCAATGACGAGCGAGGCGATCGGGTCGGCGGCCTGCCAGCCCGTGGTCAGGATCACCACGGCCGAGACGATCACCGCGAACGAACCCAGCGCGTCCGCCGCGACCTCCAGGAACGCCCCGCGCACGTTGAGGCTCTCCTTCTGGCCGCGCATCAGCAGGGTCAGCGAGACCATGTTCGCGACCAGACCGATCGCACCGAACACGATGGTCAGCCCGCCCTCGGTGTCGGCCGGCGTGACGAACCGCTGGATCGCCTCGTACAGGACGTAGCCGCCGACGACGAGCAGCAGCAGGCAGTTCGCGAGGGCGGCGAGGATCTCCGCGCGGGCGTACCCGAAGGTGCGGTTGCCGGTCGGCGGGCGGTTCGCGAAGTGGATCGCGAGGAGGGCCATGCCGAGGCCCAGCCCGTCCGTCGCCATGTGCGCCGCGTCCGCGACCAGGGCGAGGGAGTCCGCGACGACACCGCCGACGATCTCGACCACCATGACGGTGAGCGTGATCGACAACGCCACCCGCAGCCTGCCGACGTACGCCGAGGTCGCCGTACCGCCGGCCGGCGCATGCGAGTGCGCGTGGCCGTGATCGTGCCCTGCCCCCATGGAAGCCGCCTCCCGTGTCGATCCCGGGCGATCCGCCCGGGATCACAGTGAACTACGGGCGGGGGGTATCGGGCAACGCGGCACTGAACACCGTTGTCATGTGCCCTGACCTGGGCAAACGATCCGCAGGTCAGGGGAGCCTCACTGGTGGTGCAGCTGCCAGCCGCGCCAGGCGGAATCGATCATCTCGTGCACCCCACGGCGGGCGCTCCAGCCCAGCGCCTCGGTGGCCCGGGCGGCGGAGGCCACCGACACGGGGGCGTCCCCGGGGCGCCTCGGCTCCACAAGGGCGGGCCGGCGGTCCCCGGTCACCTCGCCGATCACCGTGACCATCTCGCGCACGGAAACGCCCTCGCCGCGACCGATGTTGACCGTCAGGTCACCGCTCAGGTCCCCCTCGGACAACCGCCGGGCCGCCGCCAGATGGGCCTCGGCGAGGTCGGACACATGGATGTAGTCACGGATGCAGGTGCCGTCCGGGGTCGGGTAGTCGTCGCCGAAGATGCGCGGGGCCTCACCACGGGTGAGCCGGTCGAAGACCATCGGGACGATGTTGAACACCCCGGTGTCCGCGAGCTCCGGCGCGGCCGCCCCGGCGACGTTGAAGTAGCGCAGGCAGACCGTGGAGATCCCGTGCGCCTGTCCCGCCGCCCGCACCAGCCACTCCCCGGCGAGCTTCGTCTCGCCGTACGGGTTCACGGGGGCACAGGGCGTCTCCTCCGTGATCAGTCCCACAGCGGGGTTGCCGTAGACGGCCGCCGACGAGGAGAAGAGGAAGCGTTCGATCCCGGCCTCCGCGACCGCCTCCAGCAGCGTCGCGAGGCCCCCGACGTTCTCCTGGTAGTAGCGGGTGGGCTGCGCCACCGACTCGGCGACCTGCTTGCGCGCCGCGAGATGCACCACACCTGTCACCGCGTGCTCGGCCAGCACTCGCTTCAGCAGGTCCCCGTCCAGTGACGAGCCCCGGACCAGCGGCACCTCGGCGGGCAGCCGCGCGGGCACCCCGGCCGAAAGGTCGTCCAGGACGAGCACCCGCTCACCGGCCCCCGTCATGGCCCGCGCCACATGCGCTCCTATGTACCCGGCACCGCCGGTGATCAGCCACGTCATGGTCGCCCACCCTATGCCGACACCCCTGGGACCCGCCGCGCCCTCGGTGACCGTGACCTCCGTGGCCCCCGGCGTGAACTCCGTGACCGTGGCCGCCGTGGACCCGCGTACGCCCGGTGGCCATGGCCTCCGTGGACCCGCGTACAGCCGGTGGCCATGGCCTCTTGGGCCCGTGTGCCCCCGTCGGCCGTGGCCTCCGTCACCTGCGATGTCCCGGATGTCCGCTCTGGGGGGCGCGGTTTGTGGGCGGGGGCCCGGATCACCGATGATGATCGCGGCAAAGGCCGGGGGAGGCGGTGTTGATCGACCCGTTAACGGGCGGTGAACGCAGCCTTCTTGTCATCCGATAGCCTCTGCCGACATGCCGCCCGCCTGGTCCAGCCAAGGGGCGCCCCCATCGTGCACATGACCGGCGCCCGCGCGTCGGCACCCAGGGAGTGAGTTCGGTTGTCGACCGCCATCCTCACCGGTCAGCCGGTCCCCGGATCGTCGATCGAGGGTGATCTGCGGTCCCTCGGCTTCGACGTGCTGATCGCCGCGGACGCCGCCGACGCCGAGCGACTGGTCGCCGAAGCGCCGTGCGAGCAGCGCATCGCCCTCGTCGACGCCCGCTTCGTCGGCCACCTGCACGCGCTGCGCCTCGGCCTGACCGACCCCCGCTTCTCCCTCGCGGCCGTCCCCGGCGCCGTCACCGCGCAGCCCGACGGCATCGTGACGCTCACCCGGGCGCTGGCCCGCGAGAACTCCGTCGGCGGCGGTACGGCGATCGCGGTGGACAGCCTCCCCGACCGCATCGTGAGCGCCCTGGCCGAGGACGGCGCCGACGTGCACCGCCCCGAGCTCGGCAGCCTGGTCGCCGCCGTCCCGGCGGACCCGCAGGCCCGCAACGAGGCACGGCAGGCCGTCGCGGAGGTCGACGACGAGGCCGTGCGCCTGAAGTCGGCCGTGAAGTCCCGCGACGGCTTCTTCACCACGTACTTCATCAGCCCCTACTCCCGCTACATCGCGCGCTGGTGCGCCCGCCGGGGCCTGACCCCGAACCAGGTCACCACGGCGTCCCTGATCACCGCCCTGATCGCGGCGGCCTGCGCGGCCACGGGTACGCGCGGCGGGTTCATCGCGGCCGGCGTCCTGCTGATCGCCTCGTTCGTCCTGGACTGCACCGACGGCCAGCTCGCCCGCTACTCCCTCCAGTACTCCACGCTCGGCGCCTGGCTCGACGCCACCTTCGACCGCGCCAAGGAGTACGCCTACTACGCCGGCCTCGCCCTGGGCGCCGCCCGCGGCGGCGACGACGTCTGGGCTCTCGCCCTGGGCGCGATGATCCTCCAGACCTGCCGGCACGTCGTCGACTTCTCCTTCAACGAGGCGAACCACGACGCCACCGCCAACACCAGCCCCACGGCCGCCCTTTCGGGCCGGCTCGACAGCGTCGGCTGGACGGTGTGGGTCCGGCGGATGATCGTCCTGCCGATCGGCGAGCGCTGGGCGATGATCGCGGTGCTGACTGCGGTGACGACCCCCCGGATCACCTTCTACGTGCTGCTCATCGGCTGCGCGTTCGCGGCGACCTACACGACCGCGGGCCGGGTGCTGCGGTCGCTGACGCGGAAGGCACAGCGGACGGACCGGGCGGCGGGGGCGCTGGCGGACCTGGCGGACAACGGACCGCTGGCCTCCTTCGTGGCCCGCGTGAACCCCGGACGCTTCGGATCCCCGCTCGTCATTGCGCTCGCCGGTACCGCCGTTCTCGCGGTGTCCCTCTTCTCCGGGGTCACCTGGGCGCCCGTCGCCGGCGCCTTCGTCTACGCGATCGCCGCCGGTCAAGCTCTGTACCGCCCCCTCAAGGGCGCCCTCGACTGGCTCGTCCCCCCGCTCTTCCGCGCCGCCGAATACTGCACCGTCCTGATCCTGGCGGCCAAGGCGGACGTTAACGGAGCCCTACCGGCAGCTTTCGGGCTGGTGGGCGCCGTCGCCTACCATCACTACGACACGGTGTACCGCATCCGCGGCAACGCCGGAGCGCCCCCGGCCTGGCTGGTGCGTGCCGTCGGGGGGCAGGAAGGGCGGACGCTCCTCGTCACCGTGCTGGCCGCGGCCCTCACCGCCGCGCAGTTCACGGTCGCGCTCACGGTCCTGGCCGTGGCAGTGGCCCTGGTGGTGCTCCTGGAGAGCATCCGCTTCTGGGTGTCCGCAGGGGCACCCGCCGTACACGACGAAGGAGAACCCGCATGATCGGCCTCGTGCTGGCGGCCGGCGCCGGACGCCGACTGCGCCCCTACACCGACAGCCTCCCGAAGGCTCTGGTGCCGGTGGGCCCCGCGGGCATAGAGGGCGAACCGACGGTTCTCGACCTGACCCTCGCCAACTTCGCGGAGATCGGCCTGACCGAGGTCGCGGTCATCGTCGGCTACCGCAAGGAGGCCGTGTACGAGCGCAAGGCGGCCCTGGAGGCCAAGTACGGCCTCAAGCTCACCCTGATCGACAACGACAAGGCCGAGGAGTGGAACAACGCCTACTCCCTGTGGTGCGGCCGTGACGCCCTCAAGGACGGCGTGATCCTCGCCAACGGCGACACCGTGCACCCGGTCTCGGTCGAGAAGACGCTGCTCGCCGCGCGCGGTGAGGGCAAGCGGATCATCCTGGCCCTGGACACCGTGAAGTCCCTCGCGGACGAGGAGATGAAGGTCGTCGTCGACCCCGAGCGGGGCATGACGAAGATCACCAAGCTGATGGACCCCGCCGAGGCCACCGGCGAGTACATCGGCGTCACCCTGATCGAGGGCGACGCCGCCCCCGAACTGGCCGACGCGCTGAAGACGGTCTGGGAGACCGACCCGCAGCAGTTCTACGAGCACGGCTACCAGGAGCTCGTGAACCGCGGCTTCCGGATCGACGTGGCGCCGATCGGCGACGTCCAGTGGGTGGAGATCGACAACCACGACGATCTCGCCCGCGGACGGGAGATCGCGTGCCAGTACTGACGAGGCTGATTCCGTCACCCGTCGTCGTGGACATCCGCCCGGGTGCCCTCGACGACCTGGCCTGCGTGCTCGCCGACGAGCGGATCTCGCACTCCGGCAAGCTGGCCGTCGCGGTCAGCGGCGGCTCGGGCGCGAGGCTGCGCGAGCGGCTGGAACCCTCACTGCCCGGGGCCACCTGGTACGAGGTCGACGGCGGCACCCTGGACGACGCGATCCGGCTGGCCGGCGACATGAAGGCCGGTCACTACGACGCGGTCGTCGGACTCGGCGGCGGCAAGATCATCGACTGCGCCAAGTTCGCCGCCGCACGCGTCGGCCTGCCCCTGGTCGCCGTGCCGACCAACCTCGCGCACGACGGCCTGTGCTCGCCCGTCGCGACCCTCGACAACGACGCGGGCCGTGGCTCCTACGGCGTGCCCAACCCGATAGCGGCCGTCATCGACCTCGACGTCATCCGTGAGGCCCCGGTGCGCTTCGTGCGCGCGGGCATCGGCGACGCGGTCTCCAACATCAACGCGATCGCCGACTGGGAGCTGGCGAACCGCGTCAAGGGCGAGAAGATCGACGGACTCGCGGCCGCCATGGCCCGCCAGGCCGGCGAGGCCGTGCTGCGGCACCCGGGGGGCGTCGGGGACAACGACTTCCTCCAGGTGCTCGCCGAGGCCCTGGTCCTCACCGGCGTCGCGATGTCGATCTCGGGCGACTCACGTCCCGCGTCCGGCTCGTGCCACGAGATCAACCACGCGTTCGACCTGCTCTACCCCAAGCGTGCCGCCGCCCACGGCGAGCAGTGCGGCCTGGGCGCGGCCTTCGCGATGTACCTGCGCGGAGCCCATGAGGAAGCGGCCAACATGGCGCAGGTGCTGCGCCGGCACGGACTGCCGGTGCTGCCGGAGGAGATCGGCTTCACGCCCGCGGAGTTCGTGCGCGCCGTGGAGTTCGCTCCGCAGACCCGCCCCGGCCGCTACACCATCCTCGAACACCTCGACCTCAAGACCGACCAGATCAAGGACATCTACACCGACTATGTCAAGGCCATCGGTAGCTGAACTCCGTCCGGTCGTCCACCCCGCTGGGGTCAAGGACCGGCGCAGCGGTGAGCACTGGATGGGACGCCTCTACATGCGTGAGGTGTCCCTGCGGGTGGACCGCTACCTGGTGAACACCAGGGTCACGCCCAACCAGCTCACGTACCTGATGACCGTCTTCGGTGTCCTCGCGGCCCCGGCACTGCTGGTGCCGGGGATCCCGGGCGCCGTGCTCGGCGTGGTGTGCGTCCAGATGTACCTGCTGCTGGACTGCGTGGACGGCGAGATCGCGCGCTGGAAGAAGCAGTACTCGCTCAACGGCGTCTACATGGACCGCGTCGGCGCGTACCTGACGGACGCGGCCGTGCTCGTCGGCTTCGGTCTGCGCGCCTCCGACCTGTTCGGGAGCGGCCGTATCGACTGGCTGTGGGCCTTCCTCGGCACGCTCGCCGCACTCGGCGCGATCCTCATCAAGTCGGAGACCGACCTGGTGGCCGTTGCCCGGCACCAGACCGGAAAGCCGCCCGTGCAGGAGGCCGCCTCCGAGATGCGCTCCTCCGGCATGGCGCTGGCCCGCCGGGCCGCCTCCCTGCTGAAGTTCCACCGCCTGATCCTCGGCATCGAGGCGTCCCTGCTGATCCTGGTCCTCGCGATCGTCGACCAGGTGCGCGACGACCTGTTCTTCTCCCGGCTCGGTGTCGCCGTGCTGGCCGGCATCGCGCTGCTGCAGACCCTGCTGCACCTCGTGTCGATCCTCGCCTCCAGCAGGCTGAAGTGAGCACCGGCATGAAGGTCGGCGCGGTGATCATCACCATGGGCAACCGGCCCGATGAACTGCGCGCCCTGCTCGACTCGGTCGCCAAGCAGGACGGCGACCCGGTCGAGGTGGTCGTGGTCGGCAACGGCTCGCCCGTCCCGGACGTCCCCGAGGGCGTCCGCACGATCGAGCTGCCCGAGAACCTCGGCATCCCCGGTGGCCGCAACGTCGGCATCGAGGCCTTCGGACCCAGCGGTCGAGAAGTCGACATACTGATGTTCCTCGACGACGACGGCCTGCTGCCGAACCACGACACCGCGGCACTGTGCCGCGAGGCGTTCACCGAGGACCCGAAGCTCGGCATCGTCAGCTTCCGCATCGCCGACCCCGAGACCGGAGTCACCCAGCGCCGGCACGTCCCGCGGCTGCGCGCCTCCGACCCGATGCGTTCCTCCCGGGTCACGACCTTCCTCGGTGGCGCCAACGCCGTACGCACCCAGGTCCTCGCCGAGGTCGGCGGCCTGCCGGACGCGTTCTTCTACGCCCACGAGGAGACCGACCTCGCTTGGCGGGCCCTCGACGCGGGCTGGATGATCGACTACCGGTCCGACATGGTGCTGTACCACCCCACGACCGCGCCCTCCCGGCACGCGGTCTACCACCGCATGGTCGCCCGCAACCGCGTCTGGCTGGCCCGCCGGAACCTGCCCGCCCCGCTGGTCCCCGTCTACCTCGGTGTCTGGCTGCTGCTGACCCTGCTGCGCCGCCCGTCCCGGCCCGCCCTGAAGGCTTGGTTCGGCGGTTTCCGGGAAGGCTGGAGCACATCTTGCGGTCCGCGCCGGCCCATGAAGTGGCGTACGGTGTGGCGGCTCACCCGTCTGGGCCGTCCACCGGTCATCTGACAAGCTCGTATCCGAGAGCAGCCGGGCCGCACCGCGGCCCCACGCTCATGCCCTGCCTGTCCAGGCCGCGCATCTCGAAGACGAAAGTTACCCACCATTGAGTGAGACAACGCACGACGGCAAGGTCGCGACCAGCGCGCCCGTGTCGCCCGACCAGGGCCTCACGGCGGCACAGCTCGCCGCGAAGTACGACCTGGCGGTGAGCGGCGCTCGACCCTCGCTCGTCGAGTACGTACGCCAGCTCTGGGACCGGCGTCACTTCATCCTCGCGTTCTCGCGGGCGAAGCTGACCGCCCAGTACAGCCAGGCCAAGCTCGGCCAGCTGTGGCAGGTGGCGACCCCGCTGCTGAACGCCGGTGTGTACTTCGTCATCTTCGGCGTCATCCTCGACGCCAGCCGGGGCATGACGAAGGACGTCTACATCCCGTTCCTGGTCACGGGTGTCTTCGTGTTCACCTTCACGCAGAGCTCGGTCATGGCGGGAGTGCGTGCCATCTCCGGCAACCTCGGCCTGGTCCGCGCGCTGCACTTCCCGCGCGCCTCCCTGCCGATCTCCTTCGCGCTCCAGCAGCTCCAGCAGCTGCTGTTCTCGATGCTCGTGCTGTTCGCGGTGGCGGTCGGCTTCGGGCACTACCCGGACCTGTCCTGGGCGCTGATCGTGCCGGTGCTGGCTCTTCAGTTCCTGTTCAACACCGGCCTGGCGCTGATCATGGCCCGTGCCGGCGCCAAGACGCCCGACCTGGCCCAGCTGATGCCGTTCGTGATGCGCACCTGGATGTACGCGTCCGGCGTGATGTTCTCCATCCCGATCATGCTGGCCGACAAGCCCCAGTGGGTCGCCACGGTGCTCCAGTGGAACCCCGCGGCCCTCTACATGGACCTGATGCGCTTCGCGCTGATCGACGACTACGGCGCCGAGAACCTGCCCGACCACGTCTGGGCGGCGGCGGGCGGCTGGGCCGCGCTGTTCGCGCTCGGCGGCTTCGTGTACTTCTGGAAGGCGGAGGAAAGGTACGGCCGTGGCTGACGACATCCGGGACGAGCAGATGACCATGGCCGTCGCGGACGCGCAGACCCCGACGGTGATCGCCGACGAGCTGCACATCGTCTACCGCGTCAACGGCGCCAAGACCGGCAAGGGCAGCGCGACCGCGGCCCTGAGCCGCATCCTCAAGCGCGGCGAGGAGCGGGGCGTGCGCAAGGTGCACGCCGTGCGGGGCGTCTCCTTCGTCGCGTACAAGGGCGAGGCCATCGGCCTGATCGGCTCCAACGGCTCCGGCAAGTCGACCCTGCTGCGGGCCATCGCAGGTCTGCTGCCCGCCGAGAAGGGCCGCGTCTACACGCACGGCCAGCCCTCGCTGCTCGGCGTCAACGCGGCCCTGATGAACGACCTCACGGGGGAGCGGAACGTCATCCTGGGCGGTCTCGCCATGGGCATGTCCCGGGAGCAGATCAAGGAGCGCTACCAGGAGATCGTCGACTTCTCCGGGATCAACGAGAAGGGCGACTTCATCACCCTTCCGATGCGCACGTACTCCTCGGGCATGGCGGCCCGGCTGCGCTTCTCCATCGCCGCCGCCAAGGACCACGACGTCCTCATGATCGACGAGGCCCTGGCCACCGGTGACCGCAAGTTCCAGAAGCGCTCCGAGGAACGCATCCGGGAACTGCGCAAAGAGGCCGGCACGGTGTTTCTCGTCAGTCACAACAACAAGTCGATCCGTGACACCTGCGACCGGGTGCTGTGGCTGGAGCGCGGTGAGCTGCGCATGGACGGCCCGACCGAAGAGGTCATCAAGGAGTACGAGAAGTTCACGGGCAAGTAGTCCACCCCGCCCCGGACGAAAACGACCCCTCCGCTTGACCGGGCCCCGCCGGAACTGTTCCGGCGGGGCCCCGCGTCTGCAAAGGAAACGTCAACTTCCGGCCCCCTTAGGAATCTTGGGGCCAATCGGTGTGTTGTTGTGATGCGCAGGACACCCCGACGATCCTCGGCGCGTTGTACAACGTAAGCTGTACCGGTGCCCAATCGCGGCAAGTGGGGCGATAATGCGCGACACCCGCGCACAGGGACACCGTGCGGAAGGCCGGGCGGCGTGTCCGAAATAGTGTGTATTGGGTCGGCGGTGTAGAACGGGAGATGTGACGGCAATGGCTTCGGAAACTCCCCAGCTCAGCGCAGCACGTGCCGTCCCCGCCCCAGGCAGGCAGCGATGACGGAGACCGGCACGACGCGCCCCGGAGCGACGGAGCGCGGAACGCTCGACAAGGCCGCGGCGGAGAACTTCCCCGTGGCCCCCTTCTTCCTGCCCAGGGACTGGCGCGCCGACCTCATGGCGGTCTACGGCTTCGCGCGCCTCGTCGACGACATCGGTGACGGCGATCTCGCCCCCGGCGGCGCCGACGCCCGGCTGCTCGGCGTGTCGCCCGAGGAGGCCGAGGACCGGCTGCTCCTGCTCGACGCCTTCGAGGCCGACCTGAACCGGGTCTTCGACGGCACCCCGCACCACCCCCTGCTGCGCCGCCTCCAGCCCACGGTCCGCCGCTGCGCGCTGAGCCCCGAGCCCTTCCTCGGCCTGATCGCCGCCAACCGCCAGGACCAGCTCGTCACCCGCTACGAGACCTACGACGACCTGCTCGCCTACTGCGAGCTCTCCGCCAACCCCGTCGGCCGTCTCGTGCTCGCCGTCACCGGCACCTCGACCCCCGAGAGGGTCCGCCTCTCCGACGCGATCTGCACCGCCCTCCAGATCGTCGAACACCTCCAGGACGTCGCCGAGGACCTCGGCCGCGACCGGATCTATCTGCCCGCCGCGGACATGAAGCGCTTTCATGTCCAGGAGGCGGATCTCGCCCCGAAAAGCGCAGGCGCATCGGTGCGCGCTCTGGTTGCATACGAAGCACAACGCGCCCGCGAACTCCTGAATGAAGGCGCCCCCCTGGTGGGTAGCGTCCACGGCAGACTGAAGCTGCTGCTCGCAGGGTTCGTGGCGGGGGGAAGGGCGGCGCTCCGCGCGATCGCCGCCGCAGAACACGACGTACTTCCCGGCCCGCCCAAGCCCGGCAAGCTCCAGCTGCTGCGCGAGGTGGGCGTCGCTCTGCGAGGAGAGGGGTGATCCGGACCGTGGAGTCACCGTCGCACGTGTCCGCACCGGTACTCGCCGCCTACAGCTACTGCGAGGCAGTGACCGGACAGCAGGCGCGCAACTTCGCGTACGGCATCAGGCTGCTGCCGACGTCCAAGCGGCGCGCGATGTCGGCGCTCTACGCGTTCTCGCGGCGCGTCGACGACATCGGCGACGGCGCGCTGGCGCACGACGTCAAGGCCGCGAGACTCGAGGACACCCGGGCGATGCTGACCCGGGTGCGCGAGGGTTCGGTCGACGAGGACGACACCGACCCGGTGGCCGTCGCCCTCGCCCATGCCGCGGAGACCTTCCCGATCCCGCTCGGCGGCCTCGACGAACTGATCGACGGCGTCCTGATGGACGTACGCGGCGAGACCTACGAGACCTGGGACGACCTGAAGGTGTACTGCCGCTGTGTGGCGGGCGCCATCGGGCGGCTCTCGCTCGGCGTCTTCGGCACCGAACCCGGGGCGCGCGCCGCCGAACGCGCGCCGGAGTATGCCGACACGCTCGGTCTCGCGCTCCAGCTCACCAACATCCTCAGAGACGTCCGTGAGGACGCCGAGGGCGGCCGCACCTATCTCCCGGCCGACGACCTCGCGAAGTTCGGCTGCTCGGCCGGCTTCAAGGGGTCGCAACCACCCGAGGGAGCCGACTTCGCGGGCCTCGTGCACTTCGAAGTGCGTCGGGCCCGCGCCCTTTTCGCCGAGGGCTACCGGCTGCTCCCCATGCTGGACCGGCGCAGCGGTGCCTGTGTCGCCGCGATGGCCGGCATCTACCGCCGGCTGCTCGACCGCATCGAGCGCGACCCCGAGGCGGTGCTGCGCGGCCGGGTCTCGCTCCCCGGACGCGAGAAGGCGTTCGTCGCGGTTCGCGGCCTGTCGGGGCTGGACGCCCGGCACGTGACGCGACAGACCGTCAGGAGGCGCGCCTGATGGGAGATGTGGACAATCCGGTCCAAGGTGATGCCGCAGGAGGAAAGCGGCACGCAACCCTCCGCTCCAGGACGGCGTCCCTGACTGCGACGGTCGGCCGTGCGCCGTTCCCGCAGCACGGCGGCCGCGCAGGGGAGGGTGTGCGATGACCGACGGGCAGCAGCCGGCGCGGGACGCCGTCGTGATCGGCGGCGGGCTCGCCGGGATCACCGCCGCGCTCGCGCTCGCCGACGCCGGAGTCCGCGTCACCCTGCTCGAAGGACGGCCCCGCCTCGGCGGACTCGCCTTCTCCTTCCAGCGCGGCGACCTGACCGTCGACAACGGCCAGCATGTCTACCTGCGGTGCTGCACCGCCTACCGCTGGTTTCTCGACCGCATCGAGGGCACGGCGCTGGCACCCTTGCAGGATCGTCTCGACGTGCCCGTTCTCGACGCGGACCGGCCCGCGGGCCGACGGCTCGGCAGACTACGGCGCGACGCGCTGCCGGTGCCCCTGCATCTGGGGCGTAGCCTCGCCACGTACCCGCATCTCTCGCTCGCCGAGCGCGCCAAAGTGGGGCGTGCCGCGCTAGCGCTCAAGGGACTCGACCTCGCCGATCCGAGCCTGGACGCACAGGACTTCGGCAGCTGGCTGACCGCGCACGGTCAGTCGGCGCGTGCCGTCGAGGCCCTGTGGGACCTGGTCGGGGTCGCCACCCTCAACGCGGTCGCGGGCGACGCCTCGCTGGGGCTCGCCGCGATGGTGTTCAAGACCGGTCTGCTGTCCGACCCGGGCGCGGCCGACATCGGCTGGGCTCACGTCCCGCTGGGTGAACTGCACGACCGGCTGGCCCGCAAGGCGCTCGACTCCGCGGGCGTGCGTACCGAGGTCCGTACACGCGTCACCTCCATCTCCACTGACGACAACGGCACTTGGAGCGTCCAGGTTCCCGGGGAGACGCTCCGCGCGGACGCGGTCGTGCTCGCCGTGGCCCAGGGCGAGGCCGCTGACCTGCTGCCCGAGGGTGCGCTCGACGCCCCGGAAAATCTTCGGGCGATCGGCACCGCGCCGATCCTGAACGTCCATGTCGTCTATGACCGCAAGGTGCTCGACACACCGTTCTTCGCCGCCCTCGGCAGCCCCGTGCAGTGGGTCTTCGACCGCACAGACGCCTCCGGACTGCGTGCGGGCCAGTACCTCGCCCTGTCCCAGTCGGCCGCGCAGGACGAGATCGACTCACCGGTGGCCGAGCTGCGCGAGCGGTA
Source organism: Streptomyces sp. 351MFTsu5.1 (assembly GCF_000383655.1). Classification (NCBI taxonomy): domain Bacteria; kingdom Bacillati; phylum Actinomycetota; class Actinomycetes; order Kitasatosporales; family Streptomycetaceae; genus Streptomyces; species Streptomyces sp. 351MFTsu5.1. The sequence goes on along the minus strand of NZ_KB911778.1, from coordinate 308,559 downwards.
CCTGCCCGAGCTGGAGCGGCTGCTCCCGCTCACGCGCGGCGCCGAGGTCAAGGACTTCTTCGTGACCAGGGAGCGCACGGCCACGTTCGCCCCGACCCCCGGCGTCGGACGGCTCAGGCCCGGCGCCCGTACCAGAGCCCCCGGCCTCTACCTGGCCGGCGCGTGGACCGCCACAGGGTGGCCCGCGACCATGGAGAGTGCGGTCCGCAGCGGTGTGAGTGCGGCGGACGCCGTACTGAGCACCCTGGGCCGGCCCCGCCCCGCCCGCCTCTTCGACGTCGAGGAGGCCGCGTGATGCTCGACCAGCACGGCGTATCCGGCCCCAGCACCTCCGGTACCGCAACAAGAGGAGAGACTGTGCCCACTGTGCCCCCCGCCGAGACGGCTGCTCGGAGGACCGCGGTGGACGTGACCGCGCTCCTGGAGCGCGGCCGGACCCTGGCCACACCGGTGCTGAAGGCGGCCGTCGACCGTCTCGCGCCCCCGATGGACACCGTTTCCGCCTACCACTTCGGCTGGATCGACGCCCAGGGCAACCCCGCGGACGGCGACGGCGGCAAGGCCGTGCGCCCCGCCCTCGCCGTGCTCTCGGCCGAGGTCACCGGCGCGGCTCCGGAGACCGGCATCCCCGGCGCGGTCGCCGTCGAACTGGTCCACAACTTCTCGCTGCTGCACGACGACCTGATGGACGGCGACGAGCAGCGCCGCCACCGCGACACCGTGTGGAAGGTGCACGGACCCGCCCAGGCCATCCTGGTCGGCGACGCGCTGTTCGCCCTCGCCAACGAGGTCCTGCTGGAGCTCGGCACCGTCGAGGCCGGCCGCGCCACCCGCCGCCTCACCACCGCCACCCGCGCCCTCATCGACGGCCAGGCCCAGGACATCTCCTACGAGCACCGCGACCGCGTCAGCGTCGAGGAGTGCCTGGAGATGGAGGGCAACAAGACCGGCGCCCTGCTCGCCTGCGCCTGCTCCATCGGCGCTGTCCTCGGCGGCGCCGACGACCGCACCGCCGACGTCCTGGAGAAGTACGGCTACCACCTCGGCCTCGCCTTCCAGGCCGTCGACGACCTCCTCGGCATCTGGGGCGACCCGGTCTCCACCGGCAAGCAGACCTGGAGCGACCTGCGTCAGCGCAAGAAGTCCCTGCCGGTCGTGGCCGCGCTCGCGGCGGGCGGTGCCGCCTCCGAGCGGCTCGGCGAGATCCTCGCCGCCGACGCCAAGAGCAGCGACTTCGAGAACTTCTCCGAGGAGGAGTTCGCGGCCCGTGCCGCCCTCATCGAGGAAGCGGGCGGCCGCGAGTGGACGGCGGCGGAAGCCCGCCGTCAGCACACCATCGCCATCGAAGCCCTCGACGCCGTCGACATGCCCGAGCGGGTGCGGGCGCAGTTCACGGCGCTGGCCGACTTCGTCGTCGTACGAAAGAGATGATCATTATCGGCCGAATAGCCCTCGCGTAGTCGCCGGCCGGTGCTGCGAGGAAAGGAAAGGCACCGGCCGACGGCGGACCCACAGCAGAGCACCACATTGCACACTGCACGAAGGGGAAGCCATGACAGCGACGACCGACGGAAGCACCGGGGCCCTGCCGCCCCGGGCTGCCGCGGCCAGCGAAACCCGTCTCGACACTCCCGTGGCGGCCGGGGTACAAGAAGCCGCCGTGCGCGCCGTCCAGCGCGCCACCGACCACCTGCTCGCCCGGCAGGACGCCGAGGGCTGGTGGAAGGGCGACCTCGAGACCAACGTCACCATGGACGCCGAGGACCTGCTGCTCCGTCAGTTCCTCGGCATCCGCGACGAGTCGACCACCCGGGCCGCCGCGAAGTTCATCCGTGGCGAGCAGCGCGAGGACGGCACCTGGGCCAGTTTCTACGGCGGTCCCGGCGAACTCTCCACCACCGTCGAGGCGTACGTCGCCCTTCGCATGGACGGCGACGCTCCGGACGCCCCGCACATGGCGAAGGCCTCCGCGTGGATCCGCGCCCAGGGCGGGATCGCCTCCGCCCGGGTGTTCACGCGGATCTGGCTCGCCCTGTTCGGCTGGTGGAAGTGGGAGGACCTGCCCGAACTCCCGCCGGAGCTCATCTACTTCCCCAAGTGGGTTCCTCTCAACATCTACGACTTCGGCTGCTGGGCCCGCCAGACCATCGTCCCGCTGACGATCGTCTCCGCGAAGCGCCCGGTGCGGCCCGCGCCCTTCCCGCTCGACGAACTGCACGCCGACCCGGCCGACCCCAACCCGGCCAAGCCGCTCGCCCCGGTGGCGAGTTGGGACGGAGCCTTCCAGCGGCTCGACAAGGCCCTGCACCAGCTGCGCAAGGTCGCCCCGCGCAGACTCCGCAGAGCCGCGATGAACTCCGCGGCTCGCTGGATCATCGAGCGGCAGGAGAACGACGGCTGCTGGGGCGGCATCCAGCCCCCCGCCGTGTACTCGGTGATCGCCCTGCACCTGCTCGGCTACGACCTCGAACACCCGGTCATGCGGGCCGGGTTGGAGTCCCTGGACCGCTTCGCCATCTGGCGCGAGGACGGGTCCCGGATGATCGAAGCCTGTCAGTCGCCGGTGTGGGACACCTGCCTCGCCACCATCGCCCTCGTCGACGCGGGAGTGCCCGCCGACCATCCGCAGCTCCTCCGGGCGGCCGACTGGATGCTCGGCGAGGAGATCGTCCGGCCCGGCGACTGGGCCGTCAAGCGTCCCCAACTCCCGCCGGGAGGATGGGCGTTCGAGTTCCACAACGACAACTACCCCGACATCGACGACACCGCCGAGGTCGTCCTCGCGCTGCGCCGGGTCCGGCACCACGACCCCGAGCGGGTCGAGCGGGCCATCGGGCGCGGGGTGCGCTGGAACCTCGGGATGCAGTCGAAGAACGGCGCCTGGGGCGCCTTCGACGTCGACAACACCAGCCCGTTCCCCAACCGCCTGCCGTTCTGCGACTTCGGCGAGGTCATCGACCCGCCGTCCGCCGACGTCACCGCCCACGTGGTGGAGATGCTGGCAATCGAGGGCCTCTCGCACGACCCGCGCACGCGGCGCGGCATCGACTGGCTGCTCGCCGAACAGGAGCCGGACGGCTCGTGGTTCGGACGCTGGGGCGTCAACTACATCTACGGCACCGGGTCGGTGGTGCCCGCGCTCACGGCCGCCGGACTGCCCGCCGCGCACCCGGCGATCCGCCGGGCCGTCGCCTGGCTGGAGACGGTGCAGAACGACGACGGCGGCTGGGGCGAGGACCTGCGCTCCTACCGGTACGTCAAGGAGTGGAGCGGCCGCGGCGCCTCCACGGCCTCCCAGACCGCCTGGGCGCTGATGGCGCTGCTCGCGGCGGGGGAGAGGGAATCCAAGGCCGTCGAGCGCGGCATCGCATGGCTCGCGAGCACCCAGCGTGAGGACGGCTCCTGGGACGAACCCTACTTCACCGGAACCGGCTTCCCCTGGGACTTCTCCATCAACTACCACCTCTACCGGCAGGTCTTCCCGCTCACCGCGCTGGGCCGTTACGTCCATGGAGAACCGTTCTCCCGGACCGAGGCCCTCTGATGAGCGCCGGGCCCGCCACCGCCCCCCTGCTGATCGCCTGCGCCCTCGGCATCGAGCACCTCGCCCTGCGCACCGGTGACCGCGGCGGGGCCGGCGGGCCGGTCACCGTGCTCCGGACCGGCATGGGGCCGAGGGCGGCCGAACGGGCCGTCACCGAGGCCCTCGCGAACCCCGCGCTCGACGGGGCCGCCGTTCTCGCCACCGGCTTCTGTGCGGGCCTCGCCCCCGGGATGCACCCCGGCGACCTGGTGGTCGCCGAGGAGACCCGGGATCCGGACGGAACCGTTCCCTGTATGCAGACCGACCTACTCGTCAAGGAGCTCGTACAGGCCGTACCGGGACGTACGGTGCACACCGGACCTCTCACCGGCTCCGATCACGTCGTCCGCGGTCACGAGCGGTCGGAGCTGCTCGCGACCGGCGCGATCGCGGTCGACATGGAGTCCGCGGCCACGCTCCTGAGCGCCGTGCGCGCGGGCGAGCGCCCCGTTGCGGCCGTCCGGGTGGTCGTGGACGCTCCACAACATGAACTCGTCCGGATCGGCACGGTACGCGGTGGAATATCGGCCTTCCGCGTCCTTCGTTCCGTCCTTCCCGCTTTCTACGAATGGCACCGTTCCTTGCTGCTCCCCCGGAGGTGAGCCAGATGGCCATGCCGCTGCGTCAGTCCATCAAGGTCGCTACATACTTGGCCGAACAGAAGCTCCGCAAGCGGGACAAGTTCCCTCTGATCGTGGAGCTGGAACCTCTCTTCGCATGCAACCTGAAGTGTGAGGGCTGCGGCAAGATCCAGCATCCGGCGGGGGTGCTCAAGCAGCGCATGCCGGTGGCCCAGGCAGTCGGGGCGGTGTTGGAGTCCGGTGCGCCGATGGTGTCCATCGCCGGCGGTGAGCCGCTGATGCACCCTCAGATCGACGAGATCGTGCGGCAGTTGGTGGCGAAGAAGAAGTATGTCTTCCTCTGCACCAACGCGATGCTGCTGCGCAAGAAGATGGACAAGTTCACGCCCTCCCCCTATTTCGCCTTCGCGGTGCACATCGACGGGCTGCGCGAGCGGCACGACGAGTCCGTGGCGAAGGAGGGCGTGTTCGACGAGGCCGTGGAGGCGATCAAGGAGGCCAAGCGGCGCGGCTTCCGGGTCACCACCAACTCGACCTTCTTCAACACCGACACCCCGCAGACCATCATCGAGGTGCTCAACTTCCTCAACGACGACCTCAAGGTCGACGAGATGATGATCTCGCCCGCCTACGCCTACGAGAAGGCGCCCGACCAGGAGCACTTCCTGGGCGTGGAGCAGACCCGCGAGCTGTTCAAGAAGGCCTTCGCGGGCGGCAACCGCAAGAAGTGGCGGCTCAACCACTCCCCGCTCTTCCTGGACTTCCTGGAGGGCAAGGTCGACTTCCCGTGCACGGCCTGGGCGATCCCCAACTACTCCCTGTTCGGCTGGCAGCGCCCCTGCTACCTGATGAGCGACGGGTACGTGCCGACGTACCGCGAACTCATCGAGGAGACCGACTGGGACAAGTACGGCCGCGGCAAGGACCCGCGCTGCGCCAACTGCATGGCGCACTGCGGCTACGAGCCCACCGCCGTCCTCGCCACCATGGGCTCGCTCAAGGAGTCGCTGCGCGCCATGCGCGAGACGGTCTCCGGAAACCGCGAGTAGTGCCATGACCGCCATTCCCTTGGGCGTCCCCGAGGTACCGGTCCGGCCGATCGCCGAGCGGCGCGTGTCGCGGCAGATCATGGTCGGGCCGGTGGCGGTCGGGGGCGGGGCCCCGGTGTCGGTGCAGTCGATGACGACGACCCGTACGTCGGACATCGGCGCCACGCTCCAGCAGATCGCCGAACTCACCGCGTCCGGCTGCCAGATCGTCCGCGTCGCCTGTCCCACGCAGGACGACGCGGACGCGCTGGCGACCATCGCGCGCAAGTCGCAGATCCCCGTGATCGCGGACATCCACTTCCAGCCGAAGTACGTGTTCGCGGCGATCGAGGCCGGCTGCGCGGCCGTACGCGTCAATCCGGGCAACATCAAGCAGTTCGACGACAAGGTCAAGGAGATCGCGCGGGCCGCGAAGGACCACGGCACGCCGATCCGGATCGGGGTCAACGCCGGGTCGCTGGACCGCCGGCTGCTCCAGAAGTACGGCAGGGCGACGCCGGAGGCGCTGGTGGAGAGCGCGCTGTGGGAGGCGTCGCTCTTCGAGGAGCACGGGTTCCGGGACATCAAGATCTCGGTGAAGCACAACGACCCCGTGGTGATGGTCAGCGCGTACCAGCAGCTGGCCGAGCAGTGCGACTATCCGCTCCACCTGGGGGTCACGGAGGCCGGGCCCGCGTTCCAGGGGACGATCAAGTCGGCCGTGGCCTTCGGGGCGCTGCTGTCCCGGGGCATCGGCGACACCATCCGGGTGTCCCTGAGCGCCCCGCCCGCCGAGGAGGTCAAGGTCGGCATCCAGATCCTGGAGTCGCTGGGGCTCAGGCAGCGGCGCCTGGAGATCGTGTCGTGTCCGTCCTGCGGGCGGGCGCAGGTCGACGTCTACAAGCTGGCCGACGAGGTCACGGCGGGTCTGGAGGGCATGGAAGTGCCCTTGCGGGTCGCGGTGATGGGGTGTGTGGTCAACGGTCCCGGCGAGGCGCGGGAGGCGGACCTGGGGGTCGCCTCCGGCAACGGCAAGGGGCAGATCTTCGTGAAGGGCGAGGTCGTCAAGACCGTCCCGGAGTCGAAGATCGTGGAGACCCTCATCGAGGAGGCGATGAAGATCGCCGAACAGATGGAGAAGGACGGCGCCTCGGGGGAGCCCGCCGTCACCGTGAGCTGAACAGCACGGACCGAAGGGGGCCCGAGCGTGACCATTCTGGAGAACATCCGGGGACCACGCGACCTGAAGGCGCTGTCCGAATCGGATCTCGGTGAACTGTCCGAAGAGATCAGGGAGTTCCTGGTGCACGCGGTCGCCAGGACCGGCGGCCACCTCGGGCCCAACCTGGGGGTGGTGGAACTGACCATCGCGCTCCACCGGGTCTTCGAGTCGCCGGTCGACCGCATCGTCTGGGACACCGGCCATCAGAGCTATGTGCACAAGATCCTGACAGGGCGTCAGGACTTCTCCAAGCTGCGCGGCAAGGGCGGTCTGTCGGGCTACCCCTCGCGGGAGGAGTCCGAGCACGACATCGTCGAGAACAGCCACGCCTCCACCGCGCTCGGGTGGGCCGACGGGCTCGCCAAGGCCCGCCAGGTGCAGGGCGAGAAGGGGCATGTCGTCGCGGTCATCGGCGACGGGGCGCTGACCGGCGGCATGGCCTGGGAGGCGCTGAACAACATCGCGGCCGCCAAGGACCGGCCGCTGATCATCGTCGTCAACGACAACGAGCGCTCCTACTCGCCGACCATCGGCGGCCTCGCCAACCACCTGGCCACCCTGCGCACCACCGACGGCTACGAGAAGGTGCTGGCCTGGGGCAAGGACGTACTCCTGAGGACCCCGCTGGTGGGCGGCACCATCTACGAGTCCCTGCACGGGGCGAAGAAGGGCTTCAAGGACGCCTTCGCCCCGCAGGGCATGTTCGAGGACCTCGGGCTGAAGTACGTCGGCCCGATCGACGGACACGACATCGGGGCCGTGGAGTCGGCGCTCCGGCGGGCGAAGCGGTTCCACGGGCCAGTGCTCGTGCACTGCCTGACCGAGAAGGGTCGGGGCTACGAGCCCGCCCTCGCCCACGAGGAGGACCACTTCCACACCGTCGGTGTGATGGACCCCCTCACCTGCGAGCCGCTGGCGCCCTCGGGCGGGCCTTCCTGGACCTCGGTGTTCGGCGACGAGATCGTCGCGATCGGGGAGGAGCGCGAGGACGTCGTGGCGATCACGGCGGCCATGCTGCACCCGGTCGGCCTCGGCAAGTTCGCCGCCCGGTTCCCGGACCGGGTCTGGGACGTCGGCATCGCCGAGCAGCATGCGGCGGTCTCCGCGGCCGGCCTCGCGACGGGCGGACTGCACCCCGTCGTCGCCGTCTACGCGACCTTCCTGAACCGCGCCTTCGACCAGCTCCTGATGGATGTCGCCCTGCACCGCTGCGGGGTCACGTTCGTCCTGGACCGGGCCGGGGTCACGGGGGTCGACGGGGCCTCGCACAACGGCATGTGGGACATGTCGATCCTCCAGGTCGTGCCCGGCCTCAGGATCGCCGCGCCCCGCGACGCCGACCAGCTGCGGGCGCAGCTCAGGGAAGCGGTCGCCGTGGACGACGCGCCGACGCTGGTGCGGTTCCCGAAGGAGTCGGTGGGGCCCGCGGTCCCGGCCGTGGACCACGTGGGCGGCATGGACGTGCTCCGTCGCGGGGCACGGCCCGAGGTGCTTCTCGTCGCCGTCGGCGTCATGGCGCCCGTCTGCCTCCAGGCGGCCGAGCTGCTGGAGGGGCGCGGCATCGACTGCACGGTCGTGGACCCCCGGTGGGTCAAGCCCGTCGACCCCGCGCTGCCGGGCCTCGCTGCCGAGCACCGGCTGGTGGCCGTCGTCGAGGACAACAGCCGGGCCGCCGGGGTCGGAGCCGCGGTCGCGCTGGCTCTCGGGGACGCCGAAGTCGACGTGCCGGTACGGCGGTTCGGGATCCCGGAGCAGTTCCTCGCGCACGCCAAGCGCGGCGAGGTGCTCGCCGACATCGGGCTGACGCCGGTCGAGGTGGCGGGGCGGATCAGCGCGAGCCTTGCCGTCAAGGACCAGGTCGGAGCCGTCGGGCGGCAACAGGGCGAAGTCAAGGAGAAGGAATGAGCACGGAGTTCGACCTCGGCAGACTCCTGGCCGAGCGCGGAGCCGAGCGGTACGAGCTGCACGGGAAGTACCTGAACCACCAACTCCCTCGCATGCTGCACACCATCGGCTTCGACAAGGTCTACGAGCGCGGCGAGGGCGCGTACTTCTGGGACGCGGACGGCAACGAGTACCTCGACATGCTCGCCGGGTTCGGGGTGATGGGCCTCGGGCGTCACCACCCCGTCGTCCGCAAGGCACTGCACGACGTCCTCGACGCCCAGCTCGCCGACCTCACCCGCTTCGACTGCCAGCCGCTGCCCGGGCTGCTGGCCGAGAAGCTCCTCGCCCACAGCCCGCACCTGGACCGGGTGTTCTTCGGCAACAGCGGTACGGAGGCGGTGGAGACCGCGCTGAAGTTCGCCCGGTACGCCACCGGCAGGCCGCGGGTCCTGTACTGCGACCACGCCTTCCACGGACTGACCACCGGCTCGCTCTCGGTCAACGGCGAGTCCGGCTTCCGGGACGGCTTCGCACCCCTGCTGCCCGACACGGCGGTACCGCTCGGTGATCTCGACGCCCTGGCCCGGGAGTTGAAGAAGGGCGACGTGGCCGCCCTGGTCGTCGAGCCGATCCAGGGCAAGGGGGTGCACGAGGCCCCGCCCGGCTATCTGCGGTCCGCGCAGGAACTGCTGCGCCGGCACAAGGCGTTGCTCATCGCGGACGAGGTGCAGACCGGGCTCGGGCGCACCGGGGACTTCTACGCCTACCAGCACGAGGACGGGGTCGAGCCCGACCTGGTCTGCGTGGCCAAGGCGCTCTCCGGCGGCTATGTGCCGGTCGGGGCCACGCTCGGCAAGGACTGGATCTTCAAGAAGGTCTACTCGTCCATGGACCGGGTGCTGGTGCACTCGGCGAGCTTCGGCTCCAACGCACAGGCCATGGCGGCGGGGCTCGCGGTCCTGTCGGTCATGGAGAACGAGCAGATCGTCGCCAACGCCCGCGCGACGGGCGAACTGCTGAGGTCCCGGCTCGCGGCGCTCGTCGACAAGTACGAGCTGCTCGCCGACGTCCGCGGCCGGGGCCTGATGATCGGCATCGAGTTCGGCAAGCCCAGGTCGCTCAAGCTGCGCGGTCGCTGGACCATGCTCCAGGCCGCCCGCAAGGGCCTGTTCGCGCAGATGGTCGTCGTACCGCTGCTCCAGCGGCACCGCATCCTCACCCAGGTCTCCGGCGACCACCTGGAGGTCATCAAGCTGATCCCGCCGCTCGTCGTCGGCGAGAAGGAAGTGGACCGGTTCGTCGACGCTTTCACCGATGTCATGGACGACGCGCACAGCGGCAGCGGGCTGATGTGGGACTTCGGCAGGACACTGGTGAAGCAGGCGGTGGCCAACCGGTGACGCCGTAACAGGCGGTGGCCCTCCGCTGAGGCTGGACTGTGAACGTCTTTGCCTCTGAGGCAAGAAATTTGCCGCGGAGGCAAAGGTGCGGCTGAATGGAGACATGAGCTCCCCGGAAGCCTTCACGGAGCTGCCCTCGGTGGCTCCCCAGCTTCGCGCGCTGCGCCGCCGCGCCTCCCTCACCCTGGAGGCCGCGGCCGCCGCCGCGGGGCTGTCGGCCGCCCACCTCTCCCGCCTGGAGACCGGGCAGCGCCAGCCCTCGCTGCCGATGCTGCTCGCGCTCGCCCGCATCTACGGTACGACGGTGTCGGAACTCCTCGGCGAGACGGTCGTCGACCGGGACGCCGTGGTGCGCGCCGCAGACATGGAGCCCACCGCGGCCGGCGGCTGGACCTACTTCCAGGCCGGCGCCTCCGGACGCGGCATGCAGGCCCTGCGGGTGCGCGTACCGCACGGCTCCCAGGGCGACATCGTGCGGGTGCACCCCGGCGAGGAATGGCTGTACGTCCTGCGCGGACGGTTGCGCCTGCGCCTCGGCGACGCCACGCACGGACTCGGGCCCGGCGACAGCGCGCACTTCGACTCGCTGACCCCGCACCGCATCGCCGCCCAGGATCCCGAGGGAGTCGAGCTCCTGTTCGTCCACACCCTGTTGCAGAGTCCCACGGCCACCCTGTGCCTGGGCCCCACCCCTGGAGAGACACCATGAGCGACATGGAGGAGAAGTTTCCCCGCGCCCTGTGGGTACGCCTTCTCATCTACCTGGCGGCCGGACACGTCTTCGCCGCCTTCCTCTACCTGCTCTTCGAGGTCGGAGCCGGACAGTAGGGGCCGTACGACTCAGTCGAGCAGGCGCTCCCGCAGCCGCTCGCGGATCTCGGGGGTGAGGCCGAGACCTTCCTCCAGGTAGGTGTCGACATCGCCCCAGCTCTCCTCGATGGTCTCGAATGCGGCCTCCAGATATGCGGCGCGCGCTTCGAACAGCGGGCTGAGCAGCTCCATGACCTCGGGGGAGTACGCGTCGGCGGAGGTGCTGGTGCGGCGGACCTTGTAGCGGCGGTGCTTGGCGTTCGACTCCAGGTAGTCGGCCACGATCGCCTCGCGCTCCACGCCCAGGGCGAGCAGGGTCACCGCCACGGCCAGGCCCGCGCGGTCCTTGCCGGCCGCGCAGTGCATGAGGGCGGGGACGCTGTCCTCGGCGAGGGAGCGCACCACCTGGGAGTGCTCGGCGGTGCGCTCCTTGATCATCGTGCGGTAGGAGCCGGTCATCCGCGCCGCGGCCTTGCCGTCGCCGAGCAGCTCCCGCAGCTGCTCGATGTCCCCGTCCCGGACCATCTTCCAGAACCAGGTGCCCTCCGCCGGGTCGCTCAGCGGCAGATTCACATTGGTGACGCCCGGCAGCTCGACGTCGGGGCCCTCCAGCTTCTGGTCCGCCGCGTTGCGGAAGTCGAAGATCGTGTGCAGGCCGAGCGAGGACAGGAAGGCGGCGTCGTCCTCCGTCGCGTGCGCGAGGTGGCCACTGCGGAACAGCACCCCGTACCGCACCCGACGTCCGTCCACCGTCCGCAGTCCGCCCACGTCACGGAAGTTGCGGACTCCGGCGAGCTCGGGTTCGGTCGACGGGATCTGCTGCGTCACGGGGGCTCCTCCCAGCCGGGCACCGTCGGCGCTGCTCGTCGACGGGCACGCTCTCGACCATACGACATGGCTTCCTGGGGCAATGAGTTGTCCACAGGCCTGGCAATCGGGTTGTCCACAGGCGTTGCAGCAGGGGCCCCCGGCCATTGATGATGTTGCTGCCTGAGCGCACCTGTTGGCACCTGTTCGAATCTGTGAGGGGCACCACCATGCTGGAGATCGCCGAGAACGGCCGTACGTGGATTCTGTCCGGGCCGGCCAGCAGTTACGCCCTGCACCTCACCCCCGAGGACGAGCTGCTGCATCTGCACTGGGGGCCCCGGATCGCCCTCGCCGACGCCGAGGCGCTCGCGGTGCGCCCGCTGCCGGAGTACTGGCCCTTCGAGTCCCGGCTCGACGGGCGCGAGGAGTACCCGGTCGAGGGCGGCCCCCGCTTCACCCGCCCCGCGCTGTCCGTGCGCACCGCCGAGCGCCGCGGCACCGAATGGACCTTCGAGGCCCATGACACCGAGGGCGACGAGCTGCGGCTGCGGTTCCGCGACGGCGGCCTGGCCATCACCCTGCACTACCGGATGCGCCACGACGTCCTGGAGCGCTGGGTGACCCTGGTCAACCAGGGCCCGGACCCCGTCGAGCTGCTGCGCGCCGACTCCGCGACCTGGACCCTGCCCGACCGCGAGGACGGCTGGCGGCTCTCCCAGCTGCACGGCCGCTGGGCCGCCGAGTCCCTGCTCACCCAGACCCCGCTCACCTACGGCGAGAAGGTCATCGGCAGCCGCCGCGGCCACACCGGCCATCAGCACCTGCCCTGGGTCGCGCTCGACACCGACGCCACCGAGGAGCGCGGCGAGGTCTACGGGGCCGCCCTCGGCTGGTCGGGGTCCTGGCGCATCGCCGTCGCCCAACTCCCCGACGCGCGCGTGCAGATAACCGGCGGTGCCGGCTACGACGAGTCCGGCCTGCTCAGCCTGGGCGGGGGCGAGTCCTTCACGACGCCCGTCTTCGCCGGACTCTGGAGCGACGGCGGTTTCGGCGGCGCGAGCCGGGCCTGGCACGCCTACCAGCGGGCGTTCGTCATCCCGGACGCCGACCAGGACCGGCCGGTGCTGTTCAACTCCTGGGAGGCCACCAACTTCGACATCTCCGAGGAGCAGCAGGGCGCCCTGGCCCGCCGGGCCGCCGCGGCCGGGATCGAGCTGTTCGTGGTCGACGACGGCTGGTTCGGCACCCGCACCAGCGACCGGGCCGGGCTCGGCGACTGGAGCCCCAACCCCGACCGCTTCCCTGCCGGTCTCAAGCCCCTCGGCGACTCCGTGCACGCGCTCGGCATGCAGTTCGGCATCTGGGTCGAGCCGGAGATGGTCAACCCGGACAGCGAGCTGTACCGCGCCCACCCGGACTGGGTGCAGTACCAAGAGGGACGAAAGCGGACGGAGTTCCGCAATCAGCTCGTACTGAACCTCGCGCGCGAGGACGTCCAGGAGTACCTCTGGGAGCAGCTCGACACCCTGCTGTCGAGCGCCCCGATCGACTACGTCAAGTGGGACTTCAACCGCTGCTTCACCGACGCCGGCTGGCCCGGGGACCCCTACCCGCAGCGCCTGTGGGTGGACCATGTGCACGGCTTCTACGCCCTGCTGGACCGGCTGCGTGCCGCCCACCCCGGCGTCGCCTTCGAGTCCTGCTCGGGCGGCGGCGGCCGGATCGACCTCGGGGTGCTCAGCCGGACCGACCAGGTGTGGACCTCGGACAACACCGACCCGCTCGACCGTCTCGCCATCCAGCACGGCTTCAGCCAGATCCACCCCGCGCGCGTGATGGCCGCCTGGGTCACCGACAGCCCCAACACCCAGCTCAACGACCGTGTGAGCTCGCTGAGGTTCCGGTTCGTCAGCTCCATGGCCGGGGTGCTCGGGGTTGGGGGCGACCTCACGGAGTGGTCCGAGGAGGAGCTCGCCGAGGCCCGCCGCTGGGTGGACCTCTACAAGGAGATCCGGCCCGTGGTCCAGCGTGGCGACCAGTACCGGCTGCGTCCTCCGCGGGGCGGGCTGAGCGCGGTGCAGTACGTCCTCGGCGAGGAGACGGTCGTGCTCGCCTGGCTTCAGGCCCAGCACTACGGGGAACCCGTGCCGGCGGTGCGGCTGCGCGGGCTCGACCCGACGGCGTCGTACGAATGCCTCGAAACGGGCGAAGTTCACCGAGGGGCCGTATTGCTGCATCACGGACTTCGCACCGGTCTGCGGGGTGACCTCGATGCGGCAGTTTTCCGGCTGCGCCGCATCTAGGGCTTCTGTCCGAATTGCTGGGTTCTTTCCAACTCCTTCCGAAGTGCGGGATCTTGGGAATTCGTGACGTGAGGAGCGTCATATCCGTGACGGTGTGTCGCACGGCATGTTCACGTAATCCGCATAATTCCCAAGGGGGTTTGCGTGGGTGACGGGCTTCCGATTGACGCAGGGTGACCGGTAATCCCCATAAGGGATCAAGGGGAACGCATTCCCGCGGAACCCCTCACTTGTCCCTTTGCGTCTTGCTCGTTTACGTTCGCCACCGATCCGGTCGGACGCCCAATCCTGCCGCCGAACGGATTCCGCACACACTCACCCGTGACGGCAGGAGCGGGGGACCCACAGGCAGTACCGCCTGTTCCGGTCTCCGGAACAGGCTTGGGGTTTAGCCGCGTCCCGACGCGGCCGGGCATCTCCAGCTCGCACCCGACAGCTCACCTCGCAGGCGCCGGAGAGGAATTCGTCATGCCCGCGAAGGGTAAGCACCGCCGCCCGAAGTCCCAGCGCTTCACCCGCTCGATAGCCGTCGCCGGCACCGGAGGCGCCGCGCTCGCGCTGCCGCTGATGGGAGCCACCGGCGCCCACGCCGCCACCTCGCAGTCGGTGCCGGAAAAGGCAGTTCAGTCGCTTCCGGTCACGCAGAAGACCGCCGAGAAGTCGGCCGAGAGGACCGCCGCCAGGAAAGACACCGCGAAGGCCTCGACCGTGCGCACCTATTCGGTGCGCGTCGGCGACTGCCTCTCGGAGATCGCGGACGAGCAGAATGTCGCCGGTGGCTGGAAGAAGCTCTATGCCGACAACCGCGAGGCCGTCGGCGACGACCCCTCGCTGATCCACCCCGGCCTGAAGCTGTCGATCGGCAAGAAGGCGGCCCCGGGCGCGACGAAGACCGGATCCCCGGCCAAGTCGTCCGCCCCGAAGGCATCTTCCCCGAAGCCGGAGAAGGCGGAGGCGAAGCCGGCGGCCGCGACCCAGAGCTCCGGCAGCTCCAGCGGCTACACCCTGCCGGTCACCGGCGCCACCATCGGCACCGGGTACCACGTGGCGGGTGCCATGTGGTCCAGCGGCTACCACACCGGCGTCGACTTCGTCGTGCCCACCGGCACCCCGCTCAAGGCCGTCGCCGCGGGCACGGTCGTCTCCGCGGGCTGGGGCGGTGCCTACGGCAACCAGGTCGTCATCAAGCTGAACGACGGCTACTACGCCCAGTACGCCCACCTCTCGCAGCTCTCGGTGTCGGCCGGTCAGACCGTGTCCGAGGGGCAGCAGATCGGTCTCTCCGGCGCCACCGGCAACGTGACGGGACCGCACCTGCACTTCGAGATCCGCACCACGCCGGACTACGGCTCGGACGTGGACCCGGTCGCCTACCTCCGCTCGAAGGGCGTCGCCGTCGGCTGACCCCGCCCCTGTGCCACCGAAGGCCGGACCCCGATCCCCGGGTCCGGCCTTCGGTGTTCGGTAACGACTTCCGGGTGTGGCGGTCGCATCGCCAACAGTGGTGATCAGGGACCTATTCCTGGTTTGGCCAACACTTTAGGAGTGGCTTATCTCACCGCACGTCAAGGTCTTCCTACGGTCGCGTAGGTCACATTCGAAGGTGAATCATGAACCGCTGTGGCAGACGATTCGAAGAATGACAGCAGATCAGTGATCGGGTCGTACGTGGCGGTGGGGGACAGCTTCACCGAGGGCGTCGGCGACCCCGGCCCCGACGGGGCGTTCGTCGGCTGGGCCGACCGGTTCGCGGTGCTCCTCGCCGACCGGCGGCCCGAGGGCGAATTCAGGTACAGCAATCTCGCCGTGCGCGGAAAGCTGCTCGACCAGATCGTCGAGGACCAGCTTCCGCAGGCCGTCGAACTGGCACCGGACCTGGTGTCGTTCTGCGCCGGCGGCAACGACATCATCCGGCCCGGCACCGACCCCGACGAGGTCGCCGAGCGCTTCGAGCGGGCCGTCGCCCGGCTCACCGAGGCGTGCGGCACCGTCATGGTGACCACAGGCTTCGACACCCGTGGCGTGCCCGTGCTCAAGCACCTGCGCGGCAAGATCGCCACGTACAACGGCCATGTGCGGGCCGTCGCCGACCGGTACGGGTGCCCGGTGCTCGATCTGTGGTCCCTGAAGACGATCCAGGACCGGCGGGCCTGGGACCACGACCGGCTGCACCTGTCCGCGGAGGGGCACACGCGTGTGGCGCTCCGTGCGGGGCAGGTCCTCGGCCTGGAGGTCCCGGCCGACCCCGACCAGCCATGGCCACCGCTGCCGCCCCGCGGCCCACTGGACGTGCGGCGCGACGACGTCCACTGGGCACGGGAGTTCCTGGTGCCGTGGATCGGCCGCCGACTGCGCGGGGAGTCCTCCGGCGACCATGTGACGGCCAAGGGCGTGCTCTCCCCGGACGACATCAAGACACGGATCGCTTCGGTGGCCTGAGTGCAAGAGCACGGGGCGGGTTAGCTGGGACAACCGGGCTACGGCGTAGGGGCCGGGCGACGGGAGTTCCAGCGCTCCGTTGGCCGTCCGGCGCCGGGAGTTGTCCGGCGGCCGGGCCGGCCGGCGGCGGCGACGGGTGGTCCGCAGTGTGCGGGCTCGTGGCTACGGCTACGGCGTCAACGTCGTCCTGTCCAGGCCCAGTTCGCGGGCCAAGGCCTCGTCGACCCACTCCTGGGCGCGGGTCCGGGGGACCGCTCCGGCGTAGGACGTCAGCTGTACGGCGAGGCCGTCCAGGAGGGCCGTGAGGCGCAGGGCCGTGGCCTGTGGGTCCGGGCAGTGGAACTCGCCCGCCGTGACACCCTCGGCGATCACCTCCGCAAGGGCTGCCTTCCAGCGCCGGTCGAGATCACGGGTGACCTCCTGGAGGGCCGGTTCGCGCAGCGCCACCGCCCAGCCCTCGATCCACAGCCGCCACCCCTTGGCCTGGCCCGTCGGGGCGTACCAGCGCACGGCCGAGCGGAGCCGGCGCAGGGCGCTCGTGCGGCGGCCGAGGAGCTTGCGCAGATGCGCGAGATCGTCCTCGGCGGCGAAGGTGAACGCGGCGGCGACCAGCTTCTCCTTCGTCGAGAAGTGATAGAGCACCAGGGCGTTGCTCACCCCGAGCGCCGACGCCACGTCGGCGATCCTGACGGCCGCCACGCCCCGCGCCTCGATCTGCTCGATGGCCGCCCGCAGCAGCTCCTCGCGCCGCTCGGCCACTGTCAACCGCACTCTCGCCACGAGCTCACCCTAATCCGTCGGCCCGGAGCACACCGCCCGGCCGGGGCGAGGTCAGCGGTACCAGCCGAACCGCTCCGCGATCACCGGCAGCCGGTCCGCGACCAGCGCGTGAGCTGCGGCGCGCGGCGAGGTGCCGTCGGCCTCCGCGCGTGCCAGCATCTGCTCGACCAGGGCGCGCATGGAACGCCGTATGTGAGAGAAGGCCGCGTCCGCGTCGGCGTCGATGTCACCGAACAGGGTCCACCACCACCAGGCGTTCGTCCCGGAGTTGACCACCACGTCCGGCAGCACGGTGACCCCGCGCGCGGCCAGCATCGCCTCCGCCGCGGGCAGGACCGGCATGTTGGCGGCCTCGACGATCCAACGGGCCCGGATCCGCGCCTGGTTGCCGGTGTCGATCGCGTACGAGACCGCCGCGGGCACCAGCACCTCCGCGTCCGACGACAGCCAGGACTCGCCGGGCAGTTCACGGTCGGCGGGACGCAACACGGAGCGGTCCACGGTGCCGTAGGGATCCCGGGCGGCCAGCAGCGCCTCGACGTCGAGGCCGGCGGGATTGTGGATCGTGCCCTTGATGTCCGCGACGGCCACCACGGTGAGCCCCGCGCGGGTGAGGAAGCGGGCCGTGGCCCCGCCCATGGTGCCCAGCCCCTGCACGGCCACGCGCGTGCCCGCGTACGGCACCCCGGCCCGGTCCAGGGCCGCGAGCGCCGACTCGGCGACCCCACAGCCGCCCGCCAGCTCGTCGAGACCGATGCCGTCCACCTCGACGGCGAAGGCGTCCGCGAGCCGCCGTCGGGCCGCGGTCGCGTCGTCGAGCAGCGGGTAGACCGCCTGGATCGAGGAGACAAGGCCGGCCTCGGCGGCCGCCCGGTCCACCAGGTCCTGGCTGAGACCGAGATCCTCACCGGTCGTCCAGAGGCTCTCGACGTACGGGCGCATGGCGCGCAGGTAGCGCACGAGCAGTGCGTACGCCTCCGGGTCCCGGGGGTCGCAGTCGATGCCGCCCTTCGCGCCGCCCAGGGGGACGTACCGTGCGGCGGGGTCGTAGTGCAGCGCCTCCTTCATGGTCATGCCGCGGGCGAGGCCGGTGACCTCCTCCAGGGTGCAGCCCGGGCGCATCCGCAGACCGCCGCTGGCGACACCCCGCACCAGCCGGTCGACGACCAGGAAGCCATTGCGGCCGGTGACGTGGTCGGTCCAGGTGAGCGACAGCAGGGGGGTGGTCACGCGGGCTCCGGGGCGGCTGAAGGGTTACTGAACGGGGAGTCAGTATTGACATCGGGGTCCGTGCTGTCAACGTGAGGTCGGGTCCCCTGTCAACGTGAACCCCTCCTGCGGCGTCCTTACGCATGTGACCGGGCAGACCCCGGCACTGTCAGAGGGGCGGACCATAATGGATGCCTCAGCTTCTCCACCTGGAGGTACCGTGACCGGCTTCCGTTCCCTGAGCTCCGGGCTCCGCGCGGTGCAGCCCGCGGCCTTCGGTGCGGACCCGAGCGGCGAGCGCATGGCGCGCATCCGCAGATCCCCCCACTTCAAGGACGGCGTCTTCCAGAACCCGGGCGGGAACCCCACGCGGACCCGCCCCGACGCCTCGCCGCTGGACTTCGCCAAGGTCTTCTTCGACAGCGACAGCCGGCCCCGGCGCGCCCCCGAAGGCCGGATCCCGGTGCACCCCACGACCCTCGCCGACCTCTCCAGGCCGCCCGCCACCGGGCTGCGGCTGACCTGGATGGGCCACTCCAGCGTCCTCGCCGAGATCGACGGACGCCGGGTGCTGTTCGACCCCGTCTGGGGCGAGCGCTGCTCCCCGTTCCCCTTCGTCGGGCCCAAGCGGCTCCACCCGGTGCCGCTGCCGCTCGCCGCGCTCGGCCCGGTCGACGTGGTCGTGATCTCCCACGACCACTACGACCATCTGGACATGCCCACGATCAAGGCACTCGCCGGGACGGACACGGTGTTCGCCGTGCCGCTCGGGGTGGGGGCGCATCTCGAGCACTGGGGCGTGTCCGCGGACCGGCTGCGCGAGCTGGACTGGCACGAGTCGACCCAGGTCGCCGGGCTGACGCTGACGGCCACGCCGGCCCGGCACTTCTGCGGACGCGGGCTGCGGAACACCCAGCACACGCTGTGGGCCTCCTGGGTGGTCTCCGGCGAGGAGCACCGGGTCTACCACAGCGGTGACACCGGCTATTTCGACGGCTTCAAGGACATCGGCGCGGCCTTCGGGCCCTTCGACGCCACGATGATCCAGCTCGGCGCGTACTCCGACCTGTGGCCGGACATCCACATGACCCCCGACGAGGCACTGCGGTCCCATCTGGATCTCCAGGGCGGGGACGCGGCGCAGGGGGTACTGCTGCCGATCCACTGGGGGACGTTCAATCTCGCGGCCCATGCGTGGGCGGAGCCGGCCGAGCGGACGATGCTTCTGGCGCACAAGGCCGGGGTCGCGATGGCTTCGCCGCGGCCGGGGGAGCCGTTCGAGCCGGGCGCGGTGCCGGTGGTCGACCCGTGGTGGCGGGCGGTGGCCAAGGCGCCTGTCGGGGGATGGGACGCGTTGCCCACGGCGGCGGGGGAGCCGGAGGCCGTGCTGGAGGGCTGAGGGCTCTGCCGGCCGGGCTCCGTTGCGAGGCTGAGGGCCGGGGCCTGAGGGCTGGGGCCTGAGTTCGGGTGGTGTGGGGTGTCGGGTGCTTGCGGCGGTGATGATTCCGCCGGGGGCGCGCGGCACCCCTTTGTGATGCGCACTTTCGGGCGTGGCGGGGGCGGCGGCGTTGTCCCTCATGGACACGCTCAGTGACGTTCGGGAAGGCTTGGGCCAATGGTCTGGCAGGGCTTTGCCGGGCGGTCGTCCTCGAAAAGGCGGCTGATGTGATGACCGGGGTGCGCGTACGTCCCAAGGTCTCGTCGTGCGCTTCTGAACACCTTTGACCAGGGCTGATCGGTAATCACTCGTTCGAGCGCGGCTGTCCGATCGGCTTGTCGGTCTGTCGTGCGAAGCCTCATACCAGAGTGGGACGCCTACCGGAGGACTTTGTCAACTGCCGCTCGCACATGATGCCTTGGCGACTACTGTGAGTGTCCGCCGGGCGACGAGAGGTTGAAGTATTCGGTTCTCTCGACCGGTACGCCACGACGCATGCCCACGGTGGACCGCCGCGGGGGCGGGGAGGAGGGAGGGGCGCAGGTGACCGACGAACGCGCCGCCTCACCCGTCCCCACGCCCCCCGACCGGCAGCCCGCCGGGGCGCACGCCGCGGCCCGCCGGACCGGGCGGGGCAGCCCGGGGACCTCCGGCCGCCAGGACCCACGGACCAGTACAAGGACACCGATGTCTCACCTCCGTGCACCGGCCGCGCGCGCAGACCGCCGTGAAGGCGGGCGGCACGGGCGGCAGGTCGCCCGCCCCGCACCCTCGCTGCCGGAGACGCACATACGGCCGCAGTTGTTGCGCCTGGCCGTGCTCCCGCCGATCGCGGTGGCCCTCAGCGGCTGTGCGGCGGTGCTGTTCACCGTCCGCACCACGGGGACACGGCCCGGACTCGTCCTGTGGGGTGTCCTCGGCGGCGCGCTCTCGGTGACGCTCGCGGGCATCCTGATCGCCGCGGTGGCGGCCGACCGTGCCGCCGCCACGGTGAGCGACCGGGTCGGCGCACTGCGCCGGAGCAGCGCGCGCCGCGAAGCCGAACTGCGGGCGCTGGTCGAGGGGTTGCGGCGCGGGGAGGCCCCGCCGGGACGTGCTCCGCGCAGCGGTCCGGCCGAGGGCGCCGACGACTTCGAGCTGCTCGCGGCCGATCTGACGCGGGCGCACGACGGGGCCGTCACGGCCGTCGTCCAGGCAGCCCAGCTCTCCAGCCAGGCCGGCAGCGAACAGAAGCTGGAGGTGTTCGTCAACCTCGCCCGGCGGCTTCAGTCGCTGGTGCACCGGGAGATCTCGATTCTCGACGAGCTGGAGAACGAGATCGAGGATCCCGACCTGCTCAAGGGGCTCTTCCACGTCGACCACCTCGCCACCCGGATCCGGAGGCACGCCGAGAACCTCGCGGTGCTCGGCGGTGCGGTCTCGCGGCGGCAGTGGAGCAACCCCGTCTCGATGACCGAGGTGCTGCGTTCGGCCATCGCCGAGGTCGAGCAGTACTCGCGGGTCAAGCTGGTGCCGCCGATCGACGGCACGCTGCGGGGGCATGCCGTCGCCGACGTCATCCATCTGCTGGCCGAACTCGTGGAGAACGCGACGGTGTTCTCGGCGCCGCACACCCAAGTGCTGTTGCGGGCCAACCTGGTGACCTCGGGGCTCGCGATCGAGGTCGAGGACCGCGGACTCGGTATGCCGGTCGCCGAACAGCAGCGGATGAACGCGCTGTTGACGGACCCCGATCAGGTGAATGTGGCCAGCCTGTTGGCGGACGGCCGGATCGGCTTGTTCGTGGTGTCCCAGCTCGCCAAGCGGCACGGGATCCATGTGCGGCTCCAGAGCAACATCTACGGCGGGGTGCAGGCCGTTCTCGTCGTCCCGCAGGCGCTGTTGGGCTCGGCGCCGGGGGTGGTGGGTGCGCAGCCGCCCGAGGGCGCGGTGTCCGGCGTCGGGGCGCCGCGGAGTCCCGGCCCACTGCGGCCCGGCACGCAGGCACGACACCGGGGAGCGCCGGCGGAGCCGCGTCCCGGGGACGATCCGAACCGGCGGCAGTCCCAGGGCACCGCGGGAGCGAACCTCAACGGCCACGCGACCCCCACGGGGAAGGGCGGGGCGATGGGGACGCGGGGCCCGGACGGCGGACGGACGGCGCCTGCCGAGGGGGAGGGCGACGGTGGCGGGCGTGGGCGGGGTGGAGCTGCGTCGCCGCGTGGCAGTGGGCGCGGGTCGGACGGGGACGGGCGCGGGCCTGGGGCTGGTGAGCGGGCGTCGTCGGACCCGGGGCGTGGGGCTTCGGGGGTGGCCGGCGGGGGCGAGGTCCCGACCGGAGAGGCCGGTCGAGCGCAGGCCGGGGGCGAGTTCGTGCCGGGCGTCGGTGGGCCTGAGCCGGGAGCCGGTGGGCTTGAGCCGGGCGTCGGTGGGCCTGAGCCGGGTGCCGGTGGGCTTGAGCCAGGTGCCGGCGGGCGGGGAAGTGACGGTGCCGGGTCGATCGCGAACGGTGCGTCCCCTTCCGGAGGGAGCCGGACTTCGACGGAAGGCGATGCGCGTGTGTCCCACGGCCGTGGGCCGGGTTTCGGCGGCAGCGATCCCCTGTCGAGCGGTGGACCCTCGCTGACCGGCGCTGCGGGAGTGTCGGCCCGGGGGACTGGGCCGTCGGCTGGTGGGGACGGTGCGAGTGCCAGTGGGATCGGGCCGTTGGCCGTCGGGTACAGAGCGGGGTCCCACGGGAACGGGTCGCCCGCCGACGGGAATGGGGTCCGGGCCCACGGGAACGAATCGTTCGTCGATGGGAATGGGGTCGGGGCCCGCGAGCACGGATCCTCCGCCGACGGGAACGGGGTCGGCGCCCACGGGAACGGGCGAGCTGTCGGTGAGGGAAAGGGCGGCCGGCCCGCGCCGTTGCCTGTGCGCGGAGCGCGTGCCGGGCGGCCCAATCCTGCCGAGGCCGTCCCCGGGATCAGGCCCGCCGATCGACGGCTGGTCGAGGAGCACGTGGTCGCGCCTCCCACCCCGCGTGCCGGGACCGTGCGGGGCACCATGGGCAAGCCGCAACTGCCCCGGCGCCGCGCCCAGGAGCACATCGTGCCCCAACTGCGCGGCGGGCCCGCGCCCAGGCAGGACGCCGAGTCCGTGGCAGGCCACGACCCGGGACTGATGGCCGCCTTCCAACGCGGGATCAGTCTCGCCGAGGCCCAGCAGCACCTGGAGTCGGACCCCGGCGAACCGGGACCGTCCGTGCCCGTCGCTCCGCCCCACATGGCGCCCGACCACATGGGCCCCGCACACACGGCCGCCGCCCTGATGGACCCCTTCTCGAACATGCCTCCCGCATCAGTGGAGTCAACCCGGTTGCCGTCCCCCGACCCCTCCGCCGCGTTCGGATTCGACGTCGTGACCCCCATACACGGCACCCCCGTAGACGGCACCCCCATAGACGTGACCCCCATGGAGCGGCCCCACATATCCGACCCGCACGGTCTCGGTCCTGACCACACCACCCCCCGGCACGACGGGAGCGCACCCGCCGGATGACCAACCCCGCTTTCACCTCACCCCCCAGCGCTCCCGCAGACCTTCGTACCTCAAGGAGTCGATCCACCATGGCGAGCGAAGCGCCGACCGGCCATGTATCCGACCTCGACTGGCTGATGAGCGGCCTCGTGCAGCGCGTGCCGCACACCATGAGCGCGGTCCTGCTGTCCTGCGACGGGCTCGTGAAGTCGGTCCACGGCCTCGATGTCGACAGCGCCGACCACATGGCCGCCCTGGCCTCCGGCCTCTACTCCCTCGGCCGCAGCGCGGGCGCCCGCTTCGGCGACGGCGGCGAGGTCCGGCAGGTCGTCGTCGAACTCGACTCGACGCTGCTGTTCGTGACCACTGCGGGCTCCGGCACCTGTCTCGCCGTCCTGGCGGGACGCGAGGCCGACGCCGCCGTGCTCGGCTACGAGATGGCGATGCTCGTCAAGAGCGTCCGCCCCTACCTGGTCACCGCGCCCCGGCAGCACGCCGTCGAATCCCCGGCGATGAGGCCTTGAGCGTGGCGGCGGCCGGCGACGGGCCCTGGCTCGACGACGCGGCCGGGCGGCTGGTGCGGCCCTTCACGGTCAGCAATGGCCGCACCCGGCCGTCCATCGCGTTCGACCTGCTGTCGCACGTGCGGGCCACCGGGGTCACCCCCATCGGCTACCTCGGCCCCGAGCACGCGCAGGCGCTCGACCTGTGCCGCGCGACCGTCTCGGTCGCCGAGGTCGCGGCCCATCTGAAGCTGCCGGCGGTGGTCACCAAGGTGCTGCTGTCCGACCTCGTCGACTGCGGGGCGCTGACCACCAAGCCCCCCGAGTTCACCCACAACCCGACTGACCGGGCTCTTCTGGAGGCAGTGCTCGATGGACTACGACGACAGCTCTGATCCCTTCCCCACCGCACTGAAGATCCTGGTGGCGGGAGGGTTCGGGGTCGGCAAGACGACCTTCGTGGGCGCGGTCAGCGAGATCGCCCCGCTCAGCACGGAGGAACTGCTCACCACGGTCAGCGCCGCGACCGACTCTCTCGACGGCATCGAGAACAAGGTCGAGACGACGGTCGCCATGGACTTCGGACGCATCACGCTCGACCCGGAACATGTGCTCTATCTGTTCGGCACGCCCGGGCAGGAGCGGTTCTGGTTCATGTGGGACGAGCTCTCCGAGGGCGCGCTCGGCGCGGTGATCCTCGCGGACACCCGCCGGCTGGAGGACTGCTTCGCGGCGGTCGACTTCTTCGAACAGCGCGGACTCGGGTTCATCGTCGCGATCAACGAGTTCGACGGCGGCTACCGCTACGACCCCGAGGAGGTGCGCGCCGCCATCGACCTCCCGCCGGAGATCCCGATCGTGCGCTGCGACGCCCGGATCTCCAGTTCCGGTGTGCAGACCCTGCTCACCCTCGTACGGCATCTCATCGCCCACAGCCCGGCGCCCGCGCCGAGCCATGGTGCCCACATGTGAGCACCCCGCGCCACGCCTACGGCGCCCACATGTGACACCCGCACACACCGCCACGGAGCCGCATATGACCGACGTCCACAGCGACGGAAGCCGCCCATGAGCTACGACCCACCACGCCCGGCCGGTCGGCTGCTGCTCACCCCGGAGGACAAGGAGGCCCCGGACCGGGCGCGACGGCTGCGCCTGCTGGGGCTCGGGGAGCAGCCGGAGCCCGCCCTCGACGCCTTCGCCGAGCGGCTCGCCGAGCGCACGGGGACGCCGTACGCGATGGTCAACTTCATCGGCGAGCAACGGCAGTTCTACGCCGGGCTCAGGATTCCGGCCGCCCGCCCTCCGGCCCCCGCTGACGGCGCCGAGGCCAAGCCGGAAGTGGGCCGTTATATGGAGCGCGACCATGGGTTCTGCCCCCATGTGGTCGTCCGGCGCAAGGCGTTGGCCCTGGAGGACGTCCGTGACTACCCACGCTTCGCCGGCAACCCGGTGGTCGACGAGTTCGGCATCCGGTCCTATCTGGGCGCACCGCTCATCGACTCCACCGGGATGGTCCTCGGCACGGTGTGCGTCGCGGACGTGGAGCCGCGTACCTGGGGCAAGCCCGGCCTGGAGACCATCAAGTCGTCGGCGTCGGAACTCATGGCACGGCTGGAGCCGGGGGTGCCCCAGGGGCTCCCGCTGTGAACGGCAGCCGCCTGTGTCCCGCAACGCCGGTGAACGTCACACGCCTCCGCGCCAGATGTTGTCGAAGGCCGCCTTCTCGATCGCCCGCCGCTGCCGTACGGCCTCCAGCTCCATCACCGCGTCCCCGACGGCGGCCAGCACGGTCGTGACCGTCTCCCCGACGAGGTCCTCCTCGAACTCCGCGCCCTTGTCCTCGATCCCGGCGGCGGAAGCCAGGGCGGCGAAGACCGGTTCGCCCGAGGCCCGGCGCTCCTGTGCGGCGCTGCGGGCCGGGGAGTCGACCGGCACCGTGCGGGCGGAGAGCAGCGGAAAGCGGCGGCCGCGCGGGCGGGTGGTCAGTCCGGTCTTCTCCAGGTCGTCGACGTAGGCCGTGGCGAGTTCGCGGCCCCGTCGCCACAGCCAGTCCTCCACCGTCTCGTAGGGCTCTTGCCGGACGAGCGCGGCGGTCGCCTCGTCGAGCAGCCGGTCTCCCGTCGCCGTCTCCGGTGCCGGCACGATCCGGTCGTCCTCCACGGTGATCGCCCCGGCCGCCACGAGGTCCAGCACCTCGGCCGCCGCGAGCGCGAGCGACAGGTCGCCCTGCTCCACGGACCGGCCGGGCGGCACGTCCAGGGCGACGATCGCGAGGTCCCGTGCGGTGGTCATGAGCGGCTCCACGTCTGTCGGCCGAGTGCGGGGCGAGGGTGCCAGGACCGCGGGGGTCCTTCCGCCCTCGGTCGATTCTCTCCGTGATCGGCCCGCGATGACCATGGGATGCGGGAATCCGCCTCGAAGGAGGAGGGGGCACGGCGGTCGAGGCGAGCACCGTGACGGCGGCCGGGACGAGTGCAGTCCGGCGTTGTCATGGCCAACGCGACCTGGGGCGCCCGTGGGTGCGACTGTTCGACCGCGACCGGCGCCGGGACCCCCGCCCCCGCTCCGTCCGGTGCCGCGAAGCCTCGGACATCCGTGGGGCGCGCAGCGCACGTGCAGGCACCCCGGGTCGCCGGGCGCCCGGACCCGGTCGTGTGCCGAGCGCCGACCGAGGTTCTCAAGACGCCGTCGGCCACCTCGGCCTCGACACCCCGGCCGCCCGGCTGCCGCAGGCGTGAAGCCGAGCTGTGGTGCCGCTTAAGAAATCCTCGATGGACCAGGACGGCGCCGTACGGCAGATTGCTGGGCGTTCCCACCCCTCGTACCCACAGGAGCCGTAGCGTGAAGGCGCTGGTCAAGGAGAGGGCCGAGCCCGGGCTCTGGCTCGCGGACGTCCCGGAGCCCGCCGTCGGACCCGGCGATGTGCTGATCAAGGTGCTGCGCACCGGTATCTGCGGCACCGATCTGCACATCCGGAACTGGGACGGCTGGGCGCAGCAGGCGATCCGCACCCCGCTCGTCCTCGGGCACGAGTTCGTCGGCGAGGTCGTCGAGACCGGGCGCGACGTCCAGGAGATCCAGGTCGGGGACCGGGTGAGCGGCGAGGGGCACCTCGTCTGCGGGAAGTGCCGCAACTGCCTCGCCGGGCGGCGCCACCTGTGCCGGGCCACGGTCGGCCTCGGCGTCGGCCGGGACGGGGCCTTCGCGGAGTACGTCGCCCTGCCCGCGGCCAATGTGTGGGTGCACCGGGTTCCCGTGGAACTCGACGTGGCCGCGATCTTCGACCCGTTCGGCAACGCCGTGCACACCGCGTTGTCCTTCCCGCTGGTCGGCGAGGACGTGCTGATCACCGGGGCGGGGCCGATCGGCCTGATGGCGGCGGCGGTCGCCCGGCACGCGGGGGCCCGCAACGTCGTGATCACCGACGTCAGCGAGGAGCGCCTGGAGCTGGCCCGTAAGATCGGGGTGAGCCTGGCGCTCAATGTGTCGGAGGCTCAGATCGTGGACGGGCAGCGGGAGTTGGGGCTGCGTGAGGGCTTCGACATCGGCCTGGAGATGTCCGGCCGCCCGGAGGCGCTGCGCGACATGATCGCCAACATGACCCACGGCGGCCGGATCGCGATGCTGGGGCTGCCGGCCGCGGAGTTCCCCGTCGACTGGGCCCGGATCGTCACCTCGATGATCACCATCAAGGGCATCTACGGCCGTGAGATGTTCGAGACCTGGTACGCGATGTCGGTCCTCCTGGAGGGCGGCCTCGACCTCGCCCCCGTGATCACCGGCCGGTACGGCCACCGCGACTTCGAGGCGGCGTTCGCCGACGCGGCGAGCGGCCGCGGCGGCAAGGTCATCCTCGACTGGACCAACTGACCTAGGGACTGACGATGTTCGACTCCGTGCGCGACGACCTGCGCGCCACCCTCGACGAGATCCGCGCCGCCGGCCTGCACAAGCCCGAGCGGGTGATCGACACCCCGCAGTCGGCGACCGTGAACGTCTCCGCGGGCGGCCGCCCCGGCGAGGTCCTCAACTTCTGCGCCAACAACTACCTCGGCCTCGCCGATCATCCCGAGGTGGTCGCCGCCGCGCACGCCGCCCTGGACCGCTGGGGCTACGGCATGGCCTCGGTCCGCTTCATCTGCGGCACCCAGGAGGTCCACAAGGAGCTGGAGGCCCGCCTGTCCGCCTTCCTCGGGCAGGAGGACACGATCCTGTACTCCTCCTGCTTCGACGCCAACGGCGGTGTCTTCGAAACCCTGTTGGGCCCCGAGGACGCGGTGATCTCGGACGCCCTGAACCACGCTTCCATCATCGACGGCATCCGCCTGTCCAAGGCCCGCCGCTTCCGCTACGCCAACCGTGATCTGGCCGACCTGGAACGGCAGTTGAAGGACGCGTCGGACGCGCGTCGGCGTCTGGTCGTCACCGACGGCGTCTTCTCCATGGACGGTTACGTGGCGCCCCTGCGCGAGATCTGCGACCTCGCCGAGCGCTACGACGCCATGGTCATGGTCGACGACTCGCACGCCGTCGGCTTCGTCGGCCCGGGCGGGCGCGGCACCCCCGAGCTGCACGGCGTGATGGACCGCGTCGACATCATCACCGGCACCCTCGGCAAGGCCCTCGGCGGTGCGTCGGGCGGGTACGTCGCCGCCCGCGCCGAGATCGTCGCCCTGCTGCGTCAGCGCTCCCGGCCGTACCTCTTCTCCAACACGCTGGCCCCGGTGATCGCCGCGGCCTCCCTGAAGGTCCTGGACCTGCTGGAGTCGGCCGACGACTTGCGGGTGCGGCTGCGCGAGAACACGGCCCTGTTCCGCCGCCGCATGACGGAGGAGGGCTTCGAGATCCTCCCCGGCGACCACGCCATCGCGCCCGTGATGATCGGCGACGCCTCCCGGGCGGGCCGGCTGGCGGAGCTGCTGCTGGAGCGCGGGGTGTACGTGATCGGGTTCTCCTACCCGGTGGTGCCGCAGGGTCAGGCGCGGATCCGCGTCCAGCTGTCGGCCGGGCACTCCACCGAGGACGTGAACCGCGCGGTGGAGGCCTTCGTCGCGGCCCGCGCGGAGCTCGACGGCTGAGCCGGGCCGGGTGCCGAGCGGGAGCACACGGGTGCATTTGAGACAATCGGTTGCATGATCGAAGCGCGGCGGCTCCACATCCTGCGTGCGGTGGCCGACCACCGTACGGTGACGGCGGCTGCCGCCGCGCTGTATCTCACGCCCTCCGCGGTCTCCCAGCAGCTGACCGCGCTGGAGCAGGAGACCGGCCACCGGCTCGTCGAGCGGGGCGCAAAAGGCGTACGGCTGACCGCCGCCGGCGAGATCCTGCTCAGCCACACCAACGCGGTCCTCGCCCAGCTGGAGCGGGCGGAGGCCGAACTCGCCGCGTACGGCGCGGGGGAGGCCGGCACGGTCACCGTCGCGTCCTTCGCGACCGGCATCGCCCTGGTCGTGGCGCCCGCGGTGACCCGGCTCGCGAGGACCGCCCCCGGTATCCGCCTGCGGGTCCAGGACGCCGAGGGCGACGCCAGCCTGCCGATGGTGCTGGACCGGCAGGTCGACGTGGCGGTCGCGGTGGAGTACCGCGGGGCGCCGCCGGCCGACGACCCCCGCCTGGCCCACGTGCCCCTGTACGCCGAGCCCTTCGACGCGGTCGTCCCGGCCGGCCACCGGCTCGCCGACGCGGGCGAGGTGCCGCTGGCGGAACTGGCCAAGGACCCCTGGATCGGCCCCTACCCGGGCAACCCCTGCCATGATGTGGTGGTCCTGGCCTGCGAGAACGCCGGTTTCCAGCCCTGCCTGGAGCACTCCTCGGACGACTTCCGCGCGGTGGTGGCCCTCGCCTCGGCGGGCGCCGGGGTGGCGCTGGTACCGCGCTCGGCGCTGCGCGGGATGGACCTCGCGGGAGTGGTCGTACGACCGGTGGACGGACCGGCACCGACACGGCGGGTGTTCGCGGCGGTGCGGCGGGGGGCGGAGGACCATCCGCTGATCCGTCCGGTGCTGGAGGCGCTGGGCGAGGCGGCCGGGGCGTAGCCGCCGACTGCGAGCTCGACTGAGAGCTGACGGAAACCTGCGCGTTTCATATCAGGGATACCGTCCCGAATATGAAACGCGAAGTGACCCGGCCCGAAGTGGACTCCGTCGATGTCCGACTCGCCGCCCGGCTCGCCGTTCTGCGGGCCGAACGCGGCTGGTCCCTGGGCGAGTTGGCCGAACGCAGCGGAGTCAGCAAGTCGACTCTCTCGCGTGCCGAGCGGGCCGAGATCAGTCCGACCGCCTCGCTGCTGAACCGGCTGTGCGGGGTGTACGGGCGGACCATGTCGCAGCTGCTCAGCGAGGTCGAGGCCGAGCCCGCTCCGCTGGTGCGCGGCGCCGAGCAGACGGTGTGGGAGGACGCCGCCTCCGGGTTCGTACGGCGTTCCGTGTCCCCGCCGCATCCCGGCCTGCGCGGCGAACTCGTCGAGGGGCGTCTCGCCGCCGGTGCCGACATCTCCTACGACCGTCCGCCCGTGCCCGGTCTCGAACAGCACATCTGGGTCCTGGCGGGCGCGCTCGACATCACGGCACAGGGGGCCGACCACCACCTCGACACCGGGGACTGCCTGCGGCTGCGGGTGTGGGGACCGACCCGGTTCCGCTGCCCGGGCCCCGACGCGGTGCGGTACGCGCTGGTGGTGGTGCTGCCGTGAGCGCGACCCGCCTGGACGAGGCCCAACTGGCGGACCAGGTCGAGGAGTTGGCCGAGCTGCTGGTCGACGTTGTGGACGGCGGCGCCTCTGTCGGATTCCTCGCGCCGCTCGACCGGGCCGCGGCCGTCGGCTGGTGGAAGGAGCGCGCCGCCGAGGTGGCCGCCGGTCGACTGGCCGTGTGGGCGGCCGGTGACGGCCACCGCGTGGTCGGCACGGTCAGCCTGGCCTTCCCCGACAAGCCCAACTCCGGGCACCGCGCAGAGCTGGTCAAGCTGATGGTGCACCGGAGCGCCCGCGGGCGCGGTCTCGGCCGCACGCTCCTCGGGGTCGCGGAAGAGGCCGCAGCCGCGGCCGGCATCACCCTGCTCCACCTCGACACCGAGACCGACAGCCCCGCCGAACGCCTCTACGACTCGGCCGGCTGGACCCGTGCCGGGGTCATCCCCGACTACGCGGCCGATCCCGGCGGGGAGCTGCGACCGACGACGCTGTACTACAAGCGGCTGGGGACGACCGCTTCCCGCGACTGATCGGCGACGGCCTTCGCGGCAGGTGATCGACGGCGGCCGTCCCGACCGGTGACAGCCGATCCCACCAGTGATCGGCGACCGCTCCCACCAGGTGATTGTCAGTGCGGGCCGCTACCGTGCCTGTCATGCCGGACGCCGATGACGTACGCCGTATCGCCCTGTCCCTGCCGGACACCACGGAGAAGATCGCCTGGAGCATGCCCACGTTCCGGGTCGCGGGCAAGATGTTCGCCACCCTGCCCGAGGACGAGACCTCCCTCGCCGTGCGCTGCCCCAAGGAGGAGCGCGACGAGCTGGTGCTGGCGGAACCGGGGAAGTTCTGGATCGCCGACCACGAGGCGCAGTTCGCGTGGGTGCGGGCCTACCTGTCCGCGATCGAGGACGAGGCGGAGCTGCGGGACATCCTCGCCGACTCCTGGCGTCAGGCGGCCCCCTCGCGGCTGCTCGACGCGTATCCGGCGCTCGGGCTGCCGGAGGAGCCCAGAGGGTGAGACCCCGCGCCCGGCCGAGCCCGAGGGGGGCGGGAAACGGGTGCGCGACCATCGACCCGAGTGCGGTATGGTTTCTTTGCGCGTTCGGCCAGGGGAAACCCCAGGTCAGACGGGCACCGGGACGTGGCGCAGCTTGGTAGCGCACTTGACTGGGGGTCAAGGGGTCGCAGGTTCAAATCCTGTCGTCCCGACCAGCTTCACGCAGGTCGGAGGCCGTTTTCCCATCGATGGGAGAACGGCCTTTTCCGTGCCCCTTTTCATGACCCTTTCCGTGGCCTTTTTCGTGGGCCCCTTTGATGTCTCAGTCCCGTCGGGAGCCGTCCGTGTAGAGCGGGAACGTCGCGGCGAGCTTCTCGACCCGTGTGCGCAGCTCGTCCGCGGGGCGTTCGCCCTTCAGGGACTCCGCGATGATGTCGGCGACCTCACGGAACTCCGTCTCGCCGAAGCCGCGGGTGGCCAGGGCGGGGGTGCCGATCCGCAGCCCCGAGGAGACCATCGGCGGGCGTGGGTCGAACGGCACGGCGTTGCGGTTGACCGTGATGCCGATGCGGTGCAGCCGGTCCTCGGCCTGCTTGCCGTCGAGCTCGGAGTTCCTCAAGTCGACCAGGATCAGGTGCACTTCGGTGCCGCCGGTCAGGACGGTGATGCCGGCCTCGGCGACGTCGTCGGCGAGCAGCCGGCCGGCGAGGATCTTCGCGCCCCGCAGGGTGCGCCGCTGGCGCTCCCGGAACTCCTCCGAGGCGGCCACCTTGAAGGCCACCGCCTTCGCCGCGACGACATGCTCCAGGGGGCCGCCCTGCTGCCCCGGGAAGACCGCCGAGTTGATCTTCTTGGCCAGGTCGGCACGGCTCAGGATCACACCGCCGCGCGGGCCGCCGAGGGTCTTGTGGGTGGTGGTCGTGACGACGTCGGCGTACGGCACCGGGTTCGGATGCAGCCCCGCGGCCACCAGGCCGGCGAAGTGCGCCATGTCCACCATCAGATACGCGCCCACCGCGTCGGCGATCCGGCGGAACTCCGCGAAGTCCAGCTGCCGGGGGTAGGCCGACCAGCCCGCGACGATCATCTTGGGCCGGTGTTCGAGGGCGAGCCGTTCGACCTCCTCCATGTCGATGCGGAGGTCGGACTCGCGCACGTGGTACGGCACGACGTCGTACAGCTTGCCCGAGTAGTTGAGGCGCATGCCGTGGGTCAGATGCCCGCCGTGCGCCAGGTCGAGCCCGAGGATGGTGTCGCCGGGCTGCAACAGGGCGAACATCGCGGCCGCGTTGGCCTGGGCGCCCGAGTGCGGCTGGACGTTGGCGGCCTCGGCGCCGAAGAGCTCCCTGACGCGGGCGATGGCCAACCGCTCGATGACATCGACGTGTTCGCAGCCGCCGTAGTAGCGGCGGCCCGGGTAGCCCTCGGCGTACTTGTTGGTCAGGACCGAGCCCTGGGCCTCCATGACCGCGGCCGGGGCGAAGTTCTCCGAGGCGATCATCTCGAGGGTGGACTGCTGGCGGTGCAGCTCGGCGCCGACCGCGGCGGCGACCTCCGGGTCGAGTTCGGCGAGCGGGAGGGAGAGGGAGGCGGTGGGCGTGGTGAGCGACGTACTCGTTGCCATCTGTGCACCATCCTGAGAGCCAACTCATGGGCAACTGATATATCAACCTGTGCGGTAAAGTATGGGAGCTTGCGGGGACTGGTCAAGGGGGCATCCATGCAGCAGGTCGCGGCCGAGGTCGAGGAGCTGTCGCTCGCCGAGCGGGCGTACCGTGCCATCCGCGACCGGCTCGTCATGCTGGAGATCCGCCCCGGGGCGCCGATCAACGAGGAGCAGCTGGGCCAGTCGCTCGGCGTCGGCCGCACACCGGTGCGCGAGGCGCTCAAGCGGCTCCAGTACGAGCGCCTGATCACGACCTACCCCCGGCGCGGCACCTTCGCCACCGAGGTCAACATCACCGACCTGGCGCACATCTCCGAGGTGCGCCTGGAGCTGGAGCCCCTGGCCGCCGCCCAGGCGGCGCGGCGCGCCACGGCCGCCGACCGGGCGAACCTGACGGCACTCCGCGCGGAGCTGGACGACGGAGGCCTCGGCCGGGACCCCGCCGAGCTGATGCGGCTGGACCTCCGGGTGCACCGGGCCGTCTACACCGCCACGCACAACCCGTACCTGGAGGACACCCTCGTCCGCCACGACAACCTGGCCACCCGCATCTGGTGCCTGTTCGTGGACCGGCTGTCCGGCATGGCGGGACATGTCGAGGAGCACGGCCCGCTGATCGCGGCGATCGTGGCCGGGGACGCCGACCGCGCGGCACGGCTCGCCCGCAGCCATGTGGAGGGCTTCGAGCGCGCCGTGCGCGAGGCCATCTGAATCCGGACCGCTCGCGCGCGCCCTCAGGCGCCGCCCCCGTCGCCGTCGAGGTCGGTGCACTGCCGCACCACCCGCAGCTCATCGCCCTCGAAGCGCATCTCGTACAGCTTCCCGCGCGCGTTCTCGAAGGGGCGGTGCAGGATCATCAGCAGCCGTCCGTCGAAGGCCCGGAACAGCATGCCGTGCCCGCTGTCGTCCCGGACCAGCGGCCGCCGCTGCTCCCAAGGCCCGTGCAGCTCACCGGACTTGGAGACGGCGTAGGTCTGCACGTAACCACCGCTGACGGTGCCGTCCGCACCCGCCGTGTTCTTCTCGTACGTCGACCACAGCATGACGAGGTCGCCGTCAGGGTTGCGGTGGAGCTGGGGGCCGTCGGTGACGTAGGGCGCGAGCTGGTGCGGCACGCCCGCGGGGATCTGCTCACCGAGCCAGGACGCGTCCGAGCCCTTGAACAGGAAGACGGGGTCACCGATCGTCGTGGTGAGATCCGGGGCCAACCGGACGGCCTCCATGGTCCCGTCCACGGTCTGGAGCCACTCGTGCGCGTACACCATCCAGGGCTGCCCGGCCGGATCGACGTGGAGCGTGCCGTCGAGGGTCATGAGGTGCGCCGGCGGCGTGGGTCCGGTCGGGTCGACGACGGTGAAGGGGCCCAGCAGCGAGTCGGACACGGCGGTGACGGTGCCGCGTGCATGGTTCGGCAGCGGGAAGGGTGTGCCCCACCTCCCGGCGGGCGGCACCGGCAGCGGACGGCTCTCGTCGTGCAGGGTGGTGAACAGGTAGTACCGGCCGCCCCAGGCGTGCACCTCCGGCGCCCATCCGCCCTCCCGCGCCCAGAGCCCCTCCTGCTCGCCGGTCCGGAACACCACCACGGGCCGTGTCCAGTCCCGCAGATCACGACTGCGGTAGACCATCGTCCCGACCCCCTCCACCCCCGACACCGACGGCTCGTTGGCGGTGTAGAGGTAGTACGTCCGCGTCCCCTCGTCGGCGACGACGAACGGATCGTGCAACGGCATGTCGGGCAGCCGCAGGGGCTCGGTGTCGGTCACGGTCGCACGATACGGGGGCGTCGTGTCGGTGCACCCGGGCGCTTCAGCCGACGGGACGCCCGAGGCGGACCGTCAGTTCCACCCGTACCTCGTCCCCCGCGTCGAGTCCCTCCGGCCTGCGTACGGCGTTCTTGAGGGGGAGCAGGTAGCCGCCGTCCTTCGGGAAGAGGGAGGTCGTGAAGGTGGTCTCGCCGATGCGGGCCTCGACCGGGATCACGCCCCAGCCGTAGGTGGCCGCCCTCGCCACCTCGCCGATGTCGGCGGACTCCTGGTCGGGCACCGGGACGAAGTAGTAGGGGGCCGGGCCGCGCCATTCGATCACCCGGCCGGTGAAGGTGAGCCGCATGGGTCCCCCGTCGGTTCGAAGACGTCAGGAGACGTTGTACCGCGCCGCGACGTCCGTGAGGTAACCCCGCAGCATGGTCTTCGCCTCCTCCAGCAGCGCCGCGTCCCCCTTGACGTCCCGGCGGAACGCCTCCTGCGCGAGGGCGTCGGCGGCGAGCACCGCCGCGTGGCAGACGCGGGCGAGGCTGTCGTCGTCCTCCGCGAGACGCAGAGCGAGCAGGATGCGGCGGATCCCGTCGGCCATCCGGCGCTTGTGCTCCCGGTCCGCGGCCCGGGTCCGCTCGGTCAGTCCGCTGCCGAACCACAGGGCGCGGAAGCCGTGCTCGGTGCGGTAGATCTCCGCGTACGCGTCGATGAGGACGCCGACCGGGTCCTCCCAGCGCTCGGTGGCCGCGGCCGCCGCCAGCGCGTCCATCGCCCCTTCCAGCTTCGCGAAGTAACCGGCCGCCAGCGCCTCGATGATCGCGCCGCGGTCCGGCAGGTACTGGTACAGCGAGCCGACCGACACCCGCGCCTCGGACGCGATCCGGGTCGTGGTGAGCGCCTCCACGCCCTCCTCGACCAGGATGCGCTCGGCGGCGTCCAGCACCCTGGCCAACCGGGCCCGGCTGCGGGCCTGCTGCGGAGTGCGGCGCAGGGAGGCGATCCAGGCGGCGGGGTCGGCGCCCGGGACGGACTCGGCCACGGAACCACCTCCGAACGTGAACGTGACTTTGTTTCACGTTTAGGTTAGCGTCGCGCGCATGACCGACTCAAGCCCGGTGCTGAGCGAGGAACGGGTCGCCGTGGCGGCCGCCTGCCGCCGTCTGGGGGCCGAGGGCCTGCTCATCGGTACGGCGGGCAACGTCAGCGTGCGGGTCGAGGACCGGGTCGCCATCACCGCGACCGGAGCCGTCCTCGCGGAGCTCACCCCTGACCAGGTGACCGTCGTGGACCTCGACGGCGAGATCGTGGCCGGAGACCTGCTGCCCACCTCGGAGCTCGACCTCCACCTCGGTGTCTACCGGCGCTACGGCACCACGGCCGTCGTGCACACCCACGCCCCGATGGCCACCGCCCTCTCCCTCGTCCTCGACGAACTGCCCTGCATCCACTACCAGTTGCTCGCACTCGGCGGCACCGTCCGGGTCGCGCCCTACGCCACCTTCGGCACCCCGGACCTCGCCGAGTCGGTCCTCACCGCGCTGGAGGGGAGAAGTGCCGCGCTGATGGCCAACCACGGTGCGGTCACCCACGCCCCGACCCTCGACAAGGCCGTCGAGCACGCACTGCTCCTCGAATGGGCCTGCGGTGTGTACCAGCGCGCGGCCGTCCTCGGGACGCCGCGCGCCCTCGACGAACAGCAGCAGATCGCGGTGATCGAGGCCGCCCTCGCCCGCAACTACGGCACCACGCAATCCGCTCAGGAGGGGAACAGATGAACGTCGTCACCATGGGTGTGCACGTACTCGACGTGCTGGTCCGGCCGGTCGAGGAGATACCCGAGGGGCAGGGCGCGACCCTCGTCGAGGACATCCGGATGACCGCCGCCGGCACGGCCGCCGGCACCGCCCTCACCCTCGCCAAGCTGGGCGCCTCGGTCCGCACCACCGGAGCGATCGGCACCGACCCCACAGGCGACCTGCTGATCCAGCTGCTGCGGACGGCCGGCATCGACACCGAGTTGCTGGTGCGGCGCCGGGACACCGCCACCTCCGCGAGCGTCCTGCCGATCCGCCCCAACGGCGACCGCCCCTCCCTCCACCTGCTCGGCGCCAACATCACCTACGGCCTCGACGACATCCCCTGGGACGCGGTCGCCGAAGCGAGCCATCTGCACCTCGGCGGACCCGAACTCATCGGCGCCGACGTCGCCGTCCGCGTCCTGGCGCACGCCAGGGACCACGGCGTCGTCACCTCGGTCGACCTCCTCGCCCCGGGCTACCTCGGCACCTTCGACCAGATCGAGCCGCTGCTCCCGTACATCGACTTCCTGCTCCCCAACGAGGACCAGGTCGTCGGCTTCAGCGAGGAGGACGACCTCGTGACCGGCGCCAGGAAGTTCCTGGCCGGCGGGGTGGGCCTGGTCGCGGTCACCCGCGGTGGCGAAGGCGCCCTCCTGGTCACGGCCGAGGACACCGAGACGGTCCCCGCCTTCGAGGTCGAGGTCGTCGACACCACCGGCTGCGGCGACGCCTTCTCGGCGGGCTTCCTGCGCGGGCTGAGCCTGGGCCGTACGCCCCGCGAGGCAGCCGTCCTCGGCAGTGCCGCGGCCGCGCTGGTCGCCCAGGGACTGGGCAGCGACCACGGGGAGTTCGACCTCGCGGAGGCCGACGAGTTCGCCATGACGACCAAGATCCGCGCCTGACCGGCGCGGTGGGGGAGGGGTGCGGAATGGGCGTGGGGCGCCCGGTGTTGCCGCAGCAACGAGTTCCGTCAGCACCGCCGCACTCCTGGGAGTACCCATGCCCCGCTCCGAAGCCCGCGTCGCCACCGACCGCCCGCACCGCTACGCCAAGCAGCTCGCCTCACACCTCGGGCGTCGCGCCACGGCCGACTGGGACGAGGAGAGCGGTGAGGGCAGCCTGCTCTTCCAGAACGGAGGCCGGGGCTCCCTCACCGCCACCGAGGGCGCGCTGCTGCTGACGCTGGAGACGGAGTCCGAGCACCTCGACCTCCTGGAGGGCGTGGTCGGCAGCCACCTGGTCCGCTTCGGCACCAAGGACGAACTCGTCGTCGCATGGACACGGGACGGCGGCGAGCCGGGCACCACCCAGCGCAGGGAATCCGACTGAGCGGGTCAGATCACGCAGCCGACATGGGCCAGCGCCTGCTTGAGCAGCACCCCGTGACCGCCGGGCATCTCGCTCTCCACCGCCGGTGACAAGGCCTCCTGCGGGCTGAACCACACCAGGTCCAGGGCGTCCTGGCGCGGCTGGCAGTCACCGCTCACCGGGACGACGTACACGAGGGACACCGCGTGCTGGCGCGGGTCGTGGTACGGGGTGATCCCCTGAGTGGGGAAGTACTCCGCCACGGTGAACGGCTGCAGGGAGGGCGGGATCCGGGGCAGCGCCACGGGTCCCAGGTCCTTCTCCAGATGACGCAGCAGGGCGTCCCGGACCCGCTCGTGGTGCAGAACGCGGCCGGAGACCAGGGTCCGGCTGACCGTTCCGTCGGGTCCGATGCGCAGCAGCAGGCCGACGCTGGTGACTTCGCCGCTGTCGTCGACGCGCACGGGCACGGCCTCGACATACAGGATGGGCATCCGGGCGCGCGCCTGCTCGAGGTCGTCGGCGCTCAGCCAGCCGGGCGTGGTATCGGTCAAGTCAGACATTGCTAGATCATACTTTCCGGGGAGGGCGGGCGCTCAGTCGCGCCCGTCTGGTGGGACGGGGCCGGGGCAGGAAGTCCGTAGAGGCGGCGGGCGTTGTCCCCGCTCGTCCAGGCCGCGACGCGCAACGCGTCCGGCAGGCTCAGCTCGTCGGCGTCCACCCGCTCCTGGAGCAGCGCGCCCAGCCCCTGCCGGAAGGACAGCGCGCCGAGCAGATGGAACTCGGCCAGCCCGTACGCGTCCGAGCTGTACAGGAGCTTGCGGAACGGGGTGATCTCCAGCGCCTCCGCCAGGATCGCCCGGGACCGCGCCGGGCCGACGTGGTGGAGGGTGAGACCGACGTCCAGGTACACCTGCTCGAACACCGCGGCCAGATAGGCGGCCTGCCGCTGATACGGCCAGCAGTGCAGCAGCAGGACCGGGACGGTGCCCGCGGTCAGGTGCAGCCAGTCCGTGAGCAGAGTCGGGTCGACGCGGTGCATCCGGATGTCGCTGTCGCCGAACCCGGTGTGCAGCTGGAGCGGCAGGCCCAGGTCCACGGCGGTCCACAGCAGATGCCGTACGAGGACGGGATCGTCCAGGCGGCCACCGCGGGCCAGCCAGTCCCCGGCGGCGCGGGTGACCTCCTGCCCGGTGGGCCGGGCCGGGTCAAGGCCGAAGCCGGTGCGGTAGGCGGCGACCGACTTCACGGCCACCACGCCGGGCCGTCCCACCGCCTCATGGGCCGCCGCGCGGAACACGTCGGCGTACGACCGTGCCGTCACTCCCCGCGCCGCGACCGCCTCGGCGACGCTCTCCAGCCGGACGACCTCGTACGCCGTCCCGCCCGCCGCCTCCGCCAGCTGAGCCGGGGTGCTGAGACGTTCCGGCAGATATCCGGTGTCCACGCAGAGAACGTCGGTGCCCGCGGCGGTCAGGAAGCGGCGGTCGACCTCCCGCACGCCGAGTTCGGCGCGCCGGGCCAGGTAGTCCTCGGGCGAGGTGTGGCGGGGCAGGTCGAGGACGGGCGCGCAGTGGCGGCGCACCGCCACGCCGACCGGGCTGTCGAACGGGGAGATCCCGGGCCAGGCCGCGCCCTCGGTGAGCAGCGACTCGAAGCCCTGGCGGTCGAGAGGGTCGGTGACGACCCCGTGGCAGTGGTGGTCCACGAGGCGGGTGGCGGCGAGGGCCTCGTGGACGGGACGCGTGTCCGCACCCATCGGCGGTCCGCTCATGATCAGTACTTCCAGCGGTACGCCGCCGCGATCTGCTCGTCGTCCAGGTCGGCCACGGCATCGCTCTCCCCGAACCGCACGGCGACCACGGCGTCGGCGAGGGCGGGGCCCAGCGCGGCCCGCAGCCGTTCGTCGGCGCGGAACGCCCGTACCG
This sequence comes from Streptomyces sp. 351MFTsu5.1, assembly GCF_000383655.1. NCBI lineage: Bacteria > Bacillati > Actinomycetota > Actinomycetes > Kitasatosporales > Streptomycetaceae > Streptomyces > Streptomyces sp. 351MFTsu5.1. The sequence continues at coordinate 268,916 of NZ_KB911778.1, read as the reverse complement.
CCTGGGACAGCGAGGTCGGCAGCCGGCGCACGCCCGCCGCGGCGGCCTGGTCGGCGGGGAGCAGGGCCGGATCGCCGGTGATCTCCCTGGGCAGCGGCATGGCCGAGGTCAGCCCGTCGAGACCGGCGGCGATCAGGCCGGTGAAGGCGAGATACGGGTTGGCGGCCAGGTCGACCGGCTTCAGCTCCAGATTCGCGGACCGGTCGGTCAGGCCCGCGGTGCCGGTGACGATCCGGACGGCGGCCTCCCGGGCCTCCCGGCCCCAGACGCTGAACACCCCCGCCCATTGGGACGGCTTGAGCCGCAGATAACTGGCGGGGCTCGGCGCGGTCAGGGCGGTGAGGGCGTGCAGATGGGCGAGCACACCCGCGATGAACGACTCCGCGTCCGCCGTCATGCCGTACCGGCCCGTGCCGCCGGAGTGCAGGTTCACGCCGTCGCGCCAGGCGGAGAGGTGGAGATGGCCGCCGTTGCCGACGCCTTCGGCGAACACCGCCGGGGCGAAGGAGACGACGAACCCGTGCCGTTGGGCCACCGCCCGGATCGTCTGGCGGACGAGCACACTGACGTCGGCCGCCGCCACCGGGTCCAGCGCGCTCGTCGAGATCTCGAACTGCCCGGCCGCGTACTCGGGATGGAGCTGCTCCACCTCGATGCCCTGCTGGGCGCAGGCCGCCAGCAGGTCGGCGGTGTAGTCGCCGAGTTCGACCTGACGGACGGCGCCGTACGCGGGGCCCCACGCGGCGGGCCTGAACTCGCCGTCGGCCACCGGGCCCTGGCCCACCGCCCACTCGATCTCGACGCCCGCTCTGAAGGTGATCCGGTGCCGCTCGGCGGCCTCGGTGACGATCCGCCGCAGCACCGTACGGGAGCAGCCCGGATGCGGCTCGCCCTCCTGGGTGATCCGGTCGACCGGTGCCCAGGCCCAGCCGGGCTGCCCGGCCAGGGCCACCAGCCGGTCGAGATCGGGGTAGAGGCGCAGATCGCCGTCGGGGGAGCCCAGGGTGTCGGTGGTGACGATGGAGTCGTTCGCCAGGAAGGTGTCGAACACCGGTGACATGCCCACGCCCCAGGCCGCCGCGGAGGGCAGCTTGGCCGTCGGAACGGTCTTCACCCGGCAGACGCCCGCGGTGTCGACGTACGCCAGGACCACACCGTGGACGCCTTTTCCGGCCAGCTCTTCGCCCAGGACGGTCGCCCGCTCCACGTCACCGGGGCGTCCGCCGGGGACCGGGTCGGCAAGGGTGGTCATACGTCCTCCACGACGGGCTCGGCCTGATCGGATCCCGCGTCAGGGTTTCACGGCCACCGCGCCGAACTGCGGTACCACGGCCGGGGAGTCCGACTCGGCGCGCCACCGGGAGCAGGAGACCAGGCCCGGTTCGAGGAGCTGAAGGCCCTCGAAGAAGGAGGCGATGTCCTCGCCGCTGCGGGCCGTGATCGGCGGAGTGGCGTTCTCGTTCCAGAACTTCATGGCCGGGATCTGGCCCTCGCCGCCCAGCTCGGCGTCGAACGTCGGGTGCGTCAGGGCGAGATGGCTGCCCGAGGGCAGCGCGGCCATGACCTCGCGGGCGATCCGGCGGGCCTCGTCGGTGTCGAGCACGAAGTTGAGGATGCCCAGCATCATCACCGCGACCGGCTTGTCGAAGTCCAGGGTCCGGGAGGCGCGTTCCAGGATGGCCGCCGGGTCGTGGACGTCGGCGTCGATGTAGTCGGTGACGCCCTCATGGGTGCTGGTCAGCAGGGTGCGCGCGTGGACGAGCACGATGGGGTCGTTGTCGACGTAGACGATCCGCGCGTCGGGCGCGACGCGCTGCGCGATCTCGTGGGTGTTGTCCACCGTCGGCAGCCCGGTGCCGATGTCGAGGAACTGCCGGATGCCCTGCTCCTCGGCGAGGAAGCGCACCGAGCGGCCCAGGAACCAGCGGTCCGCGCGGGCGATCTCCCGGATGATCGGGAACATCCCGGCGACATGCTCGCCGACGCGCTGGTCGACCTCGTAGTTGTCCTTGCCGCCGATCCAGTAGTTCCACACGCGCGCGTTGTGCGCCACACCTGTGTTCAGCCTCGCCGATACGCCCGACGGGGTGTGGCTCTCGCTCACGACAGTGCTCCTTCTCGTGCGGCCGTTGCCGCCATTGTGCCGCCCGATGATCAGCTTGTCCCGGAAACCGCGACCTGAACGCCCCGTCCGAACGCCCCGTCCGGGATGCCCGCGGATCCGGTGGCGGCGACACTGGCCGGGTACGGACCCCTTGGCGCGAGGAGTGCGCATGCTGCCCGGATTCCTCACCAGGGCGTTCGGGGTGCTGCTCGGCCGGGAGGGACGCTCGCTCCATCTCAGGGCGGCGGGCGGTGCCACGGCCGTCCTGCTCGTCGTGATGCTCCTCGGTTCCTGGGCGGTCGTCGCCGCCGAGGACGGGGCGCGGGGCGCCAATCTGACCTCGTACCCGAAGGCCCTGTGGTGGTCGGTCGAGACGGCGACCACCGTCGGATACGGCGACTTCTTCCCGGTGACCTGGTGGGGCCGGGTCGTCGGCACGGTCGTCATGGTCGTCGGGATCACGACCTACGGCATGGTCACCGCGGCCCTCGCGACCTGGTTCGTGGCACGGGAGCAGAAGCGGCGGCACGGCCCGCACCAGCTCGGCGCGGAGACCCTGCACGCCGTCCACGAGCGCTTCGACCGGCTGGAGGAACTGCTGGGAACGGCGAGGAGGAAGGACTGAACCGGACCCGGCCGTCAGGGGGGTCAGCGCTTGATGCCGACCGCCCCGTACAGCGACACCGGCTCCCCGTCCTCCCGCTCGTCCGGGCGCCACTGCGACAGGGACACGATCCCCGGCTCCAGCACCTCGAGTCCCTTGAAGAGCCGGCTCACTTCGTCGTGCGAGCGCGCCACCAGGGTCACGCCCTTCGCCGTGTACGCCGCGATCCCCGCGTTCACCTTCTCCGGGTCGAAGTCCGCGGTCATCGCCGACAGCACCAGACAACTGCCCGGCGCCAGCGCGTCGACCAGCGTGGCCACCAGTTCCTCGGCGCCGTCCTCGGCGGAGACGAAGTGCAGCAGCGCGATCAGCGACAGCGCGACGGGCTCGTCGAAGTCGATCACGGCCGAGGCCCCTTGGAGGATCCGCTCCGGTTCCCGGGCGTCGGCCTGGAGGTAGTGCGTCGCCCCCTCCGGCGTGCCGTGCAGCAGGGCCGCCGCGTGGGCCAGGACGATCGGGTCGTTGTCGACGTACACGATCCGTGCGTCCGGTACGGCGGACTGGGCGATCTGGTGCAGGTTGGGCTCGGTGGGGATGCCGGAGCCGATGTCGAGGAACTGCCGGATCCCCGCTTCCCGTACGACGGCCCGGGTGGCCCGTTCCATGAACCGGCGGTTGGCGCGGGCCTGCCGGGGGGCGTCGCCCTGGGCGGTGATCTGCCGTCCGAGTTCCTCGTCGACGGGGTAGTTGTCCTTGCCGCCGAGGAACCAGTCGTACACCCGGGCCGGATGCGGCCTGCTCGTGTCGATCCGCCGTCGGGCCGACTCGGTCCCGGTCACACACAGCTCCTCTGCTCGACAGAATGTGCGAGCAGTGTGCCACGCCGGCCCGGCTGCCCGGGACCGACTTCGGCCATGTCGACGCCGACCGCGGAACGGGTCAACCCGGCGGCGTGAACGGCGGGTTGGAGTTCGCGCGCGGTTCTTCACCGCGTCCGAGGTGGCGTCACGCCCTGAGGGGATCGTGTCCCACGGACATCAGCCGGTGCCTGCGCGGGCTGTCCTCGGCCTCGGGCTCGTTCTCCACGTCGACCTCGGCCTCGACAGTCTCCACGACCTGGTACATCACCTCGAGGTCCTCGTCGGTCAGGTCCGTCCGCCGCTTCTGGAGGATCGCCAGGACATGCTGCCCGGTCGGCTCACCGGCGTGCTCCGGCAGCGGTTCCGTGGACTCGTCGGCGTCGCTCACCCGCAGCCAGGCGGCGATTTCCTGCGAGGTCATGTTCACCGCGCGGTGGAAGTCCTCCCACAGCGCTTCGAGTTCGAGGGCGTCGGTCATCGCGGTGCGCCTTTCCGTGGGTGGGTGCGCCTCGGCTCGCGGCTGGTCAGTCCCGGGGCCAGTTCTCGGCCTCGAACATCCAGCGCTGCTTCTCCAGCTCGGCCGTGATGCCGATCAGCAGGTCCTGAGTGACCGGGTCGGCCTTCTCGGTGGCCTCGATGCGCTCGCGCAGCCGGCCGATCGCCGCCTCCAGCGTCTCGGCCACCAGCTGCACGACCTCGTCGTCCTTGATCCAGCCGTTCTTCGAGCCGGGCAGCGTGTACGCGGACGCGATCGTCTCCGGACGGCCGTCGGGCGGCAGCCCCAGGGCGGCGGAGCGCTCCGCCACGGTGTCGGAGAACGTGCGCGCCGTAGCCACCACCTCGTCCAGTTGCAGATGGATGGACCGGAAACGCGGGCCCACGATGTTCCAGTGCGCCTGCTTGCCGATCAGCGACAGGCCGATCAGATCCACCAGGGTGCTCTGAAGGGCCTCCCCGGCCGTCTCGCGGGCCGAGTCGGACAGAGTGCTCTTCACCACAGTCATACCGTGCTCCTCCTTCGGGCATGGTCAGTGCCGGTACGGAGCAGTGCGTCGCGTTGAGGAACAGCTCGGGGTCCTCGCCCACGCAGGCCGCTGGACGCAACCACTCCATGCAGGCGCGGGTGCCCCGGGCGTACTGGTGCAAACAGTGCTGTCCCGGAGTGTGAGCACGTCGCCGGGGACATCCGTCACCTCCGCGAAGGCCTGCGCGCGCCCGGCGGCGGGGAGTGCCGCCAACAGGACCACTCGGCGAGACGGCACTTACCGCGGCGGTTACCTGCACTTAGCATCGGTCTCCGCATGGACACGATGACGCTCTGGCACATTTCCGGCTGGGAGTTCGCCGCGCTCGCCGCCGCGGCCCTGCTCGTCGGCTTCTCCAAGACGGCCGTCAGCGGGGCCAACACGGTCAGCCTCGCGATCTTCGCCGCCGTACTGCCCGCCCGCGCCTCCACCGGCGCGCTGCTGCCGATCCTGATCGCCGGTGACGTGCTCGCGGTGCTCACCTACCGACGGCACGCCCACTGGCCGACGCTCTGGCGGCTGTTCCCGGCGGTCGCGGTCGGCGTGGTCGCGGGCACCGTGTTCCTGGAGTGGGCGGACGACGGGATCGTACGGACCTCGATCGGCGCGATCCTGCTGCTGATGGCCGGGGTGACGGTCTGGCGCCGCCGCACGGCCGACGCGGAGGAGGAACCCGACTCGGTCGCCACCCGTGCCGGCCGCGTCAAGGCCCGCTCCTACGGCGTCCTCGGCGGTTTCACCACCATGGTCGCCAACGCCGGCGGGCCGGTGATGTCGATGTACCTGCTGTCGGCGGGCTTCCGGAAACTCGGCTTCCTCGGCACCTCGGCGTTCTTCTTCCTCATCGTCAACGTCTCCAAGGTGCCCTTCAGCGTCGGCCTCGGCCTCATCGACGGCCACTCGCTGCTGCTCGACCTCGCCCTCGTCGCGTTCGTCGTGCCGGGCGCGTTCATCGGCAAATGGGCGGTGAACCGCATCAACCAGCGGCTCTTCGAGCGGTTGGTGATCGCGGCGACGGTGGTGGGGGCCGTGCAGCTGCTGGTGCGGTGACACGCGCGGGTGTCCGGCCTCGTACGCTGGCCGTCATGTCCCCCCACGTCCTGATTCTCGGCGGTACCACCGAGGCACGTGAGCTGGCCGCCGTGCTCGCGGGACGGCCGGGGGTCCGTGTCACCACCTCCCTCGCGGGGCGGGTGGCGAGGCCGGGGGCGGTCGCGGGGGAGGTGCGCGTCGGGGGCTTCGGCGGGGCGGAGGGGCTCGCCGAGTGGTTGCGGGAGGAGCACGTCGACGCCCTGGTCGACGCCACGCATCCCTTCGCCCGCGGCATCACCGGCAACGCGGCCCGGGCGGCCGCGGCGACCGGCGTCCCCTCGCTGGTGCTGCGCCGCCCCGGCTGGCACCCCGGCCCACGGGACCGCTGGCACCTGGTCGACTCCCTCGACGAGGCCGCGGCGGCGCTGCCCGGTCTCGGCCGACGCGTGTTCCTGACCACCGGCCGGATGGAGCTGGCCGCGTTCGCCCCTCTCGCCGGACTCCACTTCGTCGTACGGTCGGTGGAGCCGCCCGAGCCGCCGATGCCGCCGCACACCGAAGTCCTCCTGGCCCGCGGCCCGTTCACGGTGCAGGACGAGTCGGCGCTGCTACGGGCCCACCGCATCGACGTCCTGGTGACCAAGGACAGCGGGGGAGCGGCCACGGCCGCCAAGCTCACCGCCGCCCGCGAACTGGCCCTGCCCGTCGTGGTCGTACGTCGGCCGCCGCTGCCGGACGGGGTCACGGAAGTACCGGACCCCGCGGGAGCACTGCGGTGGCTGGAGCTCAACCCGCCGTGACCGAGGCCCGCATGCGGTCGATCGTGCGGAGCACCTCGTCGCGGTTCCTCGCGCGCTTGACCCACACGGGCAGCCGGGCGACGCAGGTCATCTTCCGGCCGTGCTCGTACCAGGGGTCCCGCTCGCGCAGCGAGGCGGCCACGAACCGCCGGATCAGGTCCAGATGCGCGAGGTCGTACGCCCACAGCTCCCCGTGCCGCGTTCCGGCACGCAGCCAGAGCGGGGGCCAGGAGCAGCCGTTCACGGTCCGGGACAGCCCGCACGAGCGGCAGATCACGCGCGACTCCGGCCGAGTACCCGTCCGTTCCCGGGGCGCGCTCGCCTCCACGCGAGCGGTCCGCTCGAAGTGGGCGATCCGGTCGCAGCGCGGGCACCGGACGAGGGCCGAGTGACAGAAGTCGTAGGCCGTCGAACCGGGGTCGTGGAAACGGACGGGGGCGGGGGACATGCCGTGAGTATGCCGTCCGCGCGTTCCGTCGGGCACCCGGTTTTCAGGTGGTCGAGCTTCCCTCCAACTCCCTGATGCGCTGCGGGAGTCCGGTGCTGAGGTCCTCCACCAGGAGGCGCTTGGCGATCGTGTCCACGGCGGCGCGCAGGTCCGTGCCCGAGGGGCGGCCGATGTCCTGCTGCACCCGGTCCGCCAGCCAGTTGCCCCACGCGGTGCCGATGACCCGGGCCTCGCGCGCGCCTCCCTCGGTGTGCGAGAGGAGATGGCCCGCCCGGGTCAGATAACCCTCCTCGACCATCCGGTCGAAGACCGGCAGCAGCACCTCGGGCGGCAGATGCCGGCGCGCGGCGATCATGCCGAGGCTGGCGTGGCCGACCATCCGCGTGTGCAGCTCCACCTGCATCACCGCCCAGGCCCCGGCGACGTCCAGCCGGGTGTCGGAGTCCGCGATGATCCGGCGCGCGGTGTCGAGGTCGGTACTGCCGATGATCTTCCCCACGGTGGCCTCCAGCACCCGCTGCGAGTCCGCCCCGGACGGTGACGCGAACCCCTCGCCCAGGTCGGTCGACCCGGCCCGTGCGCTGTCCCGCAGCTGGACCTGCCGGAGGAACAGGGCGACGACGAAACCCAGCCCGGCCACCGGCACGGTCCACAGGAAGACGGTCTGGAGGGTCTCGGCGTAGGCGTCGATGACCGGTGCGGCGACGGGCGACGGCAGCCGGTGCAGGCCCTCCGGGCTGGTCGCGGCTCTGGTGATCGTGGCCGGGTCCAGGAGGCCGCCGCCCGCCCGGACAGCGGAGGCGATGCCGTCCTCGAGGTTCGGGGTCAGGGTGTTGGTGTAGATCGTGCCGAAGACCGCGGTGCCGAAGGAACTGCCCAACGTACGGAAGAAGGTGACGCCGGAGGTCGCGGTGCCGAGGTCGGCGTACTCGACGGTGTTCTGCACGGCGATGGTCAGGACCTGCATGCACAGCCCGATGCCGGTGCCCAGCACGAACATGTACAGGGACTCCAGCCAGGCGCCCGTGGACGGCCCCATGAGGGACATCAGGAACAGTCCGAGTGCCGTCACCAGCGAGCCGACGATCGGGAAGATCCGGTAGTGACCGGTCTTGCTCACCACGTTGCCGCTCGCCACCGACGCGATCAGCAGGCCGATCACCATGGGCAGCGTCCGTACGCCGGAGATCGTGGCCGAGTCGCCGTCGACGTACTGGAGGTAGGTCGGCAGATACGTCATCGCGCCCAGCATCGCGAAGCCGACGATGAAGCTGAGGACCGAGCAGACCGTGAACACCGGGTTGCCGAACAGCCGCATCGGCAGCATGGGTTCGGCGGCCCGGGTCTCCACCCAGCAGAACAGCCCGAGCGCGAGGGCGCCGCCGACGAACAGACCGATGATGACGCCGGAGCCCCAGGCGTACTCGTTGCCGCCCCAGCTCGTCGCCAGGATCAGGGCGCTGGCGCCCACCGCGACGAACGCGATGCCCAGGTAGTCGATCACCGGCCGCACGGCCGACTTGACGACGGGGATGGTGCGGGCGGCCGCGAAGACCACGACGATCGCGATCGGGACGTTGACATAGAACGCCCAGCGCCAGGTCAGATGGTCGGTGAACAGCCCGCCCAGCAAGGGGCCGATGACGGTGGCCACCCCGAACACGGCCCCGATCGCGCCCTGGTACTTGCCGCGCTCGCGCAGCGGGATGACGTCGGCGATCAGCGCCATCGCCGTCACCATCAGACCGCCGGCCCCGACTCCCTGCATCGCCCGCCATGTGATCAGCAACGACATGTTGGCGGCGAGACCGCACAGGAACGAGCCGGTGATGAACACGATCGCCGAGACCTGGAAGACCACCTTGCGCCCGAACAGGTCACCGAACTTGCCGACCAGCACGGTCGAGACGGTCTCCGCGAGGAGGTACGACGTGACGACCCACGACATGTGCTCGGCGCCGCCGAGGTCCGAGACGATCGTCGGCAGCGCCGTGCCCACGATGGTCTGGTCGAGGGCGGCGAGCAGCATCCCCAGCATGATCGTCACGAAGACGACGTTGCGCCGACGCGTGTCCAGGACGGGGGGCTGGTCGGCGGGGGCGGTGGCGGCGGGCGGTGCGGACTCCGCGGGGTGCTCGGCGACTGTCACAAGGGCACGATCACACCGCTGGGCCATCCGTGCATGCCGGGCGGTCCGGGTGGGTGCCTGCCGTACGCCTGGGGCGTTCTCCCGTGCCTACCCCTGCTGCGGGTTACGGCGAAGCAGATACGTGTCCATGATCCAGCCCTTGCGCTCCCGGGCCTCGGCGCGCAGCCGCTCGATCCGGGGGGCGGCCTCGGCGATCGGTCCTGACGCGAGGATCTCGTCCGGCGTGCCTATGTAGGCGCCCCAGTAGATGTCGATGTCCTGGTCGGCGTAGGCGCGGAAGGACTGGTGGGCGTCGAGCATCACCACCACGTCGTCCACGCCCTCCGGGAACCCCTCCGCGAGACGCCGGCCGGTGGTGATCTGGACGGGGCGGGCGACGCGGTTCAGGCCGGTGCGGTGGCGGGCGACGAGCGCCGAGACGCTGCTGATGCCGGGCACGACGTCGTAGTCGAAGTCCACCGAGCCGCGCTCCAGGATCTCCTCCAGGATGCCGAGCGTGCTGTCGTACAGCGCGGGGTCGCCCCACACCAGGAACGCGCCGCTCTCCTCCTCGCCCAGCTCCTCGGAGATCAGCCGCTCGTAGATGTCGGCGCGGGCGCTGCGCCAGTCCCCGACGGCGGGGGAGTACGCGGAGCCGCCCGCACGACGGTCCCGCTCCGGGTCCTGGGCCTCGACCACCCGGTAGGTGCCCTCGGGTATGTGCGTGTCCAGCATGTCCCGGCGCAGCTGCGTCAGGTCGCTCTTCACCTCGCCCTTGTCCAGGACGAAGAACACGTCCGTGCTCCGCAGCGCCCTGACCGCCTGGAGGGTCAGCTGCTCGGGGTCGCCCGCGCCGATACCGATGACATGAATCTTTCGCACCCCCCGAGTCTGCCGCACCCCACTGACAGCGAGGTCACCGCGTCGGGGCTTACGGCTGCGCGGGGCTTCCCGCGGACGGGGAGCGGCGTCCCGCCGGTGCGCCGGGCACTGGTGGCACCGGGTCTGTGGCTGCGCCGGGCGCTGTGGGACCGGTTGGGCCGTGGCCGGGTGCCCAGTGCACGCGGTCCAGCCGCCGGGACACAGGGCCCGTACGTCACCCCCGCAGCCGCGGGCGGCGGGTCCGTGCGTCCACCGGTGCCGCTGTCCGTTCCACCTCTTCCGCCAGCCCCCGCGCCCACAGCGCGAGCCCGGCCAGGTCCATCTCGTACGGCCGCTGCCGCCCTGCCCCCGACGCGGCCCACTCCGTCACCGCGCCGGCGCCGCGCCGCAGCAGCCTCGCGCCGCCGGTGACGTTGCCGCGGGCCGCGTGCGTGAGGCCGACGGCGAGCTGGGCCAGCCCCCGCCACAGGCCGCGTTCCTCCTCGGGGCCCGACTTCCAGGCATCCTCGAAGACCTCGTGGGCGTGGAAGGGGCGCCCGGCGTCCAGCAGGTCCTGGGCCTCGGTCACCGTCTGCCGCGGTGTGCGGACCACGCCCTCCGACTGCCGGGCGACGCCCTCGGATCCGTAGGGCAGCGGCCGCCCGAGCCCGTCCCGCGGCCGAGCGTTGCGTGCGCGCCCTTCTTTGTCCCGATCCCGCGCGCTGGGCGCCTGCCCCTTGTCCCGATCCCGCGCGTTGTGCGCCCGCCCCTCGTCGTCCCGGTCCCGCGCGCCGCGTGCCCGCCCCTCGTCGTCCCCGCCCCGTGCGTTCGCCTGGCGTCCTGAGGATGTACTGGCCATACGCCGATTGTGCCGCGCCCGGTGCCTGCTTCGGACGAGCCCCCGACGTGGGGTAAAGTTCTGTACGCGCGTTCCCGCGGTCACCGCGGGGCGGCACACCGGGACGTGGCGCAGCTTGGTAGCGCACTTGACTGGGGGTCAAGGGGTCGCAGGTTCAAATCCTGTCGTCCCGACGGTGCGAAGGGTCTTCGCGGGCGAGAGTCCGTGGGGGCCCTTTTCGTATGGGTGCCTGGACCCGTACCGGGGTGCCTCCGCCCGTACCCGGGTGCCGGAGCCCGTACCGGAGTGGTAGAAGCGGTCATGACCAACTCGCACTTCCCCCGCTGCTCCCGATGCCCGGCCGGTGTCCGATGACCGAGGGCATCGACATCCCCGACCGCCGGGGCCGCACCGGACTCGACCGCACCGGCCTGGACCTGACCGGCAATCCACGTGTCAGGGTCCGGGAGGTGACCCTGCTGTCCAGCCACTGGTACGTCGAGCGGGCCACGACCTTCGACATCCAGCACGCCGACGGCAGTTGGAGCACCCAGCAGCGCGAGACCCACGACCGCGGCAACGGGGCCACCATGCTCCTGTACGACACGGCCCGCGAGACCGTCCTGCTCACCCGGCAGTTCCGCTACCCGGTCTACGTCAACGGCCACCCGGACGGACTGCTGATCGAGACCCCCGGCGGCCTGCTCGACGATGACGACGAGCACCCGGAGATCGCGGTGCGGCGCGAGGTCGTCGAGGAGACCGGGCACACCATCGGCGAGGTCCGGCACGTCTTCGACGTCTACATGAGCCCCGGTTCGGTCACCGAGCGCGTCAGCTTCTACGCCGCCGAGTACGCCCCGTCGACCCGGACCCACGAGGGCGGCGGTCTCGACGAGGAGGGCGAGGACATCGAGATCCTCGAACTGCCCTTCCGCCAGGCCCTGGAGATGATCCGCACCGGGGAGATCGCCGACGCCAAGACGATCATGCTGCTCCAATGGGCGACGCTGGAGGGCCCGTTCGCCAAGTGAGCGCAAGTGAGCGCGCGGGCCCTTGACTTGAAGTGCGCTTCAGGATGAAGACTCCCGTGTGCGCCCCGAGACGGGCACACACGGGAGGGAATCACCATGAAGTACCGCACTATCGGCACCGATCCGGCGACCCGCCGCGAGGTCAGCGTCCTCGCGCTCGGCGCGATGCTGTTCGGCTCACGGACCGACGAGGAGACGTCGTTCGCCGTTCTCGACCGCTATGTCGAGGCCGGCGGCACCTTCATCGACACCTCCGACAACTACGCCTACTGGGAGGACGGTGGCCAGGGCGGCCAGAGCGAGGAACTGCTCGGCAGGTGGCGGCGCAGCCGCGGCATCGGCGGCGAGATCGTCATCGCCACCAAGCTCGGCGCCCGCCCGCTGGCCTCCGGCACGGGCTACGCTGACAACGCCGAGGGCCTGTCGGCGAAGGTGATCCGGGAGTCCGCGGAGCGCAGCCGGGAACGCCTCGGCGTCGACAAACTGGACCTGCTGTACGCGCACATCGAGGACCACGGCGTGCCGCTCCAGGAGACGGTCGAGGGGTTCGCCGGGCTGGTGGCCGAGGGCACGGTGGGCCTGCTGGGGGTGAGCAACCACGCCACCTGGCGTGTGGAGCGGGCGCGGGCGCTCGCGGCGGCGGCCGGGCTCCCCGGGTACGAGGTGCTCCAGTACGCCCACACCCATCTGCGCCCCCGCACCGATGTCCCCGACCCGCCCCTGTTCCCCGACGGCAGCCTCGGGCACGCGGGCCCGGACCTGCTGAGCTATCTGCGCGCGGAACCCGGACTCACCCTGGTCGCCTACTCACCGCTCCTGAAGGGCGCCTACGCCCACCCGGACCGCCTCCCCACGGACTTCGACCACCCGGGCACCGCGTCCCGCCTGAAGGTCCTGGCCGAGGTGGCGAAGGAGACCGGCGCGACCGTGAACCAGGTCGTCCTGGCCTGGCAGATCGGCGGTGACCTGCCGATCGTCCCGCTGGCGGGGGTGTCGTCGGTGGCCCAGCTGGAGGAGAACCTGGCGGCGGTGGACCTGCAGCTCACGCCGGAGCAGCGGGCCCGGCTGGACGGGGTCCACTGAGCGGTCGGCTCACGGCTGTGTGCCGGTGAAGCGGTCGAGCAGTGCGTCCAGCCCCTCCGTCAGGCCCGCCACCCCGCCCCGCTCGGCGAGGGCGGGGGCGGTCTCCCGCAGGACGGGCAGTTCCCGGGCCGGCATGTGGTGCAGGCCCAGCCGGAACGCCGGATCCGACTCCTCGGGGTTGTCCACCATCGGCCGCAGCTCCACTGCCACATAGCCGAGCAGCCAGCCTGTGAACGCCCGGAAGGCCGCGGCCACCCCGGCGTCGTCCAGGTCGCTCTCCCTCAGCAGCGTGAGCACTCTCTCGTGATCCCTCAGCACGGCGAGCGGCCGGCGGGCCAGCGGGACGGCGAGCATACGGGTGGCGAGCAGCGGGACGGCCTGGGGATGGGCGAGGCAGACGTCGTACGTCGCCCGGGCCACGCGGTGCAGTCCGGCGCGCCAGGAAGGCGCCGCGGGCTCGCGGGCGACCCGCTCCTCCAGTTCCAGGTACAGGGCTTCCACCAGCCCGTCCAGCAGGGCGTCCTTGCTGTCGGCGTAGCGGTACAGCGCCATCGCCTCGACGCCGAGCTCGGCGCCGAGACGGCGCATGCTCAGCGCCGACAGGCCCTCGCGGTCGACGAGTTCCAGGGCGCTGGCCAGTACACGCTCCCGGCTCAGCCGGCCGTAGCGGCCGCGGTCGCCGGCGCGGCGAGCCGGGCCCGCCGCCGCCCGGGCACCGCCGCTGCGCTCCTCAGCCCGCTCACCCGCCATGCCTCGCCTCCGGTCGGTCGCTCCACGCGGTGCATTCCGCCTGTGTTGACTCTACGCATGACCGGGGGCAGGGTGTACGTATACGGCGTAAATATACGCTTTTAGGACATGAGGGTGCGTCTGTCCGCGGGGAGCAGCGTCCCCGGGAGAGCCAGAAGTGGGAGCGCGAGATGACCGTCCATCGGCTGCGGTCCCGGCAGGAGCCGCCAGACCACCGCAGGCCTCCCCAGGACCGCCTCGACCCCGTCGGGCGCGGCACCGACGGGCCGGCGGGACCGGACCGGCGGGACGTCCCGTTCGCCACGACCTGGATCAGTCCGGAGGCCCGGCGGGCCGCGCAGAGGGTGCTCGCCTCCGGCTGGGTCACCACCGGCCGCGAGACCGAACACTTCGAGGACGACTTCGCGGCGTACGTCTCGGCCCCGCACGCCGTCGCGGTGAGCTCCTGCACGGCCGCCCTCGAACTGGCGCTGCGCGCCCTCGCGTTGCCGGCCGGGGCGCCCGTCCTGGTCCCGGCGCTGACCTTCTGCGGAGCGGCCCAGGCCATCCTCCACGCCGGACTGCGACCCGTCCTCGTCGACGTCGACCCCGGCACCGGGATGCCGACGCCCGCCACCGTCACTGCGGCGGCCGCCGCGTGCGGCCGGCCCGCGGCGATGATGGTCCTGCACTACACCGGCGCCCCCGCACCCGTCGCCGACCTCGCCGAGGCCGCCGGACTGCCCCTCAGCCGCGTCGTCGAGGACGCCGCACACGCCCTGGGTGCCACGGTGGGGGAGCGCCCCGTGGGCGGCGTGTCGCGGGCGACCTGCTTCAGCTTCTACGCCACCAAGAACCTGCCGATCGGCGAGGGCGGCATGGTCACCACCGCCGATCCGCTGCTCGCCGACCGGATCCGCCGCGCCCGGCTGCACGGCATGTCCGCCGACGCCTGGCGGCGCGCCCTGCCCGGCGGCACCTGGCGCTACACCGTCGAGGAGCCGGGGCTGAAGGCCAACATGACAGACGTGCAGGCCGCCATCGGACGGGCCCAGCTCCTCCATCTGGCCGAGTGGCAGGACCGCCGGGACACCCTCGCCGAGCAGTACGCGGCGGCGCTGGCGGCCGTACCGGGGATCGAGCCGCTGCGCTCTCCCGCTCCCGGCCGACATGCCCGCCACCTCCAGGTCGTCCGGGTCCTCGAGTCGTACGGGACCAGCCGTGACGAACTCGTCGAGCGGCTGGCCGAGCACGGCATCGGCACCTCGGTCCACTTCATCCCGCTGCACCACATGCCGTACTTCCGGCAGGCCGCGATCATCCCGCCGGGCGGCCTGCCGGGCGCCGACGAGCTGTTCCCGCAGCTGCTGTCCCTGCCCCTGTACCCGCACCTGTCCGAGCGCGCGGTCGACCGCGTCTGCGCCCACCTCCTGCGGTACGCCGCCGGCACCCGCCGCCCCACCGGCCTGCGCACCCTGGTCATCGGCGCGGGCGAGGCCGGACGGGCGCTGGCCCGGGACCTCGCGCACACCCCGCAGTACGGCCTGGAACCCGTCGGCTTCCTGGACGACGACCCGGTCAAGCGCCGGGCGGGCTTCGTCGGGGGCCTGCCCGTCCTCGGCACCCTGGAGGACACCGGCAGCGTGGTCCCGCTGCACCGGGCCGAGGCGGTGGTGGTGGCCATCCCGGGCCTGGCCCCGGCCCTCTTCCGCCGGGTGGCGCGGGCCGCCGAGGCCGCCGGGGCCAGCGTGCGCTACCTGCCGTCCTTCATCGCCGCTCTCCGGCGGGACGTGGTGGGCGACGACATGCGGGAACTGGACGTGCGCGCGCTGATCGGCCGCGCCGAGATGCATGTCGTCAGCCCCGAGGCCGGCGCCACGATCGCCGGACGGCGGGTCCTGGTCACCGGCGCCGGCGGCTCGATCGGCAGCGAACTGTGCCACCAGGTCCGCGCCTTCGGCCCCAGCCGCCTGTTTCTCCTGGACCACGACGAGTCGAACCTGCACCGGCTCCAGCTGGAACTGCACGGCGACGCGCTGCACTCCGACGACATCGTGATCTCGGACATCCGCGACCGCCCCCGCATCGACCAGATCTTCCGCAGGCTGCGCCCCGAGGTGGTCTTCCACGCGGCCGCGCACAAACACCTGCCGCTGCTCGAACTGCACCCCTGCGAAGGCGTGAAGTCGAACGTGCGCGGCACCGAGAACCTGGTCCGGGCCGCCGCGGCGGCCGGCACCGCGCGGTTCGTGCTGATCTCCACCGACAAGGCGGCCGACCCGGTGTCGGTGCTCGGCGCCACCAAACGGCTGGCCGAGCTGATCGTGCACCGCGCCCAGCGCAGCGCCCCGCCGGGGACCGTGTTCGCCGCCGTCCGCTTCGGCAACGTGCTCGGCAGCCGCGGGTCCCTGCTGTCCGTCGTGGCCCAGCAACTGGGCGCCGGCTCCCCGGTGACCGTCACCCATCCCGACGCGACCCGCTTCTTCATGACGGTGGAGGAGGCCGTGGGCCTGGTCCTGGAAGCGGCGCGCACGGCCCGCGGCGGCGAGGTGCTGGTGCTCGACATGGAGCGCCCGGTGCGGATCGTGGACCTCGTCCGCGGGTACGCCCGCTCCCTGCACGTCCCCGACGTCGACATCCGCTACACCGGCCTGCGCCCCGGCGAGAAGCTCAACGAGACGCTGTTCGCCAGCGAGGAGCAGCACACCCGCACCGCCCACCCCCGCATCCTCGCCGTCACCTCCCCGGACGAGCACACCGCCGACCTCGTCCAGCGCCTGCCCGAGCTGTACGCCGCCGCCGACAGCAACGACACCGACGAGGTGCGCCGCGTCCTCACCGACCTGCTGCCCGGCTTCCCCGCCCCGGCACCGGCCCCCGGGCCGCACGCCGGGCTGGCCGACCCGTACCCGGACGACTTCTGATGCCCGCGCCCCGCCGGTGGCCGAGCTGGGAGCCGAGACCGCGGGTGCGGCGCCCCCGCCATCTGCTGCGCCGCTTCCTGGTGGTCGCCCTGGTCACCGTCCTCGCCCTGCTGGGCCTCGGGGCGGGCGGCTTCTGGTGGGCCACGGAGCACTACGGCGACCAGGTCACCCGCATTCCCGACGCCTTCCCCAAGGGCCCCCGCCCGCCCAAGCCCCCCGGCCACGACGGCGGTACGACCTTCCTGCTCGCCGGCGTCGACAGCCGCTCCCGGCGCCCGACCACCGGCAGCGACGCCACCGGCCCGCTGTGGAGGTACGGCGCACAGCGCAGCGACACGCTCATGCTGGTGCACCTCAGCGGCGACGAACGCAGCGCCTCCACCCTGTCCCTGCCCAGGGACAGCTGGGTCCCGATCCCCGGTCACGGCTCGGCGAAGATCAACGCCGCGTTCTCCTGGGGCGGGCCGCCCCTGCTCATCCGGACCGTGGAGCAGCTGACCGGCACCCGCGTCGACCACTTCGGCGTCATCGACTGGCACGGCTTCCGCGCCCTCACCGACGCCGTCGGCGGCGTCCCCGTCACCATCGACCGCGACACCTACGACCCCGAGCAGCACCGGCACTTCATGGCCGGCACCCACGTCCTGAACGGCGAACAGGCGCTGGCCTACGTCCGCCAGCGGCACGGCCTGCCCGGCGGCGAACTGGATCGCATCAAACGCCAGCAGCAGTTCCTGCACAGCCTCGTCGGCCAGGTCCGCGCCGACATCAGCGTCACCGACCCGCTCGCCACCGGCCGCATGCTCGACGCGATCACGCGCGCGGTGAGCGTCGACGACCGGATGTCCAACGGGGACCTGCGCGACCTGGCCCTCGGGCTGCGTCACCTGAACTCGGCGAACACCCGGTTCGCCACCGCGCCGGTCATCCGGTCGGAGATGATCCGCGGCCAGTACGCGCTGATCCTCGACCGGCCGGCGCTGCGCGCACAGGTCCGCGCCCTCGAAGCCGGGGACCGCCCGGGAAAGGAACCCGCCACCGCGAGGAGGTAGTCCGTTGACCAGCGTGCCCACGAGGGCGACAGCAACCAGGCGCGTCCTCGTCATCTGCCAGCTCGACGCCTACGCCAACGGCGTGAAGCCCGTCGAGATCCAGCGCTTCCTGCGGCAACGCGGGCACGACGTGCGGCTCGTCGACACCTACCACCTCAGCAGGTCACGGCGCGCCCCGGCACGGCTCGCGGGCAGGCTCCCCGCGCCCGGCCTCCGCAAGACGGCGCTGTGGGCGACCGAGGCGACCTCGGCCGTGCTGACCCGGCGCTGGCGTTTCGGACGACGGCACCTGTCCTACTACCTGCTCGTGGCCGACCACCGGCTGCGGCGCGCGATCCTCAGACGGGAGCTGCCCCTGGACGACTTCGACCTGGTGATCTGCGAGACCGTCTACGACGCCGGGGTGCTGACCGAGGCCACCTCGGCCCGCACGCTCTACGACGCCCCGGCCCCGTGGGCTGACGAGGTGTACTTCGACGGCCGGGTGACCGAACGGCAGCACCACAAGCTGCGACGGCTGGAGACGGCCGTCTTCGAGGGCGTCGACCACCTGGCCCTGCACTGGGACTCGTACGCGCGCTACGCGGTCGAGCACTACGGGATCAGCGGGCGCAACCTGATGTCACTCAACTTCGGCTGCGCTCCCTCGCCCCGGCGGGCGGAGTTCGCCGCCCCGCCGCGCATCGTCTACCTCGGCAATGTGACCGCCGGCTTCAACAACCCGGCCCTGCTCGCGCGCCTGTCCGCGCTGTACCCCCGCATCGACGTCTACGGCGGCCCCCCGCCCGACCCCGCGCTCGGCCTCCACTACCTCGGCTACGCCCCCTCGACCGACGTACTGCGGAACTACCAGCTGGGACTGGTCACGTGCAGCGAGGACCAGCTGCGCCGCGAGGGGTTCTCCTCCAAACACGTCCAGTACCTGTCGTACGGCCTGCCCGTGCTGGTCCCCGCCTGGCGGCGCCATCTGGACCTGCTGCGCGGCTCGGTGGTCTACACCGAGGACACCTTCCGTGCCGTCGTCGGGGACCTGGGCGAGGAGCGCCGGTGGCGGTCGGTCAGCGACGAGGCGTACGCCCAGGCCGAGCGTCTGAGCTGGGACGAGACCCTGCGTCCGCTGGAACACCTGCTCGGCGACGACCCCCATCCCTCCAGGGACTCGACATGGACCTGAACGCCTATCGCCGTCTGCTGCGCTTCCACTGGGTGGCGATCCTCCTGCTGACGCTCCTGGGCGCGGCCGCCGGGGCCGCCGTGGCCCAGTCGCAGTCGCCGGTCTACGCGGCCAAGGCCCAGATGCTGGTGACCGTCTCCGCCCCGGGGGAGGACTCCAGCCAGGCCTACCAGGGCGCGCTCCTGTCCCAGCAGCGCGCCAAGTCGTACACGACCCTGCTGACCGGGCAGTCCGTGCTGCGGCAGCTCACCGACCAACTGGGGCTGCCGTACTCGGTGGAGCACATGAAGAGCCACATCACCGCGGACAATCCGACCGACACCGCGGTCATCGACGTCACGGTGAAGGACCGTTCGGCCCAGCGGGCCCGGGAGATCGCGCAGGCGCTGGGACCGGCGTTCTCCAGGATCGTCTCGTCCGCGGAGAACTCCGGGCAGCAGGGCGACGGAAAGGCACCCGTGATCAACGTCAGGACGCTGGAGCCGGTGCAGCTCCTCGACGGACCGGTCTCCCCGCACAAGAGCTTCGACATCCTCCTCGGACTCGCCGTGGGCCTGTTCCTCGGGCTGGTGTGGGCGGTCGGCCGTGAGGTCACGGACACCCGGATCCGGGACGTGCAGGACCTGGAGCAGAACACGGACGTCGACGTCCTGGGCGTCCTGCCCCGGGGCGGGCGGAACCGGGACCGGGAGTTCCGGACGGGGCTGCCCGACGGGCCGCTCCGGGCCCAGGCCTTCCGGTGGCTGGCCCTGACGACCGAGATCCCCGCCCGCGGACCCGGGGCCAGGGCATATGTGGTGACCTCGCCCCTCGGCGGGGACGAGCCGGCCGGCGTCGCCGCCGGGCTGGCGATCGCCCTTGCCGAGAACGGCACGCGGACGATCCTGGTCGACGCCCAGGGCTCCCGCCCCCAACTGGCCGACCTGCTCGGCGTGTCGTCCTCCTGGGCGTCGGCGGACGTCCTGGACGGCCGGGTCTCCCTCGACGAGGCCCTGCGGACCTGGCGCGACGACGTGCCGCTGCGGGTCCTCGCCGGACGCGTCGCGGAACCCGGCTCCGAGGCCCCGCCGCTGCGCCAGGCGGAGGTCGCCGACCTGCGCGGCCGGCTCACCGCACGGGCCGACGCCGTGGTCTTCCTCGCACCTCCCGTGCTGACCCGGAGCGACGCGACGGTCGTGGCCCGGGCCGTGGGACAGGTGATCCTCGTGGCGGAGGCCAGGGCCACCCGCGTACCGGACTTCGTCCAGTCGGTCCAGCGCCTGCGCTCGGTCGGCGTCGGCGTGCTGGGCGCCGTGCTCAGCGGGGAGCGGGGGCGGCGCAGCAGGCCGTACGTGCCGGCGGTCTCCCCGCCCGCCCGTCTGAACGGGCGTGATGTGCGCCGTGAGGACCGCGGCAGGTCCCACACGGCGGAATGGTCCCCGGGAAACGGCGCCGGGCCCCGGCGCACCCCGAAGGCGGAACCCCGGTGAGGACGCCCGGGACCCGGAGCGGGGCCGGCTCATGACGACCGCGCGCGCACCCGCCCGCCCGGACCCGGGACCAGGTTCCGTGGCACGCCCCCGCGTCCTGCTGGCGCTGGTCCTGATCGCGGCCGCGATGCCGGTGCGCGTGTTCAGGGCCGTGCCGGGGATCGACTCGGTCTCCGTGCTGGACGTCCTGCTGGCCGTCGCCGCCCTGACCCTCTTCCTCGACCTGGCCTGCAAGCCGCTGGACCTCGGCTACCCGGGGCTCTTCGCCCTGCTGAGCGTCCCGGCCGTCGTCTGCGGCCTGTCGATGCTGTGGACGCAGGACCCGAGCACGACCTTCCGCGCCACGCTCGTCTACCTGGAGGGCCTCGTCGCCTACCTCTTCGTCGTGCGGGAACTCCGCGGCGCCTCACCGGGCCGTGTCATGACGTACATCAGGCGCTACGCCTGTCTGCTCGTCGTGCCCGCCGTGCTGCTCCTGCTGCGCGTGCCCGGGTTCGGTCCCGAGGAGCCCGGGCTGCCCACCGACTCCGACCGGTATCTCTCGTACTACACGAGGCTCTCCCACCCCGCCCTGGGCCCCTCGAACAATCTCGCCACGGTACTGGCCTTCTTCGTCCCGCTGCTCCTGTACTGGGGCCATGTGCGGCACGAGCGGTGGTTCACCGTGGCCGGATGCGTCACGCTCGCCGCGGTCCTCGCGACGCTCTCCCGCGGGGTCGTCCTCGGACTCCTGACGGCGGCGGTCCTCGCGGCGCTGGGAAGCCTGCTGCGGAGCCGGCAGGTGGGCGGCCGGGTGTTCGGAAAGGCCGTCGCCGCCCTGGCGGTGGCCGTGATCGCCGTCGTGCTGCTGTACCGGCTGCTCCCGCACGCCCTGGTGGCCAGCCGGTTCAGCCCGGCCAACGTCCTCATCCGTTCGGAGTTCGCCGTCGAGGCCGTCGAGAAGATCGCCGAGCGGCCGTTCCTCGGCTACGGCGGGGGAGCGGCTCCCGACGGCATGGCGAACCTGGCGCGGGTCCACAACACCTATCTCCAGCAGATGGTGTACTTCGGGGTCCTGCTGGGCGGCCTCGTCTCGCTCGTCCTGGTCGGGACGGCCGTGTTCTTCTTCTCCCGGTGGCGCACCAGCGGGGCCGCCCGGGTCGTCGGGTTCACGCTCGTCGCCCAACTCGTCGTCTTCGCGGTCGAGTCGAGCTTCGAGGGCACGGTCCTCCGGGTGCTCTTCTACCTCTCCGTCGGGCTCGCCACCGCGTGGGTCCGCGCGTCCGAGACCGACCCGGGCGGGCTGTCGCCCTCCGGCACGAGGAGCTGACGCCATGTCATGGAAGCGAAGGGCCAACGCGGGACTGCGGCGCGTCACGGGATGCGAGGTCCGGCGGGTGCCCCGGTCGGCCGCGGCCGCCTACCCCGCCGACTACGACGAGGAGGCGAAAGCGGTGATCGCGGCGGTCCGGCCCTACTCCATGACGCCTGCCGAGCGGGTCAACGCGCTGATCCTGGCGACCCGTTACGTCGTGCGCCACCGCGTCCCGGGCACGGTGGTGGAGTGCGGGGTCTGGCGGGGCGGCAGCATGCACGCCGTGGCCCGCACTCTTCTCTCGCTCGGCGCAGCCGACCGCGAGCTGTTCCTCTTCGACACCTTCGAGGGCATGCCGCCGCCGACCCGGCACGACCGCAGACACGACGGGGAACCGGCCGACCGCCTGCTCGCCGACGCCGACCCGGACAGTCTGATCAGGGCCGTGGCGAGCCTCGAGGACGTCAAGTCGGGCTTCGCGCCGATCCCCTACCCGAAGGAGCGGATCCACTATGTGCGGGGCCTGGTCGAGGAGACCGTGCCCGAACACGCGCCCGAGCAGATCGCGATCCTGCGCCTCGACACGGACTGGTACGCCTCCACCCGGCACGAACTGGAGCACCTGTACCCGCGTCTGGTCCCCGGCGGAGTCCTGCTGATCGACGACTACGGCACCTGGCAGGGATCACGCCGGGCGGTGGACGAGTTCCTGGAACGGACCGGTGAGCGGCTGTTGCTGCTGCGGATGGACGAAGGGCGGATCGCGGTCAAGCCCTGAGAGCCGGCGGCTCGTCGAGCAACCGGCTCACCCCCCTTCCGCCGCCCCGTGGGACAGTGCCGCGCGGACCGAGCTCGCGGCGAACCCGCACGTGCGCCGCACCAGCTGCCGGTCGGCCACCGTCATGGCGACCGCGAAGAGGGCCGCGGCGCAGCCGCCGCCCGCGAGACCGGACCACAGGGTGCCGCCACCCCGTGCGGACACCGTCCAGCCCAGCGCGGACGCGCCCACGCCGGCGAGGACGGGAGCGATGAGCGGGCGGGCCAGCCGCACGGGAATGCTGCGTGTGGTCGCCCGGCCGATCACCAGCGCCTCCACCACCCCCGCCGCGCACCAGCCGAGGCCCACGGACGCCACCCCGAGCGGCACGAGCAGCGGCACGGTGACCGCGAACCAGGTCACCGCCTGGAGGATGCCCGCCCGCAGCACGGTCCGTGCGTCACCGAGCGCGTACAGATAGCCCTGGGCGGCCACCGAGACCGACCCGCCCACGGCCAGCCCCAGACAGGCGCCGGGCACGGCCGCGGCCGCGTCCCGCCACTGGGGCCCGAAGAGACCGGGCACCAGCCCCGGCGCGGAACCGGCGAGCGTGGTCAGGACGAAGCCCATGCCGACCGAGGTGATCTCGACGGCCTGCTGCACCAGGCGTGTGCTGCGGTCCCGGTCGGAGACCAGCCGGGACATCGTGGGGAACGAGACCCGCCACAGCGACTGGAGGATCAGGTACGGCACCTCCATCAGCCGTTTGGCCAGGGCCCACAGGCCCAGCTGGGCGACCCCGCCGAGAGCCGCGACGCACACGTTGAGGAGCTGGTCGCGCAGCAGCCAGGTCGCGTTGACCGCCTGGAACCGCAGGCCGAACCCGACGAGCGGTCGGATGAGCCGGAACGTCGGCCGGGGCCGCACCAGCCCGTCGGGGCACACGAACGCCATCACCACCGCCCCGGTCAGGGCCCGGACCACGGTCGCGGTGGCGAGCCCCCACACCCCGAACCCGGCCGCCACGGTGCCGATCGCCCACGCCTGGTAGCACAGCACCTGGGACATCTCCACGGCCACCAGCCGCCGGTACAGCAGGGCTCGCTCCAGCAGGATCCGGCCGGGGAACTGGAGGGCGACGAACGGCATGGAGGCGACCATGACGGCGGTCACCCAGGCGACCCGGCCGAGCGGGACCGCCACCGCCGCGGCGAGCGCCGTCATCGCCAGCGTCAGGCCCAGTTGCAGCGCGCTCAGGGCGCCGAGCTCCTCGCCGCTCGGGGGCTGCTCCCGTCGGATGAGCCCGGCGCCCAGACCGCCGTCGGAGACGAGCCCGGCGAACAGCACGAAGGACATGCCGACGGCGACCACGCCGAGGTCCCGGGGTTCGAGCAGCCGGGCCACGACCACGTTCCCGGCGAACCCCAGCAGGAGGATCACCAGTCCGCGGGTGCTGACGACGAAGACGCCCGCCTTGGCGCGCCGTTTCAGCTCGCTGCCCGTGAGGACCTCGTCCTCGCCGTGCGGTCGCCCGGCACCCATGCCGAGGTCAGCCGGCGTTCCGCCGTGCGCGCCGGCGGGCCAGCCGGGTCCTGATGCCGAACCGGCCGAGCTGGTGCCGGCCCTGGTCGTGGACGAGGGTCACCGCGTCGGCCCGGCGCCGGTCGAGAGCGGCGGCCCGCCCCTCGCGCAGCCGCAGCGGCAAGGCCGGCGGGTCCAGCCGCAGCGGGACATCGGGCGCCAGGAGCAGCCGGGTCATGAGCGTGGAGTAGACGGTGTCCCGGGTCGCCCTGAGCCACGGTTTGGCCAGCACGTGATGGAGGAGGAAGGGCTCGGTTCCGTCGGCGTACCGGCACGTCAGACGGTCCCGGTCGACCAGCTCGAGGCCGGGGAACGGCGGGTGGGGGGCCAGCCGGTGGTCGAGGACGAGGAGCTCGTCGTGCTCGAACCGGGCGGCGAGCACCGCGTTGAGCACGTCCTGGTCGGCGAAGTAGAAGGGGTCGTCCAGGGTCGCGCTGCCGTATCTGCTGTGCGCGACGCCGACGGTCCGCTGCCCCTCGGTCCACGGCGGCAGGAGCCGTTCCGTCAGGGCGTGCGGGTAGGCGAGGAAACCGGCGTTCAGATAGCGCCGGCGACGCAGGGGGCCGAGGCCGAGGGTGGTCTCCCACTCGGGATGGAAGCGGTGGCTGTTGGGCAGGCAGTCGACGAAGGCCACGATGCGCCCCTGACGGGCCGCCTCGGTGAGTTCCGTCAGCGGCCGGGTGACGATGATGTCCGCGTCGATGAGGACCGCGACCTCCGCGGGGCGGCGCAAGGGACCGTAGGGGGCGACGAACACGGCGGGCATGTCGGGCGAGGGCGGCTCCACGAGGACGACGTGGTCCGCGAGCAGCACCCGCTGCTCGGACGACAGGCCGATGTCCACGACGACCAGGGGCTCCTCGTGGCCCGTCAACCGCAGGGAGTTGAGCAGCGCCACCAGCCCGGGGAAGAACCGCCGGTCGGCGACCGTGTAGAACGCCGTGCCCGGCAGTACGGGGGAGTCGTCCACTGTTTGATTCTATGGCGGTATGAACCAACTGTCCTGTATGCATAGAATTACATGATCCTCATGCGGCGGCCCGGGCCTGTGGCCGATGCCACATGCGGGGCCAATCCGCCGTCTGCGTGCGGCGATTCAGGCGGATGTGCGCTTCCGTGCCGAGTTCCGTCAGTTCCGGTAATCGGTTTGTCGACATATGCTCCGGGACCCGTCGGCCGCATGGTGTTCAGGAGGTTTGTCCGTGGGCGTTTTTTCCGGGTCGGGATCGCTGTCCCGCAGATCGATGCTGGGACTGATGTCCCTGCCGTTGCTCGCGGCGAAGCCGCCGCGTCCCGCCAAGGGCGCGACGAGTACCGACGTCGTCCTCGTCACGGACTACGCGACGCCCCAGCTCGCCGCGAATGCGGCCGCCGGCAAGCGGCTGCGTTTCCCGGCCGGCCGGACGTACCTCGTCGAGGATCTGCTGATTCCGGCCGGCTGTTATGTCGAGGGCAACGGTGCGGTCCTCAGGACCGCGAACGCGACCACCACGGACAGCAGCGACGACGGCATCCTTCGCGTCGGCGGAAACGGTGTCACCGTCGACGACCTGAAGTTCGACGGGAACATACAGAACCAGAACGGTGTCTGGAACCAGCACCGCCACCAGATCAGGGTGCACGGCGATATCAGCAATGTCCTGGTCATGAACTGCGACTTCTACAACATCATCGGCGACGGCGTGTACATCAACGTCGGCTCCGCCGGGGCCACCGGGCACACCATCGAGGTCCGCGACTGCACGTTCACCGGGGCCAACAGCAACCGCAACGGCGTCAGTGTCACCTCGGGAACGAACGTGCACATCCACCACAACACGTTCACCGACATGGCCCGGCCCGATATGCCGGGTGCGATCGACGTCGAGCGGAACGCCGTCACGGACGTGATCTCCGACATTCTGGTCGAGTACAACACGATCACGCGGGCGGCTCTTTCCGGCACCGGTTCCCGGTACGGAATTCTCGCGGCCATGTTCAATTGCGTCGGCACGAACATCGTGTTCCGGAACAACGATATCAGCGGCGCCGGGCTGAGCGCCGGCTGCCTGATCATCGGCGACAACAGCGGAACGCTGAACACGAGCACGATCTCCGTCACGGCGAACGAGATCCATGACGCCGGGGGTGCGGGGGTCGAGCTGAACTACGGCATCAGGCCCGACATCACGAACAACCGGTTCACGAATCTCTCCCCGGCGATCCTGAACTACTTCTCCTATCTCGGGGACACCTCGGGGAACACGTTCACCGACGTCGGTACGCAGATTTCCTAGAAGGATCTTCCCGTCCGAGCGGTTGTGGCGCTCCGTATCCCGTGGTTAGGGTGTACGTATACATCGTAAATATACAGACTCGACCCACTGTTTCGGGGTGAGCATCTGTGGATCACGGCTCGGACTGTTTCGCGATCACCCCCTACGGCCGGGGTGCCGGAAGCTCGCGGGTCCGTGTCTTCGAGTGGCTCGACCGCATCGGCACGGACTTCGCCGTCGGCAGCTATCTCTCCCTGTCCGACGCCGCCCCGTCCCGCCTCCTGCGGCACCCGGTGTCGCTGGCCCGGGCGGAGCTGCGGCTCGCGGACGTCGTACGCGCCGGACCCCGGCGTCTGCTGCTGCACCGTGAGGCCTCCCCGCTCAGCCGCGGCTGGTGGGAGCGGCGGCTCCTGAGGAGCGCGGAGTTCGCCGTCTACGACTTCGACGACGCCCTGCAGTGGGACCGGGGCGAGGGCGGTCTCGTCCGCGGACTCGCCCCCAAGGCGGTCAAGGCCCAGGTGGCCGTGGAGCACGCGGACCGGGTCATCGCGGGCAACGCCGTGCTGGCCGACTGGGCCTGCGCACGCCACCGCGACGTCGTGGTGATACCGAGCTGTGTGGCCCTCGGGGACTACGTGCCCAAGAGGTCGTACACGCTGCACGACCCGCCGCGGCTCGGCTGGATCGGCTCACCGCACAACGAGGCGTCTCTGCTGCTGATCTCCGGGGCGCTCAGGGAGGTCCACCGCCGGACCGGGGCCCGGGTCACGGTCGTCGGCACCACCACGCCCTCCCTCGGCGACCTGGAACCTTTCATCGACCGGATCGCCTGGAGCCCGGACAGCCAGCGGGAGGCCCTGTCCGCGATGGACATCGGGCTGATGCCGCTCGCGCACACCGCCTACAGCCTCGGCAAGTGCGGCTACAAACTCCTCCAGTACGCCGCCGCCGGGCTCCCCGCCGTGGCGACCCCGCTCGGCGTCAACACCGAGCTGCTGTCCGCGTTCGGCATGCCCGCGCCCCGCGACCGGGACGAGTGGACCGCCGCGCTCCTCGGTCTGATCGACTCGTCCGCGACCGTCCGGGCGGGCCTCGGCCGGAACGCGCGGGAGATCACCGGGCGCAGGTACTCGTACGACGCGTGGCTGCCCCGCTGGGCCGCCGCCCTGGAACTCGGGCCGGTGACCCCGTGACCGGCGGGGACCGGCCCGTGCCGACCGCCGACATCGTGATCGTCAACTGGAACACGGGCCGCTGCCTGGCCGACTGTCTGCGGTCGATCGCCGCGACCGACACGTCGCTGTTGCGTCCGACGCGGATCGTCGTCGTCGACAACGCCTCCACGGACGACTCCCTGCACCACCTCACCACCGGCGACACCGTCGCCGGCGTTCCGCTCGACGTGGTGCGCAACGCGCGCAACCGCGGGTTCGCCGCCGCCTGCAACCAGGGTGCGGACCGGGGGACGGGCGACTTCGTGCTCTTCCTCAATCCGGACGCGCAGCTGTACCCCGACACCCTCCGGGCCGTCGGCCGGTTCCTCGGGACGCCGGACGCGGACGGCTTCGGGATCTTCGGCGGGCTCATGGTGGACGAGCTGGGCCGTCCGCGGATCTCCTGCTCGCGCTTTCCCACCCTGCGGGTCTGGGTCGGGAAGATGACCGGCCTGGACCGGCTGGCCCCCGCGCTCTTCCCCCCGCACCACCTCGGACCGCGGGAGCTGGCCCGCTCGGGACCGGTGGACCAGGTGATCGGAGCGTTCTTCCTGGTGCGCCGCCCCTTGTACACCGAGCTGAACGGCTTCGACGAGCGCTACTTCCTCTACCTGGAGGACGTCGACCTCGCCTTCCGCGCCCGCGAGGCCGGCTGGCCCTCGTACTACCTCCGGCAGGCCCGCGTGCACCACGCGGAGAACGTGAGCTCCTCCCAACTCGGGCCATGGCGCCACTACTTGATGCTGTGCAGCCGCACCACCTACGCCTGCCTGCACTGGCCCAGGTCCCGGGCACGGCTGCTCACGGCACTGACCCTGTCCCTGGAGCCGGCCGCGCGGCTGACGGCCGCCGCCGTGCACGGCCGGTGGGCGGACCTGCGGACCACCGCGGCCGTCTACCGGCGGTACCTGCACTGGCTCCGCACCGGCCGCCGCAGCGACCCGTCGGCACCGGTGCCGCCCGACCCGCGCGAGGCCGGCCCGGCGTCGGGCGGCACGACCAGGAAAAGAGGCGGTCCGTCCCATGCGCACCGTTGACGAGACTCCCCCTGCCACCCTGCCCGCGACCGGTACGGTGCGGCTCCCGGCGTCGCGCCGGGTCCTCGACGTCGTCGTCGCGCTGACCCTCCTCGTGGTGCTCGCGCCCCTGCTGGCGCTGCTGTCCCTGCTGGTCGCCGTGACGAGCGGCCGACCGGTGCTCTTCCGGCAGCCGCGGACGGGGCAGGGGTGGCAGGAGTTCACCCTGTACAAGTTCCGCAGCATGCGCAGCGGCAGCGCGGGCCCCCAGGTCGCAGGCGGCGCCGACCCGAGGATCACGGCCACCGGCCGACTGCTGCGCCGGCTCGGCCTCGACGAACTTCCGCAGCTGTGGAACGTCCTGCGCGGCGACATGACCCTGGTCGGCCCCCGCCCCGAGGTCCCGGACCTGGCCCGCCGCTATCCGCCCGAGCACCAGTGGGTGTTCCGGCACCGCCCCGGCCTCACCGGCCCCTGCCAGCTCCGCTCCCGCGCCTACGCCGACCAGCTCGACGGCCACCCGGACCCCGAGGCGTACTACCTGAGGGTCCTCGTGCCCCGGCGCACCGCCCTGGACGCGGAGTTCCTGGACCGGGCCACGGCCCGGAACGTCGTGCGGTACCTCGCCCGGACCGCCCTGTATGTCCTGCGCACCCCGTGGGACGAGGCCCGGGAGCGCCGAGGGGGCGGGTCCTGATGCGGGCCGTGGTGACCGGCGCGGCCGGGTTCATCGGCTCCCACCTGAGCGCTCACCTGCTGTCCCACGGGGACGAGGTCGTCGGGGTCGACGCCCTCACCGATTTCTACGACCCCGCCCGCAAACGGCACAACCTCGACCGGCTGTTGCGCCGCAAGGGCTTCCGTTTCCACCGCGGCGACCTGCTCGACCTGCCCCTGCGGCAGCTGTTCGCGCACGCCGACGCCGTCTACCACCTCGCGGGCCAGCCCGGCGTCCGTGGCTCCTGGGGGCCCGAGTTCGCCGTCTACCTGGAACGCAACGTCCTGGTGACCCAGCGGGTCCTGGAAGCGGCGCGGGACACCGGACTGCGGCGCCTGGTCTTCGCGTCCAGCTCGTCCGTGTACGGCGACGCCGAGGCCTACCCGACGCCGGAGACCGTGCGCCCCCGTCCGGTGTCCCCGTACGGCGTCACCAAGCTCGCCGCGGAGCAGCTGTGCGAGACCTACCGCACCGTCTTCGGCGTCCCGGCCGCCTCGCTGCGGCTCTTCAGCGTCTACGGCCCCGGACAGCGGCCCGACATGGCCTTCGCCCGCCTGGTCGCGGCCGCCCGCGCCGACCGTCCCTTCCCGCTGTACGGCGACGGAGGCCAGAGCCGTGACTTCACCTACGTCCAGGACGTGGTCGCCGCGATGCGTGCGGCCGCGCTCTCCTCCTGGTCCGGCGTCGCCAACCTCGGCGGCGGCAGCGAGGTGACCCTGCGTCAGGTCATCGGCCTGCTGGGCGACCTGGACGCACCGGTACGGGTCGTACCGGGCCCCGCCCGTCCCGGGGACGCCCGCCGCACCGCCGCCGACATCACCCTGGCCCGCAACGCCTTCGCCTACCGCCCGGCCACGGGTCTGCGGGCCGGGCTCGCCGCGATGCTGCGTGCCGAGTCGTCGCCGGGGGTCGCGTCACCGGTCACGACGACCCCTGCGCCCCCCGGTAGTAGGCGATGATCTCCTCCTCCGTCATCTCCCGGTCCCGCCGACGCCCCAGGAAGTAGACCGCCGACGCGTCGTCCTGGGCGAAGTCCGGCGGTACGAGGTGGTCCAGGCCGCGCAGCCAGAACAGCGCGGCCCGGGTCGCGCGGCCCGCGAGGGCGCTGCGGGTCAGGCCCCGCACCAGGTGGTCGACGCTCCACAGCATCTGGGTGCCGGGGCCGGCGACGGGCCCCGCGGCGAGTTCCTCGAACCTCCGGAACAGATAGCGGTGGCCGCTCGCGGTGAAGCGCGTGAAGTCGTGGGCGCCCGCGTGGACCTGCTGAAGGAACGGTGTCTCGGCATAGACCAGCCCGTCGTCCCGCAGCACCCGGTGGATCTCGGCGACCACCTGCGCGGGGTCCAGCACATGCTCCAGCACGGCCTGCACCAGCACCGCGTCGACGCTGGACGTGCGCAGCGGGATGCGGTGGGCGTCGGCGACGAACTGGGTGGCCGGGCTGGTGACGATGTCGAACCCGATCACCCGCACGCGCGTGTCCCGGTAGACCGCCTCCACCCCGTTCCCGACCGTCGCCCCGCCCACGACGAGCAAGGTCGGCGCCGGGCCCGGCAGAGCGCGCAGCAGCAGGTCGATGTTGACGGCCGCAACCTGGTTCGGCGGCTTGGCGATCCGCCGCAGCGGGGTCGGCAGCGCGTCGGCCCCCCGGTGCACGTGCGCGGGGGACGCGAGGGCGGCGACGGCCTCCCGGCACACCACGCTGTGCTCGAAGTCGACGAGCACGGGGGCTCCCGCCACGTCGGGAAACGCCGGGGAGGCGTGATAGGCGCAGTCCGGCGCGGAGCACCGCAGCGCACCGGCCCCTGCACCGGCGCCGGCTCCCGCTCCGGTGCCGGTCCCGGCCGGGTCGGCCTCCAGTCCGGCGCGGCAGCGCGGACATACCAACAGCGGCCTGATGACGTCCAGTTCGGCCAGGACCATGCGCGCTCCTCAGACCCCGGGATCACCGACGGCCTGTTCCGGCGCCGGGCTCGCCATCTGACATCCTCGCCCGGATTGACCCGGATCGCCTGCCGGGAGAAGATGTACGTATACGCCGTAAATATACGGTTTAGGGCGATAGTGGACGAGTGGTGGTGGACGATGCGGCACGGGACACTGGCCCCCGGTTCGGGGCGTCCGGCCGGTGACGCCGACTGGCCGGGCACGCCCCCGCGGGTCGCGTCGGCGGCGGAGCTGCCGCCCCCGCCGTCGCTGCCCCGCGTCAAGGTCCTCCATGTCATCACCCGCCTGGAGGCCGGCGCCGGCGGCAACACCCTGCTGTCGGCCCAGGGCATGGACCCCGCCCGCTACGAGGTCTGGATCGCCGGAGTCCCCGGCGGCTCCCTCTGGGGCCGGGCCCGGGCCGCCGGTCTGCGCACGGTCGAGATACCCGGGTTCCGGCACACGCTGACCCCGGCGGACGTGGCGGTGCTGTGGCGGCTGACCCGGCTGATCAGGCGCGAG
The DNA here is from genome assembly GCF_000383655.1 of Streptomyces sp. 351MFTsu5.1. Taxonomy (NCBI): domain Bacteria; kingdom Bacillati; phylum Actinomycetota; class Actinomycetes; order Kitasatosporales; family Streptomycetaceae; genus Streptomyces; species Streptomyces sp. 351MFTsu5.1. Next base: position 237,468 of record NZ_KB911778.1, on the reverse strand, counting down.
CGGTTCACCATCGTGCACACCCACTCCGCCAAGGGCGGCTTCCTCGGGCGGGTGGCCGCCCGGCTGTGCCGCACACCGGTGGTCGTGCACACCTTCCACGGCGTCAGCTTCCACCCGTACCAGTCCCGCGGCCGGCGACTGCTCTACCGCCGCCTGGAGCGCGTCACCCGGCGCTTCACCCACCGCTTCCTCGCCGTCGCGCCCCGCCTGGCCGAGCAGGTCGTCGAGGAGCGCCTCGCCCCACCGGGAGGCGTCCGGGTCGTCCCGTCGGCGGTCGACCTGGCACACATCCCCGAACGCTTCGACCCGCTCGCCCGCCGCGTGCTCGGGACGCCGCGCACGACGGCCCTCGTCGGCACCGTCGGCCGGCTCGACAGCCAGAAGGCCCCCCTCGACTTCGTCCGGATGGCCGCCGCGCTGCACGCCGAGCGTCCGGACACCGCCTTCGTGATGATCGGCGAGGGGCCGCTGGAGGGGGACGTGCGACGGCTCGCCGCGGAACTCGGCGTCGACCTCACCCTCACCGGGCACCGGACGGACGCCGCCTGGCTGGTCGCCGGGCTGGACGTCTTCGTGATCACGTCCCTGTACGAGGGACTCGGCCGGGCGCTCACCGAGGCCCTCGCCACGGCCCGCCCGGTCGTCGCCACAGCCGTCAACGGCGTGCCCGACCTGGTGGAGCACGGCGCCACCGGGCTGCTCGTCCCGCCGGCCGACCCGGACCGGGCCGCGCGGGCCGTGCGCTGGCTGCTCGACCATCCGCACCAGGCGGCCGACATGGGCCGTCAGGGCCGGCGCCGGGCCCGCCGGGGCTTCACCCCGCAGGCCATGTGCGCCGCCGTCGACGCCTGCTACCGCGAGCTGCTCGGCCTCCCGCCGCCCGGCCCGGCCCCCGACCGCTGACCCGGCCGGCCGCCCACCGCACGGCCCCCCCGCACGCCCGCCCCCGGGAGATCGACATGCGCCTCACCGTCATCGGCACCGGATACGTGGGAGCCGTCCACGCCGCCTGCATGGCGGACCTCGGTCACCGGGTCCTCGGCGCGGACGTCGACCCGGAGCGGATCGCGGCGCTCACCGCGGGCCGGCCGCCGTTCTTCGAGCCCGGTCTGGGCGGGATGCTCAAACGCGCCGTGGACAGCGGCCGGCTGCGCTTCACCACCTCGACGGCCGAGGCCGCCCGATTCGCCGCCACCCACTTCGTCTGCGTCGGAACACCGCCCCTGCCCGGTTCCGGCGCCGCGGACCTGCGGTACGTCGAAGCGGCCGTGGACGAGCTGGTCGCACACCTGCCCGAGGAGCGGGACGAACGGGTCCTCGTCGTCGGCAGGTCCACCGTGCCGGTGGGGACGGCCCAGCGCCTGGCCGGGCGGCTCGGCACCGCCGCCGAGGTCGCCTGGAACCCGGAGTTCCTGCGCGAGGGCTGTGCGGTCCAGGACGCCACGCGGCCGGTACGCATCGTGGCGGGCGTCCGGACCGCGTGGGCGGAAGCCCGGCTGCGGGAGGTCTACGCGCCCCTGACGAGGCTCGGCACTCCCTTCGTCGCCACCGACCCCGCCACCGCCGAACTGGTCAAACTCGCCTCCAACTCCTTCCTCGCCACCAAGGTCTCCTTCATCAACGCCATGGCGGAGATCTGCGACGTCACCGGCGCCGACGTCCTGGCCCTGGCCGGGGCGATGGGCGCCGACCCCCGTATCGGGCCGGGCTCCCTCGTCCCCGGGCTGGGGTTCGGCGGCAGCTGCCTGCCCAAGGACATCCGGGCCTTCGCGGCCGCGGTGGAGGAACTGGGCCTCGGTGAGTCGGTGGCCTTCCTCCGCCAGATCGACGCGATCAACTCCCGGCAGCGGCTGCGGACCGTCGAACTCGCCGCGCACCTGGTCGGCGGGTCCTGCACGGGCCGCCGGATCGGCGTCCTCGGCGCCGCGTTCAAACCCGGCAGCGACGACGTCCGGGACTCGCCCGCGCTCGCCGTCGCCGAGGCGCTGCGACGGCGGGGAGCGCAGGTGCGCGTCCACGACCCCGAGGCGGCCGACAACGCGCGCGCCGTACGTCCGGACCTCCTGTTCGCGCCGGACGTCACCAAGGCGTGCGACCGGGCGGATCTGGTGCTGCACCTGACCGACTGGCCCCAGTACCGGGACCTCGACCCCGCCGAGCTCGCCACGGTGGTGCGCACCCCGACGATCGTCGACGCCCGCCACACCCTCGACGCGGCGGCCTGGCGCGCGGCGGGATGGACCCTGCACGCCCCGGGCCGGCCCCGGCAGGCCGTGCGACGACAAGGGGGAACACCATGAACGAGCCCACGGCGGCCACGAACCAGGGCCCGCACGGCCCCCACGGCGCAGCCCGACCCTCCCCACGTGCGGCGGCCCCGCCGGTGTGCCGCCGTCACAGCAGGGCGCCGGTCCCGTCATGACGCGCACCCGCATCCTGGTCACCGGAGGAGCCGGGTTCGTCGGCTCGCACTACGTCCGCGCCCTGCTCGGCCCCGACGGCCCCGCCGACGTCACGGTGACCGTCCTCGACGCGCTCACCCACGCCGGCCGCCCGGCCGATCTCGACGACCTGCGCCGTACGGATCACTTCGCCTTCGTCCGGGGCGACATCTGCGACCAGGAACTCGTCGACGAACTGCTCACGGCACACGACCAGGTCGTGCACTTCGCCGCCGAGACCCGCGCCGACCGGCCGGGCCACGAGGCCGAGGCCTGCGTGCGCACCAATGTGCTCGGCACCCAGACCCTCGTCGACGCGGCCCTGCGCCACGGGCCGAAGCGGTTCGTGCACATCTCCTCCGACGAGGTGTACGGCTCGATCCGCGCCGGATCCTGGCCGGAGACCGACCCGCTGCGGCCCAACTCGCCCCGCGCCGCCACCAAGGCCGCCTCGGACCTGATCGCGCTGGCCTGGCACCGCACCCACGGCCTCGACGTCCGGGTCGCCCGGGGCTGCACCACCTACGGCCCCCGGCAGTTCCCCGCGCGGCTCGTGCCCCGCTTCATCTGCCTGCTGCTGGAGGGCCGCCCGGTCCTCCTGCACGGCGGCGGACACGACGTCCGCGACTGGATCCACGTCGACGACCACGTCCGGGGCATCGAACTCGTCCGCACCCGCGGCCGCCCCGGTGAGGTCTACAACATCGGCGCCGGGAACGAGCGGTCCGTACGGGATGTGACCGCCCTGCTGCTGCACGCCTGCGACGCCGACTGGAGCCGGGTCGGCATCGTGACCGACCACACGGTCCACGACCGGCGCTACGCGGTCGACACCAAGAAGATCCGCGACGAACTCGGCTTCGACCCGCGCCGGGACCTGGCCGCCGGTCTCACGGAGACCGTCGACTGGTACCGCACCCACCGGTCCTGGTGGGAGCCGCTGCTGCACCTGGCCGAACGCGACGAGGGCAGGGCGGGGGTGTACCTCAGGTCATGAACACACCGATGAGCGCGCCCATCGAGGACTACGCCCTCGTCGGCGACCAGGAGACCGCCGCCATGGTCGGCAGGGACGGTTCCGTCGACTGGCTCTGCCTGCCCCGCTTCGACTCCCCGGCCTGTCTCGCCGCCCTGCTGGGCACCGAGGACAACGGGTTCTGGCGTCTGGCGCCGACGAGCGGCGGCCGCTGCACGAGCCGTGCCTATCGGCCGGGCACGCTGGTCCTGGACACGCTGTGGGAGACACCGGCCGGCACGGTCCGCGTCACCGACTTCATGCCGCCCCGTGCCCGGCTGCCCAGCCTCGTGCGGGTGGTCGAGGGCCTCTCGGGCAGCGTGACCGTGCGCAGCGCGCTGCGGCTGCGGTTCCACCAGGGGCGGGTCGTGCCGTGGGTGCGGGACCTCGGCCACTGCACCGTCGCGGTCGCCGGGCCGGACGCCGTCTGGCTGGGCGCCGACGGCATCGTCCGGGTCGTACCCGGCCCGGACACGGTCGACTGGGAGATGACCCTGACCGCCGGACACCGGCTCACGCTGACGCTGGTCTGGGCCCCCTCGCACCGGCCCGAGCCGCCCGCGCCGCTGCCCCTGCCCGCGGAGACCGTGCTCAAGGAGACCGTCGACCACTGGCACCGCTGGACCGCCCGCTGCCGGTACCAGGGGCCGTGGCGGGACGCGGTGGTGCGGTCCCTCGTCACCCTCAAGGCCCTCACCTACGCTCCCACCGGCGGCATCGTCGCGGCCGCGACCACGTCACTGCCCGGCAGCATCGGAGGCGAGCGCAACTGGGACCACCGGTTCTGCTGGCTGCGCGACTCGACCCTCGCCCTGTCCTGCCTCCTGCGCAGCGGATACCGCGACGAGGCCAGGGCCTGGCTGGACTGGCTGGTGCGGGCCATCGCGGGCGACCCCGCCGACCTCCAGACCGTCTACGGCGTCGGCGGCCAGCGGCTCCTGCCGGAGACGGAGGCCCCCTGGCTGCCCGGGTACGCCGGCTCACGCCCGGTCCGGTTCGGGAACTCCACGGCACACCAGTTCCAACTCGACGTCTACGGCGAGGTCCTGGACACGCTCTGGCTGGCCCTGCGCGCGGGCATCCCGATCCCCGCCCATGTATGGACCCTCGTCGAGGCGTTCATGGACCACCTCCTACGGCACTGGCGCGAACCGGACCACGGACTGTGGCAGATGCCCGGCCCCGGCCGGCGGTTCGTGCACTCCAAGGTCATGGCGTGGGTGGCCGCCGACCGCGCCCTGCGCATGGGGGAGGCACTGGGCCGGACCGGCTCCTCGGCCCGCTGGCGGTCACTGCGCGACGAGGTCCACCGCGAGGTCTGCCGGGAGGGCTGGGACGCCGGGCAGCGATCCTTCGTTCAGTCCTACGGCTCGCCGGCGCTGGACGCCTCGGCCCTGCTGATCCCACGTCTCGGCTTCCTGCCCGTCACCGACCCGCGCGTGCTCGGCACCGTGCGCGCGATGCGCCGTCTGGAGCACGGCGGGTTCCTGCGCCGCTACGGCCAGGGCAGTACCGGCGACGGCGGGCAGGACCTCGACGGCCTGGGCGGCACCGAGGGCACCTTCGTCGCGTGCTCCCTCTGGTACGCCGAAGCCCTCGCCGCCACCGGGCAGCCGGAGCGCGCCCGGGAGCTCTTCGAACGGGTCCTGGACATACGCAACGACGTCGGACTGCTGGCGGAGCAGTGGGACCCGGACGCCGGACGGCACCTCGGCAACACCCCGCAGGCGTCCAGCCACATCGCCCTCGTCGAGACGGCGTTCGCCCTCACCCCGGAAACTCAGGGCCTGACGAGCAGCTGGAAGTCGAAGGCGTACCGCGAGGCCCGGTAGATGTGGGTGCCGTACTCGACCGGGCGGCCCGTGTCGTCGAAGGCCGTGCGCTGCATGGTCAGGACCGCAGCGCCCTCCTGTTCGTCGAGCCGGGCGGCCTCCTTCCCGGTGGCGCGGCGGGCACCGATGGTCTGGCGGGCGCTGTGCAGGGTGATGCCCGCCGTGCGGAGCATGCGGTAGAGGCCGGTGGACTCGAGGCGGTCGCTGTCCAGGGCGAGCAGCCCGGCGGGGAGGTAGTTGCAGAGCAGCGCCACCGGCTGGCCGTGGGTCAGGCGCAGCCGTTCCAGGAGCATGACCTCGCCGCCCTCCGGCACGGACAGCGCGGCGGCCACGTCGGCGGGCGCCGGCACCGTCTCGTTGCGGACCACCCGTGTCGCCGGACCCTGGCCGGCCGCCTCCAGGTCGTCGTAGAGGCTGCTGAGCTCCAGGGGGCGCTTGACCTGGCTGTGCACCACCTGGGTGCCCACCCCGCGCCGCCGGACCAGCAGACCCTTCTCCACCAGGGTCTGGATGGCCTGGCGGACGGTCGGGCGGGACAGACCGAGGCGGATCGAGAGGTCGATCTCGTTGCCCAGGAGGTTCCCCGGGGCCAGCACGCCGTGCTCGATCGCCTCCTCCAGCTGCCGGGCGAGCTGGTAGTACAGCGGCACCGGACTGCCCCGGTCCAGGGCGAAGTCCAGCGAGTCGAGCGCGGGCGCGGTCGCGGCACGGGACATGGCACCGGGCTTCGCCATGGAGGTACCTCCCTCAGCGGGTCGGGGACGGGGGGTCAGAGGTGGGTGCGGCGGGCGGCCGTCTGCCGGTCGTACTCCGTCCGCGCCGCCACCGCGGCCTCGCGCGAGGCCGTCTCGGCCACCGGCACGTCCCACCAGGCCTCGGCCGGGGGAGCGGCCGGGTTCGCGGTGTCCGTCTCGACGTACACGCAGGTCGGGCGGTCCGAGGCGCGGGCCGCGGCCAGGGCCTCGCGCAGCTCCCGCACGGTCTTGGCGCGCAGCACGTCCATGCCGAGGCTCGCCGCGTTGGCGGCCAGGTCGACCGGGAGCGGGGCCCCGCTGAAGGTGCCGTCGGCGGCCCGGTAGCGGTAGGCCGTGCCGAACCGCTCGCCGCCCACCGACTCCGACAGGCCGCCGATCGAGGCGTAGCCGTGGTTCTGGATCAGGACCAGGTTGATCGGCAGGCCCTCCTGGACGGCGGTGACCAGCTCGGTCGGCATCATCAGGTAGGTGCCGTCGCCGACCAGCGCCCACACGGGGGTGTCGGGAGTGGCCTGCTGGACACCGATCGCCGCCGGGATCTCGTAGCCCATGCAGGAGTAGCCGTACTCCAGGTGGTACTGGCGCGGGCTGCGGGCCCGCCACAGCTTGTGCAGGTCGCCGGGGAGCGAGCCGGCCGCGTTGATCACCACGTCCTCGTCGCCGACGACCGCGTCCAGCGCGCCGAGCAGCTGGGTCTGGGTGGGGACGGCGTGCTCGTCGGCGGCCTCGAAGGCCCGCGCCACGACCCGCTCCCAGCGCTCCTTGCCGGTGCCGTACTCGGCCTCGTACGCCGCGTCCACACGGTGGCCCGCCAGCGCCGACGTCAGTGCTTCCAGACCCGCCCGCGCATCGCACACGAGCGTCCGCGCGGCCAGCTTGTGGGCGTCGAAGGCGGTGATGTTGAGGTTGAGGAAGCGCACGTCCGGGTTCTGGAAGAGGGTGCCGGAGGCGGTGGTGAAGTCGGAGTAGCGGGTGCCGACGCCGATGACCAGGTCCGCGGTGCGGGCGAGGTCGTCGGCGACGGCGGTGCCGGTGTGGCCGATGCCGCCCAGGTCGGCGGGGTGGTCGTGGCGCAGGGAGCCCTTGCCCGCCTGGGTGGACGTGACGGGGATGCCGGTGGTGTCCACGAGGTCCTTCAGGGCCTGCTCGGCCTCGCTGTGGTGGACGCCGCCGCCCGCCACGATCACCGGGCGGGCCGCCGCGCGGATCACCCGGACCGCCTCCGCCAGTTCCACCGGGTCGGGCGCGGGACGCCGTACCCGCCACACCCGCTCGGCGAGGAACTCCTCGGGCCAGTCGTAGGCCTCCGCCTGGACGTCCTGGGGGAGTGCGAGGGTGACCGCGCCGGTCTCGGCCGGGTCCGACAGGACGCGCATGGCCTGGAGGGCGGACGGGATCAGGGCCTCGGGGCGGTGGATCCGGTCGAAGTACCGGGAGACCGGGCGCAGGGTGTCGTTCACCGACACGTCCGCCTCGGTGGGGTGCTCCAGCTGCTGGAGCAGCGGGTCGGCGGGGCGCGCGGCGAAGTAGTCGCCGGGCAGCAGCAGGACCGGCAGGCGGTTGATGGTGGCCAGGGCCGCGCCGGTGACCAGGTTCGTGGCGCCCGGGCCGATCGACGTGGTGACCGCCTGGGCCGACAGCCGGTTCAGCTGGCGGGCGTGGCCGACCGCCGCGTGCACCATGGCCTGCTCGTTGCGGCCCTGGTGGAACGGCATGGCGTCCTCGCCGGCCTCCAGGAGGGCCTGTCCGATCCCCGCCACGTTCCCGTGACCGAAGATGCCCCAGGTCCCGGCGATCAGCCGGTGCCGTACGCCGTCCCGCTCCGTGTACTGGACGGACAGGAACCGCACCAGGGCTTGGGCGACGGTCAGGCGGGTGGTGGTGCTCATCAGGACTTCTCCGGTGCCGTGTCGAGAGGGGGAGGGAGGACGGGGGGAAGCGGGCCGGTCACCGCAGGGCGCCGTCGAGAGAGGTGCGGGCCGTGAGGGCGTAGCGGACGGTCCTCTCCAGCTCCCAGCCGGAGAGCAGGCCGTGGCACAGCGCGCCGCCGAACCCGTCGCCCGTGCCGTAGGCGGCCACGGGGGCCTCCACGGGGGCGGACGGCACGTCGGCGGTGGTGCCGTCGCGGTGCACGGCCAGGACGCCCTTCGGGCCCCGCCTCACCACGGCCAGCTCCACGCCCGCCGCGAGCAACGCCTCGGCGCAGGCGTGCGGCTCACGCACTCCGGTGGCGACCTCGCACGCGTCGAGATCGCCGACCGCGACGGTCGCGTGCCGCAGGGCCTCGGCGTAGTGGGGCCGGATCTCCTCGGGACCCGTCCCGGCTGTGCCGTCGTCCCCGAGCGCGGGCCGCCAGTCCAGCTCGATCACCGTGGTGGCCGCCCGGTCCCGGCACTTGAGGGCGGCGAACGTGGCCGACCGGCTCGGCTCCGCGCTCAGACCGGTCCCGGTGATCCAGAAGACACGGGCCGCCCGGATGGCGAAGCAGTCGAGCTCGTCCGTGTGTATCCCCAGGTCGGGAGCGCCGGCGACCGGCGTCGCCGAGTCCGCCGTCCGGGTCACCCAGCGGTTGTCGACGCCGGACTCCGTGAGGGTCTGGTGGAGATACGCGCCGAAGGAATCGGCTCCGGTGCGGGTGATGACGGCGGCGGAGCGGCCGAGCCGGGCGGCGGTGACCGCGACATCCACGGCAGGACCCCCGAGGACCCTCCCGGAGGACCCGTGCCGGGGCCCTGGCACGCCAGGTCGGTGCGGGTGGAGATCAACTCCGATACGGCCCATACTGATCACGTCGAACTGCTGCACTGGCTCGACCATGCGCGACGCTCCTCGGTCCGGACTGGGGGTGCGAGGCCCTCCGGGCCCGTTGCATCCCCAGGTGTAGGACTCGAAGGGCGAGCCTGTCAATAGTTTGTACTTACATTCGGACCTGTTCGTGAAATGATGTCTTAACAAAGTATTGACAGCGGCAGCGCCAGGGGAGTTGGATCCCGTCCCAACACAAGTTGGCGCGTTTTCACAGATCCCACCCCCTTTCCCGACGTACTCCCCGTCGCACAGTGAGGTGCAAGGAAAGATGGACCGCTCTTCTCTCTCCCGTTCGCGGAGATTCGCCCCCGTCGTGGCCCTCGCCGCGGCCGCGGCCCTGACGCTCGCCGGCTGCTCCAGCAGCTCGGGCGGCAAGAAGTCCGAGGAGAGCGCGGACGGCGCCTCCGCGGGCAAGGCCACCACGCCCCGGATGACCATCGCCCTGGTCACCCACCAGTCGCCGGGCGACACCTTCTGGGACATCGTCCGCAAGGGCGCCCAGGCCGCCGCGAACAAGGACAACGTCAAGCTGGTCTACTCGGCGGACCCGAGCGCGGGCGGCCAGGCCAACCTGGTGCAGAACGCCATCGACCAGAAGGTCGACGGCATCGCGATCACCCTCGCCAAGCCCGACGCCCTCAAGGACGTCGTCGCCAAGGCGAAGGCGGCCGGGATACCCGTCGTCGGCCTCAACTCCGGTGTCAGCGAGTGGCAGAAGCTCGGCCTGATGGAGTTCTTCGGCCAGGACGAGACGGTCGCCGGTGAGGCGCTCGGCAAGCGGCTGAACCAGGAGGGCGCCAAGAGCGCCGTCTGTGTCATCCAGGAGCAGGGCAACATCGGCCTCACCCAGCGCTGCGACGGCGTGAAGAAGACCTTCACCGGCAAGTTCCAGACGCTGAACGTCAACGGCGCCGACATGCCCTCGGTGAAGTCGACCATCACCGCCAAGCTCAGCCAGGACAAGTCCATCGACTACGTCGTGGCCCTCGGCGCGCCCATCGCCCTGACCGCCTCGCAGGCGGGCTCCGACGCGGGCAGCAAGGCGAAGGTCGCCACCTTCGACCTCAACAAGGACCTGACGACGGCCATCAGCAAGGGCACCATCGCCTTCGCCGTCGACCAGCAGCCCTACCTCCAGGGCTACCTGGCGATCGACTCGCTGTGGCTCTACAAGAACAACGGCAACTACATGGGCGGCGGCGAGCAGCCGGTGCTCACCGGCCCGGCCTTCGTGGACAAGTCGAACGTGGACGCCGTGGCGAAGTTCGCCGCGAAGGGCACCAGGTGATGGGTATGACCCAGCACGCCGAGCCGGCGGTGACCACACCGCCGGCCCCCGGCCCCGGCCAGGCGAAGGACGGCCGGACCGCGGAACGACCGCTCGCCCTGCGGCTGTTGGCGCGCCCCGAGGTAGGGGTGTTCCTGGGTGCGGTGGCGGTGTGGGTGTTCTTCCTGATCGCCGCCCCGCCGGTGCGCGAGGGCAGCGCGATGGCGAACATCCTCTACCAGTCGTCCACGATCGGGATCATGGCGCTGCCGGTCGCGCTGCTGATGATCGGCGGCGAGTTCGACCTGTCGTCCGGTGTCGCGGTGATCACCTCGGCGCTGACCGCGAGCATGTTCGCCTTCCAGCTCACCCTGAACGTGTGGGTGGGCGTCTTCGTGGCGCTGCTGGTGGCGCTGGGCATCGGGTTCCTCAACGGCTGGCTGGTCGTCAAGACCGGGCTGCCGAGCTTCCTGATCACCCTGGGCACGTTCCTGATCCTCCAGGGCGTCAACCTCGCGGTGACCAAGCTGGTCACCGGGAACGTGGCCACCGACGACATCAGTGACATGGACGGCTTCGACCAGGCCAAGAAGGTCTTCGCGAACTCCTTCGAAGTGGGCGGCGTCCAGATCAAGATCACCATCATCTACTGGCTCGTCTTCGCTGCCCTCGCGACCTGGGTGCTGCTGCGCACCAAGTACGGCAACTGGATCTTCGCGGTCGGCGGCAACAAGGACTCCGCCCGCGCGGTCGGCGTGCCGGTGAACTTCACCAAGATCAGCCTGTTCATGCTGGTCGGCTTCGCCGCCTGGTTCGTCGGGATGCACAACCTGTTCTCCTTCAACACCGTGCAGTCCGGCGAGGGCGTGGGCCAGGAGCTCATCTACATCTCGGCCGCGGTGATCGGCGGCTGTCTGCTGACCGGCGGCGCGGGCTCGGCGATCGGGCCGGTGTTCGGGGCGTTCATGTTCGGCATGGTCCAGCAGGGCATCGTCTACGCCAACTGGAACCCGGACTGGTTCAAGGCCTTCCTCGGCGTGATGCTGCTCGGCGCCGTCCTGATCAATCTGTGGGTCAGCCGCACGGCGACCCGGAGGTGACCCACCCATGACCACTGAAGAGACCGGCACGCACGGCGCGATCCTCGCCGACACCCCCGACACTCCCGCGGGGGACGGGGCGATCGTCGAACTGCGCAACGCGGGCAAGTCCTACGGCAACATCCGCGCCCTGCACGGCGTCAGCCTGAAGGTGCACCCCAGCCAGGTGACCTGCGTGCTCGGCGACAACGGCGCCGGCAAGTCCACCCTCATCAAGATCATCTCCGGGCTGCACCAGCACACCGAGGGCGAGTTCCTCGTCGACGACACCCCGGTCCACTTCACCACCCCGCGCGAGGCCCTCGACAAGGGCATCGCCACCGTCTACCAGGACCTCGCCGTCGTCCCCCTGATGCCGGTCTGGCGCAACTTCTTCCTCGGCTCCGAGATGACCAAGGGCCCCTGGCCGATCCGTCGCCTCGACATCGAGAGGATGAAGAAGACCGCGGACGAGGAACTGCGGAACATGGGCATCGTCCTCGACGACCTCGAACAGCCCATCGGCACCCTGTCCGGCGGCCAGCGCCAGTGCGTGGCCATCGCCCGAGCCGTGTACTTCGGCGCCCGCGTCCTCATCCTGGACGAGCCCACCGCCGCCCTCGGCGTCAAGCAGTCCGGCGTCGTCCTCAAGTACGTGGCCGCCGCCCGCGACCGCGGACTCGGCGTCATCTTCATCACCCACAACCCGCACCACGCCTACATGGTCGGCGACCACTTCAGCGTGCTGCGCCTGGGCACCATGGAACTCTCCGCCTCCCGGGACCAGATCACCCTGGAGGAGCTGACCAACCACATGGCAGGCGGCGCCGAACTCGCCGCGCTCAAGCACGAGTTGTCCCAGGTGCGCGGCGTCGACACCGAAGCCCTCCCGGAAGAGGAAGACCTCACCGTGGCGGCCGGCGGCGAGGGGAAGTCCTGAGGTGGCGGCCCCGCTCGACCGCATCCGCGTCGGTTCGGCCCCGGACTCCTGGGGCGTCTGGTTCGCCGACGATCCGGCGCAGGTGCCGTGGGAACGCTTCCTGGACGAGGTCGCCGAGGCGGGCTACTCCTGGATCGAGCTGGGGCCGTACGGCTATCTGCCGACCGACCCGGCACGGCTGACCGACGAGATCGCCAAGCGTGACCTGAAGGTCTCGGCGGGCACCGTCTTCACCGGCCTGCACCGCGGCCCCTCGGTCTGGGAGTCCACCTGGGCGCACGTCAGCCAGGTCGCCGCGCTCACCCAGGCCGTGGGAGCGCGGCACCTCGTCGTCATCCCGTCCTTCTGGCGGGACGACAGGACCGCCGAGATCCTGGAGCCGCCCGAGCTGACCCACGAGCAGTGGGCCCACCTCACCAAGGGCATGGAACGCCTCGGCCACGAGGTCAAGGAGGCGTACGGGCTCGACCTCGTCGTCCACCCGCACGCCGACACCCACCTCGACACCGAGGACCACGTCGAGCACTTCCTGGACTCGACGGACTCCGAACTCGTCAACCTCTGCCTGGACACCGGCCATTACGCCTACTGCGGCGGGGACAGCGTCAAGCTGATCGAGTCGTACGGCGAACGCATCGGCTATCTGCACCTCAAGCAGGTGGACCCGGCGGTCCTCGCGGAGGTCGTGCGCGACGAGGTCCCCTTCGGCCCGGCCGTCCAGCGCGGCGTGATGTGCGAACCGCCCTCCGGAGTACCGGAGTTGGAGCCCGTGCTGGTCGCGGCGCAGAAGCTCGGCGTGGAGCTGTTCGCGATCGTCGAGCAGGACATGTACCCGTGCGAGCCGGACAGGCCGCTGCCGATCGCGGTGCGCACCCGCGCGTTCCTGAGGTCCTGCGGCGCCTGAGAGGGATGACCATGACCGAGCGAGGCACCCTCGGTGTCGCCGTCATCGGCACCGGCAAGATGGGTGCCGACCATGTCCGACGTATCCACGAGGTGGTCAGCGGGGCCCGGGTGACCGCCGTCGTGGACCTCGACGCGGACCGTGCCAAGCAGATCGCCGCCCGCGTGGAGGGCTGCACCGCGCACACCGACCCGGCCTCCGCGATGGCCGCGTCCGACGTGGACGCCGTCCTCATCGCCTCGTCCGGGCCCGCCCACGAGGAGGCACTGCTCCTCGCCCTGGAGCACGACCTGCCGGTGCTGTGCGAGAAGCCGCTCACCCCCGACGCGGCCTCCGCGCTGCGCGTCCTGGAGGCCGAGCGGGCACTCGGTCACCGGCGCGTCCAGGTGGGCTTCATGCGGCGCTTCGACGCCGAGTACATGAAGCTCAAGTCCCTCCTGGAGACAGGACAGTTGGGGCGGCCGCTCATGCTGCACAACCGGCACCGCAACGCCGCCAGCCCGCCCTTCTTCACCAGCTCCATGCTGATCAGCGACTCCGTGGCGCACGAGACGGACGTGACCCGCTGGCTGCTCGGGCACGAGATCACCGCGGTGACGGTGCTGCGACCGACCCCGTCGGCGAATGCCCCAGAAGGCCTCCAGGACCCGCAGTTCGTCGTCCTCGAGACCGACGGCGGCGCCCTCAGCGACGTCGAGATCTTCGTCAACTGCGGCTTCGGCTACCAGGTCCAGGCCGAGGTGGTCTGCGAACGCGGCACCGCCCGCATCGGCGACGGCCACGCCATGGTCACCAACATGGCCGGCCGCTGGGGCGGCACCGTCGCCCAGGACTTCGTCGAACGCTTCGCCGACGCCTACGACCGCGAGGTGCGGGCCTGGGTCGACGCCACCCGCCGCGGTGACGTCACCGGGCCGAGCGTGTGGGACGGCTACGCGGCGGCCACGGTGTGCGAGGCGGGCGTGCGCTCGCTGGAGGACGGGGGCCGGGTGCCGGTCGAACTCGTGGAGCGGCCCGCGCTGTACGGCTGACCGGCCGCCGCGCAGGGGGAGTTCGGCGAAGTTCCCTCGTGCTCGCTAAGCAGTCGTCGAATCGCGGCATCTTCGGGACGCCCTGTGCCACCATGGCGCGGCTGTCCTCGGCGGGGCGGCGAGGGGGTGCGCATGGGAGTCGTACGGATACTGCTGCCGTTGCCGCGTGCGGCGGCCAAGTGGGCGCCGGAGAAGGGCGGACCGCTGCTCGGGGCCGCGCTGTCGTACTGCGTCACGCCGTCCTGGGCGGGACTGCCACCGCCCTCGCCGGCGCGGCGGCTGGCCTGGGCCGAGGAGGCGGTCGCGGCCTACCGCGCGGCGGCCGACACGGCCGGCCTGAGCCGCGCCCTGGCACTGCGCGCCCACGCGCTGCTGCTCTCCGGCCGCTTCGAGGAGGCGTGCGGGGCGGTGGACGAGGCGGTGGCTGTGTGGGGCGCCGGGGCGGGCGGGGACGCGGGGGAGGCGGTCGCAGTGCGGGGTGCGCGGGACCGTACGACCCCGGACGAGGCGGCGGCCGCCGGTGCGGGTGCGGGTGCGGGTGCCGACGAGGTGACTGCCGCCGGTGCGGCCACAGGCCATGCGACTGTCGCTGGTACGGCAGCGGATGATGCGGCCGCCGCCGGTGCGGGTCTGGGCGGAGTGAGCGCCGTGCCGGATGTGTGCGCGGGGGCGGCGGTCGGTGGGGGCGGTGCGGTGTCGCCTGCGGTCGCCGCCTTCCTCGGGGACGTGCGGGCGCAGGCGCTCGCCGGGGTGGGGCGGGCCGAGGACGCCCTGCCGGTGGCCCGGGCGAGCGTGGCGGCCTACCGGCGCCTGCCCGCCCCCGACCGCAGGGACCGGGCGCTCGGCAGTCTCCCGGGCGCGCTGCGGACGTACGGCATGCTGCTCGCCACGACCGGCCGCCGCGAGGAGTCCGTGGCCGTCTACGAGGAGTGCGCCGCGCTCCTGGCCGCCATGTCGCTGCGGGAGCTGGCCCACGTCGAACGGGTGCGGCCGCAAGTGCTCGCCGAACTGGTCGGTGTGCTGCGCGCGTCGGGACGCCACGAGGACGCGCTCGGCGTCGGCCCCGAGGCCCGGGAGGCGCTGCGGGGGCCTCTCGCGTGGACCGTCCCCGAGACCGTGCTGCCCCTGCGGGTACGGCTCCTGGTCGACCTAGCCCGCTGCCACACCGCCACCGGCGACCCGGCCGAGGCCCGCGCCTGCGCCCAGGCGGCGGTCGCCGAGGCCCGCAAGCCGCACGGCGCGGGCGAGTTGACCTCGGCGCTGGACTGCCTCGCCGACGTGCTCGGTGAACTGGGCCAGACCGACAAGGAGTCGCTCGCCCGGCGCGAACTGGCCGAACTGCGCGACACCTAGGAGGACATGCGCGGCCGCGGCTCGAACCCCGCCGCCCAATAGGCGCCGTCGACGAGGGTCATCGTCGCCTCCGCGTCCTCCGCGTCCAGCGGCAGCGCCACGCCCCCGCGCACCCGGTCCGCGAACGCCTCCAGCTGGTAGGTGTACGACGACCGGGTGCCGAGCCGCTCGGTGCGTTCACCGTCCGCCGTGCGGACCACGAGCCGGTCGTCGAGGTGCGGCAGCACGAAGTTCGGCGCGAGCACCTCGCCCAGGGACCCGGTGACCCGGCAGCTCATCTCCAGCCGGTCGTACGCCATGTGACAGCGCGCCGACCCGGTCGCCCCGCCGGGGAAGGCCAGGTCGGCGTCGAGCCACTCGTCCACCCCGGGTGCCTGCGCCCGCTCCCCGCCCCGCGCGGAGACCAGCCGCGGGGTGCCGCCCGCCCAGGGGGCCAGCATCCGCAGCGCGTGCAGGCTGTAGCAGCCGAGGTCCATCACCGCGCCCCCGGCCAGCGGCAGCGACCAGCGCGGGTCGCCGTCGGGCGGTGCCGGGATCGCGACCAGGGCCTCGACGTGCCGCAGCTCGCCGATCTCCCCGCTCGCGAGGATCTCGTGGAGGCGCCGGGTGACCGGGTGGAAGAGGTAGTGGAAGGCCTCCATGAACACCGTCCCGGCCTTCGCGGCCGCCTCCCGCACCTCGGCGGCCTCCTCCGCGTTGCTCGCCGACGGCTTCTCGCTCAGGACGTGCTTGCCGGCCGCGAGCGCGGCGAGGTTCCACGGCCCGTGCAGCCCGTTGGCCAGAGGGTTGTAGACGACCTCCACCTCCGGGTCCGCGATCAGCTCGGCGTACGACCCCGCCACCCGCTCCACACCGTGCTCGGCCGCCCAGGCCTCGGCGCGGGACCGGTCGCGCGCGGCCACCGCGACGACCCGGTGACCGGTCGCCCGGGCCGGACCGATCAGCGACGACTCGCTGATCCGCGCGGCTCCCAGCACTCCGATGCGCAGCGGTTCACTCATCTCAGCGGTTCCTCCTGGCTGGTGGCGGGACGGTCGTCCCGCCGGGTCGGTGCGCCCTGAACGGGCGGGAAACGGCGGCGCACGAGGTCCTGGGCGTGGGCCACCACGCACTCCACGAGCTCGAAGGCGGGCAGTCCGCCGACATGGTAGGTGCGGTCACGGCCCTGGAGCGCGTCCAGGCGGTCCAGCGCGCCGTCCCGGAGGTCGTCGGATCCGAAGTGCGGCATGAACGCCCAGCCGTGCACCAGGTGCACCTCGCCGAGCTGCCCGCCGAGCGCCTCGACGTCCTCCCGCAGCAGCGCCGTGACCTCGTCGGGGCGGCCGTAGGAGTAGAAGGTCCGCACGTCGCTGCCCGGGTAGCGGTGGTGGTACGACACGCAGTGGCCGGCCGTCTCGCGGCTCGCCGTGTGGGCGGCGAGGAAGTAGAAGGCGTCCTCGGGCAGGCCGGACGCGGTGGCGAGGGTGGTGTGGTAGGCGTGGGAGCGGATCCGTGCGGCCAGGTCGCGCTCCTCTTCGTCGGCGTCCAGGGCCGGCAGGATCCGGTCCGGCGGGACGGCCAGCACCAGGTCGTCCGCGTCGACCGGCCCCGAGTCGGTGTGCACCCGCACCCCGTCGGGGCGCCGCTCGACCGAGGTCACGCGCACCCCGCACCGCACGTCCTTCAGCTCCTCCGCGACCCGGCGCCACAGCGTGGCGAACCCGCCCACCACCGTGAAGTCGCCCTTGTGGCCGAGCAGTTCGGGCCCGGGGTCCAACAGTCCGGTCATCTCGGCGTACTTGACGAAGTACAGCGCGGGTACGCCGTCGTCGAGATGGCCGTACCCGGCGGCCGTGAACCCGGTGGCGAAGGAGTCCGCCATCGACTCCAGGCCGTGCCCGGCGAGCCATTCGGGGACGGGCGCGGCCAGGGCCCGGGCGGAGTGGGCGAGCCCGGGTTCGGCTATGCGCGGGAACTCCCGTTCGCGCAGCGCCCGGTAGCGGTGCAGGGAGCCGTCGCGCAGGAACGCCATCGGCTGCCGGGCGGCTACTCCTCCGGGCGCGTCGAGGACGCGGTAGCGGCTGGTGCGCTCCGTCTCCACGTCCAGGTCCGTCAGCAACTCGGCGATCCGTTCGTACCTGTTGGTGCAGATGTGGCCGCCGAGGTCGTAGGCGCGGCCGTCGGTGTGCACGCTCCGGCACTTCCCGCCCACCGATTCCCGCTCCTCCAGGACGGTCACCCGGTGGCCGGCCCGCTCCAGTTCGCGGGCGACGGCCAGGCCGCCCGGTCCGGCGCCGACGACGGCAACGGTCCGGGGGGCTGCGGTGTCGCGTAACTCCTGCATGCTCGTGACTCCTGGGTCGGTCGGACGTGGCGGGCTCTCATGGTCGTACGGAGAGATCACGTGACCGTAAACGGGTGTCGCGGGCGCGCTGTTCACCGGGCCGTGTCCCGGGCGCGGACGCCCGGGACACGGCGGTGGCGTCAGGCGGAGCGGACCTCGGCGATGGTCACCGGGCGGTGCTCGTTGAGGGACAGCGTGCACGCCTCGGCGATCCAGCCCGCCTCCAGCGCGTCCGCGATGGTGCACGGCGAGGGCCGGGTACCGGCCACGACCTCGGTGAACGCGGTGAGTTCGGCGCGGTAGGCGGCCGTGAAGCGGTCCATGAAGAAGTCGTGCGGGGTGCCCGCCGGGAAGGTCACACCGGGCTCGACCGAGCGCAGCGGCAGCTTGTCCTCCAGGCCCACCGCGATGGAGTCCTGGAAGCCGTGGATCTCCATGCGGACGTCGTAACCGCGGGCGTTGTGGCGGGAGTTGGAGACCACCGCGATGGTGCCGTCGTCCAGGGTCAGGATCGCGCCGGTGGTGTCGGCGTCGCCCGCCTCCTTGATGTACTCGGCGCCCCGGTTGCCGCCGACGGCGTACACCTCGACGACCTCCCGGCCGGTCACCCAGCGGATGATGTCGAAGTCGTGCACCGAGCAGTCCCGGAAGATGCCCCCGGAGGCGGCCACGTAGGCGGCAGGCGGCGGGGCCGGGTCCAGGGTGGTCGAGCGCACGGTGTGCAGCTTGCCCAGCTCACCGCTCTGCACGGCGGCCCGCGCGTTCACGAAACCGGTGTCGAAGCGACGGTTGTAGCCGATCTGGATCGGCACTTCGCTGCCCTCGACGGCCCGGAGGACCCCGACGCCCTCGCTCATGTGCTTGGCGACCGGCTTCTCGCAGAAGACGGGGATGCCGGCCTCGACGCCGGCCAGGATCAGCCCGGGGTGGGCGTCGGTCGCGGCGGCGACCACGATGCCGTCGACGCCGGCGGCCAGCAGGGCCTCCGGCGAGTCCACGACCTCGCCGCCGAAGCGCTCCGCGGCGGACTTGGCGGCCTCGGCGAACGGGTCCGTGAGGACGAGGGACTCGACGGCGTCGAGTCCGGAGAGGGTCTCGGCGTGGAAGGCGCCGATGCGGCCGAGGCCGAGGATTCCGATACGCATGGGGGTGCAGCTCCTTGAGGGTTTTTCCGGTGAGCGGT
The DNA here is from genome assembly GCF_000383655.1 of Streptomyces sp. 351MFTsu5.1. Taxonomy (NCBI): domain Bacteria; kingdom Bacillati; phylum Actinomycetota; class Actinomycetes; order Kitasatosporales; family Streptomycetaceae; genus Streptomyces; species Streptomyces sp. 351MFTsu5.1. Next base: position 218,537 of record NZ_KB911778.1, on the reverse strand, counting down.
GTGTTCGGTGAGCGGGGAGTCTCACGAGGTCTTTCGCGGGTGGGGAGGGTGAGGTCAGTCGAGGCCGCCCAGGACGTTCTGGTCCCAGTCGATCACCGATCCGGTCACCACGCCCGACCGGTCGGACAGCAGGAGGACCACGAAGTCGGCGATCTCGTCGGGCTGGCCCAGCTTGCCCATCGGGAGCCGGGCCGCGGCCTCCTCGCGCCAGTCGTCGCCGGCGCCGTGGAAGGCCTTCTGGGTGGCGTCCTCGCCCTCGGTCGCCGTCCAGCCGATGTTCAGGCCGTTGATCCGCACCCGGTCCCAGCGGTGCGCGTGCGCCGCGTTGCGGGTCAGGCCGATCAGCCCGGCCTTCGCCGCCACGTAGGGGGCGAGGAAGGGCTGTCCGCCGTGCGCCGAGGAGGTGATGATGTTGACGACCGTGCCGGGCGCGCCCCGTCCGACCATGTCCGCGACGGCCGCCTGCATGGCGAAGAACGGCGCCTTCAGGTTGATCGCGATGTGCTGGTCGAACAGCTCGGGCGTGGTGTCGAGGAGGGTGCCGCGGGAGGTGAGCCCGGCGGAGTTCACCAGGCAGTCGACCCGGCCGTACGCCTCCACGACCCGGGTGACGGAGGCCTTGGCCTGCTCGGCGTCGGCGAGGTCGGCGCGCACGAAGAGCGCCTTGCCGCCGGCCGCCTCCAGCTCCGCGACCAGCGCCTGACCGGGTTCCGGCCGGCGCCCGCTGACGGCCACGACCGCCCCCTCGCGGACCGCGGCCCGGGCGATGGCGGCACCGACGCCCTGGCTGCCGCCGTTGACGAGGACGACCTTGTCGTCGAGAAGTCCCATGGATGTGCTCGTCCCTTTCAGCTCGTGCGCCGCTCGGCGCCTGCCCGCAGCGCGTCCCTGAGGACCCGTGCGTTCCAGCCCTCGGCGAGCGCCCGCCGCACGAGGTCCGCCTGCGAGGGCGGGGCCAGTCCGTCGACCGGGGGGTCGCTGTCGAGGTTGGTCGGGAAGGGGTAGCCCTCGGCGCTCGCGGCGATCACGTTCTCCAGCCACTCCGCGTCGGCGCCCTCCGCCTTGCGCCGCAGCAGCGCGGGGTAGACCGCGTTGGACACCGCCTCCCGGTCCACGGTCTCCATGGCCCGCCCGAACGCCGAGGAGATCTGGAGCAGGTTGGCCATGCGGCGCACGTCCGTGGTGCGGTTGGTCCCGGCCGCGTGGAACAGCGCCGGGTTGAAGAAGGCGGCGTCGCCCTTCGCGAGCGGCAGCTGGACGTGGTGCTCCTTGAAGTACGCCTGGAACTCCGGCCGCCGCCACGCCAGGTACCCGGGCTCGTACGCCTGCGAGAACGGCAGGTACAGGGTCGGCCCCGACTCCACCGGCATGTCGCAGTGCGCGACCGCGCCCTGGAGCGTGAGCACGGGGGAGAGACGGTGCACGTGCGCCGGATAGGCGGCCGCGGCCTCGTCGGAGAGGAAACCGAGGTGGTAGTCGCGGTGCGCGGTCTGCGCGAGACCGCCCGGGTTGACCACGTTGACCTGCGAGGTGACCTGGTAGCCGGGGCCGAGCCAGGCCTCGGACACCAGGGCGAGGACGGGGTTGGCGTAGTAGTCGGCGAAGGCCGCGGGGTCGTACAGGGCCGCCTTCTCCAGCGCGTTCCACACCCGCTCGTTGGCGCCGGGCTTGGCGAAGTGGTCGCCTGCGGTCGCGCCCGCCGCGTACTGCTCGCGGATCAGCGAGTCGAACACCTCGGTGAACCGGTCCACCACCGCCGGATCGGGGAACGCCCCCTGGAAGACCACCACCCCCGGCCCGTCGGTCAGGGCCCGCACCAGCTCCTCCTGCACGTCACGGCGGTCCTTGGCGCCGCGGACCCGCCCGGCGTCGTACAGCAGGACGTTCCGGTCCACCCCGGACGCGTGCGGGTAGTCGGCGGGGTCGGCCGTCCGTTCGACGAGCGCACGGAAGGAGTCCAGGTCGCAGTCCTGCTCGGACAGCCAGGCGCGGCGGTGTACGGCGGTGAAGGACATCGGCGTCCTCTCGGTGACAGGGGCGACTCAGCGCTGTCATTCTTGTCATGACAAAGCCGTCGAACAACCGGCAGGCGGCCATCAAAAACCCCTCAAGGAGCAGACGCGTGGGACACCCGTTCCCCATTCGGGAGATCGCACGACAGGCGGGGCTCAGCGAGGCCACCGTCGACCGGGTCCTGAACGGCAGGGGCGGGGTCAGGGAGAACACCGTCCGCGAGGTCCACCAGGCGATCACCGACCTGGACCGGCAGCGCACCCAGGTCCGGCTGGTGGGCCGCACCTTCATGGTCGACATCGTGATGCAGACGCCGGAGCGATTCTCCACCGCCGTCCGCGCCGCCCTGGAGGCCGAGCTGCCCGCGCTGCACCCCGCCGTCCTGCGCTCGCGCTTCCACTTCCGCGAGACGGGCCCGGTGACGGAACTGACGAGAATCCTCGACCGGATCGCCCGACGGGGCTCCCAGGGCGTGATCCTCAAGGCCCCCGACGTCCCCGAGGTTACGGCCGCGGTCGGCCGGCTCGCCGAGGCCGGCATTCCCGTGGTCACCCTGGTCACCGATCTGCCCTCCACGGCCCGGCTTGCCTACGTCGGCATCGACAACCGGGCCGCCGGGGCGACCGCCGCCTATCTGACCGGTCAGTGGCTGGGCGACCGGCCCGGCAACGTCCTCACCAGCCTCAGCAGCGGGTTCTTCCGCAACGAGGAGGAACGCGAGATGGGCTTCCGCAGCGCCATGCGCGCCCGGCATCCCGACCGCGCGGTGGTCGAGATCGCCGAGGGCCAGGGACTGGACGCCACCCAGTACGAACTCGTCCGGGCGGCCCTGGAACGCGACCCGGACATCCGCGCGGTCTACTCGATCGGCGGCGGCAACATCGCCACCCTGAAGGCCTTCGAGGACCTGGGCCGGGAGTGCGCGGTGTTCGTGGCCCACGACCTCGACCACGACAACGACCGCCTGCTGCGCGAGCACCGCCTGTCCGCCGTGCTCCACCACGACCTGCGCCAGGACATGCGGGAGGCCTGCCACATCGTGATGCGCGCACACGGGGCGCTGCCACCGGCGGGACCCACGACACCGTCGGCGATCCAGGTGGTCACGCCCTACAACATGCCCTACTGACTACAACATGCCCTACTGAAGGGGCACTTGCTACACGTCCACCCACGCACCGCTCTCCGCGGACCGCGCCATCGCGTCCAGTACGGCCGCGCTGTGCACGGCGTCCGTCAGCGTGGCCCCGTACGACGTGCCCTCCGCGACCGAACGCAGGAACCGGTACGCCTCCACCACCTTGAGGTCGTCGTAGCCCATGGCGTTGGCCGCGCCCGGCTGGAAGGCCCCGAACTCGCCGTCGCCCGGGCCGACGTACACCGTGGAGACCGCCTGGTCCTGGTAGCCGGTGCCGCGGCCGACCCGCAGCTCGCCCATGCGGCGGAAGTCCCAGAACACCGCGCCCCGGGTGCCGTGCACCTCGAAGCCGTAGTTGTTCTGCTCGCCGACCGAGACCCGGCAGGCCTCCAGGACACCCCGGGCGCCGGAGGCGAAGCGCAGCAGGCAGTTGACGTAGTCCTCGTTCTCCACCGGTCCCAGTTCCCCGGTGGCGAGGGTGTGCCCGGCGGTGGCGCCGGTCGGGCGGGCGCGCTCGGGCAGGAAGACCGCGGTGTCGGCCGTGAGGGACGCGATGTCGCCCAGCAGGAAGCGGGCCAGGTCGGCGCCGTGCGAGGCGAGGTCGCCGAGGACTCCGCTGCCGCCGCGCTCACGCTCGTAGCGCCAGGTCAGGGCGCCCTGGGGATGGGCCGCGTAGTCGCTGAACAGCCGGATGCGGACATGGGTGATCGTGCCGAGCTCGCCGCCGGCGATCAGCTCGCGGGCGGCCTCCACGGCGGGCGCGTTGCGGTAGTTGAAGCCGACCGCGCTGCGCACGCCCGCGCCTGCGGCCGCGTCGGCCACCGCGCGCGCGTCCTCGACGGTCAGGCCCACCGGCTTCTCGATCCACAGGTGCTTGCCGGCCGCGGCCATCGCGACACCGATCTCGCGGTGCAGGAAGTTGGGCGCGGTGACGCTCACCGCCTGCACGCGCGGATCCGCGGCGACCTCCCGCCAGTCCCGGGTCGCGGAGGCGAACCCGAACTGCGCGGCGGCCTCCTCGGCCCGCCCCGGGACCTCCTCGGCGACGGCCACCAGCTCGGGGATCAGTGGGAGCCGGGGGTAGTGGTGCCGCACACGGGCGTAGGCCTGGGTGTGCACCCGTCCCATCCAGCCGAATCCGACGACGGCGACACCGAGCGTATCGACCATGGGGAACCCCTCCGCGAACTGTTTGGACCGTTCCAGTACGTGTCCAGGTCACCCTGAGTGCCGTATTCGCTCGCTGTCAAGCCTTTGACAAGCCGTGGGACCCCATGGAACGGTCCACCCCATGAGACCGCCGACGATCCGCGATGTGGCCGAACGGGCCGGAGTGTCGAAGTCGCTGGTCTCGCTCGTGCTGCGGGGCTCGGACCAGGTGCGCCCGGAAAAGCGGGAGGCCGTGCTGCGGGCCGTGCGCGAGCTCGGCTACCGCCCCAACGCCGCCGCCCGCAGCCTCAGCGAGCAGCGCACCCGCACGGTCGGCGTCCTCCTCCACGACCTGCGCAACCCCTGGTTCGTCGAACTCCTCGACGGCATGAACTCCCTCCTCCACGACAACGGCCTGCGCATGCTCCTGGCCGACGCCCGCCTCAACCGCCGTACCGGACAGGACCCGGCCGGGCCCTTCCTGGACCTCGGCGTCGACGGGCTCGTCGTGGTCGGCACGCTGCCGGAGGCCACCGCGCTCGGAGCGGTCGCCGAACGGCTGCCCGTGGTGGTCGCGGGCGCGCGCGAGCCGCGGCTGCCCGGGGCGGACGTCGTCGCGGGCGACGACGTGCGGGGCGCCCGCCTGGTCACCGAGCACCTGATCGGCCTCGGGCACCGGCGCATCGCGCACATCGCGGGGTACGGGGCGGTGGGCGAACTGCGCCGGGAGAGCTTCGAGGAGACCATGCGGGCCCACGGGCTCGCCGAGGGGGCCGTCGTCGAACCGAGCGACATGACCGAGGAGGGCGGCTACCGTACGACGGTCCGGCTGCTGAGCCGCGCGGACCGGCCGACGGCCGTCTTCGCCGTCAACGACATCGCCGCGATCGGCGCGGTGTCGGCCGCCGAGGAACTGGGGCTGCACGTCCCGCGCGACCTGTCCGTCGTCGGCTACGACAACACCAGCATCGCCCGGCTGCGCCACGTCTGGCTCACCACGGTCGACAACGCGGGGCACGAGGTCGGCCGGCGCGCCGCGCGGTGTCTGCTCGACCGGTTCGAGGGGCGCGGGGGAGCGGGCCGTACGGACCTCGCCGTACCGGTGCTGGAGGTGCGGGGGACGACGGCGGGGCCGCCGGACGGGACGTGACGGGGCCTCGGGGCTTCGTCAGAGGTTGATCGCGTACGCCTTCCGCAGGGTCTCGTGGACCGTCCACGTCGTGCGGTCGCCCTCGCGCAGGACGGCCATGTCACCGGGCCCCACCCGCAGGGTCGGACCGCCCTCGACCTCGATGGTCGCCGAGCCGCTGACGACGACGAACAGCTCGTCCGCCTCCGTGTCGGTGACGACTCCGGGGGTGATCTGCCAGATGCCCCGGATCTGGCGTCCGTCCGGCGACTCCCAGATCACCTTGCCGGTCACCTCGGGCGTCCCGGAGACGATCTGCTCCCGCGCGAGGGGCTCGGACTCGAGCTCGGCGTCGGGGACGTGGAGTACGAAACTGTGGTCCATGGGGCGACCCTAGCGAGATCGTCCGGGGCCGGTCCGTCGACAGTGTGTGGAGTGTCGGCGCAGGTGGGAGGACACTTCGTCGCGGACTGGCGGGGTGCCTCGGCCCGGGTGATCGTGGAGGACATGGCGGACACCCAGGCTGCCGCGCCCCCGGTGCGCCGGCACGACACCCGCGAGGCGGTCCTGTTCGGCGGGGTCTACGGCTCGGTGCTGGCCTGCTCGATGGTCGCCGCGCTTACCCAGTACGGGCACACGTCCCGGGACAGCCGCCGCTACGACGCGGCGTGGCTGCTGGTCACCGCGCTCGCCTCCGCTCTCGCGCACGGCTACGCCCACTACATCGCCGAGCGCACCCCGCACCGGCGCGGGGACGCCCTGCGCGCGTTGGCCGACGAGTGGCCGCTGGTCGCGGCGGTCGTGCCGACGGTCGTCCTGCTGGCCGGCGCGGGCTGGGGCTGGTGGCCCGCCAACGGCGTGGAGTACGCCGCCTTCGCGCTCAACATCACCCTCCTGTTCACCCTCGGCCTGGCCACGGCCCGCTGGTCCCACCGCCGCTGGCTCCCGGCGGTGACGATCGGGGTGGTGGACGCCATGTTGGGGGTGGTGGTCGTGGTGGCGAACGCGGTGATCAAGTAGGGCGTCGGGCAACGTTCCCCGGAAGCGGCGACACGGACCCGGGTGCTCAGGCGTCCGCCGCCCGCCCCGCCCGCACTCCGTCCAGCGCGATCGCCAGCACCCGGTCGCGCTGGACGTCGTCGTCGAAGGTCGTCGCCGTGATCCCGGCGACCATCCGGAGCAGGTCCACGAAGTCCATGTCCCGCCGTGCCTGCCCAGCCTCCTGGGCGCGCTCGAACAGCGGACCCCCCGCCGCGTACATGGAGTCCCGGCACGCGGCGAAGATCTCCGACTCGTCGTTGAGCGCCTCGCGCACCGCACGCTTGGTCACCATGTAGCCGGCGAACCGGTCCAGCCAGGCGGTGAGCGCCGCCCACGGTTCCTCGTCGGCGAGCTGCCGGGCCACCTCGACGAGCGTGTTCACCTCGTCCGCGTAGACGGTCTCGAAGAGGTGCCGGCGGGTGGGGAAGTTGCGGTAGAGCGTGCCGATGCCGACGCCCGCGCGCCGCGCGATGTCCTCCAGGGACGCCTCCGCCCCGTGCTCGGCGAACGCCTCGCGCGCGGCGGCCAGCAGGGCGTCGTAGTTGCGGGCGGCGTCCTTCCGGTGGGGCCGGCGGGACGCGACGATCTCGCTGACGTGGAACGACGACGGGGCGGTCACGACTGCCTCCCGGGGCTGAAACGGAGGTCGACCTCCGGAACGGGTTGAAGCGGAGGTATGCCTCCGGTAGAGTGGAGGCGTACCTCCATTTTAGCAGTCGAGGTGCTCCCACCGTCCTTTCCGCGACCGCTTCCCCAGAGGCTCCGGCCGCACCCCGTTCGTTCGGAGAGGCTCTCCATGCGCCGCAAGTCCACCCGTCTCACCTTCGCGGTCCTCGCGACCGGTGCAGGCGTGTTCTCCATGCTCCAGTCGCTGATCGCGCCGGCCCTGCCGACCGTCCAGCACGCCATGCATACCTCGCAGTCCACCGCGACCTGGGTGATGACCGCCTATCTGCTGTCCGCCTCGGTCTTCACGCCGATCCTCGGCCGGGTCGGCGACCTGGTCGGCAAGAAGCGCACGCTGGTCGCCGTCCTGGTGACCGTGGCCGTCGGCTGCCTCCTCGCCGCGCTCGCCCCGGGCATCGGCGTCCTGATCGTCGCCCGGGTCGTCCAGGGCGTGGGCGGCGCCCTGTTCCCGCTCTCCTTCGGCATCATCCGCGACGAGTTCGCCGCGTCCGAGGTCAGCGGCTCCATCAGCAACCTGTCCGCCGTGATCGCCGCCGGCGGTGGCGTCGGCATGGTCGCCGCCGGGCCCATCGTGACCGCGCTCGACTACCGCTGGCTGTTCTGGATCCCGGTCGCCATCGTGATCGCCGCGACCCTCATCGCCGTACGGTATGTGCCCGAGTCGCCCCGCAGGGCCGAGGGGAACGTCAACTGGCCCGGTGCCGTGCTGCTGTCCGCGTGGCTGGTCGCGCTGCTGCTGCCGCTCAGCCAGGCGGGCTCGTGGGGCTGGGGCTCGGCCCGGGTGCTCGGGCTGTTCGGCGCGGCCGTCGCGCTGTTCGCGCTGTGGCTGTACTCCGAGGCCCGCTCCCGCACCCCGCTGATCGACCTGCGGGTCATGCGGCTCCCGGCCGTGTGGACCACCAACACCGCGGCCCTGCTCTTCGGTGCCGGGATGTACTCGATCTGGTCCTTCCTCCCGGGCTTCGTGCAGACACCGTCGTCGGCGGGCTACGGCTTCGGAGCGACCGTCACCGCGGCCGGACTGCTCATGCTGCCCATGCTCGTGGCGATGTTCCTCTCCGGGGTGCTCAGCGGCCGGCTGGAGCCGGTGGTCGGCGCCAAGTCCCTGCTGGTGACCGGTGCCGCGCTGGGCGCGGTGGCCTGCGGCTTCCTCGCCCTGTGGCACGACGAGCGGTGGCAGATCGCCGTGGTCGCGGGCCTGTTCGGCCTCGGTATCGGACTCGCCTTCGCCTCCATGGCCAACCTGATCGTGGGCAGCGTCCCGGCCGACCAGACCGGCGCCGCGACCGGTATGAACGCCAACATCCGCACCATCGGCGGCTCCATCGGCGCGGCCGTCACCAGCGTCCTGGTCACCGGTCACCTCCAGCCCTCGGGCCTGCCGTACGAGTCCGGCTACACCCACGGTTTCGCCCTGCTGGCGGTGCTGTGCCTGGCGGCGGCGCTGGCCGCCCTGCTCGTTCCGGTACGACGGGCAGCCGTACGCCGGGTCGTCACGGAGGCCCCGGACGTGCGGGAGCCCGTCGCCACCCGGGGCTGACGCGGTGCCCGCCGGCCCGGCCGCAGGCTTGAGGTAGGGTTTACCCGCGCGATCACACGGAAGACCCGTGCGAGACGCGGCCGGGACGTGGCGCAGCTTGGTAGCGCACTTGACTGGGGGTCAAGGGGTCGCAGGTTCAAATCCTGTCGTCCCGACGGTTGAAGTAGCAGGTCAGGGGCTCTGCCGGAGGAATCCGGCAGAGCCCCTTGATCTTTTTTGGGCCGGAGTGCCGGCCGGTCCCCGTCGAGACCGGCAGGACGGGGCGACTTCCTTCACCCGGCGCCGTCGGCGCGTGCTCCCGCCGTCTCGGCGCCTCTGTGGATGGCTCGCCAGTCCCGGTACATCGCCAGACTCATGAGCGCCTGGCCCGTGCCGGGGCCACAGGTGTCGAGCATGCCGGACAGCACCTCGCCCGGTCCCAGTTCGAGAGCGGTGGTCACACCGTCCCGGTGCAGTCGGTCGACCGCGTCGGCGAAGCGGACGGGCTCGCGCTACCGGCGAGGTAGCCGAGGGACCGCGGGGCACGGGGGACCAGGTCCTCTGGTCCCTTCGTAGGGCGGTTCGGCCCTCTGGTGGGACCAGTGGGGACCTGTGCGCCGGGTGAGGGTGAGGGAAGAGTGAGAAGCTGAGCGATGGGGGGCGTTGCCCAGGACCTGACGACGCGTGGTGGTGAGCACCGTGGCTACAGGCGACAGGACCATCGGGGTGCCGGCCGAGGGCCCGGTCGATCCCTTCGGCGATCCCTTTCTGCGGACCCGGTTCGCCGTGCCGTCGAGGCCCGCCACCTTCCTTCCCCGCCGCCGGCTGACCCGGCATCTCGGCCAGGCCCTGCGGACCCCGCTGACCATGGTCAACGGCTCCGCGGGCGCGGGGAAGACCCTGCTGGTCGCCGACTGGACCGCGACCCTGGACCGCCCGGTCACCTGGCTCACCGTCGAGGCCGAGGAACAGCGGCCCGGCATGTTCTGGGCCTACTTCCTCCAGGCCCTGAACGCCGTCGGCACCCCCCTGTCCGACCGCGTCCACGTCCCGGCGGACCCGAGCCGGGTGAGCCGCAAGGTGCTCTCCGAGATCGCCGAGGACCTGGTCGGACGCGACCCGGCCCCGCTCGTCGTCCTCGACGAGTTCGACCGGGTGAGCGCCTCCAGGATCGCGGAGCAGCTGGAGTTCGTGCTCCAGCACGCCGGCTCCGGACTCCACCTGGTCCTCGTCACCCGCAACGAGCCCATGTTCTCCCTGCACCGGTACCGGGCGGCCGGGGCCCTGACGGAGATCCGCGACGCGGAGCTCGCCTTCACGCCCGAGGAGGCGGCGGCACTGCTGGAGCTGCACGGACTGCGCCTGCCCTGCGACGCCGTGCACGCCCTGGTGGAGCGCACCCGCGGCTGGGCCGCCGGGCTGCGGCTGTGCGCCCTGGCGGCCCAGGAGAGCCCGGACCCGCAGGCCTACCTCAAGGAGTTCGAGGCCGACCGCAGCACCGTCGCCGACTTCCTGCTGGCGGAGGTGCTCCGACGCCAGCCGCGGGAGACACAGGACCTCCTGCTGCGCGTCAGCGTCCTCGACCGCTTCTGCCCCGACCTGGTGAACGGACTGACCCACCGGACCGACGCCGGCCGCATCCTGGCCGAGCTGCACCGCGACAACGCCTTCGTCGAACAGCTGGGACAGGGGTGGTACCACCTGCACCCGCTGTTCGGGGAGATACTCCAGACCCACCTGCGGGTGCGCAGCCCCGGCCTCGAAGCCGATCTGCACCGGTCGGCGGCCCAGTGGCTGCGCCGCCGCGGCACCCTCCCGGAGGCCCTCGCGCACGGCGCCGCGGCCGACGACTGGGACTTCACCGCCAGCGCTCTCGTCGACGACCTGGCGATAGGACAGTTCTTCACCGGACTGCGCTCCGACGAGCTCAACGAACTCTTCTCCCACATGGGCCCCGAGGCCGTGGGACCCGCGCCCGAGCTCGTCCGGGCCGCCCGGGACCTGGCCCAGAGCGACCTCGACCGGGGCATGGCCCACCTCCACCACGCCGAGGCGGGGCTGGCCGGCGACGCGGGCGACCCCGCGGCCGCCCAGTTGAGCTGGGCCCTCCTGGAGGCGGTGGCCGCCAGACTGACCGGTTCGCCCGCGCGGGCCGAACAGGCCGCCGAGGCCGCCGACGAGGTACGACCGGAGATCCCGGCGCACCTCCTGGACAAGCACCCCGAACTTCCCGCCCTGCTGCTGACCCACCTGGGCTCCACCCGTCTGTGGGCCGGACGCTACGAGGACGCGCGAGCCGCGCTGACCGAGGCCGCCGAGTCTCCCGGCGGCGCCCAGACGGTGCTGCCCCGGGAGGAGTCGATGGGCCACCTGGCACTGATCGACTACCTGAACGGATGGCCCGGCAGGGCCGAGCACAAGGCCCTGGCGGCGATGACCGAGACCGAGCGGTTCAGCCTCCGCCGGCCGTCCGGCTCAGGCATCGAACGGCTGGTCCTTGCGGCCGTGGCCGTCGACCGCAACGAACTGGGTCGCGCCCAGTCGCTCATCGACGAGGCCGACGAACTCGCCCTCGACATCCAGGACCCCGTGCAGGCCGCCGGGCGGGCCCTCGCCACGGCCCGGCTCCAGCTGGCCCGCGGCAACACGCGGGCGGCCGTGGAGTCGGCGACCCCGGCCGTCTCCACCGCCGTCGCCTCCCCGTGGGCGGAGGGCCTGGAACAGGTGGTCGCCTCCGCCGTCCATCTGGCCGAGGGACGGACCGGGACCGCCGCCGAGCTGCTGCGACAGCTGCCGGACGACCGCCCCGCGTGGGTGGTGGAGGCCGCCCGGCTGAGACTGGCCGCGGGCCAGACGGACGCCGCGCTGGAACTCCTCGACAGCCTGCCCGCCGAGAGCCGGCCCGGGCCCGCGGTGACCGTCCGGGCGGCGCTGGTGAGAGCTCAGGCCGCGGCGGAGCGGGGAGACACCGAGACGGCCCGCAGGCTGGTCGCCCAAGCACTCCTCGGCGCCCGGCGCGAACGGCTGCGCCGCCCCTTCATCGACGCCGGACGGTGGATCAGGCCCTACCTGGCCGTGGCACCCGTGCGGACGCTGGCCGCCGGATGGCTCCTGCCCGCTGCCGCCCCCACGGCCGCCGCCGGACCGACCGGTGCCGGACCGCCCCCCGCGCCGGTCCTCGTGCAGGAACTCAGCGAGCGCGAACGCGATGTGCTGCGCGGGCTGGCCCAGATGATGTCCACACAGGAGATCGCCGCGGACCTGTACCTGTCGGTGAACACCGTCAAGACCCACCTCAAGAGCCTGTACCGGAAGCTGGCGGTGAACCGCCGCAGCGAGGCGGTACGCCGAGCACGGGACCTGCGGCTCCTGTGAGCAACCGGCAGGTCGCCCGTGACGGGTGAGGCGCCCGCGCACCCCGGTCCGCTGCCATGGGAGGAGCGGCCGTCCCCACCGAGCCGCTGACCGATCTGGCGAGGTGGTCACCATGCGGCGTTGGCGCGCTCTGATCGTCCTGGGCACGGCCCAGTTCCTGATGGTCCTGGACACCTCGGTCATGAACGTCTCGATCAGTCAGCTCGTCGAGGACTTCGACACCGAGGTGACCACGATCCAGGCCGTCATCACCCTGTACGCGCTGGTCATGGCCGCGTTCATGCTCATCGGCGGCCGGCTCGGCGACATCCTGGGGCGCCGCCGTCTCTTCTTCCTGGGGCTGACCGTGTACGCCACGGGATCGGCACTGACCGCACTCGCCCCCACCGTATGGGTCCTCGCGCTGGGCTGGTCCGTCGTCGAGGGAATCGGCGCCGCGATGGTGCTGCCGGCCATGGCGGCCCTCGTCGCGGAGTCCTACCGCGGGCCCGACCGGGCCGTCGCCTACGGCGTCATCGGCGGCCTCGCCGGTGCCGGGATCGCGGTCGGACCGCTCCTCGGCGGCTGGGTGACCACGTATCTCACCTGGCGGCTGGTCTTCGCCGGGGAGGTCGTCGTCGTCCTGGCCGTACTGTGCTGCCGCCGCATGATCGCCGAACCCGCCCGCACCGGGACCCGCCCCCGTCTCGACGGGATCGGAGCCGTACTGTCGGCCACCGGGCTCGGCCTGGGCGTGCTCGGGGTCCTCCAGAGCAGCACGTGGGGATGGGTCTCGCCCCGCAACCCGCCCTTCACCGTCCTCGGGTTCTCCCCGACGCTGTTCGTCGTCGGGGCCGGAGCGGCCGTCCTCGCCCTCTTCGTCCGCTGGGAACGGCGGCGGGACGAACGGGGCGTCGACCCCCTGGTCCACCTGCCCCTGCTGGGCCGGCCCGCGCTGCGCTCGGGTCTGATGGCCCTGCTGAGCCAGAACCTCATTCTGCTGGGGCTCTTCTTCGTGATCCCGCTGTACCTCCAGGTGGTGCAGGGCTTCGACGCCTTCGAGACTGGGCTCCGGCTGCTTCCGGTCTCCGTGACCATGCTCGCGGCCTCCCTGCTCGCCTCCTCGCTGGGCCGGACCGTCGGACCGCGCCGGATGATCCGGCTGGCCCTCGCCACCCTGGCCGTCGCCGTCGTCTGGCTGCTGGCCACCATCGACCCGGTCATCGACGACGCGCAGTTCGCCGGCGCCATGGCCCTGGTGGGCGTGGGCACGGGGCTGCTCGCGTCGCAGCTGGGCAACGTCGTCCAGTCCAGCGCGGGCGAGGAGGAGCGCAGCGAGGTCGGCGGGCTCCAGTTCACGGCGCAGAACCTGGGCTCCGCGCTGGGCACGGCCCTGATCGGGTCGATCCTGCTCGGCGCCCTCGCGCACGCCTTCACCAGCCAGGTCGCCGACGACCCGCGGCTGTCCGAGGAGACCCGCGCCGAGACCGGCGTCGCCCTGGAGGCCGGCATCTCCTTCGTCACCACCGACCAGGTGCGCTCGGCGGCGGAGAACGCCGGGCTGCCGCCCTCCGAGGTCGAGGCCGTCACGGACTCCTACGCCGCCGCGCAGCTCGACGGCCTCAAGGCGGCGATCCTCGCCACCGGAGGCATCACGCTGGCCAGTTTCCTCGTCACCCCGAACCTCCCGGCGGGCCGCGGCGGCCGGCGCGAGACGGCGGGCACCCCCGCGCCGTCCCCCTCGGCCGGACCGACGCGCTGACTTCCAAGGAGCATCCATGTCCACGACCGACCCCACGACGGTACGCGGGCCCGGCACCGGGACCCGGGCCCGCGCCGACTACTCCGGCGGTGTCTACGGCTCCATGCTCGCGGCCTCCGTGGTGATCGGAGCCGGCGCCCTCGGCTCCTTCCCACGGCTGGAGCTGGTGCTGCTGTTGCTGCTCACCGGGGTGGCGTTCTGGATCGCGCACGTGCACGCCCAGCTGTTCGGGGCGCGTCTGGCGCAACAGTCCCTCGACCGGCACGTCGTCTTCGAGGCCTGCCGGGAGGAGTGGCCGATCGTCAAGGCCGCCGTGCCGCCCGCCGTCGCGGTGGCGGTCAGTTCGCTGCTGGGCCTGGACCTGCAGGGTGCCCTGTGGCTGGCGCTGTCCGTCGCGGTGGCCGGACAGGTGGGCTGGTCGGTGGCGGCGGCCCGGCGTGCCGGTGCGTCCTGGCGCCTGGTCGTCGGCACCGCCACCGTCAACCTGTTGATCGGCCTGCTGATCATCTCGTTCAAGGTGTTCCTGAAGCACTGACCAGGTCGCCCGTGCGCCGGCCGGCGGATCACCTCCGCCGGGTGAGGCAGGAAGGAGGCGTTCGAATGGACCATCGGAGTACAGGGCGCCGACCGCCCGCCAGGCCGCCTGCGGGAGTACAGCCCATGCGCTACGAGATCCGAGTCGACGGACATATGTCGGACACACTGGCCGAAGCCTTTCCCGAGCTGGAACGCGTGGTCATGTCCGGGCAGACGGTCCTGTTCGGCTCGGTCATCGACGAGGCGCACCTGTTCGGACTCCTGGCCCGCTGCCAGTCCCTGGGGCTGCACGTGGTGGAGATGCGACGCATGCCCGACTGAGACGGGCCCGTCAGCTGTACCGGCTCGCCGTCGGCGCACGGCGCCGGGCAGTCGGACCGGTCGGCCGTCGGCGTGCGGGGCTCGTCGGCGGCACCGTCCGACGGGCATTGCGCGGGGCCGGCCGGCCGTACCGGCCCGCCGCCGGCACCCGGTGCCCGTCAGTCGCACCGGGTCGCCGCCGTGAGAGGGGCGAGCACGGGCCCCTGCCGCCACTCGTCCGCCCCGGGGCGGGGGTGGCTCACTCGTCTGAGTGCCGCTGTGGCGCACCCACCGCCGGAGTGCGTGTGCCCCCGCGCACGCTCATCTGCCCGTGGGTCCCTCACGCGGCCCGCCCCCGCCCTCACTGCCTCACCCCACCCCGAGTGTTCGCGCCCACCGCCCACGCGCCTCCCGCGCCGGTTCCGGGCCCACCCGGCTTCGAACGCACAGCACCGCAGGGCAGCGTGGTCGCTGCCGTTCCTCTCGCTCAGAGCGTCTCCGCCTGGACCCGGCCCGAGCGGACCGCGGTGGCCAGTGCCTCGAAGTCCCGTTCGTTCTGGTCGGCGTAGGACTGGGCGTAGCCGGTGAGGGCCTGGTCGAAGCGGTTGCCGGAGCCCAGGTAGGCGGCGATGGCGATCGGGTCGCCGGACCGGGCGTGGGCGCGGGCCAGCGAGGAGCCGCACACCCGGGCGAACAGGGCGAGCATCGCGGGGTCCATCATCTCCGGCCGGGCGATGCCCTTCCAGTCCCGCAACTGCCGTACGTAGAAGTCGCGTTCGACGCCGTCGATGCCCACCACATGGGTCCAGCCGAGGAAGATGTCACTGGTCGTCTGGATCAGATGCTGGCCGTCGACGACCCGCCGGCCCTGGTTGTCGAAGCGGTCCGCGCCGGTCTGCGCGGCCAGCACCGACTCCTGGGCCTCCTTGGCCTGGAGGAGCAGCGGGTCGTCGTCGTTCCTGCCCAGCAGGAGCAGGATCCAGCAGCGGGTGCCGACACTGCCCACCCCCACCACCTTGCGGGCCATGTCCACCAGGTGGAAGTGGTGCAACAGGTGCTGCCGTTCGGACGGCAGGGTGCGCGCGTACTGCTCCACAACGGTCTGCAGCTCCTTCTCCTGCTCGTTGTCCGCCGCGTAGGCCAGCAGATCCCTCAGCGGTGTGATCAGCGGCGGGTCGGCGGTGATCCGGCGGCCCTCCGGGGTGCTCCGCGTGAGCTTCGCGAAGGCCTGCATATGCGTACGGGTACGCGCCTGCTCGGTGGCCTGGGCGGTACGGCGTCTGGCCTTCTTGTCCATCGAGGACGCCAGCAGCGCCCGCAGGTGGTCGGCGTCGTCCTGGGCGTACCAGATGTCCAGGGTGCGCATCCCGGCGAAATCCCGCATCCGCTTGCGGTAGGAGCGGACGCAGGTCCGCACGATGGTGTTCTGCTCCTTGAGGGAGAAGCCGTTGGCGCGCGCCGCGATGGCGAAGCTCGCCGCCAGCCGCTTCACGTCCCATTCGAAGGGGCCGGGCAGCGTCTCGTCGAAGTCGTTGATGTCGAAGACCAGATGACGCTCCGGTGAGGCCAGCAGCCGGAAGTTCAGCAGATGCGCGTCCCCGCACAACTGCACCCGCAGCCCCGTGTTCGGGGAGGCGCCCAGGTCGGCCGCCATGATGGCCGCCGCGCCGCGGTAGAAACGGAAGGGCGACTCGAGCATCCGCCCGTAGCGGATGGGTACCAACTCCGGTACTCGCGTGGCCGACTGACGCTCTATCACCTCGATCGGGTCGAACCGCGCCGGGTCCGTCTCGAAGAAGCCGTGGCTCGAACGGGGCACGCGGGCGCGGGCGTTCCTGCCGATCGCCGCCCGTTCCGAGGGCGACAGAAGGACCGTCGAGGAGTTCGGTACGGTCATGGCTTGACCTCCTGGATCGTAGACGAGAGGCCGCACCACGACCGGCGGGCCGGACACCCGCGAGGTGCGGGCGACGGCCTCGCACACCGCCCGCCGGACCCGGGCGGGCGGTGCCCCGTCCGGGCGCTCGGGGGGAGCGCTCATCCCGTCCCACTTCGTTCGGGCCGCCGCCGGGCCGGCGTACGACCTCGTTCCCAGCCCACCGGCACGGCCGGACCCGCGGATCACCCACGACGGGTGACCCGGGCACCGGCGGTACGCGGGACGCTGGCCGCGTGAGGGGCCCCGCACCGCTCCGGCGGTGTGGGGGACGACCCGTTCGAGCGGGCGAGGAGAAGCCATGACCACGCAGCGGGGCCCGGCACCACACACCGCGACGGACCAGGACCCCTACGGGGGCACCCCCGGAGGCACGGCCGCCGGAGCGGACGTACTGGAGCGGCTCGGCCGTTCCTGGACCTGGATCCTCGGATCCGCGATCGCCACGCTCGTGCCCGGCATCCTCGTCCTGGTGTGGCCGGACGAGACCCTGCACGTCCTCGCCGTCCTGATCGGCCTGTACCTGCTGGTCGCCGGCTCGTTCAAGTTCGTCTCCGTCTTCGCCTGGCACGCACCCGGCGAGCGGCTCCTCGGCCTGATCATGGCCGTGCTGTACGTCCTCGCGGGCGTGCTGTGCCTGCGCAATCCGCTCCAGACCATCGCCGCCCTCTCGCTGATCGTCGGGGTCGTCTGGCTGGTGACCGGCATCCTCACCCTCTACACGGCGATCACCGCCGAGGACCTGCCGCACCGGGCCTTCGTGCTGGGCGCGGCCGTGATCGGCATCGTCGCCGGGATCGTGGTGCTGGCCCTGCCGACCGAGTCGGCGCGGGCGCTGACCCGGCTGCTCGGACTGTGGCTCGTGCTGCTCGGCCTGTTCGAGCTGGTCCTCGCCCTCGCCTGGCGGGCCGCGCTGCGCCGGTCCGGCATCACGGACGTCCGTCGGCCCGCCGACGCCTGAGGAACGAGCCCGGCGGCCCGGTCCAGCCAGGGAGCCCCCATGATTCCCGCCCCGACCTCCGGCACGCCGGGCGGCGACGCATCCCCGGGCACCGGCCACACCATGACCGCGGACGAGCACGCCGAGTACCGGCGACTGCGCCGCGCCGCGACGGTACGGCACCGCCGAGCGCGCTGCGCGGGCGCCACCGTCCTCCTGGTCCTCACACTCCTGCTCGCACCCCTCGCCCTCGTCGCGACCTGGGTGCACGACCAGGTCGCCGACACCGACCGGTATGTGCAGACCGTCGCCCCCCTGGCCTCCGACCCGGCCGTGCAGGGCGTCGTGACCGACCGGCTGACCGACCGGGTGGTGGCCCAGGTCGACGTGGAGGCCATCACGACCGCGCTCACCAGGACGCTGTCGGACAACGGGGCCCCGCCCCGGGTCGTCGAGGGCTCGAAGTCCCTCACCGCCCCGCTGCGCTCCGCGGTGCGCTCCGTCGTGGAGCGCACCGTGAGCCGCGTGGTCACGAGCGAGGTCTTCCAGCAGACCTGGGAGGGCGCCAACCGGCGGGCCCACGCCACCGTGGTGAACATGCTCACCGGCGACCGCGAGGGCGCGGTGCAGGCCGAGGGGGACACGGTGCAGCTGGACATCGGTGCCGTGGTCGACCAGGTGCGGCAGCGGCTCGTCGACGCCGGCTTCGAGAAGGCCGCCGCCATCCCGGACACCGACCGCACGGTCACGCTGTTCCGCACCGAACAGCTCGCCAAGGCCCAGGACGGCATGCGCCTCCTGGACGTCGTGGGCACCTGGCTGCCCGTCCTGACGCTCGCTCTCGCCGCCCTCGCCGTGTGGGTCGCTCCCGGACACCGGGTGATGGTGATGATCACCGCGCTCGGCGTGGCCGTGACGACGGTGGTGGTGCTGGTCGCGCTGGTCGTGCTGCGGCGCGTCTACCTGGACTCCGTGCCCTCGGCGACCCTGCCGCCCGATGCCGCCGCGGCGATCTTCGACACCTTCCTCCGCTTCCTGCGCGCGAGCGCCCGCACCCTGCTCGTCGTCTGCCTCCTCACGGCCCTCACCGCCTGTCTCTACGGCCCCGGCCGGGTCGCCCGCGGCGTGCGCGCGCTCGCCGGGCGCGGCGCGGCGGGCGCCGGGAGCACGCTGCGCCGCGCGGGGGTGACCACCGGTCTCACCGGGCACTGGCTCTCCGCCCACCAGAAGTGGACCACCGGGATCGTCATCGGGGCGGGTGCCCTGGCTCTCGTCCTGTGGAACCACCCCACCGTCGGCGCGGTGGCCCTCGTCCTGGCGCTGGTCCTGGTGGTGCTGGGGATCATCGCGGTGCTCGCCGCGGCACAACCGGCGCCCGACACCCCCGGCCGACCGGGACACGCGGCCGCGTGAGCCAGGGGGCCGGGTGAGCCAGGGGGCCGGGTGAGCCATACCAGGAACGCCGATCCGGTTCGCCCGGCACATGGGGCCCGGGCCGCACGGCTAGTGGAGAGCGCACGGGCCGGCGCGCCGGCCCGGTCACCCGCTCACCCGCGCCGGGTGAAGCCGTCGGCTCCTTGCCGTGGGCACGCTGAAGACGCACAGACAGGCGGCCGGGCGAAGGCCCCGGACGGAGGAGAGTGACATGAGCGAGTCCACGTACCTCGCGTACGACTACCCGCTGCTGAGCGTCTTCTGGTCGATGCTCTGGTTCTTCCTGTGGATCATGTGGTTCGTCCTGCTCTTCCGGGTCGTCGTCGACATCTTCCGCGACGACGCCATGAGCGGCTGGGCCAAGGCCGGCTGGCTGGTGTTCACGATCGTCCTGCCCTTCCTGGGCGTCTTCGTGTACATCATCGCCCGCGGCAAGAACATGGGACGCCGTGAGGTCGCCCAGGCACGGGCGCAGCAGCAGGCCTTCGACTCCTACATCCGCGAGACCGCCCAGGGCGGCGGCGGGACCAGCAGTGCCGACGAACTCGCCAAGCTGTCGGAGATCCGGGCCAAGGGCGACATCACCGACGAGGAGTTCGCCCGGGCCAAGGACCTCGTCCTGAGCGGCCACGGTTCGGGGACCGCCTCCACCGGTGTCGCCGCCGGCTCCCGGCACTGAGCCCACCGAACGATCGAAACGAGGGGTCAGGATGACCGCCACACACACCACGCACCGCACCACGGCCAAGCAGGACTGGGCCGCCGGCACGACGGTCTTCGCGGCCGTCATGCTGATGCTCGCCGGAGTGCTCGACATCTTCCGGGGCATCATGGCCATCGCCGAGGACGACGTCTTCGTCACGACGCGCAACTACGTCTTCGAGTTCGACCTCACCAGCTGGGGCTGGATCCACCTCGCGCTGGGAGTGGTGGGCGTGCTGGTGAGCCTCGGCCTCTTCCGCGCGGCCACCTGGGCGCGGGTGGCCGGAGTGGCCATCGCCGGACTCATCATCATCGCCAACTTCCTCTCCCTGCCGTACTACCCGGCCTGGTCGATCGTGATGATCGCGATGTCGGGGTTCATCATCTGGGCCCTGTGCACGGTCCGGCGCGACGACTCCTTCGAGCCCTTCGAGCGCCCCGGACGCGACATGTGACGACCCGTCGAGTGCGTGGCCCATGGGTGAGGGCCGCGCCGGGAGGGAGGGCGAGGACATGGAACGGCAGCAGCGCGACGGTGCACGCACCGGCAGCGTCCTCCGGGCCCGCCTCGCCCTCCTCGCCCTGCTGTGCAGCGTCCTGGTACCGCTCCTGGTGGCCGGACTGCGCAGTGTGCTGTGGGCCCTCGTAGGCATCGCCGGACTGGCGGTCGCCGCCGTCGGGGTGTGGTGGACGCTGGCCCACACCGGTGTGCTGCGCGTCCTCGGGCTGGTGCTGTCGGTGACCGCGCCGCTCACCGTGCTCTCCCTGTACGCCGCGTCGGGCATGCTGGGCCCGGCCTGTCTGTCCCTGGTCCTGTGGGTGCTGGCCGTCGCCTCGGCACGTACGGCCCTCGCGCCCCCGCGCTCCCCGGCCCGGCGGGCACCGGCACCGCGCGATCCCTGGGTCGTGATGAACCCCCGGTCCGGCGGCGGCAAGGTGGGACGCTTCGGCCTGGTGGAGAAGGCCCGGTCCGCCGGCGCCCGCGTCGTGCTGCTCGACGGGAACCAGGACGTGGTGCAACTCGCCCGGCAGGCCGTGGCCGAGGGCGCCGACCTGCTGGCGGTGGCCGGCGGCGACGGCACCCAGGCCCTGGTCGCCGAGGTGGCGGCCCGGCACGACCTGCCCTTCGTGGTGATCCCCGCCGGGACCCGCAACCACTTCGCCCTCGATCTCGGTCTCGACCGCGACGATCCGGCGGCAGCCCTCGAAGCCCTCACCGACGGCGTGGAACAGCCCGTGGACCTCGGCTTCGCCGCGGACCGGGTGTTCGTCAACAACGCGTCGTTCGGGACGTACGCCTCCGTGGTCGCCGACCCCGCCTACCGCGACGCCAAGCTGCACACGACCCTGCGGACCCTTCCCGGACTGCTCACCGGCGAGGACGCGCCGGGCCTGCGGATGCGGACCGGCGCCACGCAGGTAGGCGGACTCCAGGCGCTCCTCGTCAGCAACAACCCCTATCTGCGGGCCGTCGACGCGGCCCGCCCCGGACGCCGGGAACGCCTCGACTCGGGGCTGCTCGGAGTGCTGGGCGTGCGCGTCGCGAACACCGCGCAGGCGGCCCGCCTGGTGCGCGGTGAGCGCTCCGGGTCCGTCATGCGGCTGCGGGTCGACGAGGTCGTCGTGGACGCGGACACCAGCGACATCGCGGTCGGCATCGACGGGGAACACGTCCTGCTGCCGACCCCCGTGGTCTGCCGCAGCGAGCCGGGAGCGCTCCGGGTCCGCGTACCCCGCCACCGCCCCGGCAGGCCGGTACTCGCGGCACCGGCCGACTGGCGGCGCGTGGCCCGGCTGGCCCGGGGCGGGCGGGGTGCCGGGGCTGCGGCGCGGGGCTCCGCCGTGCAGGAGCCGGACGCCTGACTACTCGCGGCGCGGCCCGGCCCATTGCGACCGGTGACCTGTGCACGCGGCGCTCCGGCCGGGAGGCAGACGCTCCCGGCCGGAGACACGGGTCACCCGCGCCCGGCCACGTCACCCCGTCGTCACCCCGTCCTCGCGGTCAGCCGCCCGGAGGCCTGCTGCGCTGCCGTCAGGTCGTCGACGGTCTGGGTCGTCGCCAGCAGGTCCGCCGCCACCGGCGCCAGGGCCTGCGGGGTCAGGAAGCCCTCGGCGACGGGCAGCCCG
Source organism: Streptomyces sp. 351MFTsu5.1 (assembly GCF_000383655.1). Taxonomy (NCBI): domain Bacteria; kingdom Bacillati; phylum Actinomycetota; class Actinomycetes; order Kitasatosporales; family Streptomycetaceae; genus Streptomyces; species Streptomyces sp. 351MFTsu5.1. Next base: position 196,769 of record NZ_KB911778.1, on the reverse strand, counting down.
CCCGCGTCCCGGATGGCCTCCCGCAGCGGCTTGGCCCACAGGTGCTCCAGCAGCACGAAGGCCGCCGCCGTACCGGGCAGGAGTTCCTCCGCGAGCGCCCTGAGATCACGCGGAGTGAACCCGAAGGCCCTGGTGCCGGGGCCGTACTCCGGTGCGCCGCGCGTCGCGTCCGGGAAACGGGGCGTCAGACCGAGCAGCGCCTCGACGGTCTCACCCATGCCCTCCGCCTCGTAGTTGAGGCCGACCGTGTCGCCGTCGATCTCCTTCTGGAGGAACAGCACGTCCAGGACCCGGATCTGCCCCTTGCCCTCCAGGACAGCCAGCTCCTGGAGGACACGGCCCTCGAACGCCGCGTCGGGGCCGAACTCGATGGTCAGCAACTGCACCGGACCGAGTGTCGCCATGACTTCTCTCCCTTTCTCCGCCCCGGGCTCATCCCATCCGGCCGCGCGCATCCCGCGCCTCACCCGCGGAAGGTGAACCCGTAGGACGTGAACCCGTAGGACGGTTGCGCGTACGGCCGTACCAGTCGTGCACGACGGCACTGCCCGTCACCGCGTCCTGGAGCGACGCACCGCGCCGGCTGAACGGGATCCACAACAGCCCCACGGGCAGCGCGACACAGAGCAGGGCCCGGATCAGGGCCGCGCCCGAGGTGAGGCGCCGCCCCGAACGGTCCGTCACCCGCAGGCCCATCAGCTGGTCCCCGGCGGTCCGCCCGCCGAAGAGCCACCCGCAGGCGAGGTAGACGACGAGGGCCCCGGAGCCGAGAGCCGCGGTGGCGGCGGGCCCGGGGTCGGGGAACGCGAACGGCGGGCCCACCAGCAGCCGGTGGGCCGCGGCGTACCCGGCCTCGGCGGCCAGCAGGATCGCCAGCACCACGAGCAGGTCCACTGCGGCCGCCGCCGTCCGCGACACCAACCCCGCCGGACGCCCCTGCACTTCCTGCGGGCGACGGGCGCGGGCCGGGGCTGTCACGGCGTCTCCACCGGTGCGGCCGGCCCGTCGGAGAGCCCGCCCGCCCCGGACGCGCCCGCCCGGTGCAGCAGCCGGTCCGTGAGCCGCTGCACCAGCCGGTCGGCGCGGGCGTTCTGCTCACGGAACGAGTCCAGCGTCTCCGCGGTGATGCTTCCGCCGGTGTCCCGCACCACCCGGCCGAGGTCGAGTTCGTCGAGCACCGACTCGGCGTACGCCACGAGGTCGAGTCGGGCGAGCACGGGGTCCGGGTCGACGCGGGCGAGCAGGGCGTCGAGGTCCACCCGGTCGAGGACGCCGTCGAGGTCGACGCGGGCCAGCACGGCGTCCAGGTCGACGCGCGCGGGCGCCGCGTCGAGGTCGAGTCGGGCGAGCACGGGGTCCGGGTCGACGCGGGCGAGCAGGGCGTCGAGGTCCACCCGGTCGAGGACGCCGTCGAGGTCGACGCGGGCCAGCACGGCGTCCAGGTCGACGCGCGCGAGCACCGCGTCGAGGTCGAGACGGGCGAGCACGGCGTCCAGGTCCACGCGGGCCAGCACCGCGTCCAGGTCCAGGCGGGCGGCGACGCGGTCGACGTCGAGGCGGTCGGCCACCGCGTCGACGTCGACCTCGTCGAGGACTGCGGCGGTCAGCGCACGCACCAGCGCCCGGGCGCGCAGTTCCGCCTCGGCACGGGCCCGCAGCCGCTCCGCCGCGCCGAGGGCACTCCAGCGCGCCACCCGGCGGGTAACGGCATCGGCCGCGAACGACGGCACGAGGACCCGTACCGCGGCGCGGGTGCAGGGCACGGCCACGGCGCCGACTCCGGTCACGACCGCGCGCGACCGGCGCCGCAGCTCCCACGCGAGACCGAACGCCGCGTCCGGTACGGCCGGCGAGCCCCGGCGCCGTACCCGTGCCGCGCCCTCGGCGGTGCCCGTGACGGCCCGTACGGCGAGATCGACCAGCCCCACGGCCAGCCGTGCCGCCTCCGTGGCGGCTCCCCTGTCGTTGCTGCCCATCCGCCTCACCTCCTGTCGAGCGGTCGGGTGTCGGAGCCGACGGACCACTCGGCCCCGGTACTGCGGCTGAAGGCGGTGACGGCGGCCTCCACGGTGGGGAAGAACCGGTCGGGATCGATGGTGCGGGTGAGCCCGTAGCGCTCGATCTTCCGCCGCACCGGGTCCTTGAGTTCGGCGAAGACCAGCCGGACGTGCCGGACGCTGAGCGCGGTGTCGAGTTCGTGCAGCACGTCCGCCGCGGTGGTGTCCACGTCCGTCATGGGCTCCGCGGCGACGACGATCCAGCGCGGCCCGGGATCGGCACCGGCCAGTCGCCGCACCTCGTCGCGGAAGCTCTTGGCGTTGGCGAAGAACAGCGGCGCGTCGAACCGGTAGATGACCAGCCCCGGCAGCCTGTCCGCGCCCGGGTAGGAGCGGATGTCGTGGTACCCCTCCAGGCCCGGCACCCGCCCGAGCACGGTGTCGTACGGCCACCAGGCCCGCCGGAAGACGTTGAGGACCGACAGCCCGACCGCGATCGCGATGCCGGGCAGCACCCCGAGCACGGCGACCCCGACGAACGCGGCGACGCACAGAGAGAATTCGGTCCGTCGCTGCCGCCACAGCCGTATCGCGCCCGGGATGTCGGCCAGCGACAGGGACGCGGCGATGACCACGGCGGCCAGCGCGGGCTGCGGGAGGTTGCGGAACAGGCCCGGCACCAGCACCAGCATGAGCACGATCAGGACCGCGCCGACCACGCCGGTGAGCTGGGACTTCGCGCCCGTGCGCTCGGCGACCGCCGTACGGGAGCCGCTCGCGCTGACGGGGAAACCCTGAAAGAGCCCGGCTGCCAGGTTCGCCGCCCCGACCCCCGCCATCTCCTGGTTCCCGTGCACCTCCTGCCCGGTACGGGCCGCGAACGCCGACGAGTTGGAGATGGTGTCGGCCAGTGACACCACGGCGATCCCGAGGGCGCCGCCGAACAGCGGGACCAGGTCGTCGGCCCGTACGTGGGGAAGCGTGAACGGCGGGAAGCCCTCCGGCAACCGGCCGACCAGCCCCACGCCGTGCTCGTCGAGGTCGAGGAGCGAGGCCGCCGCGATCGCGAGGGCGACCATCACGAGCACGGCGGGCACCTTGGGAAGCAACCGCTGCAACAGCAGGATCAGGACCAGCCCCGAGATGCCCACGGCCGCCGCCGCGGGTACCGTCGCCCCCTCGGCCAGCTTCCGTACCAGTCCCGCGCACTCGCCGAGCAGGTTGTCCGCGTCGACCTTGAACCCGAGCAGCTTCGGCAACTGGCCGATGAGGATGGTCAGGGCCAGGCCGTTCATGTAGCCGATCATCGTCGGCTTGGAGATGAGGTCCGCGATGAAACCGAGGCGGGCCACGGAGGCGAGGATCATGATGCCGGCCACCATGAGCCCGAGCATCGAGGCCAGGGCGACCGCCCGCTCCGGATCCCCGTCCGACGCGACGAGGGGGAGCACGGTGGCGGCGATCATCGGGCCGAGCGAGGAGTCGGGCCCGAGCACCAGGATCCGGGACGGGCCGCACACCGCGTAGCCGAGGAGGCACAGGATCGTGGTGTATAGGCCGGTGATCGGCGGCAGCCCCGCGAGTTCCGCGTACGCCATGCCCTGCGGGACGAGCAGGGTGGTGAGGGCGATCCCGGCCACCACGTCCTTGGCCAGCCACTCGCGCCGGTAGCCCGTGAGCGCCTGGATCCCCGGCACGGCTCGCAGCCGGTCCCACGGCCCCCGGACGTCGTGACCGGGGGTCGTGGACCGTCCCTGCGACTGCTGGCCGTCCATCCGCCCTTCCCGACCTCGTCACGGCCCTCGACTGGTCCTCGGGCGCGGAACGCTGTGCCCCTCAAGGATCCGACCACCCCGCCCGCACGGCTTCACCCCGCGAGGGTGACCGAGAGGACTGGGGAGCTCGGGACCGGGAAGGACGGGGGTCGGGAAGGACGGGGCCGGGAAGAACCGTGCCGGGAACCCGCGAAGCTCCCGCCTCGGTCAGGCCCCCTCCCGCACCAGCCCGTCCCGCGCCGCGGTGAGCCGGTTCGCGACTTGGGCGACGCCGATGACGTCGAGGCCCCGCTGCCCGTCCACGGCGGCCCTGGCCGCCGAGCGGGTGGCGCTGAACACGGCCCAGGAGTCCGCCGTCCATTCGGACCGGTCAGGGGATCCCACGGTGTCCAGGGCGGTGCGCAGCGGCGTGGTGTCGACCCGGCCGTCCACGTCACCGGAGATCGCGGTGAAGGCGTCGAGCACGATCGTCCCGGACCGCAGGGTGAACGTGGCCGTGTGCCGGCCCTCCCGCAGCCCGCGGAGCCGGTAGGTCGCCTGGCGCTTGTCGGTGGCGACCGTCCGCGCGTCCCGGGCGAGCGGCCGTCCGTCCAAGGTGACGTCGAGAACGGCACTGCCGTCGTTCCCGCCGATGACGTCGAGGCCCGTGCCGGTGAACGGGACGGTCACGGACGCACCGGCGCTCGCGCCGGTCGATGTCGACCGGTACCAGTTCATCGCGTCCCCGAGGGAGGCGTTCCGGCTCCACGGGCCGGTGTAGGAGACCGAGCCGTCCATGTTGTCGGTCAGCGCCGTGGCGTACGGCGTGTAGCCGGCGACCTTCTCCACCTTCAGGTTGTCGAAGCCGACCTTGTGGAAGTCGGAGCCGAGCTTGACGCGGCCCCCGGTCACCGGCGTCGGGTCCTGGTACTCGGCCACGGCCTGGCCGTCGACGGAGACGGTGACCCGCGCGTCCTTGGCCTCGACGGTGAGGCGGTAGCGGTCGGCCGGGGCGACCGTCCCGGTGCGGAGCGCCGTGCCGTAGCGGTAGAAGGTCCAGTTCCCGGCCGGTCCGATCCCGATGCCGTACGCGGCGTCGGTCGCCGCCATGCCCTTCTGCTGCCGTACGCCCAAGGTGGCCAGGCCGCCCTGCGGATCGGGGAAGGAGACGTCGACCGAGGCCTTGTAGTTCTCCCAACGGAAGTCACCGACCGTGGTGTTGGGGGTGTTCCGGTTCCAGGCGCCGGTGTCCTTCATGGACTGGTCCAGGTACTGGTAGAGGACGTTGTCGCCGTCGGAGTCCTTCCCCACCTCCCACGCACCCGTCTGGTCCACCAGGTAGCGCGGCTGGTTGCCCCGGGACGTGAGGTACGGCTGGGACACCGTGCGTGCGCCGTTGTCCGTGCCGACCCGGACCGGGCCCTCCTCCTCGTACCCGAAGTCGTCGGCGTACAGCACGCCGTCGCGGGTGTCGTGCCGTTTGCCGGTCGCGTCCGTGTCGAGCACGGTGCGGGCCCCGGACTCCGGGAGGCGTTGCCGCGTCGCCTTGTCGTGGCTGCGGTCGAGCGTGGTGAAGGTGACGATCGAGCGCGGCTTCACCGTGTAGGTGTAGAACCCCTCGCCGTCGGGGCGGAGTTCGGCGGCGAGGTGCTTGAAGTTCGCGTCGTAGGCCTGGCCGGGGTCGGCCGCGCGGGTCTCCCAGACCTCCATGGCCGGATCGTCGCCCAGCTCCATGTTCTCGGCCTTGATGCGATAACTCTTCGTCCGGTCGCTGTCGTTGACGGCGATCGTCGAGAAGTCCCGCTTCCTCGGGTCGGCGAGGGTCAGATAACTGGGCGCGCCGTTGGAGCCGTCGACGTTCTCGGTGCCGCTCACCCCGCTGTAGCTCGCCTCGGGCACGGTGCGCCAGATGCCGGCCGTGTTGGTGGCGTTCTCCCAGCCGGTTCTCGCGAACTGGGTGAAGTGCTGCATCATGTACAGCGCGGCGTCGTAGTGGATGTTCCCCGACCACGGATCGCGGGCGCTGACCAGTTCCTTGTGGCTGTACTGGGCGCCCTCGTAGAAGGCGCCGATGGCCGGCTGGAAGATGTAGTGGGTCCGCTTGGAGTTGGCGTAGCTCTTCACCGAGCGGTTGGCGACGTCCAGCGCGCTCTGCACGCCGCCGATACCCGTGCTCGCCCCGCCCGGGCCCTCGGTGTTGTTCACCCGGTAGTCCGTCCAGCCGAAGGAGCCGACGCCCTCGCTGTACCAGACCTCCTTGTCCTGACCTCCGGCGGCGGTCGCCAGCTTCGTGTAGGGCCGGTAGGTGGCGCTGTCCGTAGTGCCGTCGAGCCGGTCCTCGGTGGTGTAGTGGTAGCCCACCGCGTCGACCATGCCGAAGAGTTCGGTGTCCGTGAGCATCGCCGGGCCGATGTTCTTGGTCGTGTTCTCGTCCGAGGCCACGATCTTGATGCCGTGATACGCCGTCGCGGCGGCCCGTTGCTGACGGGGCGTCAAGTCATAGCGGGCGTCGGCGAATTCGGTGTCGTTCGTCAGGGCGTTCTTGTACCACTTGACGAAGGAGAGGTCCGGCTTCGTGGTCTCGTTGGTGTCCGGATCGACGTAGTCGACCATGTACCCGTACTTCTCGTACGCGTCGAGGATCGTCTCCTTGTACCACTTGTACATCTCGTCGGTGCCGGTGCCCTTGTTCCACTCGGTCTGCACCCACTGGGGCATCACCCAGCGCAGGATCGAGACCTTCAGGCCCGGGTTCACCGTCTTGGCGTCGGCTGCCAGCTGGAAACCGGGGGAGCGGGACGCGTCGGCGAGCTCGTCCGCCGTGCGCATGGTCGCCGGGTCGGAGCCGGTCGAGGTGTTGGTGTCCGAACCCATCTCGATCTTCACATGGTTGATCAGCGGGTTCCGCCCGCCGAACAGCACCCGGATCAGCTGCCAGTACCGCTCCGGGTGCTCCGCCTTGTAGTCCATCAGCAGATTGCTCGTGCTGTTGCAGCTGAGCAGGCCGAGGCCCTTGTAGGTGAGACCGTTGACGTTGTCGGCGCGTACGTCGTGCCCGTCGACCACGACCTGCACCGGATCGTCCGCGGAGTGGGCGGCCGGTGCCGCGGTCACCCCTGCCGCCAGTGCCATGGTGGTCGCCGCGGCGAGCGACGCCCAGCCGAATCCTCGCTTCATACCCATTCGGGGGACCGTAGGTGGCAAGCGCTTTCTGGGTCAATCCCCTTGCGCCACTTGAGAGTTGCCGAATCCCTCAGGTCCTCACCCGTCGTAAAACACGTGGACCGCGAGACCGCGGCCACGGGACACTTCCCGACTCGGACCGTTACTCCCCATACACACAGGGTTAGGATGCAGACGCCTGAGCTGGAGAAAATCGCACCGCGCAGGGGCGCGGTGCTCCTCGCACTTCGTTACTACGGACGGGAGTTGGCCCGCCTGCGCCGGCTGACGGCTCCCGCCATGCTGATGTTCGCGCTGGGCAACATCGGCCTCAACTACCTCGCCCCGCTGGTCGTGGCCAAGCTGGCCGGAGACATCGCCGGCGGCGCCGAACTCACCATCCGGTCGGCCCTGCCGTACGTCCTGGGTTTCGCCGGTGTCCTGCTGGTGGCGGAGGCGCTGTGGCGGGTCGCCCTGCACTGCATGAACCGCCTCGACGCCCTCGGCATCGAGCACCTGTACATCATCGGGATGGACGAACTCTTCGCCAAGGACGCGGCGTTCTTCCACGACAACTTCGCCGGGTCGCTCACCAAGCGCGTCCTGAGCTTCGCCACCCGCTTCGAGCCCTTCGTCGACACCTTGTGCTTCCAGGTCGTGGGCAGCGTCGTGCCGCTGCTGTTCGGCTCGGTGGTGCTCTGGCGGTACGAACCGCTGCTCGTCGTGGGGCTGTTGACGATGATCGTGGTGACGGCGCTGGTCGCGGCACCCCTCATCCGGCGCCGTCAGGAACTGGTCGCCGAACGCGAGGCGGCGGTCGCCCGGGTGTCCGGGCACGTCGCCGACAGCCTGATGAACATGGACACCGTCCGGGCGTTCGGCGCCGAGGAACGGGAGGCCGCCGAGCACCGGTCGCGCGTCGCGGCCTCACGCCGGCTCATGCTCAGGTCGTGGGACTACGGCAACCTGCGCATCGACACCTTCGTCGCACCGATGTCGGTGCTGACCAACGCGCTGGGGCTGCTGCTCGCGGTGACCCTGGGTGGGGGCGAGCACGGCGTGGAGGCGGTGGTGGTCGCCTTCACCTACTACTCCAACGCCACCCGGATCATGTTCGAGTTCAACCAGATCTACCGTCGGCTGGAGAGCTCGATGACGGAGGCCGCGCAGTTCACCGAGCTGCTGCTGACCCCGCCGACCGTGCTCGACCCGCCGTCGCCCGAGCCGCTGGTGCCCGGGGCCGCCGACGTCCGCTTCGAGGGGGTGCACTTCAGCCACGCGGGAGCGGAGCGGCTCTTCGAGGGGCTCGACCTCGTCGTGCCCGGCGGGACCAAGGTCGGTCTCGTCGGACGCTCCGGCGGCGGCAAGACCACGCTCACCCGGCTGCTGCTGCGGATGCAGGACATCGAGGGCGGCCGGATCCTGATCGGCGGCCAGGACATCAGCAGGCTGCGCCAGACCGACCTGCGCTCCCTGATGGCCTACGTCCCGCAGGATCCGGCCATGTTCCACCGCACCCTGCGCGACAACATCGCCTTCGCCCGGCCGGAGGCCACCGAGGCCGAGATCCGCCGGGCCGCCGAGGCGGCCCACGTCACGGAGTTCGCCGACGCGCTGCCGGACGGCTTCGACACGCTGGTGGGGGAGCGGGGCGTGAAACTGTCCGGCGGCCAGCGCCAGCGGGTCGCCCTCGCCCGGGCGATCCTGCGGGACGCGCCGATCCTGCTCCTCGACGAGGCGACCAGCGCGCTGGACTCGGAGAGCGAGATCCTGGTCCAGGAGGCGCTGTGGCGGCTCATGGAGGGGCGGACGGCGCTGGTGGTGGCCCACAGGCTGAGCACGGTCGCGGGCATGGACCAGCTCGTCGTCCTCGACCGCGGGCGGATCGTGGAGCAGGGCAGCCACCAGGAACTGCTCACGCTGGACGGACCGTACGCGAAGCTGTGGCACCACCAGTCGGGGGGCTTCCTCGAAGACAGCCCGGTGGAGGCCGAGTTGCGCTGAGCGGTGCGAGTGCGGGCAGGGAGGACAGATGACCGGCGGCGTCCCGCGCGGGACGCCGCCCGGGCCGGCGGGAGTGCAGGGGCAGGTTCCGGACCGTGATCGGACTGCGTCGGTTCGACGTCCGCTTCTGCACTTCGCTGATCCCGATCCGAACGCCGATGACAGCATGTGCGGTGCGTATGAGTCGTTTTCAGCCTTCGGTCGGCAGTGTCCTGATCGGCCCCACTGCCGGGCAATCAGTGCGCGTGATACCGCCCTGCAACCGTGGACCGCCGTCTTCGCAGGTCACGAGGGTCGCTTCGGTGGTCGAAGCGTGTGCAGCGGTGACGACTCCGTTGACTCATCTCCAAATCGTAAGCACATATTCCACACATGCCCCCTTGCGGACGGGTCTTGATGGTCTAGATTGACCTTGCTGCCCATGGTGGGACACGGGGCGACAAATAGTGATCTATTGGTCTGACGCTGCGGACATTGAGCAGAAACGTCTCGGCGTCGGGCTCGGGGTGGTTGGTTCTTGGAACCCGAGGGGGGCTTCGGGTGCGCGGGGAGCATCCGGGGTTTCAGTGGGGTCCGGAACAACTCAAAGTCTGGCGGAACGTGCAAGTCTACTTTCTTCCTGGGTGGGTCCTTTACTCAGTGTTGACCTAGGCATGTCATCCGGGGGGTGATGCGCCTCCCGGGAGAAGTACAGCGCGGCGTGGGGCGGGGGCCTGCGAGGAACGGTGCGGGAGGCGGGGGCCTCCCGGAGGGGGGTAGGAACGATGTCTGGCAATCAGGTCGTACCACTGGGGACCGGGGGGCTTCCGTGCCGGATGGGGGGATAGCCAGGCCCTTTCCGGCGGCGCACGAGCTGACGGACAGGGCGACAGGACAGTCGGCGAACGACTGGGAACAGCGCTACCGCCGAACCGTGATCACCAGCGACACGGTGACCACCGCCTTCGTGGTGGCGGGGATCGGCGAGTTCTTCGGGGCCCGGGACGCGGCCAACTGGCATGAGAAATGGGGCATTCTCGCGTTCGGCACCGAACTGCTGGTGCTGGCCGCGCTCGCGGTGGGCCGGGCGTGGGCACCGGCCGTGCTCGGCCAGGGTGCCGAGGAGTTCCGCAGGCTCGGACGTTCCCTGTTCGCGGCGACCGTCGTGCTCGCGCTCGGCGGGATCGCCCTCACCTCACGCAACATCAAGCTCTGGATCTTCGTCGCGATCCCCGCCATCGCGCTGGTCACCATGACCGCGCGCTATGTGCTCCGCCTCGGGCTGCACAAGCAGCGCAAGGAAGGGCAGTGCCTGAGACCGGTGCTCGCCGCCGGGAGCCCGGCCACCGTGAGCGACCTGATCAACCGCACCCGCAAGTTCCCGCACCTCGGCTGGCGGGTGGACGGGGTGTGCACGACGGAGGGCCGCGGGTTCGACGACGACGAACTGGACGGAGTGCCGGTCGTCGGTCAGCTCACGGACGTCGCCAAGTACGTGGAGAACGACGGCTACCGGGTCGTCGCGGTCACACCGGACCCGTACTGGACTCCGGAGCGCTTGCAGCGGCTGGCCTGGAACCTCGAGGGCAGCGAGGCCGAGATGGTCGTGGCCCCGGTCCTGATGGAGGTGGCCGGCCCACGGCTGCACGTCGACGCCGTGCTCGGGATCCCGCTGCTGCGGGTCAGCATGCCGACGTTCACCGGCGGCCGCCGGGCCATCAAGGCGGTCGTCGACCGGCTGGGCTCGGCGTTCCTGCTGATCCTGTTCGCGCCGCTGATGCTCCTCGTCGGACTGCTCGTGGTGGCGGACAGCCGGGGCGGGGCGTTCTACAGCCAGCGCCGGGTCGGCAAGGACGGCCGGGAGTTCACCATCCTCAAGTTCCGCACCATGGTCGCCGACGCCGACCAGGTACGCGCCCAGCTGGCCGACCGCAACGAGGGCGCGGGGCTGCTGTTCAAGATGCGCCGGGACCCGCGGGTGACCCGGGTCGGCACCGTGCTGCGCCGGTACTCGCTCGACGAACTCCCGCAGCTGTTCAACGTATTGACCGGATCGATGTCGCTCGTCGGTCCACGCCCTCCGCTGCCGGAGGAGTCCGCCGCGTACGGCCCGGACATCCGGCGGCGACTGCTGGTCAAGCCCGGCCTCACCGGCCTGTGGCAGATCAGCGGACGCAGCGACCTGCCGTGGGAGGAGGCCGTCCGCCTCGACCTGCGGTACGTGGAGGACTGGTCGCTCGCCCTGGACGCGGTGATCCTGTGGAAGACGCTGCGCGCGGTGCTCTACGGCCAGGGGGCCTACTGATGTGCGGGGGGCGCCGTCCGAGGGGCGGGCAGACAGCGGGCCACAAGGGCCTGGCTGGGGGGAGGAACGGGTCATGAGAATCAGCGTGTTCGGGCTCGGCTACGTGGGCTGCGTGTCGGCCGCGTGCCTGGCCCACATGGGGCACGAGGTCATCGGCGTGGACGTCAACCAGGTGAAGGTCGACCTGGTCAACGACGGCAAGGCCCCGGTGGTCGAGGAGCGGATCGGCGAACTCACCGCCGACGTCGTGCGGTCCGGCGCGCTCCGCGCCACCACCGACGTCCGTGAGGCGATCCTGGGCAGCGAGGTGTCGCTGATCTGCGTGGGCACCCCGTCGGAGCCCAACGGCAGCCTGTGCACCACCTACTTGGAGCGGGTCACCGAGGAGATCGGCGCCGCGCTCGCCGAGCGGGGCGGCCGGCACACCGTGGTGTTCCGCAGCACCATGCTCCCGGGCACCTGTCTGAACCTCCTGGTGCCGATCCTGGAGAAGAACATCGGCGGCACCGCCGGAGTGGACGTCGGGGTCGCGGTCAACCCGGAATTCCTGCGCGAGGGCACCAGCGTGCGGGACTTCTTCGACCCGCCCAAGACGGTCATCGGCGAACTCGACCCGGCCAGCGGCGACGTGGTGGCGGCGCTGTACGAGAGCCTGCCCGGCGAGGTCTTCCGGGTGCCGGTCCCGACGGCCGAGGCGATCAAGTACGCGGACAACGCGTTCCACGGCCTCAAGATCGGCTTCGCCAACGAACTCGGCGCCGTGTGCCAGGCGTTGGGCGTGGACTCGCACCAGGTGATGGACGTGTTCCTCGCCGACCGCAAGCTCAACATCAGCCCCGCCTACCTGCGGCCCGGCTTCGCCTTCGGCGGCTCCTGCCTGCCCAAGGACCTGCGCAGCCTGGTGTACGCGGCACAGCGCGCCGACGTCTCGGTGCCGATCCTGTCCCACGTGCTGCCCTCCAACTCCGACCACCTCCAGCGAGCGGTGGACCTGGTGGAGCGCACCGGCAAGCGGAAGGTGGGCCTGTTCGGGCTGTCCTTCAAGCCCGGCACCGACGACCTCCGCGAGAGCCCGCTCGTCGAACTCGCGGAACGACTCCACGGCAAGGGGTACGACCTGCGGATCCACGACGCCAACGTGAGCCTGTCCCGGCTCATGGGCGCCAACCGCGAGTACATCGAGACGCGGCTGCCGCACCTCGCGCAGCTCCTCGCGGACTCCGTCGAGGAAGTCCTCGACCACGCGGAGGTGTGCCTGGTCGGGACCAAGGACCCGGCCGTCCTCGCGGCCCTGCCGCACGGCGGCGACCGGACGATCGTCGACCTCATCCGCCTTCCCGACGCCGAGACGCGCCGGACCGAACCGGGATACATGGGCCTTGCTTGGTAACGAAGTCAGCGGCGACGGCAACGGCCGGCGCGCGCTGATCCTGGTGGAGAACCTGTCGGTGCCGTTCGACCGGCGGGTGTGGCAGGAGTGCACGACGCTGCGCGACGCGGGCTGGGAGGTCCACGTCATCTGCCCGCAGGGGGAGAAGCGGGACACCGAGCCGGAGGCGGTGATCGACGGGGTGCGCATCCACCGGTACCCGTTGCGCGCCGCTACCGGAGGACCGTCCGGCTACCTCAAGGAGTACGGCTCCGCGCTCTGGCACACGGTCCGGCTGGCCCGCAAGGTCGGACCCGTCCACGTGGTGCACGCCTGCAACCCGCCCGACCTGCTGTTCCTGGCGGCCCGTTGGCTGCGGCGGCGCGGCGCACAGTTCGTCTTCGACCAGCACGACCTGGTGCCCGAGCTGTACCTCTCCCGTTTCGACCGCGGCAAGGACCTGCTCTACCGCGCCGTGTGCGCCGTGGAACGGCGGACCTACCGGGCCGCGGACGTGGTGCTCGCCACCAACGAGAGCTACAAGGACGTCGCCGTCAGCCGTGGCGGCAAGCGGCCCGAGGACGTCTTCGTGGTGCGCAGCGCCCCGCAGATCGAGCGGTTCCAACCGGTGCCCGCCGAACCGGAGTTGAAGAGCGGCAAGCCCCATCTGCTGTGCTACCTGGGCGTCATGGGCCCGCAGGACGGCGTCGACTACGCCCTGCGCGCCCTCGCCAAGCTGCGCGACGAGTTCGGGCGGACCGACTGGCACGCGGTGTTCGTCGGCTCGGGTGACGCCTTCGACGCCATGGTGGAGCTGTCCCGGGAGCTCGGGCTCACCGACCAGGTGCAGTTCACCGGGCGCATCCCGGACGCCGACCTGGTGCGCTACCTCTCCACCGCGGACGTGTGCCTGTCTCCCGACCCGCTCAACCCGCTCAACGACGTGTCGACCATGAACAAGGTCCTGGAGTACATGGCCATGGGCCGGCCGATCGTCTCCTTCGACCTGAAGGAGGCGCGCGTCTCCGCCGCTGAGGCCGCCGTCTACGCGCCCGCCAACGACGAGACCCGGTTCGCCGAGCTCATCACGGTGCTGCTGGACGACCCGGACCAGCGGGCCCGCATGGGCAAGATCGGCCAGGAGCGGATCGGCGGGCAGCTTTCCTGGCGCAACTCCCAGGCGTCACTGCTCGCCGCCTATGCCGCCGCCTGCCGGGACCGCGAGGCCCCTGCGAGCGGTTCGGTGCGCACGAGGAAGAAGAGGCAGCGCAGTTGAACGAAGACACCATCCGCCTTGTCACGATCGGGCGGATACTCCGGCGGCGGTGGCGGCTCCTGGCCGTCCTCGCCGCGCTGGGCGCACTGGTCGGCTACGGCACCTCGGTGCTGGTGTTCCCGCCGAGATACACCGCTTCGGCGCCCGTACTGCTGCCAGGGGTCTGGGAGGAGCGGGAGCTGCTCACGCAGGTCGACATCGCCACCAGCCTGACCGTGGTCGACCGTACGGCCGACGCCCTGCACTGGTCCGACGTCAGCAGCTCCGAGCTGCGGCATGACGTGAGTGCCTCGGCGGGCGACGGGAACATCATCACGATCTCCGGCACGGCCGACACCCCGCAGCGCGCGCAGCGGCTCGCCGACGGAGTGGCCCAGCAGTTCGTGCAGTTCGCCGCGCAGGTCGCGGGCAGCGGCACCGACGCCTCGGTGGCCGCGCAGACCGAGGCGCTGCGCAAGCAGGTGGCGGAGACCAACCGGCGCATCTCCGACCTGGCCGAGGCGGCCGATCCGGGACAGACCGTGGAGAGCGTGCAGTCCCGCACGGCGCTCGAGAACCTCCGCACCTCGCTGGAGGCGGCCATGAAGAAGCTGGAGGAAGCCGACCCGTCGGCCGGCAAGTCGGGCATGGTCGTCATGGGCCAGGCCGCCCTGCCCACCGGCGAGGCACCGCCGACGCGGATCCAGCTCATCGCCGGCGGGGCGCTGCTGTTCTTCCTGCTCGCGGTCGTCGGCCATCTCGTCGCCGCACGGATGAACCGCCGGCTGCGCACCGAACCCGCGATCGCCGCGGCACTGGGCTCGACGCCGCTGGGCGCCGTGGACGTGGCCGGTGACTGGCCCGCGCACCGGCCGAAGGGCTCGGGCCGGGGAGCCCGGATCAGCCGGCTCGTGGGCGCCGACACCCGCTGGGACGAACCGGCCCCGCAGAAGTCGGGCGACGAGGCCGGCCGGCGGCTCCGCTACCGGCGGGTGTGCGCCCGCCTCCGGGAACAGCTGCCGGCGCCCCGGCGGCTGCTGCTCGTCGTACCGGACGGCGACGAGATCGCCCGCCGGGCCGCGGGACAGCTCCTCGCCGAGGCCAAGAACGATCCGCAACTGCGCTTGGTGGAGGTGTCGGTGGACCGGCCGATCGTGCCGGACCGAGGGACGGAGAACGGTGCCGTGGTGGTGCTCAGCGCGAACAGCTGGACCGCGGAGGAGCTCGCCGGCATCGCCGAGGCGTGCGCGGAGGGCCGGCACGACGTCGTCGGTGTCGTCCTCGCGGGCCCGGTCCAGGCCGGCCCCACGCGTGCCGCCGCCGACCTGCCGGACGACGCCACGCTGACCTTCGCCGTTCCCCGCCCTGCGACAGGAGGCCGGGCGTGACCACGAACACGACGTCACCCGAGTCGACCACCACCCCGCTGCTGGACGTCCAGGCCCTCGTGGTCGCGGTGCGCAGGCGCCGCCGCCTGTGGTGCGGCATGGCGGTCCTGGGCTTCCTCGCCGGCCTCGCCGTCGCGGTCCTGCTGCCGCCGGCGCCGAGCGCGACGACCAAGGTGCTGGTCGCCCACGCGGACGACCAGCCGAACGACACCGGAACACTGATCCGCACCGACGTCGCGCTGCTCCAGACCACGCGCATCGCCGACACGGCCCTCAAGGCCCTCAAGTCCCCGGAGAAGCCCGAGGACTTCATGAAGGACTACCGGGGCACCGGACTCACCAACAACCTGCTCCAGATCGACGTCACCGGCGACGACGACGCGCAGGCGGTGGCCCGGGCCAAGGCGCTCGCCGACGCCTTCGTCGCGGACCACGTGCAGCGGATGAAGGCCACCGCGCAGGCCGAGTCCAAGGCCCTGCTCGACCAGCGCGACCGTACCCGCAACGAGCTCGCCTCGGTGAACAGGCAGATCAACGAGCGCGCCACGACCGGCGACACCACCGGGGCGGCGAGCCTCGAATCGCTCTACGCCCGCCGGGCCGAACTCAACTCGCGGATCTCCGACTTCGACCAGCGCGCCGCCGACGCCCGCACCGGGACGCCCGCCGTCATCGCCGGCACGCAGATCGTGGACGCCCCGAGCGCGGTACGGCACTCCCTGCCCAAGGCCGCCGCCACCGACGCCGGCATCGGACTCGTCCTCGGGCTCTTCCTCGGGCTCGCGCTGGCCGCGGTCGGCGTGGTGGTCGCGGACCGCCCCGTACTGCGCCGGGACATCGCCGCCAACCTGGGCGCCTCGGTCATCTCGGAGCTGCCCCGCAGGTCGGGCAGGCCGTGGCAGCGCCGACGCACCCGGCTGGCACGCGAACGGCTCACCACCTCCCTGGCCCGCACCGCGCGCGGCGCCGCGGAACCGCTGTCCCTGCTGGAACTGGGCTGCGCGCGCGACACGAGCGCGATCGCCCTGGACGTCGCCAGGGCGCTGGCGGCCGACGGGCCCGTGGCCGTCGTCGACGGTCTGCCGGGCTCGGAACTCTCCCGCCGCCGCTCCAAGCCGGGTGATCCCACCGTGGTCACCGGCCACCAGGCCGCGGGGGCCCCGGACCACGGCCGCCTGCTGGGCGTCGGCTCGGTGGCACCCGGCACCGCGTGGACCGACCTCCAGTACCTCGGCACCCAGACCGTGCTCGTCGTACGGGCCGGGCACGGCAGCGCCGCATGGCTGCACACCGTGGCACGACAGCTCGCGGACCAGCGCATCGCGGTGGTCGGCGTGGTGCTGATCGACCCCGATCCACGGGACCGGACCGACGGCACCCTCTGGGACGGGCTGCACATCGCGCTGCGGGGCCACAGCGAGCGCACCGCCCGGCAGAACGGCACAGCCCAGGTGAAGACGGAACGACAGCCGATGTGGGCCGCACGCGTCCCGGACAGCGACCAGGAGGTGCGGTAGGGCATGTGTGGCATCGCAGGGACCTACCTATGGCCCGACGGCAAGACCGTCACCGACCGGCTCACCGAGACCCTCGCCCACCGCGGTCCGGACGGGGCGGGCCGCTACGGCCACCCCGTCGGTGACGGCGAGGTGCAGCTCGGGCACCGCCGGCTGTCCATCATCGACCTGTCCGAGACCGGCGCCCAGCCGATGGCCAAGGACAGCCTCGTCCTGACGTACAACGGCGAGCTGTACAACGCGCCCGAGCTGCGGGCCGAGCTGGAGGCCGCCGGGACGCGCTTCCGCGGCACCTCCGACACCGAGGTGCTCCTCGAGGCCTGGCGGCGCTGGGGCACCGACTGCCTGCCCCGGCTGCGCGGCATGTTCGCGTTCGGCGTCTTCGACGAGCGAACCGGCGAACTGGTGCTGGTCCGCGACCAGTTGGGCATCAAGCCGCTGTTCCTGCTCCGGCGCGACGGCGGACTGGCCTTCGCCTCCGAACTCAAGGCGCTCGCCGCCGCGACCGGCGGAGCACTGGAGGTGGACCACGCGGCTCTGGTGGCCTCTCTCCTCTACTACTGGGTGCCGGACTCGCGGTGCGCCTTCCGCGAGGCGGAGAAGCTGCCGCCGGGGAGCTGGCTGCGGATCCGGCCCGACGGCCAGGTGCAGCGCGGCCGGTTCTGGAACCTGAAGGACGTCGCCGCCGAGGGACAGGCACGCGCCCGGGCCGGTGAACAGCCCGACCTGGCCGCCATCGTCGAGGAGTCGACCCGCAAGCACCTGCTCGCCGACGTCCCCGTGGCCACCTTCCTGTCCGGCGGCCTCGACTCCAGCTGGCTGACCGCCCTCGCGGCCCGCCACCAGCCGGGGATCTCCGCCTACACGATCGGGTTCCGCGCCGAGGACGCCCGGTTCGAGGCCATGCCCGACGACCTGCGCTACGCCCGGCAGGTGGCCGAGCAGTTCGGCGTCGAGCTGCACGAGATCGAGATCGCCCCGAACGTGCTCGACCTGCTGCCGCAGATGACGTACTCCCTGGACGAGCCCATCGGCGACCCCGCGGCGATCAACACCTTCCTGATCTGCCAGGCGGCCCGGGAGGCCGGGGTCAAGGTGATGCTCTCCGGCATGGGCGCCGACGAGCTGTTCGCCGGGTACCGCAAGCACCTGGCCAACCTGCTCGCCCTGCGCTACCAACGGGTGCCTGGCCCGGTGCGGCGCGGGGTGTCCGGGGTCGTGGACCGGCTGCCGGTCGCCACGTCCCGCCGGGGCCTGCGCTCGGTGCGCTTCGCGAAGCGGTTCCTGTCCTTCGCCGATCTCCCGGAGGAGACCGCGTTCCGGCGCAGCTACACCATGTACGACCAGGACGAACTGCTCGCCCTGGTCGACCCGGACCTGGCCGGGACGGTCGACGACGTGCTGACCGAGCATGCCGACACCTACGAGGACAACGCCCTCGACGACTTCGTCAACCGCATGTGCCTGGCGGACGCCCGGATGTTCCTGCCGGGCCTCAACCTCACCTACACGGACCGCTCCAGCATGGCCGCGTCGACCGAGGTGCGGGTGCCGTACGTGGACGTCGAGGTGGTCAGGGCGGCGTTCGCCGTGCCCGGCAACCGCAAGATCGTCAAGCGGCAGGGCAAGGCGGTCCTCAAGGAGGCGGCCACCTCGATCCTGCCCCGGGAGATCGTCTACCGGCCCAAGGGCCTGTTCAGCGCCCCGCTGCGGGCCTGGATGAGCCGGGACCTGGCACCGCTGGTGCGCGAGGTGGTCAACGACGGTGAGCTCGTGCGGTCCGGCTTCCTGCGCCGGGACGCGCTGAACCGGATGGTCGCCGTGGACGCCGCCGGACAGCAGGACTTCTCCAAGCATCTGTGGCATGTGCTGACCCTCGAGTACTGGTACCGCGACGCGACCTCCCGCTCCGACCAGAGCACTCGGCAAACGGCTTAGGAATCAGGGGACTTCGGTGAAACAGGTTGTACAGAACTACAAGAGCGGCGAGCTGGCGGTGCTCGACGTGCCGGTGCCCGGGTGCAAGCCGGGCGGTGTGCTGGTCCGCACCGTCTACTCGCTGATCTCCACCGGCACCGAGATGATGAAGGTGTCCGAGGCCGGCATGTCGATGCTGGGCAAGGCCCGCTCCCGCCCCGACCAGGTCGCCAAGGTCATGCAGAGCGTGGCCACCAACGGGGTGCCCGCGACGTACCGCAAGGTGATGGGCAAGCTCGACTCCTACACACCGCTGGGCTACTCCCTGTGCGGGGTGGTCGAGCAGGTCGGTGCCGGTGTCGACGACGTGAAGGTCGGCGACCTGGTGGCCTGCGCCGGCAACGAGCACGCGCTGCACGCCGAGCTCAACTGGGTCCCGAAGAACCTCTACGTCCCCGTGCCGGACGGTCTCGCACCGCAGCACGCGGCCTTCGGCACCGTCGGCTCGATCGCGATGCAGGGCGTCCGCCAGGGCGAACCGCAGCTCGGCGAAGTGGCCCTGGTCATCGGCCTCGGGCTGATCGGACAGCTGGTGGTGCAGCTCCTGGCCGCCTCCGGCGTCCGCGTCGTCGGCGCCGACCCCGACCCGGCGCGCTGCGAGCTGGCCGAGCGTCTGGGCGCCGCGGCCTGCGGCGACCCCGCCTCCACCGCCGTGGAGAACGCCGTCGCCGAACTCACCGACGGACACGGCGTGGACCAGGTGTACCTGGCCGCCGGCGGCGGCAGCAACCAGCCCGTCGAGCTGGCCGCCAAGCTGGCCCGGGACCGCGGCCGGGTCGTCGACATCGGCAAGTGCCGCCTCGACCTGCCGTGGAACGCGTACTACGAGAAGGAACTCGACGTCCGGTTCTCCCGCAGTTACGGCCCCGGGCGCTACGACCCGTCGTACGAGCTGGAGGGGCGCGACTACCCGATCGGTTACGTCCGCTGGACCGAGCGCCGCAACCTGGCCTGCTTCCTCGACCTCGCCGCCCGCGGCAAGGTCGACGTGGAGCCCCTGATCTCCCACGTCGCCGACTTCGACGACGCCGTCGAGACCTACCGGCGCCTGAAGGACGGCGAACTGAAGGCCGTCACCGCCCTGTTCCGGTACCCGGAGCAGGCGGGGGAGACGGAGGAGACGAAGGCTCCGGCGGTCGCCGTGCCCGCGGTGCAGGTGAAGGCGGCTCCGGCGCGGGCCGCCAAGACGCCGGTGAAGCTGGCGTTCGTCGGCGCGGGCAACTACGCGACGTCGATGCTGCTGCCGCACCTCGCCCAGCGCGAGGGCGTCGAGCTGTCGACCGTCGTCACCACGACCTCGCTGTCCGGGGCCAACGCGCAGCGGAAGTTCGGCTTCGCCAAGGCCACCACCGACCTCGACGCCGTGCTCGGCGACGAGTCCATCGACGCGGTGTTCGTGGTGACCCGGCACAGCTCGCACGCCGAGCTGACCCGGCAGGCCCTCCTGGCCGGCAAGACCGTGTTCGTGGAGAAGCCCCTGGCCCTCACCGAGGACGAGCTGTCCGGAGTGCTCGCGGCGGTCGAGGAGTCCGGCAACGACCGGCTCCAGGTGGGCTTCAACCGCCGTTTCGCCCCGCTGCTGCACGAGGCCAGGACCCACTTCGGCGCCCGGAGCGGTCCGGCGCACCTGCGCTACCTCGTCAACGCGGGCCGCCTCGCGCACGGCAGCTGGTACCTCCAGCAGGGCTCCGAGGGCTCGCGGTTCGTCGGCGAGGGCGGGCACTTCATCGACACGGCGAGCTGGCTGCTCGACGCGGACCCGGTCTCGGTGTACGCGACCGCCACCTCCGGCAACGAGGACCTCCAGGTCGTGCTGCGCTACCCGGACGGCTCCACCGCCACCATCAGCTACGTCACCACCGGCCCGTCCGGCTTCCCCAAGGAGACGCTGGACCTGGTCGCCGACGGCCGCGCGCTGCGCCTCGACGACTTCGTGCGTGCCTCGGTGTACGGCCGTAAGAAGTGGGTCAGTTCGCGGCTGCCCAAGGCGCGGGACAAGGGCCAGAACGCCGAACTGGCCGCGTTCGTCAAGGCGGTGCGCACCGGCGGGCCGATGCCGACGCCGCTTCAGTCCCTGGTCGCCACCACGGCGGCCACCCTCGCCGTGCAGGCCGGCCTGGCCGGTGGTGTGCCGGTGACGTTGGCGAGGCCCTGATGACGATGAGCGTGGGCTGGTACCTCCGGCGGCTGTCCCGGATGGGGCCGCAGGAGGTCGCGGGCCGGGTGGGCGACACCCTGCGCAGACGGCGCTGGCGTGCGACGCCGCCCGACTGCCCGAGCGTGACCGGCGCCCGGTTCACCGCGGTGCTGCCCGTCGGCACGATCGCCGCCGTACCCCCGGACGCCGCCAAGCGTCTCGTCGCCGAGGCGGACCTGCTCATGGACGGACACGCCGAGTTCTTCGGCGTGGTCCGCGACGACCTGGCCGACCCGGACTGGTGGTTCGACCCGAAGACCGGGCGCCGGGCCCCCGAGGGCTACGCCTTCGACGTGCCGTACCGCAGCGAGGACGCGGTCGGGGACATCAAGCAGATCTGGGAACCGTCCCGGCACCAGTACCTCACCCAGCTCGCGGCCGCCTACGCGGTCACCGGCGACGAGCGGTACGCCGAGCGCGTCGCCGAGCACCTGCGGTCGTGGTGGGAGGCCAACCCCCCGCTGCGCGGCGTCCACTGGCTCAGCGGCATCGAGCTGGGCATCCGGCTCATGTCCTGGGTGTGGGTCCGCCGGCTGCTCGACGGCTGGCCGGGCGCGGCCGAGCTGTTCGAGGGCAACCCGGTGGCGCGCAACCAGATCTGGCACCACCAGCGCTGGCTGGCCGCGTTCCCCAGCCGGGGCTCCTCGGCGAACAACCACGTCATCGCCGAGGACGCCGGCCAGCTGGCCGCGGCCTGCGCGTTCGACTGGTTCCCCGAGTCGGCACGCTGGCGGGCCGGCGCGCTGCGCTCGCTGGAGCGGCAGCTGCGCGCCAACACCTACCTCTCCGGCCTCAACCGCGAGCTGGCCACCGAGTACCACGGCCTGGTCCTGGAACTCGGCCTGGCCGCGCTGGCCGAGGCGGACGCGGCCGCGGTGCCGGTCCCCGCGACCGTCCGCCTGGTGCTGCTGCGCATGACCGACGCGCTCGCGGCCGTCGTGGACAACCGGCTGCGGCCGCCGCGTCAGGGGGACGCGGACGACGGGCACGGTCTGATCGTGGACGGCACGGGCACCGACCGCTGGGCCTCGCTCCTTGCCACCGGGGACGCCGTGTTCGGCCGCCTCGACTGGTGGCCGACGGTCACCGGCACCGACGTGCGCACCCCGCTGCTGGCCGCGCTCATCAAGCCCGCAGAACCCTCGGTGACCCGGCCGGCGAGCCGCCCCACCCACTTCGCCGACGCCGGCATGACGATCCTGCGCGGCCCGGAGGAGATCTGGGTCCGCTGCGACGGCGGCCCGCACGGCTTCCTGTCCATCGCCGCGCACGCCCACGCGGACGCGCTGTCCGTGGAGGTCCGGCACGACGGGGTCGACGTGCTCGCCGACCCGGGGACGTACTGCTACCACGGACAGCCCGAGTGGCGGCAGTACTTCCGCTCGACCCTCGGCCACAACACCCTCCAGCTGGACGGCGCCGATCAGTCCGTCTCCGGCGGCCCGTTCCTGTGGACCCGGCATGCGCAGAGCCGCGTCCTGACGGCGGAAGCGTCCCGCTGGAGCGCCGAACACGACGGCTACCAGGGCACCGTGCACCGCCGGCAGGTGGAACTGTCCGCCGACGAGCAGGAGTTGAGGATCGTGGACGAGGTGCGCGGCCCGCGCCGGGAGGCACGCCTGGCGTTCCACCTCGGCCCGGCGGTCACCGCCGAACTGGCCGGGAACCGGGCACGGCTCACCTGGACCCGCGACGGCGAGGACCGCTCCGCCGTGCTCGACCTGCCCGCACAGCTGTCCTGGCAGGCCCACCGCGGCGAGACCGAGCCCCCGCTGGGCTGGTACTCCGCCGGATTCGGGCGCAAGGAACCCGCCACCACCCTGATCGGCACCGGATCCACCGACGGCACGGAGGGTTTCACCACCGTGCTCGGGTTCCGCGGATAGGGGGGCACGTGGAGATCAGGACGCGGCTCTGGGCGTGGGCGGCGGCACCGCTGACGCTGGCCCTGCTGGCGACCGGTTGTGACAGCGGCACGCAGGAAGCCGACGCGAAGCCCGCCGCCGTGCCGACCACGTCCGGAGCCCGGTCCGAGTCCCCGGCCCGGGTGTGCGCCCACCCCGAGGCCGGACCGGCCAAGGCACCGGCGGGTGCGGTGACGGTCGACCCCGCGAAGGTCGGCGACCTGGCGGCCAAGACCAGGAAGAGCCCTCCGAACACCACGTTCTGGCTCCGGCCGGGCACCCACCGGCTCGACCCGGACCGCTTCGCCCAGGTCGTCCCCAAGAAGGGGGACCGCTACCTCGGTGCGCCGGGTGCGGTGCTCGACGGCAGAGGGAAGAACCAGTACGCGTTCAGCGGCAGCGCCCCCGACGTCACCATCCGCCACCTGACCGTGCAGGGTTTCGTGGCGCCGACGGACGAGGGCGTGGTCAACCACGACTCGGCCGACGGCTGGGTCATCGAGGACGCGACGATCCAGCACAACTCCGGTGCCGGGCTGATGGCCGGTGCCCGCCAGCAGGTCCGCGACAGCTGCCTGCGCGACAACGGCCAGTACGGCATGAACGCCTACAAGGGCAACGGCCGTATCACCGGACTGGTGGTCGAGGGCAACGAGATCGTGGGCAACAACACCGGTGACTGGGAGCGGCGCAAGCCGGGCTGCGGCTGCACCGGGGGCATCAAGTTCTGGGCCGTCGACGGCGCCGACGTCCGCGGGAACTGGGTGCACGACAACCGGGGAACCGGGCTGTGGGCGGACACCAACAACAACGACTTCCTCATCGAGAACAACGTGATCGAGGCCAACGACGGTGCCGCACTCATCTACGAGATCAGCTACAACGCGATCATCCGCAACAACACGGTCCGGCGGAACAACTGGGTCGAGGGCCGCAAGGCGGCCGACAAGGGCGACAGCTTCCCCTTCGCGACGATCTACCTGTCCGAGTCGGGCGGCGAACCACGGGTCAAGGCCCGCACCGACAAGATCGAGATCTACCGGAACCTGCTGGAGGACAACTGGTCCGGCATCACCCTGTGGGAGAACGCCGACCGGTTCTGCAACAGCCCGGCCAACACCTCCTCCGGCGACTGCACGTTGCTGGTGAAGAAGACGAGCAGCTGCAAGAAGCCGGCGATCGACAAGGAGCCGCTCCGCTCCGACTGCCGGTGGAAGACCCAGCGGGTCGACATCCACGACAACCGCTTCGTGCTGGACACCTCCGTCGTCAAGTGCACGACCAAGTGCGACCGGATGGCGGTGCTGTCCAACTACGGCACCTACCCGGACTGGTCGCCGTACAAGGGCGAGGCCGTGGCCGACGCGATCACCACCGGGCAGCACAACCGCTGGCACGACAACGTCTACGTCGGACCCTGGCACTTCGTAGCCCACGACCCGGCCGATGTCCTCGACTTCACGCAGTGGCAGAGCGTGCCGTACCGCCAGGACACGGGCAGCACCCTCGCCACCGACCCGAAGGCGGGTGACTGAGATGGAGACGGAGCGCACACCGAGGATCGTCGGGGTGATCTGGGGGCTGCTGGTCCTCAACACGCTCGGCTCCGCCGGGGCGGTGACCATCGTCCCGCTGCCCCGCTCCCTCATCCAGATGGTCACCATGGGCTCCCTGGTCGCCGCGTTCACCCTGGCCCTCGTGATCAACGCCCGGCTGCGGGTCCGGCCCAACGCGTACGTGTTCCTGCTGACCCTGCTGCTGGTGACGAGCGTGATCTCCAGCGCCCACCTGGAGTCCGGGTTCGGCGCGCTGTTCCGCTGCTTCCGGCTGACCCTCTTCGTCGGCACGCTGTGGCTGCTCAGCCGCTGGTGGGACGGCAGCCTGACGTTCGTACGGCACCACATCCGGATGTACTTCGCGGTGCTCGGGTCGGTGGCCCTCGGCCTCGCCATCTCCCCGGGCGCGGCCCTGCCCGACCTCTACGGCGGACGGCTGGTCGGCGCGCTGTGGCCGCTCACCCCGCCGCAGATCGGCCAGTACGCCGCGGTGATCATCGGGCTCACCGCGCTGCTCCTGCTCGGGCGCCGGATCGACCGGACCAGCGCGGCGGTGGTCATCGTGCCCTCGCTCGTGCTGCTCGCGCTGACCCATACCCGCACGGCCACGCTCGGCCTGCTGCTCGGCCTGGTGCTGGCGATCGGCTCGCTGCTGATGACCAGCGCCGCGGCCCGCCGTTTCTTCACTTGGTCGGTGGCGATCGCCGCGGTCGCAGCGGTGGGGTTCGCCGGCGCGCTCCAGGCGTGGTTCCTGCGCGGACAGAGCAAGGACAACTTCTCCAGCCTCACCGGTCGCGCCAAGGTCTGGGACGCCCTGCTGGCCGCGCCCCGCACGACCGGGGAGAAGTGGTTCGGCGTGGGCCTGGGCGACAAGTCGTTCGGCGGCCTGCCGATCGACAACAGCTGGCTGGCCGTCTACAACGAGCAGGGACTGATCGGCGTCGGCCTCGTCGCGGCGTTCATCGTCGTGCTGGGCGCCGTCGCGCTGCTGCGGCCGCCCTCGCTCCAGCGGGCCTGCGCGATCTTCCTGATCAGCTACTGCGCGATCGCCTCGTACACCGAGGCCGGCCTGGGCGACGCCTCGCCGTATCTGCTCCATCTGGCCCTGGCCGTCTCGCTGTTGGCGGCACCCGCCGAGGCCCCTGCCCCGGGGGCGCCCGCCGTCCCCCGCCCCCGTGTCCCGCGCTGGGCCCAGAGATCGGAGGTGAGGTGAGCATGCACGTCCTCGTGGTGCACAACCGCTACGCATCGGCGCAGCCGAGCGGCGAGAACAAGGTCGTCGACCAGGAGGTGGAGCTGCTGCGTGCGGGCGGCCACCGGGTCGAGCTGTTCGAGCGGCGCAGCGACGACATCGGCTCCATGTCCCTCCTCGCCAAGGTCGCGGTGCCCCTGCGGGTGCCGTGGAACGCGGCGGTCCGCAGCGAACTCGCCGACCGGCTGCGCACCGAGCGGCCGGACGTCGTCCACGTCCACAACGTCTTCCCGCTGCTGTCGCCCGCGGTCCTCGCCGCCTGTGCCGACGCCGGCGTGCCCGCGGTGGCGACCCTGCACAACTACACCCAGGTCTGCCCGCCCGGCACGTTGCAGCGGGACGGCAGCCCGTGCACCGAATGCGTCGGATCGAAGGTGCCCCTGCCCGCCGTCCGGCACGGCTGCTACCGGGGCTCCCGTCTCGCGACCGTGCCGCTCGCGGTCAGCCTGTCGGCCAACCGGCGGCGCTGGTGGTCCGGTGTGGAGCGCTTCCTGTGCATCTCCGCGGCGCAGCGGGACGTCCTGGTGAACGCCGGGATGCCGGCCGAGCGGCTGGCGGTGAAGCACAACTTCGTGCCGGACCCGGAGGCGCGCCGCACGGACACCGGCGAGCATCTGCTGTATCTCGGCCGGCTCGCGGAGGCCAAGGGCGTACGGCTGCTCATGGCCGCGTGGGACGAGCTCGCGGCGGGCGGCGGAGTGGGGGTACCCCTCGTGATCGCCGGCACGGGGCCGCTGGAGGCGGAGGTCAGCGCCTGGGCGGTGGGCCGGGACGACGTGCGTTACGTCGGCCTGTACGACACGGCGGAGTGCCAGAAGGCCATCGCCCGGTCGGTGGCCGTGGTGGCGCCCTCGACATGGCTCGAGGCGTTCGGCCTGGTGGTCGTGGAGGCGATGGCGGCCGGGGTGCCGGTCGTCGCCGCCGGGCACGGCGCCTTCGTCGAACTGGTCGAGGACGGGGTGACCGGGCTGCTGCACCGGCCGGGCGAGTCCGCCTCGCTCGCGTCCTGCATGCGCCGGATCGCGGTCGATGCGGACCGCAACCGGGAGATGGGCGAGGCGGCCCGGCGCCGCTACGAACAGGGTTTCAGCCCGGCGGTCGGCCTCGACCGTCTGGTGGAGGAGTACCGCACCGCGATCGCGGGTCGGTCAGCACTGACTCGCGACGGGGACACCCGCGCGAGCTGGGGGGATGGGAACAACAGATGACACGATGCCGACTGTGCGGCTCGGAGGCGATGGCGAGCGTCGTCGACCTCGGGGCGACGCCTCCTTGTGAGAGCTTCCTGGCCGCGGACCAACTCGACCAGCCGGAGCCCGCCTACCCGCTGCACCTCCAGGTGTGCACGGACTGCTGGCTCGCGCAGATCCCGCCGCTGATCACGCCGGAGGAGACCTTCAAGGAGTACGCGTACTTCTCGTCGTTCTCGACCTCCTGGGTGGAGCACGCGCGGACCTTCGTCGACGGTGCCGTGGACCGGGCCGGGCTCGACGCCTCCGGGGCCTTCGTGGTCGAGGTCGCGAGCAACGACGGATACCTGCTGAAGCACGTGGTGGACCGGGGGATCCGCTGCCTGGGCATCGAACCGTCGGTCAACGTCGGCGCGGCCGCACGGGACAAGGGGGTGCCCACGCTCACCGAGTTCCTGAGCCCGGAGACCGGCGCGGCCGTCCGCGCCGAGCACGGCCCGGCCGACCTCGTCGTGGCCAACAACGTGTACGCGCACATCCCCGACGTGATCGGCTTCACCCAGGGCCTGCGCGCCCTGGTCGCCGACGACGGCTGGGTCTCCATCGAGGTGCAGCACCTGCTCACCCTGATCGAGGACAACCAGTACGACACGATCTACCACGAGCACTTCCAGTACTACACCGTCGCGTCCGCGATCCGCGCCCTCGCCAGCGGCGGACTCGCCCTCGTGGACGTGGAGCTGCTGCCCACCCACGGCGGCTCCATCCGGCTGTGGGCCCGGCCCGCAGAGGCGGCCGGCGAACCGAGCGAGCGGGTGGCCGACGTGCTGGCCCGCGAGAAGGCCGCCGGGCTCCAGGAGCTGTCCGGCTACACCGAGTTCTCCGCCCGGGTGGCCAAGGTGCGCCGCGACCTCCTCAAGTTCCTCATCGAGGCGGCCGAGCGCGGCGAGACGGTCGTCGGCTACGGCGCCCCCGGCAAGGGCAACACCCTGCTCAACCACTGCGGCATCCGGCCCGACCTGCTCGCGTACACGGTCGACCGCAACCCGTACAAGCACGGCCGGTTCACCCCCGGCACCCGCATCCCGATCCTCGCGCCCGAGCAGATCGCCGTCGACAAGCCGGACTACGTGCTCGTCCTGCCGTGGAACCTGCGCGCCGAACTCACCGAGCAGCTGTCCTACGTGGGCGAGTGGGGCGGCCGGCTGGTCTTCCCCATCCCGGAACTGAGCGTTGTCGAGGTCGCGTCCCGAAAGGTCACAGCATGAAGGTCGTTCTGTTCTGCGGCGGTTACGGGATGCGGATGCGCAACGGCACCGCCGACGACGTGCCCAAGCCCATGGCAATGGTCGGCCCGAGACCCCTGATCTGGCACGTCATGCGCTACTACGCGCACTTCGGGCACAAGGAGTTCATCCTGTGCCTCGGCTACGGCGCGCACCACATCAAGGACTTCTTCCTCAACTACGAGGAGACGACGTCCAACGACTTCGTGCTGCGCAAGGGCCGCACCGAGCTGCTGTCCACCGACATAGCGGACTGGACGATCACGTTCGCGCAGACCGGCATCGAGTCCCCGATCGGGGAGCGGCTGCGCCGGGTGCGCCACCACCTGGACGGCGACGAGATGTTCCTCGCCAACTACGCCGACGTCCTCACCGACGCCCCGCTGCCCGAGATGATCGAGAAGTTCTCCCAGCGCGACGCCGGCGCCTCGATGATGGTCGTGCCGCCCCAGTCCTCCTTCCACTGCGTGGAGCTGGGCGAGGACAACCTGGTCGGCGGCATCACCGCGGTGAGCGACATGCCGCTGTGGGAGAACGGCGGCTACTTCGTGCTCCGCCAGGAGGTCTTCGACCACATACCGGAGAACGGTGACCTCGTCGCCGACGGCTGCGGCCAACTGGCCAAGCAGGGACGCCTGGTGGCCCACCAGCACCGAGGCTTCTGGAAGCCGACCGACACCGTCAAGGAGCGGGCCGCGCTCGACGAGGCCTACGCCCGCGGCGAGCGCCCGTGGGCCGTGTGGGAGCAGGACAGCGCGGCGGTGCGCGCGTGATCCGGCTCGGCGCCGGCCGCCTGGACCGGATCGTCGCGGTGGGCGCGCACTGCGACGACATCGCCATCGGCGCCGGCGGCACGCTGCTGACGCTGTGCCACGCGCGGCCGGGCCTGCGCGTCGACGCGCTGGTGCTCTCCGGCGGCGGCACCGAACGCGAGCAGGAGGAGCGGGCCGCGCTCGCCGCCTTCTGCCCGGGTGCCGACCTGCGGCTGACCGTGCTCAAACTGCCGGACGGCCGTATGCCGGTGCACTGGGACGAGGCCAAGGCCGCGGTGGAGGAACTGCGCGCGCAGACCGACCCGGACCTGGTCCTGGCCCCGCGCACCGAGGACGCGCACCAGGACCACCGCGGCCTGGCGCAGCTGATGCCCACCGCGTTCCGCGACCACCTGGTCCTCGGCTACGAGATCGTCAAGTGGGACGGCGACCTCGGCCGGATGGCGGCCTACCAGCCGCTGTCGACGGAGATCGCCGAGGAGAAGGTGCGGCTGCTCCAGGAGCACTACGCCTCGCAGCGGCACCGTCCCTGGTACGACCGGGAGGCCTTCCTGGGCCTCGCCCGGATCCGTGGCATCGAATGCCACGAGCGATACGCGGAAGCGTTCGCCGCCACCAAACTCACGCTCAACCTGGGGGGTTGAACCATGCGCGTACTCCTTACCGGACACCAGGGCTACCTGGGCACCGTGATGGCCCCGGTCCTCGCTGCCGCGGGACACGAGGTCGTCGGCCTCGACGCCGGCCTGTTCGCCGACTCCGTCCTCGGCGACACACCCGCGGACCCGCAGGGCCACCGCGTGGACCTGCGCGACGTCACGGCCGAGCACGTGGCCGGCGTCGACGCCGTGATCCACCTGGCCGCCCTCTCCAACGACCCGCTGGGCTCGCTGGCGCCGGAACTCACCTACGACATCAACCACCACGCGTCCGTGCACCTCGCCCGGCTCGCCCGCGAGGCCGGGGTGCGGCGCTTCCTGTACGCGTCCACCTGCTCGGTCTACGGCGCCGCGGGCGGCGACGACCTGGTCGGCGAGGACGCCCCGCTGCGCCCGGTGACCCCGTACGCGGAGTCCAAGGTGCGGGTCGAGGACGACCTGCACGCGCTGGCCGACGACGACTTCACCCCGGTCTACATGCGCAACGCCACCGCCTTCGGCTACTCGCCCCGGCTGCGCGCCGACATCGTGCTGAACAACCTGGTGGGCCACGCGCTGCTGTCCGGCGAGGTGCTGGTGCTCTCCGACGGCACCCCCTGGCGCCCGCTGGTGCACGCCGCCGACATCGCGCGGGCCTTCACGGCCGCGCTGTCCGCGCCGCGCGAGGCGGTCCACGACCGGGCGTTCAACATCGGCAGCGAGGCCAACAACGTCACGGTCGCCGAGATCGCCGAGCAGGTCGCCGAGGCGGTGCCCGGCGCCAAGGTGCGGATCACCGGCGAGAACGGCGCCGACCCGCGCTCCTACCGGGTGGACTTCTCCCGCTTCCGTGCCGCCATCCCCGGCTTCGACATCGAGTGGTCCGTCAAGCGCGGCGCCCTCGAACTCGCCGACGCCTACCAGAAGTTCGGGCTGACCAAGGAAGCCTTCGACCAGCGCTTCACCCGGCTCGCCGTGCTGCGCGCCGCGTCCGAGGCCGGCACCGTCGACGACACCCTGCGGTGGCGCCGATGACCCCTGTCGGCGAGGAAATGCACGCCCTGGTGGAGCGGCTGTACCCGCTCTGCCGGAGCATCACCGGCGACGGCGTCCGGGCCACCCTGGACATCGTCGGCGAGTACCTCCCGCTCCAGGTGCACGAGGTGCCGACCGGGACACCGGTGCTGGACTGGACGGTGCCGCAGGAGTGGAACATCCGCGACGCGTACATCGCCGACAGCACCGGACACCGGGTCGTCGACTTCGCCGCGTCCAGCCTGCACGTGCTCGGCTACAGCGTCCCGGTGTCGGCGACCATGCCGCTCGCCGAGCTGCGCGACCACCTGCACACCCTGCCGGACCAGCCGTCCTGGGTGCCGTACCGCACCAGCTACTACAAGCCGGAGTGGGGCTTCTGCCTGTCCCAGGACACCCTGGACGCGATGCCGGACGGCGACTACGAGGTCCGCATCGACTCCACGCTCGCCGACGGCCACCTCACCTACGCCGAGCACGTGGTCCCCGGCCGGGTCGCCGACGAGGTGATCGTCTCCTGCCACACCTGCCACCCGGCGCTGGCCAACGACAACATGGCCGGCGTCGCGGTGGCGACCTACCTGGCCCGGGAACTGGCGCAGCGGACGCCGTACTACACCTACCGGTTCATCTTCGCGCCCGGCACCATCGGGGCGATCACCTGGCTGGCCCGCAACGCGGAGCGGGTCGAGCGGGTCAGGCACGGGCTCGTGCTGGCCTGCGCCGGCGACCGGGGCCAGGTGACGTACAAGCAGAGCAGGCGCGGCGACGCGGAGATCGACCGGGTGCTGCGGCACGTGCTGACGGCCTCCGAACGCCCGCACCAGGTCAACGAGTTCACCCCGTACGGCTACGACGAGCGGCAGTACTGCTCGCCCGGCTTCAACCTCGGCGTGGGCTCGCTCACCCGGACCCCGTACGCGGGCTACCCCGAGTACCACACCTCGGCGGACAACCCGGACTTCGTCTCCCCGGAGGCGATGGCCGACACCCTCGCGGTGTGCCGCGAGGCGTTCGCCGTCCTGGACCGCAACCGGCGCTACCTCAACCTCAGCCCCTACGGCGAACCGCAGCTCGGCAGGCGCGGGTTGTACGACGCGCTCGGCGGCCGCAGCGACACCAAGCAGGCCCAGATGGCCATGCTCTGGGTGCTCAACCTCTCCGACGGCGACCACGATCTGCTGGACGTCGCCGAGCGGTCCGGGCTGCCCTTCGACACCGTCGCCGACGCGGCCGGCGCACTGCACGAGGCAGGACTGATCAAGACATGACGTCGATGCCCGTCGAGGGGGAGAACCCGCCGACAGCGGTGCCACGGGCCGGATCCGCCAAGCGGGCCCTCCTCGGCCGGCTGTCCTGGGGACTGGCCGACCAGGCGGCCTCCAGCATCAGCAACTTCGCGGTGGGCATCTACGTCGCCCGCTCCCTCGGGGTGACCGCGTTCGGCGTGTTCAGCCTGGCGTGGGTCACCTACGGCGTGGTGCTGAACGTCTCGCGCGGTCTGTCCACCGACCCGCTCGTGGTGCGCTTCAGCGGGGTGCCGGAAGCGTCCTGGCGCAGGGCGGTGGCCCGCTCGACGGGTACGGCACTCACGGTCGGTGCCGCCGTGGGCGTGGTGTCCCTGGTGGCCGGGCTGGCTCTCGGCGGCCGGCTGGGCGCCGCCTTCGCCTGCCTGGGCGTCATGCTGCCGGGGCTGCTGCTCCAGGACGCCTGGCGGTTCGCGTTCTTCGCCGCGGGCACCGGGCGCAAGGCCTTCGTCAACGACGTCGTGTGGTGCGTGGCGCTCGTCCCGGCGATGGTGGCGGCGGCCCATGTGGACACCGTGGGCGCCTTCGTGCTGGCCTGGGGCGCGTCCGCCGCGGTGGCCGCCGGGTACGGCTGCTACCAGTCCGGCATCCGGCCCCGGATGCACAAGGCGCGTGGCTGGCTGCGCGAGCAGCGCGACCTCGGCTACCGCTACCTGGTCGAGAACGTCAGCCTCAGCGGGGCGAGCCAGCTGCGGGCCTACGGGCTCGGTGCGATCGTCGGCCTCGGCGCGGTGGGCGCGGTGCGCGGCGCCGAGCTCCTCATGGGCCCATTCCTCGCCGTCCTGATGGGCCTTTCGCTGGTCACCGTGCCGGAGGCGGCCCGGGTGCTGCGGCAGTCCCCGCACCGCCTGGGGAAGTTCTGCCTCCTGCTGGGCGGCGGACAGGCCGTCGCCGCCCTGCTGTGGGGCGGCTCGTTGCTGCTGCTGCCGAACCGGCTCGGCGACTTCCTGCTCGGCGGCGTCTGGCACTCCTCCTCGCATCTCATCGTGCCCATCACCTTCAGCGTCGCGGGCGCGGGTCTCGGCACCGGCGCCGCGGCCGGCCTGCGCGCGCTCGGCGCCGCCCGGCGCAGCCTGCGCTGTCAGCTGTTCGCCTCCGCCTTCTACGTCGGCGGCGGCCTCGGCGGGGCGGCCCTGGCCGGCACGGTCGGCTCGGCCTGGGGCGTCGCCGCCGCGACCGTCGGCGGCTCGGCCGTGTGGTGGCTCCAGCTGCGGGCCGCCCTGCGCGAGCGCCGCCCCGACTCCGTTCCCGAAGTGAGGACCTCATGACCGACCGACCCAGGCTGACCATCGGCCTGCCCGTGTACAACGGCGAGGAGTACCTCGCCGAGTCCCTCGACGCGCTGCTCGGCCAGACCTACGAGGACTTCGAGCTGGTCGTCTCCGACAACGCCTCGACCGACGGGACCGAGGAGATCTGCCGCAAGTACCTCGCCCAGGACTCACGCATCCGGTACATCCGGCTGCCCCGCAACATCGGCGCCACCCCGAACCACAACAAGGTGCTCGACGAAGCCCGCGGCGAACTGTTCAAGTGGGCCTCGCACGACGACCTCTACGGCCGCGACCTGCTGCGGCGCTGCATCGAGGCGCTGGACGAACACCCGGACGTCATCCTCGCCCACACCGACCAGGCGGTCATCGACGGCGACGGCCAGGTGAAGGTCCCCTACGACTACACGCTCGCCACCGACTCCCCGCACGCACCGGACCGCTTCCGCAGCCTGCTCTTCGAGCCCGGCGGCGACGACTTCTACGGCGTCATGCGGACCGACGTGCTGCGCCGGGTGCGACCGATGGACAGCTACCACCACGCCGACCGCACCTACGTCGCCGAGATCACCCTGCACGGCCGCTTCCACCAGGTGCCGGAACTCCTGTACTTCCGCCGCGACCACCCCACCCGCGCCGAACGCGCGAACCCGTCCAAGCGGTCCCGGTGCGTCAACCTGGACCCCCGCCGGGCCGGCCTGCTGCACCCGACGCCCCGGCTGCTCGCCGAGTACGTCTGGGGTTTCGCCTCGGCGATCCGGCGGGCCCCGCTGTCCGCGGCCGACCGGCGCGAGTGCTTCCGCCACCTGGCCGCCTGGATGACCAGCCGGGTCCGGCCGGGCGCCGGCGAGCGGGTCGAGGACCGCACCCCGGTCGACCCGGCCAAGCTGACCGTCTCGGTCGATGCCCTCGTCGCGGGCCGCGAAGGGAGGGGGGCATGACGCCGAAGGACGAGACCCCGGCACGCGTCGGGGTATTCGGCCTGCTCGGCTCCGGAAACCTCGGCAACGACGGGTCCCTCGAAGCCGTCCTTCGATACCTGCGCGCCGAGCATCCGGAAGCGGTCGTCGACGCGCTGTGCGGCGGGCCCGAGGCCGTCACGGCCCGGTTCGGGATCCCCGCGACACGGCTGCACTGGTACCGCGGGGAGTACCGGACCGCCTCCCGTGCGGCCGCGATCGCGGGCAAGGGCGTCGGCAAACTCGTCGACGCCTTCCGCACCGCCGCCTGGGTGCGCCGGCACGACGTGGTGATCGTGCCGGGCATGGGCGTCCTGGAGGCCACACTGCCGTTGCGGCCGTGGGGCTTCCCCTACTCGCTGTTCCTGCTCTGCGCGAGCGGGCGGCTGCTGGGCACCCGGGTCGCGCTGGTCAGCGTCGGCGCCGCCCGGATCAAGAGCCGTCCGACCCGGGCGCTGGTGCGCTGGTCGGCGCGGCTCGCCGCCCACCGCTCCTACCGGGACGCCCAGTCCCGTGACGCGATGCGGGCGATGGGCGTGAACACCGCGCACGACGAGGTCTACCCGGACCTCGCGTTCTTCCTTCCGGCCCCACGGTCGGCCGAGCCCACCGGCACACCGGGTCCCGTCTGCCTGGGCGTCATGGACTTCCACGGCGGCAACGACGACCGGGCCCGGGCCGAGGAGATCTACCGGCGTTACCTCGACGGGACGATCACCTTCGTCCGCGCGCTCGTCGCCGAGGGCCGACCGGTCCGGCTCCTCACCGGCGACGAATGCGACCTGCCGGTGGTCGACGCGATCCTCGACGCCGTCGACTCACCGCTGGTCACCGCGGCCGAACCGGCCTCACTGGCCGACCTGATGCACGAGATGGCGGCCGCCGACACCGTGGTGGCCGTCCGCTACCACAACCTGATCTGCGCGCTGAAGACCGGAACACCCGTGCTCGCCGTGTCCTACGCGGCGAAGAGCGACGCGCTCATGGAGCGAATGGGCGTCGGCGCGTACTGCCACCCGGCCCGCGAGGTCGACGCCGACCGGCTGCTCCAGCAGTTCCGGGACCTGGAGAAGCACGCGCCGGAGGTACGGCAGACCCTGGCCGAGCGGAACCGGGTCGCCGCGGATCAACTCGCCCAGCAGTTCACCGTCTTGACCACGACCCTGTTCCCGGCGAACTCCCACGCCCACGCCCCGCGGAAGGCCCCATGAAAGCGACCGAAGTCCCGGAGATCACCGGCGCGTACCTGTTCGAGCCGACACCGTTCTCCGACGAACGCGGCTTCTTCAGCCGCACCTTCGACGTCGACGTGGCCCGCTCGGTGGGCATCGATCCGCACGCCTTCGTCCAGGACAGCGTGTCCCGCTCGGTGCGGGGCGTGCTGCGCGGCCTGCACCTGCGCTCCGGCGCCGGCGAGGCCAAGCTGGTGCGGTGCTCGTACGGCCGGATCTTCGACGTCGTCGTGGACCTGCGGCCGGGCTCGCCGACGTACCGGAACTGGGCCTCTTTCGAGCTGTCCGGCGAGACGCAGAAGAGCGTGTACATCCCGGCGGGATGCGCCCACGGTTTCCAGGCTCTTACCGAAATCGCAGATACCTCTTACCGTATCGACCGTGAGCACGATCCGTCCGAGGACGTGACGATCGCCTTCGACGACCCGGAACTCGCCATTCCCTGGCCGCTTCCGGTCACATCGATGTCCCAGCGCGACCGTGAGGCACCGAGCCTCGCCGAGGTCCTCAAGCACACGGAAAGGTGAAGTCGGCTTGCACAGCGAAGACTTCCAGCTGCCACGGTCGCGTGCGGCCAACGAACGGCTCCATGCCCTGATCCCTGGCGGCGCCCACACCTACGCCAAGGGCGACGACCAGTACCCCGAGAACATGGCCCCGGTCATCAGCCACGGCAGCGGTGCCCATGTGTGGGACGTCGACGGCAACCGGTACATCGAGTACGGCTCGGGCCTGCGGTCGGTCAGCCTCGGACACGCCCACCCGCGGGTCACCGAGGCGGTCCGGCGGGAGATCGACCGCGGCAGCAATTTCGTCCGGCCCTCCATCGTGGAGGCCGAGGCCGCGGAACGGTTCCTGGCCACGGTGCCGACCGCCGAGATGGTGAAGTTCGCCAAGAACGGCTCCGACGCCACCACGGCCGCGGTACGGCTCGCCCGTGCCGTCACCGGGCGCCGGCGGGTGGCCCTGTGCGCCGACCATCCGTTCTTCTCCACCGACGACTGGTTCATCGGCACCACACCGATGTCCGCAGGCATCCCCGCGTCGACCAACGAGCTCACGGTGGCGTTCCCCTACGGGGACCTGGCGGCCACGGAGGAACTGCTCACCCGGTACCAGGACGACATCGCCTGTCTGATCCTCGAACCCGCCACCCACAGCGAGCCGCCGCCCGGCTACCTGGCCGGCCTGCGCGAACTGGCGGACCGGCACGGCTGCGTCCTGGTCTTCGACGAGATGATCACCGGGTTCCGCTGGTCCGAGGCGGGCGCCCAGGGCCTGTACGGCGTCGTCCCCGACCTCTCGACGTTCGGCAAGGCGCTGGGCAACGGGTTCGCCGTCTCCGCCCTGGCCGGACGCCGTGAGCTGATGGAGCGGGGCGGGCTGCGGCACTCCGACGAACGGGTGTTCCTGCTCTCCACCACGCACGGCGCGGAGACGCACTCGCTGGCCGCCGCGATGGCCGTGCAGACCGTCTACGTCGAAGAAGGTGTCACCGCGCGGCTGCACTCCCTCGGCGAGCGGTTGGCCGCCGGTGTCCGTGACGCGGCGGCCGGCATGGGCGTCGGCGACCACGTCGTCGTCCGGGGCCGGGCCAGCAACCTGGTCTTCGCCACCCTCGACGAGAACGGACAGCCGTCACAGGAGTACCGCACGCTGTTCCTGCGCCGGCTTCTCGCGGGCGGGGTGCTGGCCCCGTCGTTCGTGGTGAGCAGCGCGCTCACCGAAGCCGACATCGATCACACCGTCGACGTGGTGGCCCAGGCGTGTGCGGTGTACCGGAAGGCACTGGACGCCGCCGACCCCACTCCCTGGACGGGCGGCCGACCGGTGAAGCCGGTGTTCCGTCGCCTGGCGTGACGAAGTCCGTGTTCCGTCCCCCGGCGTGACGTCAGCGGCGCTCTCGCGAACCGGCACCGACCGGGGGGTCGACCGAGCGGGCGGCCATCCGGTCGGCCGCCCGGTCGACCAGCCACGCGGTCGCCGGGACCACCGCCAGCGCGGTGCACCAGCCGCCCAGCGCGTCGGTCGGGTAGTGCGCGCCCAGGGCGACCTCCGCCCATCCCATCGCGGCGCCGGCGACCAGCGTCGCGGCCAGCACGAGTGACGTGCCGGCCCTGCCGCCGAGGCCGAGCCGGTCGGTCGCGAGCAACGCCGCGACGAAGGCGAGCGCCGTGAAGAAGGTGGTGTGGCCGCTCGGGTAGGACAGGTTCTCGGGTCCGTGGATGGTGCGGCCCACCAGCTGCTTGAGCAGCGTCGCCGTGCCCACGGCGAGGCTGACGCCGGCCACCGCGAGGACGGCCGCGCGAGGACGTCGAAGCAGCAGGCAGCAGGCCACGGCGACCAGGACCGTCAGCACCGATCCCGTGGGTTCCCCGAGGAAGTCCAGGGTGTCGGCGACGTACCGCAGCGGCGGCCGCACGCTGTCCGCCGTCGGCGACACGATCCAGCTGTCCACCCTGCTGGGCCGGCTGTGGCCGGCGAACAGGACGGCGAGCACGGCGACCACCAGCGCGGCGAGGACCGCGACCACCCCGAGCCGCGCGCGCAGTGACGGGGGCAGCACCGCGGTCGTCGACCGGCCGGTCACCCTCTCACCATGTTCGGTCGATTTTCGATGCCCTTCTTGTCCGCCGTGATCACAGACGCCACGTTATCGGAAGGTGCGGGCAGCCGTGGCCGGTCCGTTACATGAGCTCACGTCAGCCGGGGATCGACATGGATCTTCGGCCCCGGTCCGGCGCCGGGCGGTCGCTCACCGGCGAGCACGGCTCCGATCGCGTCCAGCGCGACGGTCGCGGCCACGAGCGGTCTCGGGTCGACGGCCTTCTCGGCGTACGCCTTGATCGTGGCGTCGAGCCCGGGGGAGGCCGACAGGATGCCGACCGCCGTCACGTCCTTCAGGACGAGCGCCCGGGTGTCGATCAGGCTGGGCTCGGCGGCCAGCCCTATGTACACCAGCCGTCCGCCCGGTTCGACCAACTCCTGGGCCAGCGCGGGCAGACGGACCGCGTTGGTGGCGTCCACGACCGCGTCGAACGGCAGGTCGGGCAGCATGTCCTCGCGCCAGGCGTGCGGAAAGCCCAGTGAGCGTGCGA
Organism: Streptomyces sp. 351MFTsu5.1; assembly: GCF_000383655.1. NCBI lineage: Bacteria > Bacillati > Actinomycetota > Actinomycetes > Kitasatosporales > Streptomycetaceae > Streptomyces > Streptomyces sp. 351MFTsu5.1. The sequence goes on along the minus strand of NZ_KB911778.1, from coordinate 158,364 downwards.
AGGCGAGGGAGGCCTCCGTGGTACCCATCAGGTGCACCTCCGCTCCGGCGGCCCGGGCGAACAGGGCGACCAGCAGACCGATGGTGCCAGGGCCCAGCACCAGGACCCGGTCGCCGGGCCCGGCCCCGGTGGCCCGCGCCGCCCGCAGGGCGTTGCCACCCGGCTCGACCAGCGCCCCCAACTCCGGGTCCACGGAGTCCGGCAGGGCGTGCAACGACCCTGCGGGGACGGCGAGTTGCTCGGCCAGCGCACCCGCACGGCCGCCCCGGATGCCCACCTCCTCGCGCTTCTCGCAGACGTGCTGTTGTCCGCGCAGGCAGCGGCGGCAGGACCCGCAGCCGAGCATGGTGTCGCCCATGACCCGGCGCCCGACCCAGCCGGGATCGACCCCGGCTCCGACCGTACGGACCCGCCCGGCCCACTCGTGGCCCAGCCGCATCGGATAGCCGGCGTGCCCCTGGTGGAGATAGGCCATGTCACCGGTGAAGAACTCCAGATCGGTCCCGCAGACGCCCACCCGCTCCACCTCCACGACCACCTCGCCGGGCACGGCCACCGGCTCCGGCACCTCCTGGACCGCGCACTCGCCGGGACCGGTGAGGACGAAGGCACGCATCAGAAGGTCTCCTTCGGGGGCAGGGCACCAGGGGTCGCTCCTGCACCCGCACCGGCCGCACAGGGCGGCCGACACCGCAGACCGGGGCTGCCGAAGCGCGGAACGGCTGCGTAAGCTGCATCGCGTTCCGGATAGTAGACCGCGGTACCGACGACCGGAAAGGGCGGGCGATGCCCCTTCGCAGCGCACAGTGGTACGGAGGACAGGACCGCAACGCCTACATCCACCGGGCCTGGATGCGCCGGGGCGCACCGGCCGACGCCTTCACCGGCCGGCCCCAGATCGCCATCGCCAACACCGCCTCCGACCTCACGCCCTGCAACGCGCACCTGGACGAGGTCGCCAGATCGGTCCGGGACGGCGTGCACGAGGCGGGCGGCATCCCCCTCGACCTGCCCGTGGTGTCGCTCGGCGAGACCAACGTGCGGCCCACCGCCATGCTCTGGCGCAACATGGCGGCCATGGCCACCGAGGAGATGCTCCGGGCCAACCCCCTCGACGGAGTGGTCCTGCTGGGCGGCTGCGACAAGACGATCCCGTCCCTGCTGATGGCCGCCGCCTCGGTCGACCTGCCCGCCGTGGTCGTGCCCGGCGGACCCATGCTGACCGGCACCTTCCGCGGCACCCCGCTGGGCTGCGGCACGGACGTGTGGCGGCTGTCGGAGGAGGTCCGCGCCGGAACCCTCTCCCAGGAGCAGTTCACCCGCTCCGAGTCGTCGATGATCCGCAGCCGGGGCCACTGCAACACCATGGGCACGGCCTCCACGATGGCGTTGGTCGCCGAAGCCCTGGGCACGGTCGTCCCCGGGGTCGCCGGGACGCCCGCTCCCGACAGCCGGCTCCTGGAGGCCGCGCACGGCACCGGACGCCTCGCGGTGGAGCTGGTGTCCGGCGACCGCCGCCCGAGCACCTTCCTGACCAAGGGGTCCTTCCACAACGCGATCGTGGCCCTGGCCGCGATCGGCGGCTCCACCAACGCGGTCGTCCATCTCCTCGCCATCGCCGGGCGGTTGGGCGTCGAGCTGACCCTGGACGACTTCGACCGCATCGGCTCCCGGGTGCCGGTCCTCGTCGACCTCCAGCCCGCCGGGCGCTTCCTCATGGAGGACTTCCACCGGGCTGGCGGACTGCTCGCCGTGCTCCGGGAGGTCGCCGACCTCCTCGACCCGCGGGCGCTGACCGTCACCGGAAGGCCGCTGGTGGACCATCTCGCCGACGCCCCGATCTGGGACGCCGAGGTGATCAGGACCAGGGCCCGCCCGCTCGTCGAGGAGGGCGGCATCGCCGTGCTGCGCGGCAGCCTCGCCCCCGACGGTGCCCTGATCAAACCCGCGGCGGCCTCCCCGCACCTGCTGCGCCACCGGGGCCGCGCGGTCGTCTTCGACAGCATCGAGGACTTCCACGCCCGCGTCGACGACCCGGACCTGGACGTCGACGCCGACTCCGTCCTCGTGCTGCGCGGCTGCGGCCCCAAGGGCTACCCGGGCATGCCCGAGGTGGCCAACATGCCGCTGCCCACCAAGCTCCTCGAGCAGGGCGTCCGGGACATGGTCCGGGTCTGCGACGGCCGGATGAGCGGCACGGCGTACGGCACGGTCGTCCTGCACGTGGCGCCGGAGGCCGCGGCGGGCGGCCCGCTCGCCCTCGTCAGGACCGGCGACGTCATCAGCCTGGACGTCGAGGCCCGCCGCATCGACCTGGAGGTGCCCGCCGACGAACTCGCCGCTCGCACCCCGGACCAGGCCACCGTGGAGGCGTTCGCCGACCCGCGGCGGGGCTGGCAGCGGCTGTACGTCGACCATGTCCAACAGGCCGACAAGGGCGCCGACCTGGACTTCCTCGTCGGCTCCAGCGGCTCGGAGGTCACCCGCGAGTCGCACTGACCGCAGACGTCCGTGGCGTCCGTGGACGTCCGCCCGATCCCGTCTCGTGGACGCCCTCTTGACGTGCGCCCCGGCCCGATCGACACTCCAATCGGTAATCCTAGTGAACAGGTAGGGAAACATGGGGCGCCTTGAACCGGCCGTCGGCCGAGTGAGCCGTACGTCGCGGCCTTCGCCTCTTCTGACCTCCCGCCGTCACATCGATCTGCTGCGCGTCTGCAGTGCGATCAGGCCCCTGGGCTGAGCCCGGCCGCACCCACCCGTTCCGCACCCGAACGGCACACCCCTGCCGCCGCGCACGGGGACGGCCGCCCGCTCCCGCCCGACGACGCTTCCGCCGCGCGTACGTCTGCGCCCGACTCCCGGGGAGACCCATGTCCGTCACACCGCTCGCCCACGTCCCCACCACCCACCCGAGCCCCGCGTTCCGGGGCAGGATCGGCCAGGACGCGCGCAGTGGGCACTATGCCGTGCCGCGCCGCTACCGGCTCCACCTGACCGTCGCCTGCGCCGACGGCCTGCGTATCGCCGTCGTGCACAGCCTGCTCGGCCTCGACGACGTCTGTCCCGTGACCTACCTGGACCCGGTCCCCGACTGTCCCGACGGAGGACACTCCGCGCTGCGCCCGCTGTACGAGGCCAGCGCGCACCGGTACACCGGCGCGGCCGTCGCCCCGGTGCTCAGCGACGACTGGTCGGGGCGCATCGTCAGCACCCACGCCACCGACATCACCCGCGACCTGGCCCGGCACTTCGGCTCCGGCCGTCCGGCGCTGCATCCGTGCGGTGCGGAGTCGGAGACCGAGGCCGTCGAGCGGATGTGCCGCGGCATCGGACAGGCCGCCCAGCACGCCGGATCGGCGGGCGGCGACGCGGCGGAACGCGCCGCGCACCTGGAGCAACTGCTCGACTCCCTGGGCTCGTTGGAGCGGTGGCTGGCCGGCCGCGAGTACCTGATCCGCGATCACGTCACGGCCGCGGACGTCGAGTTGTGGGTCGCCCTGGTCCAACTGGACACCGTGCACCGCCATCACCTGGACGCCGCCGCCGTGCAGCGGATCGCCGACCACCCCCACCTGTGGGCGTACGCCCGCCGCCTGGCCGCCCACCCGGCCTTCGGCACCCACCTCGACCTCGACGGCATCGCCCGCCGGCACCACGCCCGCTGCCGGGGCCTGGAGGCCGCCGGGTCCGCCGTGCAGATCCTGGACTGGGCCGCGCACGCCGCCCGCGCACACTGACCGTTTCACCTGATGGACCGGGATTGACACCGGTTCAGACGACTGCCTTACCCTACGGGTCCAGCAGGGCCCTGTTTCAGCCACGGGCCCACCAGGGTTCCGCGGGACCCCCGAGAACAGCGACGGTGACCGAGATGTACGCAGCTCCCAGGACGGCCGCACGCCGTTCTCCGGGCTGCGTACGGCCGTACGGCGACCCCCCTGGTCGCCAACCGGGCCGTCGACCTGCTCCGCGTGAGCAGCGCACTGTGTACCGCACCGGGCCGTGCCCGCTGTCGGGGCTGACGTTCCTTCCCAGCCCCCGCGTTCCTGACGAACACCGCGCTCGCGGTGTCCCGTTGTCCGCCCAGCCCCCGGTGCCCGTGCGTCGCGTCCTACCGCCGTAGAACGCCGCGCTCGCCGTGTCCCAGGGGTGACCGGACTCCGCCGGAGCCCCTCATGACCGAACCCCCAGGCGCTGCCGTGTCCGTGACCGACGCACCGCCCCGGTCCGACACCCCGTCAAAGCCCCTCGCCGCACAACGCGTTCAGCCGCTGCGGCGGCCGGGCCGCTGGATCGCCACCGCCGTCGTCCTGGTCCTGGCCGCCCAGTTCGTCCACGGGCTCGCGACCAACCCGTTCTACCAGTGGGACCGCTTCGGCTACTGGTTCCTGAGGCCGACCGTCCTCGACGGACTCCTCATCACCCTCGAAGTCACCGCCTACAGCGCGGTGTTCGGCCTCCTCGGCGGCATCCTGCTCGCCCTCGCCCGGCTCTCCAAGAGCCCGGTGCTGCGGGCGGTCAGCTGGACCTACGTCTGGGCGCTGCGCTCGATCCCGCTCATCGTGGTCCTGCTCTTCCTCTACAACTTCTCTGCCCTGTACAAGACGTTGAGCATCGGCGTCCCCTTCGGGCCGGCCTTCTTCTCCTTCGACGAGTCCCGGCTCGCCACCGACATGGTCATCGCCGTCATCGGCCTCAGCCTCAACGAGGCCGCCTACGCCGCCGAGGTCGTCCGCGGCGGCATCCTCTCCGTCGACCAGGGCCAGCACGAGGCAGCGTCGGCGCTCGGCCTGCCGAAGGGCTACCAGTTCCGGAGGATCGTCTTTCCGCAGGCGCTGCGCTCCATCACGCCGAACTACGTCAACCAGCTCATCGGCCTCGTCAAGAGCACCTCGCTGGTCTTCTACGTGTCCCTCCTGGACCTGTTCGGCACGGTCCAGTCCATGGGCGCCACCTACCCCGGCGACATCGTGCCGCTGCTCCTGGTCGCCACCGTCTGGTACCTGATCCTCACCAGCGCGGTGTCCGTCGTCCAGTTCTACGTCGAGCGGCACTACGCCCGGGGCGCCACCCGCTCCCTGCCGCCGACCCCGCTCCAGAAACTGCGGGCCGGGCTCACCGGCCTGCGCGACCGCATCCGCAGGGAGGCCGCCGTATGACCGCCGCAGCTCTCGAAGTGCACGGCGTGCACAAGTGGTACGGCGCCCACCGGGTCCTGGACGGCGTCGACCTGACCGTCCGGCCCGGCGAGGTCACCGTGATCCTCGGCCCGTCCGGCTCCGGGAAGTCCACCCTGCTGCGGGTCATCAACCACCTGGAGAAGCCGGAGATCGGCTACGTCAGCGTCAACGACGAACTGATCGGCGTACGACGGCAGGGCGACCGGCTCAAGGAGCTCAGCGAGCGGGCCATCCTGACCCAGCGCGGCCGGATCGGGTTCGTCTTCCAGAACTTCAACCTCTTCCCGCACCTGACCGTGCTGGACAACGTGGCCGCCGCCCCGGTGGCGACCGGGAAGCTCGGCAAGGCGGAGGCACAGGAGCTGGCCCGCGAACTCCTCGGCCGCGTCGGTCTGGCCGACAGGACCGGCGCCTACCCGCGGCAGCTGTCCGGCGGACAGCAGCAGCGGGTGGCCATCGCCCGCGCCCTCGCGCTGCGGCCCGGGGTCATCCTCTTCGACGAGCCGACCTCCGCCCTCGACCCCGAGCTCGTCGGCGAAGTCCTCGCCGTCATCAAGGACTTGGCGACCAGCGGCACCACGCTCGTCATCGTCACCCACGAGATCGGCTTCGCCCGCGAGATCGCCGACCGGGTCGTCTTCATCGACGGCGGCCGGATCGTCGAACAGGGCCCGCCCTCCGAGGTCCTGGACCGGCCGCGGCACGAACGGACCCGGGACTTCCTGAGCAAGGTCCTGTGATCCCGCGCGGCACGGTGGTCCCACCGCTGCCGCCCCCTGAACTCCCCCCACGCGCACCACCCTTCACCTCTCTCATCGACCATCGACCATCGAACACCGAGGACGGACATGTCTGCCCACGTCACCCGACGCAGCCTGATACGCGGCATCACCGCGGCGACCGCCGTCGCCACCCTCGCCACCGGGCTCGCCGCCTGCGGTGGGGACAGCGACGCGGCCACGCAGACGAACGACAGCGCCGGCACCGTCACCGTCGGCCGGCTGTCCAACGGCGCCGCCAAGGAGACCACCCTCAAGGTCGCCGAGGTCAAGTCCATCAGCGCCGAACTGCCCGCCGCCCTCAAGAAGAGCGGCACCCTCGTCATCGGCTCCGGCACCCTGCCCTCCGGCTCCCCGCCGCTCGGCTTCGTCGGCAGCGACCAGAAGACCCTCACCGGCTCGGAGAGCGATCTGGCCCGCCTGGTCGCCGCCGTCCTCGGCCTCAAGCCCGAGGTCAAGCGGTTCACCTGGGAGAACCTCTTCGTCGGCATCGACAGCGGCAAGGTGGACGTCGGCTTCTCCAACATCACCGACACCGAGGAGCGCAAGCAAAAGTACGAGTTCGCCTCCTACCGCAAGGACGACCTCGCTTTCGAGACGGCGAAGTCCTCGAAGTGGACCTTCCACGGCACCTACGAGGCGCTCGCGGGCCAGACCGTCTCGGTCGGCGCCGGCACCAACCAGGAGCGGATCCTGCTGGAGTGGCAGAGCCGGCTGAAGAAGGAGGGCAAAAAGCTGACCATCAAGTACTTCCAGGACAGCCCCAGCACCTACCTCGCCCTCAACAGCGGCAAGATCGACTCCTACCTCGGCCCCAGCCCCAACCTCTCCTACCACGTCACCCAGACGGCGAGCACGCCCAACCCGACGAAGATCGCGGGGCAGTACTCCGGCGCCGGTGAGTCGCTCCAGGGCCTGATCGCCGCGACCGCGAAGAAGGACAGCGGTCTCGCGAAGCCGCTCGCCGACGCCATCAACTACCTGATCGACAACGGCCAGTACGCCAAGTGGCTCGCCGCGTGGAACCTCTCCAACGACGCCGTCACCAAGTCGGAGATCAACCCGCCCGGACTGCCGCTGACGAACTCCTGACGTCCGGTCAGGAAGCCTGCACCGCTTGCTCATCAATGGGGAAAGGACTCCGCCTCCGTGGCACAGCAGACCGAACTCCGCGGAGGCGGAGCCCTCCTGGGACCCACCGCACACCCCGTCTCCGTCCTCGACAACGCCGTATGGGCCGCCCTGAACGGCCCGCACGCCCACCTCGCCGAACGGATCGGCCGCGCGGCACGCTACCCGGACGACGTCTACGCCTTCGCCGCCCTCGCCGATCCCGCCGACCCGGCAGCCTGGGCCGACCTGCACACGCTCGTCGGTCCCGGAACCACCGTACGGATCAAGCCCGTCGAGGACGTCCCGGAAGGCTGGGAGATCGTCGGCGGGGGAGTGGGTGTGCAGCTCGTCGACACCGCCCTGCGGGCCGAACCCGCTCCCGAGGCGGTGCGGCTCGGCCCGGACGACGTGCCCGAGATCCTGGACCTGGTGGCCTGCACCCGACCGGGCCCCTTCCTCCGGCGGACCATCCGGCTCGGCACCTACCTCGGCATCCGGGACCGGGGCCGTCTGATCGCCCTGGCGGGGGAGCGGCTGCGACCGCCCGGCTGGACCGAGATCAGCGCGGTCTGCACCGACCCGGCACACCGGGGCCGGGGCCTGGCCACCCGCCTGGTCCGCGCGGTCGCCGCCGGCATCCGGGAGCGCGGCGACACCCCGTTCCTGCACGCGGCCGCGGACAACACCAACGCCGTCCACCTCTACGAGTCGATCGGCTTCACCCTGCGCCGCCGCTCACCGGTTCTCCTGGTCCGCAGTCCAGGAACACCGGGCCGGGGCGCGGTGTTGTGGCTCACGACGAGATCCGCCGGGCGCCCTCGCGCGTCCAGAGGGAGGAGGTGACGGGCGTGATCAGAAAGCTCCGCTCCGCCCGTCTCCACTCCCGGCCGCACATCGATCTGCTGCGCGTGTCCACCGCGCTCTGTTGTTCCTGACCCGTCACCACCAGCCGCCGTGCCCGCGCGGTCGTAGCGCGGGCCGGTCCCTCTCGTACGGACCTCCAGGAAGGCACCCACTCGTGTCCCCCTCTTCTCTGCACCTCGCCGTCGCCCTCGACGGCACCGGCTGGCACCCCGCCTCCTGGCGTGAGCCGGTGGCCCGGCCGCGCGAGCTGTTCACCGCCGGATACTGGGCCGACCAGGTCGCCGAGGCCGAACACGGCCTGCTCGACTTCGTCACCATCGAGGACGGACTCGGCCCGCAGTCCAGCCACTTCCTCGACCCGGACGAGCGCACCGACCAGGTCCGCGGCCGCCTCGACGCCGTACTGATCGCCTCGCGCATCGCGCCGCTCACCCGGCACATAGGCCTGGTCCCCACGGCGGTGGTCACCCACACGGAGCCGTTCCACCTCTCCAAGGCCATCGCGACCCTCGACTACGTCAGCACCGGCCGCGCGGGCGTACGCGTCCAGATCACCGCCCGCCCCAACGAGTCCGCGCACTTCGGCCGCCGTACCATCCCCGCGATCGAGGCCTACGACAGCCCCGGGGCCCAGGACTTGGTCACCGACCTCTTCGACGAGGCCGCCGACTACGTGGAGGCCGTCCGCCGCCTGTGGGACAGCTGGGAGGACGACGCCGAGATCCGCGACGCCGCCACCGGCCGCTTCATCGACAGGGACAAGCTGCACTACATCGACTTCGAGGGCCGGCACTTCAGCGTCAAGGGCCCCTCCATCACGCCCCGGCCGCCGCAGGGCCAGCCGCTCGTCACCGCCCTCGGCCACCAGACGGTCCCGTACCGGCTCATCGCCCGTCAGGCCGACGTCGGTTACATCACCCCGCACGACACCGGCCAGGCGCGCGCGATCGTCAGCGAGATCCGCGACGAGCAGTCGGCCGCCGGTCGCGAGGGCGAGCCCCTGCACGTCTTCGGCGACCTCGTCGTCTTCCTCGACGAGGACCCGGCCGAGGCCGCCGCCCGCCGGGACCGGCTCGACACGCTCGCGGGGGAGCCGTACACCAGTGACGCCCCTGTCTTCACCGGCACACCGGCTCAACTCGCCGACCTCCTCGGTGAGTTCCAGGCGGCCGGACTCACCGGCTTCCGGCTCAGGCCCGCCGTCCTCGGCCACGACCTCCCGGCGATCACCCACGGCCTGGTCCCCGAACTCCAGCGCCGGAACGCCTTCCGCACCGCCTACGAGGCCGACACCCTGCGCGGCCTGCTGGGCCTCGCCCGCCCCGCCAACCGCTACGCCGCCGCGTCCGCCTGAGCCGGAGGGATCCCGCACCCGTGTCCAAGCCCCTGAAGCAGATCCACCTGGCCGCGCACTTCCCCGGCGTCAACAACACCACCGTGTGGAGCGACCCGGAGGCCGGCAGCCACATCGAGTTCAGCTCCTTCGCCCACTTCGCGAAGACCGCCGAACGCGCCAAGTTCGACTTCCTGTTCCTCGCCGAGGGCCTGCGCCTGCGCGAACAGGGCGGCAGCATCTACGACCTGGACGTGGTCGGCCGCCCCGACACCTTCACGATCCTCGCCGCGCTCGCCGCCGTCACCGATCACCTCGGGCTGACCGGCACCATCAACTCCACCTTCAACGAGCCCTACGAGGTGGCCCGCCAGTTCGCCAGCCTCGACCACCTCTCCGGCGGCCGCTCCGCCTGGAACGTCGTCACCTCCTGGGACGCCTTCACCGGTGAGAACTTCCGCCGCGGCGGCTTCCTGCCCCAGCAGGAGCGCTACTCCCGCGCCAAGGAGTTCCTCGCCACCACCCAGGAGCTCTTCGACTCCTGGCAGGGCGACGAGATCCTCGCCGACCAGGCCTCCGGCGTGTTCCTGCGGGACGCCAAGGCCGGCTCCTTCGTCCACACCGGACAGCACTTCGACATCCACGGGCAGTTCAACGTGCCGCGCTCCCCGCAGGGCCGCCCGGTGATCTTCCAGGCGGGCGACTCCGACGAGGGCCGCGAGTTCGCCGCCTCCTCGGCCGACGCGATCTTCAGCCGGTACGCCACCCTCGAGGAGGGCCAGGCCTTCTACACCGACGTCAAGAACCGCCTCGCCAAGTACGGCCGCAGCCACGACCAGTTGCTGATCCTGCCGGCCGCCTCCTTCGCGCTCGCCGACACCGACGCCGAGGCCGAGGAACTGGCCCGGATCGTGCGCCGCCAGCAGGTCAGCGGCGCCACCGCGCTCAAGCACCTGGAGTTTGTCTGGAACCGGGACCTGTCCGGGTACGACCCCGAGGGACCGCTTCCCGACATCGACCCGGACGTCAGCGACGACCACATCTCCAAGGGCCGTGCTCAGGTGCGGATGTACCGGGACCCGCTGGCCACCGCCCGCGAGTGGCGCGAGCTGGCCGAGGCCAACAAGTGGTCCATCCGCGACCTGGTCATCCACACCGGCAACCGGCAGAACTTCATCGGCTCGGCCGAGACCATCGCCCGCACCATCAACGAGTACGTGCAGGCCGACGCGAGCGACGGCTTCATCCTCGTCCCGCACATCACCCCGACCGGACTCGACACCTTCGCCGACAAGGTCGTCCCGCTCCTCCAGGAACAGGGCGTCTTCCGCACCGACTACGAGGGCCCGACCCTGCGCCACCACCTCGGCCTCGCGCACCCGGACGAGGCCAAGGGCGAGCAGCGGGCGGCATCGTGAAGTTCCTCGCGATCACCCTGATCGTGCACCGGCCGGATCCGGTCACGGGCGTGCGGAAGCCGACGCACGAGCGGTTCCGTGAGGTGCTCGACAACGCCGTGCTCGCCGAGGAGCTGGGCTTCGACGGCTTCGGCGTGGGGGAGCGGCACGAGCGGCCGTTCATCTCCTCCTCGCCGACGGTCGTCCTCAGCCATGTCGCCGCGCTGACCAGACGCATCCGTCTCTTCACCGCGGTGACGACCCTGAGCCTGCTCGACCCGGTGCGCGCCTACGAGGACTACGCCACCCTCGACCACCTCTCCGAGGGCCGCCTGGACCTCATCATCGGCAAGGGCAACGGCGCCGCACAGCGCACGCTGTTCCATGTCACGCCCGAGGACCAGTGGGACCGCAACGCCGAGAGCTACGAGGTGTTCCGGCAGCTCTGGCGCCAGGACAAGGTCACCGCGGACACCCGCTTCCGGCCCCCGCTGAAGGACGCCGAGGCGTGGCCCAGGCCCTACCAGCGTCCGGTGCGCGTCTGGCACGGCAGCGCCACCAGCAAGGAGTCGGTGGACCTCGCCGCCCGCTACGGCGATCCCCTGTTCTCGGCAAACGTCACCCACCCCATCGAGCCGTACGCCGAGTTGATCCGCTACTACCGGGAGCGCTGGGAGTTCCACGGCCACGACCCGGCCGGCATCGCGGTCGGCGCCGGTTCGGCCGGGCTGCTCGTCACCCGCACCTCCCAGGAGGCGCTCGACGTCTACCGGCCGCTCTTCGAGGCGAACCTGGCCTTCTTCCGCACGGCGGGCCTCCCCGTGGTCTTCGAGACCCTGGAGGACTTCGTCGAGCGCAGCTCCGCCCTGATCGGCAGCCCGCAGCAGATCATCGACAAAGTCCACCGCTACCACGAGCAGTTCGGGCACTCCGTGCTCCATGTGCACGCCGACGCGAGCGGCCTGACGGACACTCAGCACCGCGACTCGCTCGAACTCTTCCAGTCCGAGGTCGCCCCCGTGCTGCGCCGCAGCATCCCGGACCCGCCGTTCCCCTGGGGACCGGTCCACACCGAGGAGCCCGCCCATGCCTGACATCCCCCTCGGCGTCCTGGACCTGGTCCCGGTCTCCTCCGGTGCCACGGCCGCCGACGCCCTGCGCAACTCCATCGACCTGGCCCGGCAGACCGAGCGCTTCGGCTACACCCGCTACTGGTTCGCCGAGCACCACCTCAACCCGGGTGTCGCGGGCACCTCCCCGGCGGTCGTCCTCGCGCTCACGGCCTCGGCGACCTCCACGATCCGCCTGGGCTCGGGCGCCGTACAGCTCGGTCACCGCTCTGCGCTCAGCACGGTCGAGGAGTTCGGACTCCTCGACGCCCTGCACCCCGGCCGCCTCGACCTGGGCCTCGGCCGCTCGGGCGGGAGCCCGCCGGGGGAGCCCAAGGTCCCGCTGCCGACCGGCGTGGTCGACGGCCGCGCCCCGAACGGTCTGCGCATCCCGCCCCGCTTCTCCTTCGCCCACCTCCTCGGCTCGCCCCGCATCGCCCTCCAGCGCAAGCTGCTCCTGCTGCCGGGCGCCACGTCGCAGGACTACGCCGAGCAGATCGACGACATCCTCGCCCTGCTCGCGGGCACCTACCGCTCCCCGGAGGGCGAGGAGGCGCACGTGGTGCCGGGCGAGGGGGCCGACCTCCAGGTGTGGATCCTCGGCAGCAGCGGCGGGGAGAGCGCCGAGGCCGCGGGCGCGCGGGGCCTGCCCTTCGCGGCGAACTACCACGTCAGCCCGGGGACGGTCCTGGAGGCCGCCGAGGGCTACCGGGCCGCCTTCCAGCCCTCCGACGCCCTCGACAAGCCGTACGTCAGCGTGTCCGCCGACGTGGTGGTGGCCGAGGACGACGACACCGCCCGCGAACTCGCCACCGGGTACGGCCTGTGGGTCCGCAGCATCCGCACCGCCGAGGGCGCCATCCCGTTCCCGACCCCCGAGGAGGCCCGCGCCCACGACTGGACGGACGCGGACCGGGAACTGGTCCAGGACCGCCTCGACACCCAGTTCGTCGGCTCCCCGGCCCGGGTCGCCGACCGGCTGGAGCAGCTCCAGGAGGCCACGGGCGCGGACGAGTTGCTGCTCACCACCATCACCCACGACCACCGGGACCGGGTCCGCTCCTACGAACTGCTCGCCGGGGAATGGCGTAGAAGGGGTCACTCAGGCCAGTCGGGCTGATGCTCCGGAGTTCCCATCGACCTGCCGTACGCCACCGCTGCGGCGCGGCCCGCCGCATCGCCGCGCCGACAGCGGCTGTTCCGACATGCGGCCACCGCCGCTGTCTCCCCCGTCCGGCACGGCTCAGGACGTCAACTGGGCGATGCTCCTGCTGACCAGGAACAATCCGGCCACCAAGGCCACGGCCACCAGCGCCTGCTCCTGGTGGGTGGTGATCCAGACGCGGAGCTTGTCCAGGCGCACTCCGGCCGACTCCGGGGCGAACGTCGTGTAGATCTCCATCGCCAGCAGACTGCTCGTGGCAAGGAGGCAATATCCGAACAGGGCCAGATAGGACGCGGCGTGGGACATGTCCGCGCTGACCACCGTCGCCGCGCCGGCTGCCACGAGCCCCCACGGCTGGAGCAGCGGAGCCAGCCCCGCCGCCGCCCACAGGGAGATCCGGTCGAGTCGTGCCATCAGTCCGCCGGAGGACTTGTGCCGTCGGCCCGAGGAAGGGGCGGCCCCCGCACGCTTCCTGCGCCGGGACCGGTGCCGGTACCAGCCGTATCCGACGAGTCCCACGCCGATGGCCAGCTTCACGGCGGACGAGGCGGTGGAGGGCGGGGAGTGGGGAGCGGGCGGTTTGCCGCCGGTGGTGAGCAGTACGGCGGCGATGACGGCCACGAAGCAGGCGAGCCAGGCCAGGATGAAGACCAGCCCTTTCCACACCCCGCCACGCGTCGACAGCACCAGCACGAACGCGGTCACCGACAGGGGGAACACGGTGATCGCGAGACCGATGACCACCAGGTCGAGCACCATCACGGCCCCCCGCGCGGCAGTGCGCGTCCGGCCACGGCTCGACGTTCGACCATGCCTCCAGTCTCCCCGTCCGTCCCGCGCCGCACCATTCGCGCGAGTTTCTTGGCCCATCCGGCCCTGTGTTGTACACCTGCCGAGGCCACGCGGTCGCGGCAGCGGCACCCTGGCAGCATGCAGCCAGGGAAAGGGACCGGAAGAAGGCGCCCGGGCCGTCCCTCCCGCTGGGCGGCACTGCGGGAGCGCGCCGCCTCGACGGGATCCCGGCTGATGGACCTGCGCACCCGGACCGAGAACCAGTTCCCCGTGCTCACACGTCTGCTGTCGCACCTGATCTCGGTGAACGTGTTCGACTCCGCGACCCGGCTCGCCGCCCAGACGTTCCTCACCGCCGTCCCGCTGCTGTTCGTGGTGGCCTCCATCGCCCCGCAGTGGTTGCGCGACCAGTTCGTCGCGTCCCTGCACGACGCCTTCGGACTGACGGGAAGCGCGAACGCCGAGCTGAAGAAGGCCGTCCAGGGCACGGGCCAACCGTCCGACGAGCTGCGCCAGACCACGGGTGTCGTCGGCGGGCTGATGGTGCTCCTGTCGGCCACCGCGTGCAGCCGCGCCATGCAGCGGCTGTGCCAGCGGGCCTGGAGCCTGCCCAAGGCGAGCGCGCGGGTGGCCGCCTGGCGCTGGCTCGCCTGGATCGCGACCTGGCTGGCCATGTTCGCCGTACAGGGGAGCCTGCGCAACGGCTTCGGCCTCGGCCTGTGGCTCGGCGTGCCGCTGCTGCTGATCGCGGAGGTCGCCATCTGGTGGTGGACGCAGCATCTGCTGCTGGTCGCGCGCGTGCCCTGGCGTCCGCTGCTGCCGGGTGCGCTGCTGACCGGGGCGGCCATGACCGTCGTCACCTCCACCGCCTCGCTGTACGTCCCCCGGGCGCTCAACCACAGTCTGGAGAAGTACGGCTCCCTGGGTGCCGTCTTCACGCTGTTGTCCTGGCTCATCACGCTGTGCGTGGTCGCGACCCTGTGCCTGACGACCGGCGCGGTCATCGCCCGCGAACCCTGGGCCGTCCGCCGTCTGGGCTCCCCTGACGCGCCGACCCCGCCGCAGAAGGGCGCTCCGCGCGGCAGCTCACCACCGTGACGACCCGCACAAGGCGCCCTCACGGACGGCCTGGTCCCGCGCCGGGACCTGGTCATCTCCACGAAGGCGGGCAGCGTGCCCGACCCGGACCGCCGCGTCGACGGCTCGCGCGGGCACCTCCTCTCCGCGCTGGACGACTCCCTGGCACGGCTCGGCACGGACTACGCGTCAGTTCGGCGTCCGGCCGGTCGGCCGCTCACCCGCCGCAGGGACGGCCGGGCCCTGCGGCAGCCGCTGGACCAGCACGAAGGACATGACCGCGGCCAGCACCACCAGCGCCACCGTGTCCACGTTGCCCAGCAGGAGCACGACCAGGACGACGCTGCTCACGGGCAGGCGGAGAGCCGCGGTCACCGCGGCCGCCATGCCGACCGCCATCGCCGGCACCAGCCCCAGACCGGGCAGCGGCGCCAGCAGCGCCCCGGCCGCCCCACCCAGGAACAGGGCCGGAAAGACCGGACCACCGCGCAGACTGCCCAGACACAGCGCGTACGCCAGGCCCTTGAGGGCCAGCACCGCGATCAGTGCCCCCACCGGCCAGGCGTGCGGATCCTGCGCCAGTTCGGAGAGGGCGGACTCTCCCGACAGGGCCGCCTCGGCGGGCGAGCGGCCCGTGGCGACGGCGTAGAGGGTGATGCAGACCGCCGCGGCCAGCGCGCAGAGGACGGTGCGGCGGACCGTCCGGGTCGCTGTGAACCGCGCCGCGAAGCGTCCGCCGACGAACGCCCCGTGGACGAGGAACGCGAGGGCGGGCGCCAGCACCAGCGCCCACAGCACATCCGGCCAGTCGAGCGGCGGAGGTGTGGGCAGGCCGATGTCCAGGCTCCCCGTCTCGAAGCCGGTCCAGCGGACGAAGCCGGTGAAGATCAGGTCGCCCACCCCGCTGGCCAGCAGTGCGGGCAGCATCACCGCGAACAGCTGCGGGCCGCCCACCCCGGCCACCTCGATCAGCAGCACCGCGCCCACGATCGGATTCCCGAAGAGCGCGGAGACGGCGGCCGCCGCCCCGGCCGCACTCAGCAGCGCTGCGCTCGCGTCGGTCTCCGGCGCCCGGACCAGGTGCGCGAAGAGAAGTGCCAGCCCGCCGCCCATGGCGATCAGCGGTGCCTCGGGCCCCAGCACTGCTCCGAGCGGCAGACCGACCAGAGCGGCGATCAGGACGCCGGGCAGCGCCTTTCTCGTGATGCCACCCGAGTGCAGGCCCCCGGCGGGCACATGCCCGCCCCGGCCCGGAAAGCGGGCGGCGACCACGCCGACCACGAGACCGGCCGGCGTGAGCAGGGGAAGCGCCCACCACCAGGGAGCCTTCTCCCAGCCCAGGTCCTTGGGCCAGTCCGTCCAGATCAGCTGCTCCAGCTGATGGACCGCCACAAGGAACCAGAAGGCGATCAGCGCCACCGGAACACCGATCAG
The DNA here is from genome assembly GCF_000383655.1 of Streptomyces sp. 351MFTsu5.1. Classification (NCBI taxonomy): domain Bacteria; kingdom Bacillati; phylum Actinomycetota; class Actinomycetes; order Kitasatosporales; family Streptomycetaceae; genus Streptomyces; species Streptomyces sp. 351MFTsu5.1. The sequence goes on along the minus strand of NZ_KB911778.1, from coordinate 142,118 downwards.
GCCGCAGAAGACCAGGGCCCTGCGATACTCCGGCCGGCCCAGCATGGTCCTCAGCAGGTCGGCTTCCGGCGGCTGACTCCGCGCAGCGGGTTCGGAGCCGCTTTCCGGCGTCGGTGCGGCGATGGGTCCTCCCGGGTTCAGCGCCCCGGCTCGGGGGCGACCGGTATGCCGCTCAGCGGTCCCGACGCACGGTGCACAGGCCCCAGATGACGAAGCCGTACATCGCGATCAGGGTGAGCGACCAGAAGGGGTAGTAGGGCAGTGACAGGAAGTTGGCGATGATCGCCAGCCCCGCGATGCCGACCCCGACGACCCGGGCCCAGGTGGCGCGTGTGAAGAGACCCGCGCCCACGCACATGGCGATCACTCCGAGGGCCAGCTGGATCCAGCCCCAGCTGGTCAGATCGAACTTGAAGACGTAGTTGGGTGTCCTCACGAACACGTTGTCGTCGGCGATGGCCATGATGCCCCGGAAGAGATCCAGGACACCGGCGATGAACAGCAGGACAGCGGCGAACACCGTCAGTCCGCCGGCGGCGGCCTGGGCGGTCTCCGAGCGGCGGTGCGTCGTGGGTGTGGCCATGATCGATTCCTCTTTCCCCGGTGAGAGGCAGCAGTCAGTGCCTCACCTGCGAGCATCGGGAGTGATCCGGCGCAGGTGATCACCCGTGACGGGTGAGGTTCGCAAGGACGGTTCGCCCGGCGAGCCGGGTCAGTGCGCGGCCGCTGCCCCGGCGTCCGGGCCGGCGGACGGCGTGGAGCCGTCTTGGTCCAGGAACTCCCGGATCGCGAAGGCCACCAACGTGATCACCGCCGTCCACACCACGACCGCCGTGGTGGGGTAGGTCCAGGTGAACAGAACGATCGCCGCGACCACCAGGATGACCACCCCGATCCAACGCTTGAAGCGGTGGACGAACCGCCCGACGGCCCCGAGCCGAAGGCCCGCCGAGGTCGTCACGTCACGCAGCGCGCCGATGCTCCTGCGGCAGGCGGTACGCGTGACGACGGCGACCCGGGACGGCCCGGCGAGGAAGGCCCCGGCCGCGGTGAACAGGGCGACCGCGGCGAGGGCCCGGATACCGGCGCGCAGGAACTTGACCAGGGCGTCGTACACGGATCCCGCGGCGGCCTCGGAGACACTGGACGGCAGATGGTTGAGGTAGACGTCACGGAAGACGGTCAGGCCGATCCCGAGGATCAGCATGGCGACGAAGACCGCCAGGGCAGCCCCGATCAGCGCGTGCCGTCGGTTGAACGCGACGTACACCCCCGCGGCCGCGATCAGCAGCGCGATGACCGGCAGCCAGCCGCCCAGGAGCTCCAGCACTCTCACGTAGGACCTGATCCTGCCGAGGTCCTTCGACTGGAACACCACGAAGTTCGTGTGCACGGCCGGGATCTTGGCGGCGGGCGTGAAGCCGGCGGCGACCAGCTGGTCCTTGACCTCGGCGACGATCGGACCCAGGTCGACGACGACCTGGTCGTTGTCCACCTTGACCGTGCTGTCGTCGGTCTGGCCGGTCAGGGCCTTGTCCAGCGCCGCGTGCGCCCTGCGGTTGCCGTTCACCCAGACCGTCTCGAAGGCGTTGCTGGTGACCACCCGCTCCACGGTGCCGCTGACCAGCTGCTTGAGCCCGCTCTCGATCGGGCCGTCCAGGTTGCCGAGCAGCTTGGCCGCCTGCGGTGGCACCCCCTTCGCCGAGGCCGCGTCGGTGAGCTGTTTCACCAGAGCGTCCACGTCGATCTGGGCCAGGACGGCGGTGGTGATCCGGTTGGTGGCCGCCTTCTGCACATCCGGGTCGCTCGCCAGCGGGCCGACGGTCTTCACGTAGCGGTCCGTGTCCTGGACGATGCTGTTCGCCCACACCGCCACGACGGAGAGCATGGCCAGCAGCGCGGCCAGCAGGATCAGCAGGACCGAGCCGAGCGAGCGGAACGGGTGGTGCCGCGCCGCGCGGGGTGGTCCGCCGCTCTCCAGGGCGTGAACCCGTTTCCTCAGTTCGGCCAGTTCGCCGCGCTCGTCGCCCGAGAGCTGTTCGTCACCGCTAGCGTTCATGGACACCAGCACAGACGGCTTCCGTGCAGCGCGCGATCCTGGTGCTCCGGACGGGTGAACGGCGCACCGAGGTGCGAGGGCCACGCTGCGGTGATGCAATGGGCTCAGCGGAGTTCCGGGGGAAGCAGCCACGAGCACCAGAGGTGACGCCGTGAGCGACGAATTCGAAGACGTGGGCCCCGTCGACTATCTGGTCGTCGAGTTCCCCGGCAACCGGATGACGGGCGAGGGCCTCCCCCTCCTCGTCGATCTCGTGGACCGGGGCATCATCCGGATCCTGGACCTGGTCTTCATCAGAAAGGACGACGACGGCTCGGTGGCCGGAATGGAGATCACCGACTTCGACGGCGACGGCCGGCTCGACCTCGCCGTCTTCGAGGGAGCCTCGTCGGGGCTCCTCGGCCAGGACGACATCGACGAAGCCGCCAAGGCGCTGGAACCCGGCTGTTCGGCGGGCATCCTGCTCTACGAGAACCGATGGGCCGCACCCTTTGCCGCCGCCCTGCGCCGCGGCGGGGCCCGGATGGTCGCCTCCGGCCGGATCCCGGTCCCCGCGCTCGTCGCGGCCCTCGACGCGACCGAGACCGCCGACTGAAGGTTGATGGATCGAAGGGAAACAGTCATGCCAGGTCTCCTCCGCGGGGTCGCGCGCACGGCCGTCGTCGCCGGAACGGCGACCGCCGTGTCGAACCGGGTGAACCGCCGACAGCAAGGGCGATGGGCGGCCCAGCAGGAATCCCAGGCGCCCCCGCCCCCGTCCTACTCCCAGCAGCCGGCGGCTGCTCCTCCGGCTCCCGACATGAGCGCCAAGATCGAACAGCTGAAGCAGCTGGGCGAGCTGAAGACCCAAGGCGTGCTCACCGAGGCCGAGTTCGAGGAGCAGAAGCGCAGGCTCCTGGAGGCGTGAGCGCCCGCCACTGGTACCGGCGGCCTCGTGCCATGATCGGCACATGGCTGTCCTTATCAACCGCGCCGACGTGAGCGACCTCCACCAGGTCCTCGCGGACCATGCCCGCTACTGGGGCGAGCGCGATCTGCGGGCGCTCCATCTGACCGCGCTGGTACGGGAGTTCGGCTCGACCTGCCTGGTCGCCCGCGCCGACGACGGCATCCGGGGCTACCTCTTCGGCTTCGTCACCCCCGACCGCACCGGCTACGTCCATCTGATCGCGATCCGCGACGACACCCGCGGCACCGGCCTCGGCCGTACCCTCTATGAGGCCTTCACCACCGCCGCCCGCGGCCAGGGCGCGCTCCGCCTCAAGGCGATCACCTCGCCCGCGAACACGGGCTCCCTCGCCTTCCACCGCAGCCTCGGCTTCCAGGACCACCTGGTCGAGGACTACGACGGCCCAGGCCGCCCCCGGGTGGTCTTCACCCGCGATCTGCCCTGAGGGACGCCTCGACGAGCGGGGCGAGCGAGCCTCTCGGCTCCAGCTGATTGACCGGCTCGACGATCACGGTGTGCCACTGCGGCGGCTGCTCCTAGGTCAGGGCGTACCCCACGACGTAGGCCACAGGGCCTACCGCATGCCGCGCCGGCCCGGAGCGGACGACCGCCTGTTCGATGGTGTCGACCCGGAGATGGATCAGCATGCCGCCACTCTCGCAGCCGGAGCTCCGCCCCGAACGCCGCGTGGCCGGTGCTCGTCTCCCTCCCCCGAAGGCGACGAGCACCGGCCGTTCCCCCGGCGCCGGACAGTGGTCCAGCCTCGTCCGTGTGCGGTCCGTACGTGCCGGCTCACCAGCACATGACCGCGGTTTCCCCCGAACCCCACGCGGAGTACAGGCGCACACGGACGAAGTAGCGGCGGCCCTTGACGAGACGGGCCCTGAGCGTTGCGTTGCGGGCGGTGCCCCCGTCGTCGTGGCCGCAGAGGTAGCGGGCTTCTCCGTCCCGTTCCTCGAAGACCACCACGACGGTGTCGGCGTCACCGAAGGTGCCCACGGTGTACTCGCGGGTCTCCGGCGGTTCCACGGTGAAGTCGGCCTGCCCGCCCGGCCCGAGCCCCAGCGGCGCGGACCGGAAGGGCACCAGCGCGGGCGGCCGGACCGGCTCGGTCGGCGGATACCAGCGCAGGACGTACTCCTTGTCGGCGGCCGACAGGGTGCCGGGCGGGTTGAGGCCCGCGCGGAACTGCTCCGGTTCCAGGATCAGCCCCGCCCCGAAGGGGTACTCCATGATCGACTGCGGGTCCCAGACGGAGCCGTTGACCTCGTCCGGGTCGAGCTTGCGCAGGATGTTGAAGAACGTCCGGTCCCGGCTCCAATGGTTCGGCGGGCCCGCCAGATCGGCGTAGACGGCCTCCTCGTCCCAGTGGATCCCGGCGAACGGACTCTGGTGCTCGTGCAGCATGCCGAGCGCGTGCCCGATCTCGTGCAGGGCCGTCCCGCGCTCCCCGGGCGCGGTCAGGTCCCAGCCGAAGTTCATGGTGCGCTCGTTCACCCCGACCCGCAGGGCGTCCCTGCCCACGGTCGACCAGGATCCGTCGCCGAGCTGGAACCCGATGCGCAGTTCGGCCTCCGAACGGTCGCCGACCTCGGTGAAACGCACCCCCACCCCGAGGTCCTGCCACTCCTGGAAGCACTCGCGCACCACGTCCCGCTGCTCCTTGGCGCCCACCCACGACACCCGGCGGTTCTGCCCGGTCCCCGGAACAGGAATGACCGACCCGTCGGAGTCGCCGTCGAAGAAGCAGTAGTGCAGGACCGTGCTGTTGACCCACATCCGGCCGCCGCCGACGAGCGCGCTCAGCCGCTCGGCGGCCAGCCCCGGAGCGAACACCGGAGCCGACTGCTGCGCGAGGGAGCAGTAGCGAGCGGTCATGCGTCCCACCTTGCCGTCGGGCCTCCGGGGGCGCCTGAGTCGGGGGCTGCTCAAGTCCCCCTGTATCAGACCTGAGTAGCGGTGCTCTTGCTTCCGTGACGACATTCGAACGGGACGCGACAGGCCTGCGGCCGCCCTGGCCGTTCACCGGGCGCCAGGACGAACTCGAGCTGATCCGCGGGTCCTTGGCCGGCGGCCGGCACGGCATCGTGGTCACCGGCCCGGCGGGGCGGGGCAAGACCCGGCTGGTCACGGAGGCCGTACGCGGCACCGACTGCGCGCGGGCGACGGGGACGCCCGAGACCCGCGGCCTCCCGTTCGCCGCCTTCGCCCACCTGCTCCCGGACACCGTGTCCCTGCACCGCGCGGTCCATCTGCTGTCAGGCGTACGGCTGTTGCTGGTCGACGACGCCCATCTGCTCGACGACGCCTCGGCCGCCCTGGTCCACCAGCTCGCCGTGCACGGCCGCACCCGGCTCCTGGTTGTCGCCACCGAGGGCACCCGGGCACCGGAAGCGATCACCCGACTGTGGACCGCAGAGCTCCTGCCGCGCCTCGACCTGGAGCCGCTGCCCCGCGAGGACACCGCGCAGCTGCTCGCGGCCGGTGCGGGCGGCCTGGACGCCCTCACCGTCGACCGGCTGCACCGGCTCTGCCAGGGCGATCTGCGGCTGTTGCGGGAACTGGTGGGCGCGGTGCGCGAGCAGGGGCTCCTGTCACGCGTCCCCGACTCGGGCGAGTGGGAGTGGCGGGGCCCGGTGCCGGTCACCGCGACCGTACGCGAACGCACCGCGGACCTTCTCGCCCGCACGGGACCCGGTGAGCGCGAGACCCTGGACCGCCTGGCGTTCGGCGAGCCGCTCCCCGTGGACGCCGACACGCTCGACCTGGACGCGCTCGAGGCCCTGGAAGCCGACGGCCTGGTCCACATCGACGACCACGGCACCGCCCGCCTCGCCCACCCCCTCCACGGCCCGGTGCTCCGGTCGGTGGCCGGACGCCTCAGGGCCCGCCGCCTGGCCCGCACCCCGTCCGACCGCACGGCCGCCCTGGAGACCGAAACCGGCACCCTGGCGCGGGCCATCGCCGGGACGGACGTACGGGCCGTGCCGGCGCCGGTGGGGGAGTGGCTCGTGACCGAGGGCATCGGCATCCCGGCCCCGCACGCCGCCGTACGAGCCCGCTTCGCCCGCCTGCGCGGACAACTGCGCGAGGCCGCCTCCTGGGCCCGAGAGGGCCTGCGCACCACCCCCGAGGACCACCCCTGCCACCTCGAACTCGCCCTGTGCACGGCCCAGTCGGGCACACAAGCGGACGGGCAGACCTCAGGCGGAACCCCTACGCCCTCCTCAGCCGATGCCGCCGTCTGGCGGGCCGCCGCTCGGGGTGATCTCGGAGCCGCTCTGGACGCGGTCGGTGCGGAGCCGTACGACGCCGTCCGCCTCGGTGCGCCCGAACGGGCCGCCGGCCGGCTGACCGGGGTCTTCGCCGCGCACGCCGACGCGCTCGCCCAAGGAGACGGACCCGCCCTCGACCGTGCGGCCCGGACGCTGGAGGAGCGCGGTTTCCTGCTGTTCGCTGCGGAGGCCTACGCCCAGGCGGCGCAGGCGCACCGCGACCCCGGCGCGGCCCGCACCTCCCGCACCCGGGCCGTCGCGCTGGCCCGCCGCTGCCAGGGCGCCCGTACCCCGGCCCTGGCCGGGATGGTCCTCGGCGAACTCACCGCCCGTCAGCGGCAGATCGTCACCCTCGCCGCCGCCGGGCTCACCAACCGCCAGATCGCGGAGAAGCTCACCCTGTCGGTCCGGACCGTCGGCAACCACCTCTACGGCGCCTACACCCGCCTCGGCGCGAGCGACCGCGACGCACTGCCGTGCCTGGTGGAGCTGCCCGAACCACAACCGGCCTGAGCCGGACACGAACCGGGGCGGTCTGACCCCCAGTATTCGGGGGAGGGGTCAGGCCGTCCCACCCCTCACACCACGGGCAGGCACTACGCCGCCCCGAACGCCGAGAACGCCCACCCCGTCGCCTGATGCACCGAGTCCCCCGGCAGCGCGGCCCGCGCGTCCCGCAACGCCTCCGCCATCGACGCCCCCGCACCGAGTCCCTTGTGCAGCGCGAGCATCAACGGCACCACCGCCTCGTCGTTGACCGGCGCACTGCACGCCACCACCCCCGCCGTGCCGAGCGGCAGCAACGCGGTGACCAGGCCGAGCAGTTCGTCCGCGCCGACCGAGGCGAACCGGGCCGTGTCGCAGCAGGACAGGATGATCCGGTACGGGCTGCGGTCGAGGCGCTCGAAGTCATGGACGATCAGCGGACCGTCCGCCATCCGCAACGAGGAGAACAACGGACTGTCCGCGCGGAACGTACCGTGCGCCGCGATATGGGCCAGCGCCGCCCCGTCCAGTTCCTCCAGCACCCGCGGCACACGCGCCTCGTCGTACTCCAGGACGGTCGCGGAACCGTGGCGTCCGGCCAGTTCGGGGACTTCGGCGCCGCCCGTCGCAAGCCCCGGCCCGCGCACCAGGACCTGGCGTCCGCCGGCCGGCGGCGCGGTCCCGTGCGCCCGCAGCCAGCTGCTCGCCGACGGCGACACACTGAACACCCGCTCCCGCAGCGACGGCAGCAGCGCCCACGGCACCCGGTGCAGTCGCCCCGGCGGCACCACCACCACCGGCCCGGAGCCGAGCTGCGCCGCGGCCGGGCCCAGCAGCAGCTCCTCCAGCCGCCGCCCCGCCGCCTCCACCACCGCACGCCGCGCCTCCGCACCCGGGTGGGCGAGCCGTCGCAGCCCCGCCTGGACGTGCTCCGCCTCGCGCTCCGCGTCGGCCAGCAGCCCGCCCTCGAACCGCCGCACCCGCCCCCGCCCGCACAGCAGCACCTGCACCCGTCCGTCCAGCACGGCCAGTTCGACCAGCCGTACGTCCTCACCGAGCCGTTCCAGCAGGTCGGCCGGGTCGAAGCGGTAGCCGTCCCCCGGGGCGTCGCCGCGGATGTGGTGGGTGCGGGAGCGGATCTCCCGTTCCAGGCGCCGCTGTTCACGCTCCAGCGCCGGCACCGGCCGCCCCTCCATCCGGGCCGCCTCCGCACGGGCGGCGATCTCCCGGAACGCGGTGAGATCGCTGAGCAGCCCGGGGTCGGCCGGTGGGCGGGTCGGCGGGGCGGACAGCGCGGTGGCCCGCCAGCGCTCGCTCCACACCAGCAGCCGGCGCGGTCCGCCCGAGGCGAGCGAGGCCCGCGCGGCCAGCGCGGCGAGCTCCGCGCCCTGGGCGGTGGCCCGGGCCCTGAGCTCGGAGGCGCCCAGGGTCGTCCGGTGGTCGTCGAGCACGTCCAGACCCCGGCGGCAGGCCTCCAGGACCCGCCGGTCGGAGCCCATGGCCCGCGCCCACAGCGCCCGGGCCGCCCAGCCCGTCATCCGTGCCAGCGGCGGCCCGCCGTGCCTGCTGCGCGCGGCGACCTCCAGATGCCGCCGGGCGTCCTCGCGCCACCCCAGGTCCAGCGCGATCCGGCCCGCCAGCAGCGAGGCCTCGGGGGCGGCGGGCGCCCCGAAGGAGGCCAGCCGTTCCGCGACCGCCGCCGCGTCCGCGACCAGCCGTCCCGACCCGCGCCCCGCGGCGACCCGCGCCTCGATCAGCACCAGCCGGGCATGCGTCTCCCACCAGGAGCGCCGCTGCCCCGCGAACAGCCGTACCGCCAGGTCGGCCCGGGCGATCGCGGTGTGCGCGTCCCCCTCGACCCGGGCCGCCCGCGCGGCGGCGAGCAGCAGTTCCGCCTTCAGCGTCGACTGTCCGCCGATGCCGTCGAGGACCTTGATCGCCGCGTCCGCCTCCGCCAGCGCCTCCCGGGCGAGCCCCGCCGCCATCAGGACCTCGCAGCGCCGCACGGTGAGCATGAACGTCGGTGTGCCGAGCTTGGCGTACCGCTCCTGCGCCTCGTCCAGCAGCCGCAGCGCGGCCGGGACGTCCCCCGACCGGTAGGCGGCGAGGCCTCGGCTCTCCACCGCGTCGGCCTTGTCGTGCTCCTGGCCCGTGGTGTCCCACAGCGCCTCGGCCGCCGTGAAGTCGGCGTCCGCGCGGTCCACCGCGCCGAGCGCCAGATGCACGGTCGCCCGCAGGGTCAGCGCCCGCGCGGTCCAGATCACGTCCTCGGCCTGCCGCAGCACCGGGATCGCCCGCCGTACGTCCTCCAGCGCCGCCTTGTGCTGCCCCAGCACCCAGGACGCGTAGGCCCGCCGGAACAGCACGCGGGCGCGGGTGTGCCCGCCGGAGACCTCGACCCCCCGCTCCAGCGCCGCCAGCCCCTGCCGGGTGCGGCCCGCGTGCACCAGCGCCACCCCGAGCGCGGCCAGCACGTCCGCCTCCCGGTCGGCCGACTCCGAGCGCGCCGCGAGATCACGGGCGCGGCGCAGATGGTCCAGGGCGATCCGCATGTCGCCCCAGTCCCGCTGCCAGATCCCGATCACCTGGTGGGCCACGGAGGCGTGCAGCGGTGAGGGATCCGAGCCGAGTACCTCCTCTGCCCTCGCCAGCGCCTGGTTGGGGGCGGCGAACACCATCGGCAGAAGTTCGAGAACCGAGTCGCTTCCCGCTGTCACTCCAAGGATGGTAGTGGCACGGGTGGCGGGCCACACCGGTTCGGCGCTGTATCAATCACCGGTCCCGCGGCTCTGACTGACGACCGCCGCCCAGTGGGAGGACACGCCATGGCACCTCAGCGATTCCACGAGCAGTTCGACCAGATCCAGCGTTCCATGCCCGGTGTCCCCCTGGCCCTCGGGCCCGACGACGCCTCGGAGTTCATCTACGAGAAGGGTGTCGTCCTCGCCCGGGACGGCCACGACGCGGCGCTCGTCGAGGAGACCGTGCGCACCCACTTCACCGCGGCGACCGGCCTGACCGGCGACCACGTACGCCGGGACAGCCCCGAGACCAACCGCTCGGGCATCACCCGCATCAAGGTCGGCGACCCGGGCCACGGCGACCGGCGCGGCGACCGCGCCGTCACCCACGCACTGCGCGCCATGAGCGAGCGCGAGGGCCGCGCCGGGCGCCGGATCGTCAGCCGCAACCACGTGGTGTCGATCGCCGTCAACTCCTGCCCCGGCGACGAACCGGTGCCCGCCTCCCTCAGCCAGGGCACCAACCCGGCCCCGGCGGAGGCGGCTTACGACCCCGACACCGCGGTGGGCGTGCTCGTCGTCGACAACGGCCTCACCCACGACCACGCGCTCGTCCCGCTGCTCGCCCACGTCGACGGCGACCTGCACGGCACCGAGACCGACGCGGCCGGTACCCTCCTCCAGTACGTCGGCCACGGCACCTTCATCGCCGGTGTCCTCGCGGCCGTCGCGCCGAACACCGACATCACCGTCCGCAACACCCTCAACGACGCGGGCGCCATCCTGGAGTCCGAGCTCGGCGACAGGCTCTTCGAGGCGGTCGCCGACGGCTGGCCGGCCATCATCAGCCTGTCCGCGGGCACCTCCAACGGCCGCACCGACGGACTGCTCGGCATGGACGCCTTCATGCAGGAACTGCGCGCCCACGGCACCCTGTTGGTCGCCGCCGCCGGCAACAACGCCAGCGCCAGCCCCTTCTGGCCGGCCGCCTACGCCGACCTGCCCGACTACCGGGACGTCGTCCTGTCGGTCGGCGCGCTGCGCGGCGACGGCGAATTCGGCGCCTGCTTCTCCAACCACGGCTCCTGGGTGAAGGTCTACGCCCCCGGCGAGCGCCTCACCAGCGCCCTCACCGGCTTCGACGCACCGGTGCCGTACGCCTACCAGCACTCCACCTACGAGGCCTGCCGGTACGGCTTCACCTATGTCTGCACCTGCCAGTCCCCGTCCCACGTCGGGGTGTTGAGCGAGGACGGCGGCACCGTCAAGCCGGACCAGGTGATGTTCGAGGGGTACGCGCACTGGAGCGGCACCTCCTTCGCCACCCCGGTCGTCGCCGGTCTGGTCGCCGCCCACATGACCGCGAACAAGGAGACCGACCCGCGCGCCGCCCGGAGTCAACTCCTTGCCGGTAACACCCAGTTCGCCGAAGTGCGCGGGGCGCACGTCCCGGCGCTGCGGCCGGCCGGCTGGCGTCCGGTGCCGGTGGTGCAGCGCCCGGTGGGCGCATGAGGGCCGGAGCGGTCCCTTCCACGGCGTACGATGACTTGCCGTACACGAGGGGTGGGACCGTGGACCGAGCAGATGTCGGTGGGCTGGTCCAGTCCGCCGTCGACGGCGACGCGGCGGCCTGGAAGGCGCTCGTGGAGGGGCTGAGCCCGCTGGTGTGGTCGGTGGTGCGCGCGCACCGGCTCTCCGACGCCGACGCGCACGAGGTGTACCAGACCGTCTGGTTCCGTTTCGCCCAGCACCTGGGGCGGATCCGCGAACCCGACAAGGCCAAGTCCTGGCTGGCCAGCACCGCGCGCCACGAGTGCCTGAAGGTGCTCAAGAGCTTAAGGCGGCTGACGGTCACGGACGATCCGCAACTGCTGGACCGGATCAGCGAGGACCGTACGCCCGAGCAGTCCCTCATCGACTCCGAGGAGGCCGCCGCGCAGAGCGAACGCGTGCGGCGCCTGTGGCAGGAGTTCGAGGAACTCGGCGACCGCTGCCGGCAGTTGCTGCGCATCCTGATGGCCTCCCCGAAACCCGGCTACCAGGAGGTGTCCGCCTCCCTGGGGATCGCGGTGGGCAGCATCGGACCTCTGCGCCAGCGCTGTCTGAGGCGGCTGCGGGCGCGGCTCGAAGCCCGGGGGGCGGTATGAGCGACGACGACCTCTTCTCCGAAGAGACCCTGCCCGACGAGGAGTTGGCCCAGGACCTGCTGGAGGAGGAGCTCCGGCAGGCCACCGCCATCCTGGACCCCGTGCCGGCGGCCCTGCGGCAGATCGCCGTCGAGGCGTTCGCGCTGCACGACCTGGACAGCCGTATCGCCGAGCTGTCCTTCGACTCGGTGGTCGACGCCCTTCCCGTGCGGGGAGCGGCGGCGGCACCCCGGATGCTCACCTTCCACGCGGGCGAGGTGACGGTCGACGTCGAACTCACCGCGCAGGGCCTGATGGGCCAGGTGCTGCCGCCCCGGCCGGCCCGCATCGAGGTGCTCAGCGGCCCCCGGCCGGGCGCACCGCTCACCACCGACGACCTGGGGCGCTTCACCTGCGAGGCGCCCCCGACCGGCCCGTTCGCCCTGCGCCTGCGAACCGGCGAAGAGGTGATCGTCACGGACTGGCTGACGGTGTGAACCGCCTGTTCAGCGCGTGGTCCGGCGGCCGGACCGGGCACCGGGCCGGACCCGGTGCCGGGCAGGCCGGGCGCGGATGCGCTCCGGGCGGGGGTCAGTGCACGGCGTCCACCAGCGCGGCCAGTGCCCGCGCGAGCCGGTTCAGACCCGGTCCGGCCGGGCCGCCCGGTTCGGTCATGTACGTGTCCCGGCGGATCTCCACCATCAGGGCACTCACCCGGGGATCACGGCCGTAGAACTCCAGCGGCACGTACGTCCCGCTGAACGGGCTGTCCAGCCCGACCTCCCCGAACGCCTCCCGCGCCGCGGCGACCAGCGCGGGCGGCGTGTGGAAGGGATCGGTCCCCAGGCACACACGCGGCCGCGGTCCCCCGCCGTGGAGTTCGTACGGCAGGGGCGCGCTGGGGTAGGAGTGCACGTCGATGACGACGGCCCGCCCGACGGCCGCGAGCCGCGCGGCGACGGCCTCGGTCATGGCCCGGGCGTAGGGCCGGAACCAGCGGTCGACGAGCGGCTCCGGGTCGGTGTCCGCGGCCCGCAGCGGCTCCCGCCCCGTGGTCCTGGTGTACACGGCCCCCATCCCCACGGCGAGCATCTCCTCCCGCTCGTCCGGGAACCGCTCGGGATCGACGACGAGCCGGGAGAGCCGGTTCACGAACCGCCACGGGGTCCTGCCGGCCAGCCCGGCCGCCAGCTCGGCGAGCTCCGCCGTGTGCGCGTCGACGATGTGGTCCAGCTCCCGCTCCAGCGCGAGATCGTCCAGCACGATCCCGGCCCGCACCTCGGCGGGCATCTCCCGCGCGGAGTGCGGCACATGGAGGATCACCGGCGACTCCCCGGCACCGGGCAGGAGGTCGAACGAGGACATACGGCAGCTCCCGGGGCGTTGTCAGTGGTGTGGTGCACCATCTCAGCATGAACATCGACGACCAGCGGGTGGCCGCCCACCCGTTCCTCGACGCGCTCTACCGCGACGGCTGGTACCCCGACCGCGCGGTGGACCTCGGCAAGGAGATCCTGCTGCGCCTGTGCGCCCGTATCGAGGCCGAGCGGCCCGCCGACCTGGCCGCGCTGTACGTCCTGACGCAGGCGGCCACCGAGGAGTTCAACGACCTCCAGGACGACGGCTTCGACATCGAGACCGTGGCCCGCGAGGAGATAGCCGAGGAGTTCTGGTTCATCGCCCGGAGCTACGGCTTCGAGGACGCGGACGTGGAGGAACTGATCGCGACTCGGGACTGGTGAGTTGCGCTGCGCTGGGCTTGGGCCGGGCGCCTACGGGGGTGCCGGGTCTTCTTGTCGGGCGGGTGCGGGTCCGTTGTGGCTGGTCGCGCCCACGCGGCGGAGCCGCACATCGATACAGCCCCGCGCCCCTGGGGCACCCATCCGGCTCCGGCACCCCTCGGGACCGCCTCCGCCCCGGTCGGACCGAAGTCGACCGGGGCGGAGGGCAGGCAGCTGGGCCCGTAGGGGCTGGCGTCAGCTCAGGGACGTCAGCGTCTCGTTCCACGTGGTGGACGGGCGCATGACCTTCGCGGCCTTGGCCGGGTCGGGCTGGTAGTAGCCGCCGATGTCGGCCGGCTTGCCCTGGACGGAGTTCAGCTCCTCGACGATCTTCTGCTCGTTCGCCGCGAGGGCCTCGGCGAACGGGCCGAAGGCCTTGGCGAGGTCCGCGTCCTCGGTCTGCGCGGCCAGCTCCTGGGCCCAGTACAGGGACAGGTAGAAGTGGCTGCCGCGGTTGTCGATGCCGCCGACGCGACGGGTCGGGGACTTGTCCTCGTTGAGGAAGGTCGCCGTGGCGCGGTCCAGGGTGTCGGCCAGGACCTTGGCGCGGGAGTTGCCCGTGAAGTCGGCGTACTGCTCCAGCGACGGGACCAGCGCGAAGAACTCGCCCAGCGAGTCCCAGCGCAGGTAGTCCTCCTTGACCAGCTGCTGGACGTGCTTGGGCGCGGAACCGCCCGCGCCGGTCTCGAAGAGACCGCCGCCCGCCATCAGCGGCACGACCGACAGCATCTTGGCGCTGGTGCCCAGCTCCAGGATCGGGAACAGGTCGGTCAGGTAGTCGCGCAGGACGTTGCCCGTCACCGAGATGGTGTCCTCGCCGCGGCGGATGCGCTCCACCGACAGCTTGGTCGCCTCGACCGGGTTGAGGATCCGGATGTCCAGGCCCTCGGTGTCGTGCTCCGCGAGGTAGGTGTTGACCTTGGCGATCAGGTTGGCGTCGTGCGCGCGGGTCTCGTCCAGCCAGAACACGGCCGGGCTGCCGGTGGCGCGGGCGCGGGTGACGGCCAGCTTCACCCAGTCGCGGATCGGCGCGTCCTTGGTCTGGCAGGCGCGGAAGATGTCGCCGGCCGAGACCGTCTGCTCGATCAGGACGTTGCCGGCCTGGTCGACGAGGCGGACCGTGCCCGTGGTCGCGATCTCGAAGGTCTTGTCGTGGGAGCCGTACTCCTCGGCCTTCTGCGCCATGAGGCCGACGTTCGGCACCGAGCCCATGGTCGAGGGGTCGTAGGCGCCGTTGGCCCGGCAGTCCTCGATCACGGCCTGGTAGACACCGGCGTACGAGGAGTCCGGGAGCACCGCGAGGGTGTCGGCCTCCTGGCCGTCCGGGCCCCACATGTGGCCGGAGGTGCGGATCATGGCCGGCATCGAGGCGTCGACGATGACGTCGGACGGCACGTGCAGGTTGGTGATGCCCTTGTCGGAGTCGACCATCGCGAGCGCCGGGCCCTCGGCGAGCTCGGCGTCGAAGGAAGCCTTGATCTCGGCGCCCTCGGGGAGCGACTCCAGGCCCTTGTAGATGCCGCCCAGACCGTCGTTCGGGGTCAGACCGGCGGCGGCGAGCGTGGCGCCGTACTGCGCGAAGGTCTTCGGGAAGAACGCGCGCACCACGTGACCGAAGATGATCGGGTCGGAGACCTTCATCATCGTGGCCTTGAGGTGCACGGAGAACAGTACGTCCTCGGCCTTGGCGCGGGCGATCTGCGCGGTCAGGAACTCGCGCAGCGGGGCCACGTGCAGGACGGACGCGTCGACGACCTCGCCCGCGAGGACCGGTACGGACTCGCGCAGCACGGTGGTGGAGCCGTCGTCGCCGACCAGCTCGATCTTCAGCGAACCGGCCTCGGAGATCACGACGGACTTCTCGGTGGAGCGGAAGTCGTCCACGCCCATGGTCGCCACGTCGGTCTTCGAGTCCGAGGACCAGGCGCCCATGCGGTGCGGGTGGGTCTTGGCGTAGTTCTTGACCGAGGCGGGGGCGCGCCGGTCGGAGTTGCCCTCGCGCAGGACCGGGTTCACGGCGGAGCCCTTGACCTTGTCGTAGCGGGCCTGGATGTCCCGCTCCTCGTCGGTCTTCGGGTCGTCCGGGTAGTCCGGCAGCGCGTAGCCCTGGGCCTGGAGCTCGGCGACGGCGGCCTTGAGCTGCGGGATCGACGCCGAGATGTTCGGCAGCTTGATGATGTTGGCCTCGGGCGTCTTCGCCAGTTCACCCAGCTCGTGCAGGGCGTCCGGGATCCGCTGGTCCTCGGTCAGGTACTCCGGGAACACGGCGATGATGCGCCCGGCCAGCGAGATGTCCCGCGTCTCCACGGAGACACCCGCCTGCGAGGCGTACGCCTTGACCACCGGCAGGAAGGAATACGTCGCCAGGGCCGGGGCCTCGTCAGTGTGCGTATAGATGATGGTCGAGTCAGTCACCGGGTGCTCCGCTCCACGTCTGCAACATTGCTCGACATCAAGATATCTCGTGATCCGGCGCGGCTCGACAGGGGTCCGGGCACGCTGTCCGAGAACCTGTGCATCCGCTGAGGCAACTCAAGCGTCCGATCTTGCGGTCATGCAGGTTGATCACACTCATCCGACGGCCGGACCCGACCAGCCGGCCGCCCGACGAAAGCGGACCATGAGATATCGCTCCAGAGTGACGGCCCCGGCAGCCCTGCTCGGCACGGTGGCGGCCCTGTCCCTGGCCTCCCCGGCGCACGCGGACGCCTCCCCGGCGCAGGCGGACCCGGAGACCGGCACCCCTGGCCCGGAGACCCTGGGGGACTCCGTCTACCCGAGCCTCGGCAACGACGGCTACCGGGTCTCCGCCTACGGCCTCGACCTCGCGTACGACGCCGGCACCCGGCTCGTCGACGCGAGCGCGACGCTGACCCTCACCGCCACCCAGGAGCTGAGCCGCTTCTCCCTGGACGCGCTGGGCCTGGACATACGCACCGTGACCGTGGGCGGCGAGACGGCCGTCTTCGAGCAGGCGGGCGAGAAACTGCGGATCACGCCCGCCGCCACGCTGCCCGCGGGGGAGTCGACGACCGTCGTCGTGGCCTACGGCGCCGACCCGCGCCGCACGCTCGCGCACACCGCCTGGGTGCCCACCCCGGACGGCTTCGCCGTCTGCCCCCAGCCGAACTCGGCGCACACGGTCTTCCCGTGCAACGACCATCCCTCGGACAAGGCGGACTTCACCGTCCGCGTCACCGTCCCGGCGGGCCTGAAGGGCGTCGCGAGCGGCCGGCTGATCGGCACGGAGGACCTCGGCGACGGGCGTACCGCGTACTGCTACGCGTCCCGGGAGCCGATGGCCACCGAGCTGGTGCAGATCACGGTCGGCGACTACGTGATCAAGGAACGGCAGGGGCCGCACGGACTCCCGCTCCGGGACGTCGTCCCGACGGCCCGGGCCACCGCCCTGGAGCCGGCGCTCGCCCTCACCCCGAACCTGGTGAGCTGGATCGAGCAGCGGCTCGGTGCCTTCCCGTTCGAGACGTACGGCCTGCTGCCCTGCAACAACGACTCCTCGACCGCCTTCGACTTCACGGGCCTGGAGACCCAGACCCTCACCCTGTACAAGCCGAACTTCCTGCTCCAGGCGGAGAAGAGCATCGGCTCGCACATGATGCACGAGCTGGTCCACTCCTACTTCGGCAACAGCGTCAGCCCCGCCACCTGGTCGGACCTGTGGCTCAACGAGGGCCACGCCGACTTCTACGGCCTGCTGTACCGGTACGAGCGCGGCTGGACCGACTCCCTCGGCCTCACCACGATGGAAGCGCGCATGAAGGACACGTACGCGCGCGGCGACCAGTGGCGGAAGTCCTCCGGCCCGGTCGCCGCCCCGAACGCGGCCAACCTCTTCGACAGCCAGCGCTACCTCGGCGGTGTGCTCGTCCTGTACGCGCTGCGCCAGCAGGTCGGCGAGACGGTCTTCACCGCGATCGAGTCCACCTTCCTCGCCCGCTTCCGCAATGCCTCCGCCTCCACCGCCGACTACATCGCCGTCGCCTCCGAGATCTCCGGCACCGACCAGTCCGGCTTCCTGCGGGACTGGCTCTACGGCACGAAGACCCCCAGAATGCCGGGCCACCCGGACTGGACGGTCACCCCCGCGACCACGTCCCTGCGCACCCCACAGAACCGCCCGAGCACCCCGCACGACAACTCGGCGACCCTGTAACGCAGTCCACGCCCGCGACACCACCCCAGCCCCTCCTTCGCCGCCCGGGCGGGGCTGCGGTGTCGCGGGTTGCGGAGTCGTGCTGTCCGGAAGTCGGGCCACGCTCTCCGAGCCCGACCCGTCCGGACACCGGCCCCATGCCAGACGCTTGACCTAGTCGAGCCGACCCGGTGACAGCGTGTCCGGTTCGTTCGAGGGGTCTCCGGTTCGCTGGTGCGGGATCGACAGCGTGCCCTGCTGGATGGCCACCGTTCGGGTCGGGGCCGGGATGCGGATGCCCTCCTCGCGGTAGCGGCGGTGCAGTTGCTTGATGAACTCGTGCTTGATCCGGAACTGGTCGCTGAACTCCCCGACGCCCAGGATCACGGTGAAGCCGATCCTGGAGTCGCCGAAGGTGTGGAAGCGCACCAGCGGTTCGTGTTCCGGTACCGCGCCCTCGACCCGGGTCATGACCTCCGTGACCACCTCGCAGGTGACCCGCTCCACATGCTCGAGGTCACTGTCGTAGGCCACCCCGACCTGGACCAGGATCGTCAACTGCTGCTCGGGACGCATGAAGTTGGTCATGTTCGTCTTGGCGAGCTCGCCGTTGGGGACGACGATCAGGTTGTTGGAGAGCGCGCGGACCGTGGTCTGACGCCAGTTGATGTCCTCGACGTAGCCCTCCTCCCCGCTGCTCAGCCGGATGTAGTCGCCGGGCTGCACGGTCTTGGACGCGAGGATGTGGATGCCCGCGAAGAGGTTGGCGAGGGTGTCCTGAAGGGCCAGCGCCACCGCGAGACCGCCGACACCCAGCGCGGTGAGCAGGGGCGCTATGGAGATGCCGAGGGTCTGGAGCACCACCAGGAAGCCGATCGCCAGGACCAGCACGCGGGTGATGTTGACGAAGATCGTGGCCGAACCGGCGACCCCCGAGCGGGACGTGGTGACCGTCCGCACCAGCCCGGCGACCAGCCGGGCCGCCGCCACCGTGACGACGAAGATCAGCAGCACGGTCAGGACCTGGTTGACGGTCCGCTGGACCGCCGACGTCAGCGGCAGGGCCGCCGCCGCGACGGCGACGCCACCCGCGATCGCGGCCGACGGCACCACGGTCCGCAACGCCGCAACGATCACGTCGTCACCGCCCCACTTGGTGCGGTCCGCGTGCTTGCCCAGCCACTTGAGCAGCATGCGCAGCAGGAACGCCGTCACGAGGCCCGCCGCCACGGCGATACCGGCGACGACCAGGTCGTCCATGGTGAGATCCCGTTTGAATGCCGTCACATTGCCACCTGTTCGAAATTGCGGGACGTGCGAACGCGCCGGTCCTGTGGGCGTTCCGTGGCCGACGCGACCGCTCATCCTGCCGTATCCGACACGGGAGTTCGTACTTGGCACCGTGCCGGACCGCCTCGTTTCGGACGGCCGGTCAGATCACCTTCAGCCGCACCAGCGCACCCAGCGTCAGCGCCCCCGGCACCAGCGGCACCCAGACCGTGATGATCCGGTAGGCGAGCACCACCGCCGTGGCCACGGCCGCCGGCCCGCCCGCCGCCACCAGCGCGACCACCAGCGCCGCCTCCACCGAGCCCACCCCGCCCGGCGTGGGCACCAGCGCCACCGCGCAGGTCGCCGCGAGGTAGGCGAGAGCCATGTGCACCGGCGGCACCGACAGCCCCAGCGCCTGCCCCACCGCGGCGAGCCCGGCCGCCTGGAGGGCGGGGAAGGCCAGCGAACCGCCCCACAGGGCGAGGGCCCGGGACGGCCGGGAGTGCACCGAGCGTGCCTCGCACAGCGCGGTCCGCAGGAAGGAGCCCACGGCCGTACGGACCCGGCGGACCCCGGTGAGGACACCCACGGCCACCACCACGACCGCGCCCAGCCCCAGCAGCAGCGGACCGACCGCCGCGTCCGGCAGCAGCGCGCCGAGGTGCAGCGCGTCGGGGAAGGCGACGAACAGCGCGGCCAGCAGGGTGAGCCGGCCGACCGACTCCGCCAGCAGGTACAGGGCCAGCGCGGCCGAGGAACGCGCGAGCGGCACCCCGCACACGGTCATGAAGCGCAGGTTGACCGCGCTCGCGCCGAGGCCCGTCGGCAGCAGGTGGTTGGCCGCGCCCGCCGCGAACTGCGTCGCCAGCAGCCGCCGTCTGGGCAGCCGCTGCACCACGGCGCCCTGCCGGGTGAAGGAGGCCGCCACCCAGGTCAGACAGGTGGCACCGGCCGCGGCGGCGAGCCACGGCCACTCGGCGTGCCGCAGATGTCCGAAACCCTCGGCGAGCACGGACCGGTGACGCACGGCCACGACGGTGACGAGCAGGAGCGGCACCAGACACAGGATCTTGCGGACACGGACACGGATACGGTGGACGGGGAGGCGCTGGAGAGGGCGTCCCGGGGGGAGTTCTACCGCGGTCACACCGGGAGACGTTCCCCCCGCCGCGCCAACTGCGGGTTGCGGAAGCGGGGCCAGGGTCTTACGTGCGCTCATCGAATCCTTCGGTCGGACGGAACTGGTCCGGGCATTGACCTCAACAACGCTTGAGGTCCTAGGTTCTCTCCCATGAGCATGGAGACCACAGCCTGGACACAGCTTCACAGTGTCATGAACGCCGAGCAGGAGCGCCGTCCGTTCGCCCGCGCGACGCTGCGCCGCATCGGCGCGTTCGCCCGTCCGCATCGCACGCGAATCGCCCGTTTCGTCCTGCTCGGGGTGGCGACCGCGCTGCTCGCCGTCGCCACGCCCGTGCTGGCCGGCAAGGTCGTGGACGCGATCGTGTCGGGCGACGACGAGGGCGAGGTCGTACGTCTGGCCCTGCTGATCGCGCTGATCGCGGTCGCCGAGGCGGCGCTCGGCATCCTCGCCCGGCGCCTGTCGGCCTCGCTCGGGGAGGGACTCATCCTCGATCTGCGCACGGCTGTGTTCGATCATGTGCAGCGCATGCCGGTCGCGTTCTTCACACGCACTCGTACGGGAGCGCTCGTCTCCCGTCTCAACAACGACGTCATCGGCGCCCAGCGCGCCTTCAGCAACACCCTGTCCGGCGTGGTCAGCAACCTGGTCACCCTGCTGCTGACCCTTGTGGTGATGCTCACCCTGTCCTGGCAGATCACCCTGCTCGCGCTCGCCCTGCTCCCCGTGTTCGTGATCCCGGCCCGCCGCATGGGCAGCCGGATGGCCCGGATGCAGCGGGAGGCGGCCACCCTGAACGCGGCCATGGGCACCCGGATGACCGAACGCTTCTCCGCACCCGGCGCCACCCTGGTCAAGCTGTTCGGCCGCCCCGAACAGGAGTCCGTGGAGTTCGCGGCCCGCGCCCGTCAGGTGGCCGACATCGGGGTGCGCACGGCCACCGCCCAGTCGGTGTTCATCACCGCCCTGACCCTGGTCTCCGCACTGGCCCTCGCCCTCGTCTACGGCCTCGGCGGCTGGTTCGCCCTGCGCGGCACCCTGGAACCCGGCGCGGTCGTCTCCCTCGCGCTGCTGCTGACCCGCATGTACGCCCCGCTCACCGCGCTGGCCGGCGCCCGGGTCGAGGTGATGAGCGCGCTGGTCAGCTTCGAGCGGGTCTTCGAGGTGCTGGACCTGAAGCCCCTGATCGAGGACAAGCCGGACGCCCGCACGGTCCCCGAGGGCCCGGTCGCCGTCGAGTTCGAGGACGTCCGCTTCGGCTACCCCTCCGCCGACAAGGTCTCCCTCGCCTCACTGGAAGAGGTCGCCTCCCTCGACACCCGCGGCGGCGCCGAGGTCCTGCACGGGATCTCCTTCCGCGCCGAACCCGGCCAGACGGTCGCGCTCGTCGGCTCGTCGGGCGCCGGCAAGTCGACCGTCGCACAACTGCTGCCGCGCCTCTACGACGTCGACGAGGGCGCCATCCGCATCGGCGGGGTCGACGTCCGCGACCTGACCGCGGGATCCCTGCGGGCGACCCTCGGCATGGTCACCCAGGACGGCCACCTCTTCCACGACAGCGTCCGGGCCAACCTGCTGCTGGCCCGCCCCGAGGCGACCGAGGACGAGCTCTGGGACGCGCTGCGCCGCTCCCGCCTCGACGCCCTCGTACGGTCCCTGCCCGACGGCCTCGACACCGTGGTCGGCGAGCGCGGATACCGGCTCTCCGGCGGCGAACGCCAGCGCATGACCATCGCCCGGCTGCTGCTGGCCCGCCAGCGGGTCGTGATCCTCGACGAGGCCACCGCCCACCTGGACAACACCTCCGAGGCTGCCGTGCAGGAGGCGCTCACCGAGGCGCTGGAGGGCAGGACGGCGATCGTGATCGCCCACCGCCTGTCCACGGTCCGGGCGGCCGACCAGATCCTGGTCGTCGAGGACGGGCACATCGTGGAGCGGGGGACCCACGAGACACTGCTGACCCTGGACGGCCGCTACGCGGAGCTGTACCGCACCCAGTTCGCCACGCACGACGGCGACATGCCGGAGACGGCCGTGATCTAGCCGGCAGGGCCGCGGAGTCGGCCCGTGTCCGGACAGCCCCCGCTACGACGGCTGCGGCGCCCCCGCCCCTTCCAGCAGCGCGGGCGCGGCCCTGCCGTGCAGGGAGTCGAGGGTCTCGATCTGCCGCTCCGCCCTGCGCAGCAGCTCCTCCAGACGGGCGGCGGGCAGGCGCGCGTCCTGTGCCGACGCGGCGAGCAGTCCGCGCCACAGGGCCGCCTTGCCCTGAACTCCCAGCCGCAGCGCCTCGAGTTCGACCAGCAGCGCGAGCCCGGAGCGACGCACCAGCCGTCCGTTGGGCTTCGCCCGTCCGGCCTTCTCGGCCAGCCAGGCCGCGTACACCTTGTGGTGCCGCACGGGTACGTCGAGGTCGGCGAGGAGGCGCACCAGGGCCTGGCGGTCCTGCGAGATCTCCTTGCGCAGGCTCTCCAGGTCCTCGCCGAAGGGGGACGCACGGTGCTCCTCGGCCGCACGGCGGGCCAGTTCCACGCCCGCCGTGGCCCCGGCCAGGTGATCGTTGAGGTAGATCACCAGCCGCTTGTGCCGCGCCGAATCGTCCAGGGAGGTCGGTGCCGTCATGTTCGTGTTCCTCTCCGCCCGGGACGGATCCGCTCAACCGCCTTCACTCGTCCGCCGACGGCCGGGTACCCCCTCCAGGGGGCCTCACCCGGCGCCGGTTCCACCGTGGTCGTGACGCGGGTCAGGGAGGGCTGCCTCGGCACCGAGCCGAATCCGAAGCGCACCGGCGGGCGGACGGGTGCCACGGCACCCAGGTCGACGCCCTCGAAGACCGCCGACACCGCCCGGACCGGCCGCAGGTCCCGGGCCCCGTACCACTCGCGGCGCCCCGCTCCCGCGCTGCCCCGGGTGCGTACCCCCGGCAGCAGGAGGCGGGCGGGGACGGAGGTGAGCGTGCACCAGGCGGGCCGCCGGGTGAGCACGCCGGGCACCGCGCGCAGCAGCAGGCCCAGAGGTCCTCGGCGCCCGGTCGTGAAGCGCAGGTCGAGCGGCCCGGCGAGGACGCTCCACATCCCGCCCGCGACCCGGACGTCGACCGGGACGACCCGGACCCGGTCGAAGACATAGGTGCCGCTGACGAAGTCCGCCACCTCCCGCGTGGGAGCGAGCAGCAGCCGTTCCCCGTCCGGCCGTTCCACCATCACATCGCTGAACGGCCCGAACGGCGACGCCGGCCAGTGCCCCAGCACGATCCGGGTCCCGGAGGCCGTGCCCAGACCGGCGATCCAGCCGTCGAAGCGCAGCCGTCGGCGGTGTCGCGGACGGCTCATGCGGACGCCGGCCGGGATGCGCCCAGCCGGACGTGCGTGACGCCGGGGGAGAAGTGCACGACGGGCTCGCCGAGCGGGACGGGCAGACCGGCCGCGCGGGTCAGCGTCTGCTCCAGCCCGTCGACGGCCGCGTCCGCCAGCGGCCAGGGTTCGTGTTCCACCGGTGTCCCCCAGATACGGCCCAGCCGACGGGTGTACGCCCGCCAGCGCGAGGTCAGCCACACGTCCCGTTCCGTCGGCCGCAGCGGCTCGCCGGGACGGACACGCAGACGGTACGAGACCCGGCCCCCGACCCGCCTCCCGGCGTACGACACGGCATCCCCGGCCCCGTCCCCGGCGACCCGCAGGGATCCCAGGTGGTACGGGGCGCCCACGGCACGGGCCGCCAGCATCACCGGGCTGGCCACGTCGATGGACAGGAACCAGATCCCGTCCCGCCCGTCCGCGCGCCGCACGTACGTGCGCAGGTTGGTCTCCGCGAACGAGGGGAGGGCGGGCACCGTGGCGGGCAGGCCGACCGGGCGCACGTCGGCCATGACGAACGGCGTGAGACCCACCCAGGCCGCCCCCTCGTACACGTCCACGGCGAGTTCCGGCGGCAGCAGCGCCTGCACCGCCTGCGGCGGGAAGGGCCAGTGCACGAACGTCTGCCGGAGCCAGCGCGCCCGCACGGCCGCCACCCGAACCCGCTGCTCCGCTCCGTACGCCACCACACCGGCCGGGTCCCCACCCGACGACCCCGGAAACGGACAGGTCACGGGGACGTGGGGGGGCGGAGGCGGGGCGGGGGCGTGCGCTAGTCGTCGGAGTCCTCCTCCAGCAGGCTGCGGCGTTCCTGTTCGCGTTTGGAGTAGGCGGCCGCCCGGATCGCCTCGTCGCTCTCCAGGCCGGAGCCCAGGGCGCCGCCCACCGTGGCCACCGAGGCGACGAACCAGGCCAGCGTCCAGTACTCCGTGGCATGCAGCGGGGTGCGGGTCAGGGAGGCGAACAGCCGGTCGTTGAGGATGAAGAGCGCCCAGATCAGGTTGACGACCGCCAGGCCCGCGTAGCACACGATCACCCCCAGACCCACGGTCACGACCGTCGAGGCGTTGTAGAGAGCCGCCCTCTTCCGCGCTTCCGGCGACACCTCGTCGGTTCGGTGCCAGAGATTCGCGTCCACGATCAGCCACCCGATCATCAGCGCGACCGACCCCACCATGGCGATCACCAGGCGTGGCGTGCTCAGGGAGGTGGCGAGGCTCCAGACGGTGGAGTTCACGGTGGCGACGGCCCCCGTGGCGAGTGCGGCGGCCAGGGCCTTCGACAAGCCGGGCACCAGGCGCCAGGGCCGGTTGGCGCGGACCATCCCGCCGAGCACCCTCAGATATCCGCGCGGCCCGCTGACGACGTACCGCAGATCCGCGATCTCCTCCTCGTCGACCCGGCCCTGACGGATGGGCGCGAGACGTCCGGTGAAGGGTGGCCGCTGCGGCCGGCTTCCCGGCGGCTCCCCGGCCTCCTCGCTCCGCGGGCTGGCCAGGCTGAGCACCGCCTCCTCCACGGCCTGCCGGGCCCTTGTCTCCAGCCGGAAGCCCCCCAGCGTGGGAAGGGACAGCAATGCCAAGCCGTGTTCGTGACTGAGATCCACCACGAGCTTGAGCCCCTGTGAGTGCAGCGGAAGGTCGGTGAGCGCCACGACGATGTCCCAGTGCCCGTCGCCCGCGCGATCCCTGATCCGTCGCATCAGGGCGAGAGGGTCCTCGACCTCGGCGGTGAAGGGTTCGCTCACCACCGTGACGTCGAACCGCCGTCCCTGGTCCGACCGGTCGGCGAGCCGGTCCGGAAGAGTCCGGGCCATGCGCTGCGCGATCTCCGTCGGCGCATCCGGGTCCGCCAGAAGAGCCACGACCACTACGTCCTGTGACGACACCCGATGGCTCCTTCTCGTCGGCAGGCCCCGCGACCGCGAGTGCCCACAGGGTGCCCCGAGGTAACGCCGACACCCTCCGGCGTCTGAAGAGGGACCGGTGACGGAGGTCGCGCGGTTTCCGGCGCGATCGGGTACTCGGCAACGATGGACAAGGACGCGACCGACCCCTTCGTGCATGTCCGGGGCGCCAGTGAGAACAACCTGCGCACCGTCGACGTCGACGTTCCGCGGGACGCGATGGTCGCCTTCACCGGGGTCTCCGGTTCGGGCAAGTCCTCGCTCGCGTTCGGCACGCTCTACGCCGAGGCCCAGCGCCGCTACTTCGAGTCCGTGGCGCCGTACGCCCGAAGGCTGTTGCAGCAGGTCGGCGCACCGCACGTGCAGGAGATCACCGGACTGCCACCGGCCGTGGCGCTTCAGCAGCGACGGGGGTCGCCCGGCTCGCGCTCGACGGTCGGCACCCTCACCACGCTGTCCAACCTGCTGCGCATGCTGTACTCCCGCGCCGGCACCTACCCGCCGGGGGCCGCACGGCTGGAAGCCGAGTCGTTCTCGCCCAACACCGCGGCCGGCGCCTGCCCGGAATGCCACGGGCTGGGGGTCGTGCACGACGTCGCCGAGGACCTGCTCGTCCCGGACCCCTCGCTGAGCATCCGCGAGGGGGCGATCGCCGCTTGGCCGGGCGCCTGGCAGGGCGCCAACCTGCGCAGTGTCGTGAAGGGCCTCGGCATCGACATCGACCGGCCGTGGCGCAGGCTCAGGAAGAAGGACCGCGACTGGCTGCTCTACACGGACGAGCAGCCCTCCGTGTACATCGAGCCGGAGGAGGATCGCGTCGACTACGGCTACCAGGGCACGTTCTGGAGCGCCCGCAAGCACGTCATGCACGTCCTCGCCGACTCCAGGAGCGAGAGGATGCGCGAACGGGCGCTCCGGTTCGTCAGGAGCGTGCCCTGCCCCGCCTGCCACGGCAGCGGACTGCGGCCCGAGGCGCTCGCCGTGACCTTCGCGGGACGTTCCGTCGCCGAGATCAACGCGATGCCGCTCACCGAGGTCGTGGCGCTGCTGCGGCCCGTCGCCGAGCGGTCCGAGGCCGACGCCACCACGACGACCGCACGGTCCGGGGAGACCACCGAGGTCGCGGTCCGGATCTGCCGCGACCTGGTCGCGCGGATCGACGTACTGCTCGACCTGGGCCTCGGCTATCTCGGCCTCGGACGCCGCTCGACGACCCTGTCGCCCGGCGAGGCGCAGCGCCTGCGGATCGCCACCCAGCTGCGCTCGGGCCTGTTCGGCGTGGTCTACGTCCTCGACGAACCCTCCGCGGGCCTGCACCCGGCCGACGCGGAACCCCTGCTGGAGGTGCTGGACCGCCTCAGGGCGGCGGGCAACTCGCTGTTCGTCGTGGAGCACGACATGGACGTCGTACGGCGGGCGGACTGGGTCGTCGACATCGGCCCCGGCGCGGGCGAGGGCGGCGGACGCGTGCTGTACAGCGGCCCGGTCGCCGGTCTCGAACCGGTCGGGGAGTCGGCCACGAGCCAGTACCTGTTCGGGCGCGCCCAGCCGCCCGATCACCGCCCGCGCAGCCCGCAGGGCCGACTGCACCTGGGCGGCGTCTCCCGGCACAATCTGCACGACGTGTCCGTCGACCTACCGCTGTGCGTCCTGACGGCGGTGACGGGCGTGTCGGGTTCCGGGAAGTCGACGCTGGTGACGCAGGTGCTCGCCGAGGTCGTCCGCGACCACCTCGGACTCGCGCCCGAGGAGCCGGACGGGGCGCAGTGGGAGGTCGACGTCCAGGAGGCCTCGGGTGTCGAGTCGTTCGACCGGCTGGTCCTGGTCGACCAACGGCCCATCGGCCGGACCCCCCGGTCCAACCTGGCCACGTACACCGGGATGTTCGACGCGGTGCGCAAGCTGTACGCGGCGACGGACGAGGCCCGGGCGCGCGGCTACTCGGCCGGGCGGTTCTCCTTCAACGTGCCCGAGGGCCGGTGCGAGACCTGTCAGGGCGAAGGATTCGTCGCGGTGGAACTGCTGTTCCTGCCCGGCACCTACGCGCCCTGCCCGACCTGCGGTGGCGCCCGCTACAACGCCGAAACGCTGGAAGTCACCTACCAAGGCAAGGACATCGCGGAAGTGCTGGCACTGTCCGTCGACGACGCCGCCAAGTTCCTGTCCGCCGTCCCGGCCGCCTCCCGCAGTCTGGAGACCTTGCGCGAGGTGGGGCTTGGCTACCTGCGGCTGGGCCAGCCCGCGACCGAACTCAGCGGCGGCGAGGCGCAACGCATCAAACTGGCGACCGAACTCCAGCGAGCCCGCCGCGGGCACGCGCTGTACCTGCTCGACGAGCCGACGGCGGGGCTGCACCCCTCGGACATCGCGCTGCTGCTGCGTCAGTTGCACCGGCTCGTCGACGCCGGCAACACGGTCGTCCTCGTCGAGCACGACCTGGACACGATCGCCACCGCCGACTGGGTCATCGACCTCGGCCCGGGCGGCGGCGACGCGGGCGGGCGGGTCGTCGCGGCGGGCCCGCCCGCCAAGGTGGCAGGGTCCCGCCGCAGCGCCACGGCGCCCTATCTCGCGGCCCGGCTCGCGCGGTCCTGACGAGAGCCGGGGGGAGAGAGGCTGGGCAGCCTCCCCATGGCGTCAGTCCAGCCCGCCCAGCACGATCTTCCACACCCGGGTCGCCACCTGGAGGTTCAGCCGGTCCTCGACGTTCGCGAGGTCGTGACCGCTGATGTCGCGGATGCGCTGGAGCCGGTAGCGCAGGGTGCTGCGGTGGATCGCGAGGGAGTCGGCGGTCTCGTCGTAGTTGCCGCCGCAGTCGAAGTACCGGGCCAGGGTCTCCACCATGGTCGCGTGGTGCCGGGAGTCGTAGTCGATGAGCTGCCCGAGCCACTCCTGGACGAACCTCTCCAGTTCCCGGTGGCCACTGCCGGGTCCCAGGATGCGGTAGAGACCGAGCTCGTCGAAGAACGACGTGCCGTAGCGCTCGCGGGAGTGGCGGCGCACGTCCAGCGCGCGTTGCGCCTCCCGGTAGTGGTGGGGGATGTCGTCCACGGAGTCGCAGGAGGAGCTCACTCCGATCGTTCCGGACCGTGTCCCGTTCTCCCGGGCGAGCGCCTCGTACAAAGCCCGCGCGTGCGGCCTGTCGCCGGCGATGAGCACGACATGGTCGGAGCGGCGGGTCAGCAGTGAACGCAGGCCCACCGCTGCGGCCACCCGTCCCACGCTCTGCGCGAAGGAGTCGTCCGTGGTCCGGTTCGACCACTGCACCACGACGATGTAATGGCTGCCGTGCAGGTCGTGGCCGACGGCCGCGGACCGGGCGTAGGCGCTCGGTCCGTCCGTCCCGGTCAGGAGGTCGTCGGCCAGCTCGCGGTGCAGCCTCAGCTCCACCTCGGCCAGACTGCGCAGGTGCGTCAGCTCCAGGGCGAGCGAGGTGGCGGCGTGTCCGAGCGCGAGGACGGTGTGCTCGTCGGCCTCGTCGCGGTCGTCGACCAGGGCCAGCACGCCGAGGATCTCGCCGTGCGGGCGGATCAGGGCGACCAGTCGGTCCCCGATCCGCACGGGCCCGGCCTGACGGGCGACGGCGTGCAGCATGTCGTCCCGGCGCACGGGGTCCGGCTCGGGGTAGGGGACGGGGCGGCCGGGGCCGGTCCAGGACCTCAGCCGGCCGAACCGGTCCTCGACCAGCGCGGGAAGACCGGTGAGCCCGTGCAGTGCACGCGTGACGGCCTCCTCGCCGCCACCCGAGGCGGCGACGTCGGCCATGAGAGCGTGAACGGCTCGCTCCCAGCCCAGCTCGGCCATCGCGGAGATCAGCTGCCGCTGGAGGACGGTGCGTTCCTCCCGCAGCCGGTGCAGCGCCAGCGCGTCCTCGTGCCGGCGGCGGCGTGCGACGG
Organism: Streptomyces sp. 351MFTsu5.1; assembly: GCF_000383655.1. Taxonomy (NCBI): domain Bacteria; kingdom Bacillati; phylum Actinomycetota; class Actinomycetes; order Kitasatosporales; family Streptomycetaceae; genus Streptomyces; species Streptomyces sp. 351MFTsu5.1. The sequence goes on along the minus strand of NZ_KB911778.1, from coordinate 112,980 downwards.
CGACCGAAAGTGCGGCGGCGGTCTGCCGGACGAGCACGGCGAGCAGAGAACGCTCAGCCCTGGTGGGCCGCCCGACGGCCGTGACGACGAGATAGCCGTGGAGCCCCGCAGGTCCGCGCAGCCCCAGGGCCCGGCCCCAGGGCCTGCCGGCCACGGTCACCTTGCCGTCCTGCCCGGCCAGCTCCCGGACCCTCCGGGCCACCGCCACGGCATGGGCGGGCCCGTTTGCCGGGCTGGGGACCAGGTCGTGGCCCACCTTCAGGTACCCGGCCTCGGCGCTGTAAGGTCCCGCGGCGACCACGTGGTCCATGGCCAGGCGCAGGATCTCCCCTTCGTCCGAGGCCTCGGACAGGGCTTGGGAGACCGCGGCCAGTTCGTGCAGGGCACGGGCGGCCGGAGTGCGGACGAGGGGGCGGGACCGCCTGGGCGCGGGCGTGGCCTGCCGCCCGGCGCCACCCTTCGGAAGGCTGCCCCTCCGGGCGGAGTAGCGGTGGTACAGGCGGTACACCCGGCTGCCGACCATGCGATCACTCCGTCCTCGGAGGCGAGCGCCTTCCCGCGTACCCGTTCCCGGACCGCCCTACCCGAGACGGGGTTGCCGGATCGGCCCGCACGAGCGTCCGTCGGCGCCGGGCGGGCCGTAGGAGCGTGCGGTTTGTCGGGCTCGTACTCGCGGGGCGAGCGAGCCCGTGCGTTTCTGACCTGCCAGGCGCAGGTGTCGAGCCGGCCGGCTCGACACCCTGGGGAACGAGGCAGGCGTCGCACCGGAAGGAGTTCCTCATGGCCAAGGCAGTGGGCATCGACCTGGGCACCACCAACTCGGTGATCGCCGTGTGGGAGGGCGGCGAGCCGTCCGTCGTGCCCAACAGCGAGGGCAACCGCACCACCCCGTCCGTGGTGGCCTTCACCGACACCGGGGAGCGTCTGGTGGGCCAGCTGGCCCGGCGCCAGGCGATCCTCAACCCCAAGGGCACCATCTACTCGGCCAAGCGGTTCATCGGCCGGCACTTCGACGAGATCTCCGAAGAGGCCAGGGCGGTGGCGTACGACGTCGTCGAGGGCGACGGCGGGGCGGCCCGCATCAAGGTGCGCGACAAGCTCTACGCGCCGGAGGAGATCAGCGCACAGGTGCTGCGCAAACTCGCGGACGACGCCTCCAAGCAGCTGGGGGAGCGGGTCACGGAGGCGGTCATCACGGTGCCCGCCTACTTCAACGACGCCCAGCGCACCGCCACCAAGGACGCCGGACGGATCGCCGGCCTCGAGGTGCTGCGGATCATCAACGAACCAACTGCGGCCGCCCTCGCGTACGGCATGGACAAGAAGGAGCACGAGACCGTCCTCGTCTTCGACCTGGGCGGCGGCACCTTCGACGTGAGCATCCTCGACGTCGGCGACGGCGTGGTGGAGGTGCGCTCCACCGCCGGTGACAGCCACCTGGGCGGCGACGACTTCGACCGGCGCCTTGTGGACCACCTCGCGGACGACTTCCAGAAGGAGAACGGCATCGACCTGCGCAAGGACCCGCAGGCGCTGCAACGACTGTTCGAGGCGGCGGAGAAGGCCAAGACCGAGCTGAGTTCGGTGACCCAGACGCAGGTCAGCCTGCCGTTCATCACCGCCGACGCCTCGGGCCCCAAGCACCTGACCGACTCGATCATGCGGTCCACCTTCGAGCAGATCACCGCTGACCTGGTGGAGCGTTGCCTGGGTCCGGTGCAGCAGGCGATGGCCGACGCCAAGGTCGGCGAGAGCGACATCGACGAGGTGATCCTCGTCGGCGGTTCCACCCGCATCCCCGCCGTCCAGGCCTTGGTCCGCCGGCTGACCGGCGGCAAGGAGCCCAACATGAGCGTCAACCCCGACGAGGTCGTGGCGCTGGGCGCCGCGATCCAGGCCGGGGTGCTCAAGGGCGAGGTCAAGGACGTGCTGCTGCTCGACGTCACACCCCTGTCGCTGGGCCTGGAGACACGCGGTGGAGTCATGACGAAGATCATCGAGCGGAACACCACCATCCCGGTGCGCCGCAGCGAGACCTTCTCCACCGCCGAGGACAACCAGCCGGCCGTCGACGTGGTGGTCCTCCAGGGCGAGCGCGAGCGGGCCGCCGACAACCGTGTGCTGGGCCGGTTCCAGCTCACCGACATCCGCCCGGCGCCGCGGGGCGAACCGCAGATCGAGGTCACCTTCGACATCGACGCCAACGGCATCCTCAACGTCAAGGCCCGCGACCGGGACACCGGCAAGGAACAGGGCATCACCATCAGCGAGAGCTCCAACCTGGACCGCAGTGAGGTCGAACGCATGGTCCAGGAGGCCGAGCGCAACCAGGGCCAGGACCAGGCACTGCGCGAGGCAGTCGACGCCCGCAACGAACTCGACGCCGTCGCCTACCAGGTCGAGAAGCGTCTCGCCGAACTGGGCGACGCGGCGCCCGCGCACGAGAAGGCACGCGCCGAGATGCTCGTGTCCGACGCCCGGGCAGCGGTCAAGGAAGAGGCGGGCGTGGAGCGCGTGCGGCCCCTGACCTCCGAACTCCAGCAGGTGCTCGCCGGGCTGGCGGCCCACCAGGGCGGCTCCGCCACGGGCGGCGGCCCCGGCCAGGACACGGCGGCGGACGGTCCCCCGAGCGGCAGCGGCAGCGGCGGTGACGATGACGTCATAGACGCCGAGTTCGACAAGGGCTGAGGCACGCCATGCCCAGCCACCCCCAGGAACCCGGCCGGGCCGCCTCGGATCCGGGCGCACAGGTCCCGCAAGGCGCCGGACCCGGTCCTCGCGGGGACCTGCCCCCGCCGGAGCCGCCCCGGCCCGAGGCGGCGGACGGCGGACCGGGGCCCGACGCCGCCGGCCCCGCGTCTGCCGAGGACGAGTACACGACCGCGATCCAGGAACTGGAGGACCGCTGGCGGCGCGCGCTCGCCGACCTCGACAACCTTCGCAAGCGTCACGCCAGGGAACTGGAGCGCGAGCGGATGGTCGAACGGTCCCGCACGGCGGCCGCCTTCCTGCCCGTCCTCGACAACCTCGACCTCGCCCTGACCCACGCGGGCGCCGATCCGGGCCCGATCGTGGCGGGCGTCCGGGCGGTACGCGACCAGGCGGTGAACGTCCTCGAACTGCTCGGCTACCCGCGGCACGCGGAGACCGGGGTCCCCTTCGACCCGGCCCGGCACGAGGTGGTCGGCGTCGTCCAGGACCCCGACGCCGCACCGGGCACCGTCGTAGAGGTGCTGCGCCCCGGCTACGGGGACGGCGAACGGCAGCTCAGGCCCGCTGCCGTGACCGTCGCGAAGCGGGAGTGACCGGCCATGGCACAGGACTTCTACGAGGTGCTGGGCGTGCCGCGGACCGCGAGCCAGGACGAGATCCAGCAGGCGTATCGCAAGCTCGCCCGCAAGTACCACCCCGACGTCAACAAGGACCCCGGGGCGGAGGAACGCTTCAAGGACCTCAACGAGGCGCACAGCGTCCTGTCCGATCCCAGGAGCCGGGCCCGCTACGACCGCTTCGGCGAGGACTTCCGCCAGATCCCCGAGGACTTCGACGAACGGGTGGCGGCCGGAGCGGGCGGCGGCTTCCGCGGCCGGAGGACCGCGGGCGCGGGCGGCCCCCGGGTCCGCTACAGCACCGGCTTCGGCGACGACCTCGGGGCGGAGGGCATCGACATCGAGGACCTGTTCGGCTCCATGTTCGGAGCCGGCGCCGCCCGAGGCGGTGTCCCCGGAGCGGACCAGGAGGCCGAACTGCCGCTCACCGTCGAGGAGGCGTACCGGGGCGGCCGTCGCACCGTCACCCTGGCGGGCCCCGCCGGGCAGCCGCGGCGTTACGAGGTCGACGTGCCGGCGGGCGTCACCGACGGTCAGCGCATCCGGCTGGCGGGTGAGGGTGGTCAGGGCCGCGGAGACGCAGCCGCCGGCGATCTGTACCTGCGGGTGCGCGTCCAGCCCCACCCCCGGTTCCGGCTGGACGGCCGTGACGTGCACGTCCAGGTCCCGGTCACCCCCTGGGAGGCGGCCCTGGGTGCGACCGTGCCGGTGCCCACGCCCGGCGGCGGCACGGCGAAGGTCACGGTCCCCGCGGGCTCGTCCAGCGGTCGGCGGCTCCGGCTGCGCGGCGAGGGCATGCCGAACCCGCGGGGCGCGAACGGCGACCTGTACGCCGAACTCCGCGTCATGGTGCCGCCCAAGCTCAGCGAACGGGAGCGCGAGCTGTTCGAGGAGCTCGCCGCCACTTCCTCGTTCGACCCCAGGAGGACGCGATGAACGACCGACCCGCGGGAGCGGGAGGCATCGGCCGGACCGGTGTGGGCGGCCGTCCGGCAGGAACGGGCACCGACATCACCGCCTCGACGGCTGTCCGGTACGCGCTCGTCCCCGTGCCCAGGCTCTCCCTGGCCACCGTGGCCCGTCGCTCGGGCATCCACCCCGAGCTGATTCGCCGGTTCGTCGCCCTCGGCCTGGTCGACGCCGAGCGCGACTCCGCGGGGCACCTGGTGTTCGATCCCACGGCCCCGGCGGTGCTGGCCCGTGTCCAGCGGCTGCGCACCGGGCTCTGCCTCAACTACGCATCCATCGGCCTGGTGCTCGATCTGCTGGACCGCATCAGCCTGCTCGAATCAGCCCTGCGCGGCCGCGGCACGAGGAGGGAAACACCCCCATGGACATGAACCGTCTCACCCAGAAGTCCCAGGAAGCCCTCCAGGAGGCCCAGAGCGTGGCCGTCGGCATGGGGCAGACCGAGGTCGACGGGGAACACCTGCTGCTCGCGCTTCTCGATCAGGAGGACGGTCTCGTCCCACGGCTGCTGCAACAGGCCGGCGCCGAGCCGGAGGAACTGCGCGCCGCCGTGCGCGGGGAACTCTCCCGCCGCCCGAAGGTCACCGGCCCCGGCGCGGCCCCCGGCCAGGTCTTCGTCACCCAGCGCCTGTCCCGCCTGCTCGACGCCGCCGAACGCGAGGCCAAACGCCTCAAGGACGAGTACGTGTCCGTGGAGCACCTCCTTCTCGCCCTGGCAGAGGAGGGCTCGGCGACCGCCGCAGGACGCCTGCTCAAGGAGCGCGGCGTGACCCGGGACTCGTTCCTGGGCGTCCTCACCCAGGTCCGCGGCAACCAGCGCGTCACCTCCGCCAACCCCGAAGTGGCCTACGAGGCACTGGAGAAGTACGGCCGCGATCTCGTCATCGAAGCCCGGTCCGGACGGCTGGACCCGGTCATCGGCCGGGACGCCGAGATCCGCCGCGTCACCCAGATCCTCAGCCGCAAGACCAAGAACAACCCCGTCCTCATCGGCGATCCCGGCGTCGGCAAGACCGCCATCGTCGAGGGCCTGGCCCAGCGCATCGTCCGCGGCGACGTCCCCGAAGGACTGCGCGACAAGACGGTGTTCGCCCTCGACATGGGCTCCCTGGTCGCCGGCGCCAAGTACCGCGGCGAGTTCGAGGAACGCCTCAAGGCCGTGCTGTCCGAGGTGAAGGCCGCCCAGGGGCGCATCCTGCTCTTCGTCGACGAACTGCACACCGTCGTCGGCGCGGGCGCCGCCGAAGGGGCCATGGACGCGGGCAACATGCTCAAGCCGATGCTCGCGCGCGGCGAACTCCACATGATCGGCGCCACCACCCTCGACGAGTACCGCAAGCACATCGAGAAGGACGCCGCCCTCGAACGCCGCTTCCAGCAGGTCCTGGTCGAGGAGCCGAGCGTGGAGGACACCATCTCCATCCTGCGCGGACTGCGCGAACGCCTGGAGGTCTTCCACGGCGTGAAGATCCAGGACACCGCACTGGTCTCCGCGGCCACCCTCAGCCACCGCTACATCACCGACCGGTTCCTGCCCGACAAGGCCATCGACCTCGTCGACGAGGCGTGCGCCCGGCTGCGCACCGAGATCGACTCCATGCCCGCCGAACTCGACGAGATCACCCGCCGGGTGACCCGCCTGGAGATCGAGGACGCGGCCCTGTCCAAGGAGACCGACGCCGCCAGCAGAGCCCGCCTGGAGGAACTGCGCAGGGAACTGGCCGACCTGCGCGGCGAGGCCGACGCCAAGCACGCCCAGTGGGAGGCCGAACGGCAGGCCATCCGACGGGTGCAGGACCTGCGCCAGGAACTGGAGCAGGTCCGCCACGAGGCGGAGGAGGCCGAACGCGTCTACGACCTCAACCGTGCCGCCGAACTCCGCTACGGCCGCCTCCAGGACCTGGAGCGCCGACTGGAGGCCGAGGAGGAGCAACTGGCCGCCAAACAAGGGCAGAACCGGCTGCTGCGCGAGGTCGTCACCGAGGAGGAGATCGCCGAGATCGTGGCCGCCTGGACCGGCGTCCCCGTCGCCCGTCTCCAGGAGGGCGAACGCGAGAAGCTGCTGCGCCTCGACGAGATCCTGCGGGAGCGGGTCATCGGCCAGGACGAGGCCGTCAAACTCGTCGCCGACGCCATCATCCGCGCCCGCTCCGGCATCCGCGACCCGCGCCGTCCCATCGGCTCGTTCATCTTCCTCGGCCCCACCGGTGTCGGGAAGACCGAACTGGCCAAGACCCTCGCCGCCGCCCTGTTCGACTCCGAGGAGAACATGGTCCGCCTCGACATGAGCGAGTACCAGGAGCGGCACACCGTCAGCCGGCTCATGGGGGCCCCGCCCGGATACGTCGGCTACGAGGAAGGCGGCCAGCTCACCGAGGCCGTACGCCGCAAGCCGTACTCGGTCGTCCTGTTCGACGAGATCGAGAAGGCGCACACCGATGTCTTCAACACCCTCCTCCAGGTCCTCGACGACGGCCGCATCACCGACTCCCATGGCCGTACTGTCGACTTCCGCAACACCGTGATCATCATGACGTCGAACATCGGCTCCGAGCACCTCCTGGACGGCGCCACCGCCGACGGCGAGATCAAGCCGGACGCCCGCGCCCTGGTGACGGGCGAGCTGCGGGGGCACTTCCGCCCGGAGTTCCTCAACCGCGTCGACGACATCGTGCTGTTCAAGCCGCTCGGCGAGCGGCAGATCGAGCGGATCGTGGAGCTTCAGTTCGACGAACTCCGCCGCCGCCTCGCCGAACGTCGTATCGCCGTCGAACTCACCGAAGCCGCACGTGAGGTGATCGCCCACCAGGGCTACGACCCGGTCTACGGGGCCCGGCCGCTGCGCCGGTACATCTCCCACGAGGTCGAGACGATGGTCGGACGCGCCCTGCTGCGCGGGGACGTCCAGGACGGCGCGACGGTCCGCGTCGACGCCGAACACGGAGAGCTGGTGGTCACCTACGACCGGCCCGAGGACGTGAAGGGAGCGCGGGCGGCATGAACACCACGCAGGCGACGACCGTCAGTTGCCCGAACTGCGGGCGCGTCAACCGGGTGCCCGCGGCCGCTGAGGGCAGCCCCAGGTGCGGCCACTGCAAGCAGCCCCTGCCGTGGATGGTGGACGCGGGCGACGACGACTTCACCGAGGTCGCCGAGCGGGCCGACATCCCCGTCGTGGTCGACCTGTGGGCCACCTGGTGCGGCCCCTGCCGCATGGTCAGCCCGGCACTGGAGAAGGTCGCCACCGATCTCGCCGGCCGCATCAAACTCGTCAAGGTCGACACGGACAAGAACCCACGGCTGTCCCGGCGTTTCGAGGTCCAGGCCGTACCGACACTGCTGGTCCTCGACCGGGGCGAGACGGTCGCCCGGCAGGCGGGGGCGGCACCCGCCCCCGCTCTGCGCCGGTGGGTGGAACAGTCGATCACCACCCCGAAAGGGTGATCCGGATGACCCTGCACGCAGACCCCCACCTCGCGCTCGTCCGGCCGGTGCAGCCGCTGACCCCGGAAGGGTGTCAGGAGTGTCTGATGACCGGCTCCCCGTGGGTCCACCTCAGGCTCTGCCTGACCTGCGGGCACGTCGGCTGCTGCGACTCCTCGCCGAACAGGCACGCGCGCAGGCACGCCGCCGCCGAAGCCCATCCGATCGTGCAATCCTTCCAGCCCGGCGAGGAATGGCGCTGGTGCTACGTCCACGAGGCGTTCGTCTGATGTCCGGCGACCGGCCGCCGCCCGGCGAGGAACCGATACCGGAGATATCGGAGATATCGGAGAAACCAGAGAAAGCGGACGAGGTCGCCTTCTGGGAGACCCCTGACCTCTACGGCGCGTACCCGCGCCTCACGGAGGACCAGACAGCACGTCTCGCGGAGCACGGGCGACGGCGGACCATGGTCCCGGACGAGGTGCTGATCCAGGAGGGCGAGCCCTGCGAGGCGTTCTTCGTCGTCCTCGGCGGATCCGTCGCCGTCGTCGAGAACCACGGCACACCCGAGGAGCACGTGCTGCGCGTGCACGGCCCCGGTCGCTTCATCGGCGAACTCGGCCTGCTGCACGGACAAGTGGCCTTCTACACCGCTGTCGCCAGGGAACCCGGCGAGGTCCTCGTCGTCTCCCTGGACCGGCTGCGCCACCTGGTGTCCCAGGACCCCGCCATCGGGGACACCGTGCTGCGCGCCTGTCTGTGCCGTCGCGCGCTGCTCGTCGGACAGGGCGCCGGCTTCCGCATCATCGGCTCGCGCTACTCGCCCGACACCAGACGGCTGCGCGAGTTCGCCGTCCGCAACCGGCTGCCGCACCGCTGGATCGACCTGGAGACCGACGGGGAGGCCGAGGAACTGCTGCGCCGCTTCGGCGTCGGCCCGGAGGAGACACCACTCGTCATCTGGCGGGACACCACCCTGCTGCGCAACCCCAGCAACGCGGAACTGGCCCGGCTCATCGGCCTGCCGTCACTGCCGGGCGGAAACCGTCACGGCGACGTCCTCATCGTGGGCTCCGGGCCCGCCGGCCTCGCCGCCGCGGTCTACGCCGCCTCCGAGGGCCTGAGCACCACCGTGGTGGAGGCGATGGCAACCGGCGGCCAGGCCGGCACGTCGTCCCGCATCGAGAACCTGCTCGGCTTCCCGTCCGGCATCTCCGGCGCCGAACTCACCGAACGCGCCGTGCTCCAGGCCGACAAGTTCGGCGCAGGGATCAGCCTTCCGCTGGAGGCGACCGGCCTCCACGCCAAGGACGAGGACCACTACGTGGTGGCGTTCGCCGACGGCGGCGAGATCGCCGCCCGCGCCGTCGTCCTGGCCATGGGTGCCCGCTACCGCCGGCTCCAGGTACCCGGCATCGCACGCCTGGAGGGAACGAGCGTGCACTACTCGGCGACCGTCTACGAGGCCCAGCAGTGCCGCACCGACCCGGTGGCCGTCGTCGGCGGAGGCAACTCGGCGGGCCAGGCGGTGCTGTTCCTCGCCGGGTACGCGCCGAAGGTGTACCTGCTGGTCCGAGGAGGCGACCTCGGGGCGAGCATGTCCCGTTACCTGGTCGACCAGGTCGAGCGCCATCCGCGGGTGGAGGTCATGCTGCACACCGAGGTCACCGAGGTCATCGGCCGGGAAGTCCTGGAGGAGCTCGACGTGGTCGACAACCGCACGGGCGTGCACCGCCGCCTCGGGGCACGGAGCCTGTTCGTCTTCACCGGCGCCGAACCGCACACCGAGTGGCTCGCAGGCACCGTCGCCCTCGACTCCCGCGGCTTCGTCGTCACCGGTCCGGAGGCCCAGGAAGCCTGCGCCCACCCCGAGGTGTGGCACGGCCGCGGCCGCTCGTGCATGACCCTGGAGGCCGGCCTGCCCGGGGTCTTCGCGGTGGGGGACGTCCGCAGCGGCTCGGTGAAGAGGGTGGCCTCCGCGGCCGGCGAGGGCGCGATGGCCATCCACTCCGTGCACCGGCACCTGGGACACGCGGCCGTACCCGGCACCCCGGGCACCCCGACGGTCACGGGCCGCTCGGACGTCTCCCCGCGGCTGCGGCACAGGGAGTCCGCGTGGCTCGCGTGAAGACCGACTCCCAGAGGGATTTCCGGGCGGAGGCGAGATTCCTCACCATGACGCCGTCGCGTGTCCGTATGTAGAGTGCAGACCGCCCTTGACCTGCAAAAGCAGGCAGGGAGCCGTCTTTCAGGAGTTCGACATGCTGCGCACCATGTTCAAGTCCAAGATCCACCGTGCCACCGTCACCCAGGCCGACCTGCACTACGTGGGATCGGTGACCATCGACGCGGATCTTCTCGACGCCGCCGATCTGCTGCCCGGTGAGCTCGTCCACATCGTCGACATCACCAACGGCGCCCGGTTGGAGACGTACGTCATCGAAGGCGAGCGCGGTTCCGGTGTCATCGGGATCAACGGGGCCGCCGCCCATCTCGTGCATCCCGGAGATCTGGTGATCATCATCAGTTACGCTCAGGTGACCGACGCCGAGGCGCGGGCACTCGAACCCCGGGTCGTGCACGTGGACCGGGACAACCGCATCATCGCGCTCGGGGCCGATCCGTCCGAGCCGGTGCCGGGGTCGGACCAGGAGCGCAGCCCGCAGGCGGTGTCGGTCTGACCCGCCCCACGACCTTCGGACCAGGAGCGTGCCCATGAGCGACATCGAGATCCGCGACGACCGACAGGCCGGGCGCCTGGAGGCGTTCGGTTCCGGGGGAGGCGAAGTCGTGGGCCACATCCAGTACTTCGTCCTCGAGTCTCCCGAGCGCGCCCTGGTCCCGGTCCACACCATCGTCGAGCCGGCCCACGAGGGACAGGGCATCGCCGGCTCCCTGGCCCGCGAGCTGTACGCCATCGCGGCCCGCGAGGGTGTACCCGTGGCCCCGCTGTGCCCGTACGTCGTCAAGTGGGCCGAGCGCCACCCCGACGAGGCCCCCGCCGCGGACCCGGACCTGCTCCGAGCCGCGAAGGACTGGCTGAAGGCGAACCCCGAGGGCTTCTGAGGGCCACGGCCCCCATGGGGCGGTGACGTGGCCGACTCCCGTGCCGAGGACCGCGGCTCCGGTCGCCTCATGGGGCGCGGCCCTGCCTCTCCGGCACTCCCGCCGGCCCGTCGGCCGCGGCCCGCTTGGTCCGCGAGCGGGGTCCTGCCGCCTGTGGCGTCGAAGCCGCACCGACGTCGAGCGGTTGTCTCGCCGCTTCGTGAGCATCGCCGCTCCGCCGCTCCGCCGCTCCGCCGGCCCGCCGTGCATCAGCACCCCGGCCCGAACCCCGCCCCACCACCCGGCCCCCACCCCTCACACTCCCGAGTGACTGCCAGGAAGGCTCGCGGGTACGTGGGGAGTAGTCCAGAGACGGCGGCACACGAAACCGTGCCGGCGTCGACCGACTGGCTGGAGGACCTGATGACCAACCCGTACCCCGACCCCGTCCCCCCGGGTCCCACCCCGGGCCCCGGGCCGGTCCCCACACCGGGTCCCGCCCCGGAACCCCCGTCACCCCCGAGCCCGACCCCGACCCCGGGCCCCGGGCCGAGCCCGGCTCCCGACCCGGCGCCGTCCCCGGTCCCGCCGGGCCCCGACCCCGTTCCGCCCGGCCCCGAGCCCGTGCCGAACCCCGAGCCGGGACCGCCGCTCAGCTGACGGAGACCACGGACAAGAGGGGGACCACCGCCAGGTGGTCCCCCTCTCTCGTCCGCGCGATGCTCAGCCCGTCACCTCGGACCGGTCCCCGCCCCACAGCGTGTGGAACGAGCCGTCGCGGTCCGTGCGCCGGTAGGTGTGCGCACCGAAGAAGTCACGCTGCCCCTGCGTGAGGGCCGCGGGCAGCCGCTCGGCGCGCAGCGCGTCGTAGTAGGCCAGCGCCGCCGAGAACCCGGGCACCGGAACCCCCTGCCGCGTCGCCGCGATGATCACGTCACGCCAGTCGTCCTGCGCGTCGGCGATCTCCTGCGCGAACGTGTCGTCGGAGAGCAGGCTCGGCAGGTCCGCGCGGGTGTCGTACGCCGAGCGGATCCGGTCCAGGAAGGCCGCCCGGATGATGCAGCCACCGCGCCAGATCGCGGAGACGGCGCCCAGGTCGATGTCCCAGTCGTACTCCTCACGCGCGGCCGCGATCTCGTGGAAGCCCTGCGTGTACGACACGATCTTCGAGGCGTACAGCGCCTGCTCGACCCGGTCCGCGAAGGCACCCGCCTCGGACTCGGACAGGGGCGACGCCTTGGGCCCGGCGAGTCCACGGGACGCCTCCCGCAGCTCCGCGTGGCCGGACAGCGAGCGCGCGAAGACGGCCTCCGCGATACCGGAGACCGGGACACCCAGGTCCAGCGCGATCTGCACGGTCCAGCGGCCCGTGCCCTTCTGCTCGGCCTGGTCCACCACGACGTCCACGAACGGCTTGCCGGTCGCCGCGTCCACGTGGGAGAGCACCTCGGCGGTGATCTCGATCAGGTACGAGTCGAGCCGACCCGTGTTCCAGGTGCGGAAGATGTCGGCGATCTGGGCGGGGGAGTACCCGGCGACATCGCGCAGCAGCTGGTACGCCTCGCCGATCAGCTGCATGTCGGCGTACTCGATGCCGTTGTGCACCATCTTCACGAAGTGCCCGGCCCCGTCGGGACCGACGTGGGTCACGCACGGCGAGCCGTCCGCCGCCTTCGCGGAGATCTTCTCCAGCATCGGGCCGAGCGAGTCGTACGACTCCTTCGGGCCGCCCGGCATGATGCTCGGGCCGTTGAGCGCGCCCTCCTCGCCGCCGGAGACGCCCATGCCGACGAAGTGGATGCCCTGCTCCCGCAGTTCACGCTCCCGGCGCCGGGTGTCCGCGAAGTGGGCGTTGCCGCCGTCGATGATCATGTCGCCGGGCTCGAGCAGCGGTGCGAACTCCTGGATCACCGCGTCGGTCGGCTCCCCGGCCTTCACCATGATGACCAGCCGGCGCGGCCGCTCCAGGGCCGCCACGAACTCCTTGGCGGTCTCGGCCGCGATGAAGTCGCCCTCGCTCCCGAACTCCTCGACCAGGGCGTGCGTACGCGACGCGGTCCGGTTGTGCAGGGCGACCGTATAGCCGTTGCGGGCGAAGTTGCGGGCCAGGTTGCGGCCCATGACCGCGAGGCCCGTGACGCCGATCTGCGCTGTAGTGCTCATACGGTGTGGCTCCTAAAGCATCCGTTATCGGTGGTGCCGGTCGTCCGACCAGTATCGACCCTGGCCATCCTGACGTGCCGGTACGGCGTGCGCACGTCCGGGGTGTGCAGCGTTACGCAGGCACATACGCACGGAACCCCCCACCCGCCTCAGCCGTCTCCCAACTCGGCGGGGAAGCCGCCCGCTTGAGCCGCGGCTCGGCTGGTTGCCGTCTTGTCATGGCCTGTTCGCCGCGCTTACTTTTGCCCCTCCTGGCGCAGGACCCATGTCGTAGGGGGAGGCCTCCATGGCCGTACGAGGCCGGCACCGCCGGTACCAGCCCAACAGGATCAACCGCGCCTCGCTCACCGTCACGGCGGGCGGGGTCGGGATCGCGGTCCCGCTCATCGGCACCGGCACGGCCCACGCGGCCGACGTGGACACCTGGAACAAGGTCGCCGCGTGCGAGTCCAGCAACAACTGGAGCATCAACACCGGCAACGGCTACTACGGCGGGCTCCAGTTCACCCGGTCCACCTGGGAGGCGTACGGCGGCACGCGCTACGCGGCCCGTGCGGATCTGGCCACCAAGGAGCAGCAGATCGCGGTGGCCGAGAAGGTGCTGGACGGACAGGGGCCGGGCGCCTGGCCGACGTGCTCGGTGCGGGCCGGGCTGACCCGGGGCGGCGGCACCCCGGACATCGAGCCCCTCGGCGAGACGTCGGCCGCCGTGCGCGACGTCCGGCCGCAGACCACCCCGCAGTCCCGCGCCGGTACCGCCCGGATGTACACCGTGGTCCGCGGCGACTCGCTCTCCGGGATCGCCGACGCCCACAAGGTCCGCGGCGGCTGGCGGCAGCTCTACGACACCAACCGGCAGACCGTCGGGGCCGATCCCGACCTCATCCTGCCCGGGCAGCGGCTGAAGCTGCGGGCCCCCGCCGGTACGACCACCACCGCCGACCCCGTCTCCTCCAAGAAGACGTCCTCCAAGAAGGCGTCCCCCTCGAAGGCGTCCCCCTCGCGGACCACGGAGAAGAGGGAGAAGACCGAGGAGAAGGCGCACGGCACCGGGCTGGTCGCCCCTGTGAACGCCTCCCTCGGAACCCCCTACCACAAGGCGGGTTCCGCCTGGTCGAAGGGCTACCACACCGGTGTCGACTTCGCGGTGCCCACCGGGACCACGGTGAAGGCGGTCGCGGCCGGCAAGGTGGTCGCCTCCGGCTGGGGCGGCTCCTTCGGCTACCAGGTGGTCATCCGGCACGGCGACGGCCGCTACACCCAGTACGCCCACCTGTCCGCGATCTCCGTGAAGGCCGGGCAGACGGTCGGCGCCGGACAGCGCATCGGCCGCTCCGGGTCCACCGGCAACAGCACGGGCCCGCATCTGCACTTCGAGGTGCGCAGCGGGCCCGGCTTCGGTTCCGACATCGACCCGGTGGCGTACCTCCGGGCCGGCGGCGTCAGGATTTGACCCGGGTGCGGTGCCGGTCGAGCACGGGCACCGGGATGTATGCGGCGCCGTAGAACGGGCCGTAGTACGTCGGCGGTTCGGCGCCCGGCACCGGATGCCCGCCCGACGGGCCGTCCGCCAGGACCGCCTTCGGGGCCGCGGGGGCCGGCACGAGCAGCTCCTCGCGCAGGGCGGCGACCTGTTCGACGAGCACGCCCTCGCGCACCAGCGCGTCGGCCGGTGCCTCCGCCGGTGACTCGGCGGGCGCGGGCAGGAACACCTTGTCCTGCCCGGCCGCCACGGGCTCCGCCTCGGCGTGGGTGCGCTGGATCCGCTCCGTGGTGAGCAGGATCAGACCGCCGGCCGCCACCACACCGCAGCTCAGGGCGAGCGCGGTGCCGGTGGTGCCGTAGCGGAAGGTCTCGCCGAACATCGTGATGCCGACCGCGGCCGCCACCACCGGGTTCACGACCGTCAGGGTGGCCAGCGGCGCCGCGAGGCCCGCACCGCGGTAGGAGGCCTGCGACAGCATCAGACCGGCCGTGGCCAGCGCGCCGATCGCGGCCAGCGAGGGCAGGTCCGCCGTCGCGATGCCGCCGCTCCAGTCCACGGCGACCGTCTTGGTGAACACCGAGGACATGCCGAACGCTATGCCCGACGCGGTCGCCAGCAGCACACTGCGCACCACCGGGTGCCGGTGCGCGGCCCGGCCCGCGATCATCAGCGCGACCACCGCGGCGGCCGTGACCAGCGCGGCGAACACCCGCTGGGTGGTGCCCAGCGACTGCGCGTCGGACGCGCCCACCAGGGAGAGCAGACCGGCCAGACCGACCGTCGCCATGATCGCGCCCCGCCAGGCGGTGGCCCCGGCCCTGCGGCCCACGAACAGCGCGGCCATCGGCAGCGCGAACACGATCGTCAGGGCGCCCAGCGGCTGGACCAGGCTCAGGGGACCGTACGCGAGCGCCACCACGTGCAGCAGTCCGCCCAGGCCGTTCAGCGCGACCGCCGCCCACCAGCTCGGCCGGCGCAGCGGCGCGTACTGCTCGTCGGGGTGCGACACGGCGACCTGCTCCTGCACGATCGCGCCGCCCGCGTAGGCGACGGCGGAGACGAGGGACAGAAGCACGGACAACGCGAGGGCACTCATGAGCAGCTCCTCTGCGTGAGGCGTGGGCGGTGTGCCCGGCGCGACGAACGGTCGTCTTCCATGACCAACACGATGCCCGTAAAAGTTCTTCCCGTCGTCGTACCTGAGCAGGCAATGGGTCCTACTGCCGATGGAGTACAAAACGGTCCGTGTCCTCCCCTGGGCGGGTGACACGGGGTGGAGGGCCCCTGCTGGGTACCCCTAGGGGCCTTGGTACTACTGCTGGTCGTGGACCTCGACCCGGAACTCGCGGCGCTGCGACCGCTCGGCGCCTTCTTCGTCCTACGCACGATCGGCGACCCCGCCGCGACCCCGCGCCCGGCGCTGCCGACCCTCGCACAAGTCTACGAGAACGTGTCGTCGGATGTTTACGGAAATGTGCTGACTTTTCGTATCCGGAAGGTCGCCGACGCCCTGGACGCCCCCGAGCCCCGGATCGCGGCCTCCATCGCCCACCTGGGCCTCGCGGCCCGACTGTGGTCCGTGGCGCTGGGCTGCGCGGTGGTCTACGGCCGGATTCCCGACCTGTCGCCCGGGCGCCTGCTCTGGGACCCCGACGGCAGCGCGCCCGACGACCTCCGGCTCGCTCCCCAGGGACTGGGGGAGTCCCTGCCGGGCGACGCACGGACCCTCGCCGACGTCGTCCTGCACGGCCACCTCGAACCCCTCGCGGCCGCCCTGCGCACCCCGTACCGGCCGGCCGGCGGACTGCTGTGGGGCAACGCGGCCTCGGCGCTCGTCGGAGCCGTCCGGCAGCTGGGCCCCCACGGCACCGGCGCCCGCGCCCTCGCGGCCGAGCTCCTCGCCCATCCGCTGCTCGAAGGCACCCTCGACCCCCGCACCCTCCGCCGGCGCAGCTGCTGTCTGTACTACAGGTTGCCGGGAGGCGGCGTGTGCGGTGACTGTTGCTTCACACGAGCCCCGCGCTCTTCCCCGCGCGGCACATCTGGGTGACCATGAAAGCCGACCAGCCGCAAAGACAGGGGGTTCCGGGTGCGAGTGGGCCTGCTGACCCGGGAGTACCCGCCGGACGTGTACGGCGGCGCGGGTGTCCATGTCGAGTTCCTCGCCCGGGAGTTGAGGTCCCTCGTCGACCTGGACGTGCACTGCTGGGGCGAGGGCCGCGCCGACGGCGTGATCCGGCACCGGCCCTGGTCCGGGCTGGACGCCGCCAACGACGCGCTGCGCACCTTCTCCGTGGACCTGTCCATGGCGGCCGGCCTCGAGGACCGTGAACTGGTCCACTCGCACACTTGGTACGCGAACCTCGCCGGTCACCTCGGCAAGCTGCTGCACGGCATCCCGCACGTGATGACCGCCCACTCCCTGGAGCCGCTGCGGCCCTGGAAGGCCGAACAGCTCGGCGGCGGGTACGCCCTGTCCAGCTGGGCGGAGCGCACCGCGATCGAGACCGCCGACGCGGTGATCGCCGTGTCCGGGGCGATGCGCGAGGACATCCTCGGCTGCTACCCGGAGCTGGATCCGGCCAAGGTCCACATCGTGCACAACGGCATCGACACCGCCCTGTACCGGCCGGACCACGGCACCGACGTACTGGACCGCATAGGGCTGGACCGCGACCGTCCCTTCGTGCTGTTCGTCGGCCGCATCACCCGCCAGAAGGGCGTGCCGCACCTGCTGCGCGCGGTACGGGACATCGACCCGGCGGCGCAGGTCGTGCTGTGTGCGGGCGCCCCGGACACGCCCGAGATCGACCGGGAGTTCCGCGAGCTCTTCGAGGAGCTGAGCCGGGTCCGCGAGGGTGTGCACTGGATCCCGCAGATGCTGCCGCGCCCCGAGGTGATCCAGCTCCTCACCCATGCCGCCGTGTTCGTCTGCCCCTCGGTGTACGAACCCCTGGGGATCGTCAACCTGGAGGCGATGGCCTGCGGGACCCCCGTGGTCGCCTCACAGGTCGGCGGGATCCCCGAGGTCGTGGACGATGGAAGGACCGGTCTGCTCGTTCCTGTCGACGACGCGTTCGAGCCGGCCCTCGCGCGGGCACTCGACTCCGTGATCGGAGATCCGGAGACGGCCCGCCGGATGGGCGAGGCGGGCCGGGAGCGCGCGGTGGGCGAGTTCGGCTGGGACGCCGTCGCCCGGCGCACGGTCCGGCTCTACGAGGAGATCGTCAAACAGGCGTACTAAGCCCCGCACAAGGGCAGGCATGGTTCAAACCAGGGTGAGGGGAGCGGCCATGCGTCGTGGTGGACCTTCGGTGCTCGGCATCGTACTGGCGGGCGGAGAAGGCAAACGCCTCATGCCCCTGACCACTGACCGCGCGAAACCGGCGGTCACGTTCGGAGGCACGTACCGCCTCGTCGACTTCGTGCTCTCCAACCTCGTCAACGGCGACATCCTGCGCATCTGCGTGCTCACGCAGTACAAGTCGCACTCGCTGGACCGGCACATCACCACCACCTGGCGGATGTCGAGCCTGCTCGGCAACTACATCACGCCGGTGCCCGCCCAGCAGCGCCTCGGTCCGCGCTGGTACCTGGGCAGCGCGGACGCGATCCTCCAGTCCCTGAACCTGATCTACGACGAGCGGCCGGAGTACGTCGCGGTCTTCGGCGCCGACCACGTGTACCGGATGGACCCGCGCCAGATGCTCACGCAGCACATCGAGTCCGGTGCGGGCGTCACGGTGGCCGGGATCCGGGTCCCGCGCTCGGAGTCCTCGTCGTTCGGGGTGATCTCCCCGGGCTCGGACGGCCTCACGGTGGAGCGCTTCCTGGAGAAGCCCGCCGATCCGCCCGGTCTCGCGGACGACCCGGAGACCGTGTTCGCCTCGATGGGCAACTACATCTTCACCACCAAGGCCCTGATCGAGGCGCTCCAGCGGGACTACGAGGACGAGAACTCCGTCCACGACATGGGCGGCTCGATCCTCCCGCAGCTCACCGACCGCGGCGAGGCCCAGCTCTACGACTTCAGCGCCAACCACGTCCCCGGCGAGACCAGCCGCGACCGCGGCTACTGGCGGGACGTGGGCACCATGGACGCCTACTACGACGCCCACATGGACCTGATCGCCGAGCGCCCCGCCTTCAACCTCTACAACCGGCAGTGGCCCATCTACACCCACTCCGGCCAGCTCTCCCCGGCCCGGTTCAACGCGGGCGGCATCGCGAGCGAGTCCATCATCAGCGCCGGCTGCCTCATCCGCGGCCAGGTCACCCGCTCTGTCCTGTCGCCCGGCGTCCTGGTCGACCCGGGCGCGGTGGTCCAGGGCTCGGTGCTGCACGACAACGTCAAGATCGGCCGGGGTGCGGTGGTCCGGGGCGCGGTCATCGACAAGAACGTCGAGGTCCCGCCGGGCGCCACGATCGGAGTGAACCCGGAGCGGGACGCGGAGCTGTACACGGTGTCCAAGGGCGGGGTGATCGCCCTGGGGAAGGGCCAGCTGGTGTCATAGGCGGATGCGGAGCAGCAGCGAGGTGACGGTCCGCGCGGTGGGGCAGGCCGACGCGGACGACGTCCTCCGCCTGCTCCGCGCCTTCACCACGAGCCACGTCCCGGAACCGGGCCGCTTCACGTCGGTCACCTTCCCCGCGGTCCTCGCATCCGCGGCGGCCGGCAGGGCCGAGTTCCTGGCGGCCGAGGAGGGCGGGCGCGTGGTCGGGTACGTGTACGCCGTCCGGGTGCCCACGTTGTTCGCCGGGGGCACGGTCCTCGAACTCCTGGAACTCACCGTCGCAGCGGACCGGCGCGGCCGTGGGCTCGGCTCACGGCTGGTCCGCGCGGCGCTGGAGGCCGCCGAGCGGGCCGCCGACGCGGAGGTGTGCGTGCCGACGCGCAGGGCCGCCGCCTTCTACCGCCGACTGGGCTTCACCGAGACGGCCACCTACCTCAAGCGGACCCCCGGCGGCTGAGCGCTGTGCTGTAACCGGCGGCCGATCGCATCCGCCACTTGTGTCCCACCTCATCGATCCATGCCTGTGAAACGGCGGTGAGCGGGTCCCGAAACACAGGAGCGCCCACCACCGGATGTATCAACGTCGGAAGAAGATCAGCGAGTACCTGAGCGAGTTCGGGAGCGGATTCCCTGTTGGCAGCTGTGGTGGCGAGCACCTGGGGCGTCACGTCGCAGCTGAGTTCCGCGAGCGAGACCACCTCGCCGCGTCCTACCTCTAACTGGCCTGCCCCCGTGTCCACACAGCCGGCTACACGACGCCCCTCGTCGGCACACAGATCCGCCATGAGAAGACCGCCGGGTGGCGCGCGGAATGCCGCCGCGCCTGGGGTCCGTTGCGAAAGTCGATCTTGGCCCTGAAATGGGTTAGAGAGACAGCGATCGATCGACCGATCTGTCAGTTGGCCGGATAGAACTGCGCGTACCAGCGGCGCAGCGCCTTGATGCCCTTCTCGTGCGGAAGCAGGACCGGGCGCGCCTGGTGGATTTTGTGGTCCCAGATTCCGACCTCATCGCGGACCTCGCCCAAAGCCTCCGTGCGGAAGACGAGCTTGGCCAGAGGGGTGAGAAACGGCAGCCGGGCCGGTTTGCGGATGTAGTACAGCATCCGCAGTTCGCTGGTGCGGTCATCGACGGGAGTGCTGAGGGCGACGGCGGTCACCGACAGTACGGGGCCATGGGTACGAACCACCATGACGCCGGGCCCGTACATGAACGCGTCGAAGGTGTTGTCGATGACCCGGCCGAGGACGCGGCGCGAGATCCGGCCCCTGACCTCGGCGAACGGGCCTTCCGCCCGCCAGTCCTGGACAGGGGGCTCGCTCTGGCCGTGGATGAAGTGGAAGTGGGACTCATCGACGATGTTCTCGCGCATCTCCTGGATGTGGATCCGTGCCCGGCAGGTGTCATCGATGGGCGCGGCGAACTCTTTCGATCCTGTCTCGGGGATCTCCGGCACCTCCCACGACGGCTCGCCCGGCCCGGCGTGGACGAAGACCAGCCCGCTGTGCTCGCGGACCGGGAACCCGTCGAGGGAGACCTTGGGAGTGCGCACCGCGAACGGTGCCTCCACACACCGGCCGTCGGCATCGAACCGCCACCCGTGGAACGGACACTCCACCGTGCCGGCCACGAGCCTTCCGCCCGCGCCGAGATGCGCGCCGTAGTGCGGGCAGTGCGCGTCCCGTACAGCAGCCCGGCCGTCGGCTCCCCGGAAGGCGATGAGCGCCCGCCCGAAATAGTGCAGGCTGACGACCTTGCCCGGCCGCAGTTCGCGGCTCCGCAGCACGGCGTACCAGCCGTACGGCACGGTCGGCATCGGATACTGGTCGGCTCGGGGATCGCGCGGCAGGGCGGCGAGTTTGTCATGACTGCGACGTAAAGGCATGCGCAGATGCTAGGGGGTGTTTCTAACGTCCGGTGCGGTGCCCGCGGTGTTCGGTGCGTGCCGGGCGCCGTGGGTGCTGAGCGGGACTTTCGAGACACCGCCCGGAGCGCCTGCCTCCAGCGCCACAGAGACCGGGGCGCCCGCCCTTCTCGCCGACCGAATCCACTGCATCGCGCTGTGGGGGCAGGGCGGTTACCTCGTCCGGGAAGTCGCCCGATCAGTCAACCGCGTCCGCGCCGTCGTCCAGCCAGGCCGTGCCGTGGACCAGCCAGCCGAGCCCGCGCACCTCAAGGTTGTCCCGCAATCTCTGGCCGGTGCTTCCAGAAGGCGCCTTATGGTGCGACGGCGGGCATGCCTCTTGGGTCGGGGGGTGTAGTTGCCTCGCTCGGCGTGTCCAGCCATGCACTGATGCGGGTGAGCGCGTATTCCACGGTGGCGCGCGGGGCGCCGGAGGCTTCCAGTGAGGTGCGGGCCACGGCGGCGAGTTGGTGGTCGGTGAGGGATAGTGCGGTGCGGGCTGTTTCGTATTCCTGCAGCAGTCCCGGACCGAACAGCAGAGGGTCGTCGGCGTTGAGGGTGCACTGGACGCCTGCTTGTAGCAGCAGCGGTAGGGGGTGCGCTGACAGGGAGGTGACGACCCCGAGGGCAACGTTTGAGGTGGGGCAGACGTCGAGGACGATGCCTTCCGCGGCCAGGCGGGCAAGAAGAGGCGGGTCTTCGATGGCCCGTACTCCGTGGGCGATCCGTCGGGCGCCGAGTACGTCGAGTGCGGCGCGCACGCCGGCCGGGCCGGCGAGTTCCCCTGCGTGCGGGGCGGGAATAAGCCCGGCATCGCGGGCGATGGCGAACGCCTCGGCGAACGGCTCAGGGCCATGGCGGGCCTCGTCTCCGGCCAGGCCGAAGGAAACCACCCCGTTCTCTGATCGTCTTGCCGCGAGGCGGGCGGTCTCGACCGCTTGCGACGGGTCCGCGTTGCGCCGGGCGAACATCAGGATGCCGAAGCCGACGCCCAGCCGGGCGCCCGTGCGGCGGCCCTCGTCTATCACCTCGTCCAGCAGGTCGAGTGCGGCGTCCGGATCGTCCTCGTAGGTCAGGGGGTTAAGGTGCGGCTCGATCCAGACCGCTCCGTCCGCGGCAGCGTCCTCGACCACCTCGCGTACCAGCCGCAGCAGGTTCCTGCGCGGGCCCTCGCGCACCAGCCGGGCAGCGGCCCCATACAGGGCTCCGAAGTCCTCGAACGAGGTGAAGCCACCTGAATCCGGTGGTCTTTCGCCACGTTCGCCCGCCAGTTCCGCGAGCGTGGCAGGACGCATCGCACCTTCGAGATGAAGATGGAGATGGGCCTTCGGCAGACGGTCCAGGCTTCGCATGGCGCCTCACTCTATGGCCGCCCCCGGCACGGCTGTTGGGAGATGCCACCATCACGGCGTGAGCCTGGCCGACAAGAAGCTCGGCAAGCGTAGGCGTCCGAAAATGAAGCCGTGGTCTGTGCGCGAGTGCAGCACTTCATCCTCGGTCTGGAGGGGGACCGCTGGGAGGCTCGCTCGGCCCGAGGCCGACCGAGGTCGGCGGGTTGCGGTGGGAGTACCTGGATCTGAGGCTCGCCACTCTGGAGATCGCCGTAACCCGGACGATGGCCGGCAACCGGAAGGTCGTGGAGAAGGACGCGAAGACAGAGGCGGGCGAGAGGGTCCTGCCGGTGCCGCTGCCGCTCACGTTCCCGCTGAAAAAGCTCCGTCATCAGCAGATCCCGGAGAAGCTCGCCGCAGGTGAGGCCTACGAGGACACCGGCTGGGCCGTGGTCGACGAGCTCGGCCGGCCGGTCAACACGCGGCAACTGCGCGAACAGGTGTACCGCCTTATGGCGGAACTCAACAGGCGTCAGTTCTGCCTCTGCGGTGCGCGGCACTCATGCTTGAGCTACCTCAAGAACAACGGGGTCCCGGACCACATCCTCGCGGCGGTGCACGGTGACATTTTGTGAGAGAGGCGGACCTCACGAGCCGCCGACTGGGTCGCCGGCCAGGGCGTATGGCGAAACCCGTAGATAACCTGCTGTTAACTGTGCGTAGCTTGATCGTACTTGACCGTAATCGCCGGAGGGCGATTGACTGCTGGTCCACCCGTCGTCGACGCGAGGCAAGCCATTGACTTCAGACCTGCTCGCCCCTCTCGACCTGGCGTTCTGGAACATGGAAACCGCCGAGCACCCGATGCACCTGGGAGCCCTCGGCGTCTTCACGGCGCACTCACCCACCGCGGGCGCCCACGCGGCCGATCTGCTCGCGGTCCGGGCCGCCGCCGTGCCCGGCCTGAGGATGCGCATCCGGGACGCGTGGCCGCTCGGCCTCCCCTACGCCTTCGGGGGCGCCGCGCGCGTGCCCGACCCCGACTTCGACCCGCTCCGGCACGTCCTGCTGCACGCTCCCACCTCCGACTTCCACACCGAGGCGGGCCGGCTCATGCAGCGGCCGCTCGACCGTGACCGCCCGCCCTGGGAGGCACACGTGCTGCCGGGCGAGGACGGTGTCTCCTTCGCCGTGCTCTTCAAGTTCCACCACGCCCTGGCCGACGGACTGCGCGCGCTGACGCTCGCCGCCGCCGTCCTGGACCCGATGGACCTGCCCGAGCGCAGGCCACGCCCCGAGGAGCCGGCCAAGAGCCTGCTGCCGGACGTCCGCAAACTGCCGGGCCTCGTCCGGGGCGCCGTCTCCGATCTCGGCCGCGCCCTCGACATCGGCGCCTGCGTCGCCCTGTCCTCCGTGGCCGTGCGCTCCTCCCAGGCGCTCACCGCAGAGCCGAGCGGCACCCGCCGCACCGCGGGAGTCGTCGTCGACCTCGACGACGTGCACCACGTCCGCAAGTCCCGCGGCGGCACCGTCAACGACGTCCTGATCGCCGTCGTCGCGGGCGCCCTGCGCCGCTGGCTGGACGAACGCGGCGACGGCAGTGCGGGCGTGGCACCCCGCGCGCTGATCCCCGTCTCCAAGCGCCGTCCGCGTACCGCGCACCCACAGGGCAACCGGCTCTCCGGCTACCTGATACGGCTTCCGGTCTGCGACCCCGACCCGCTGGGCCGCCTCGACACGGTCCGCAGGGCCATGGACCGCAACAAGGACGCGGGCTCCAACCGGGGCGCGGGCGCGGTCGCCCTGCTCGCCGACCACGTCCCGGCCCTGGGCCACCGGCTCGGCGGCCCGCTGGTCAGCCAGGGCGCCCGGCTCTGGTTCGACATCCTGGTCACCAGCGTGCCCCTGCCGAGCATCGGCCTGAAGCTCGGCGGCAACCCGGTCACGGAGGTCTACCCCTTCGCCCCGCTCGCCCGCGGCCAGTCCCTCGCCGTCGCGATCTCGACGTACCGGGGACAGGTCCACTACGGCCTGGTCGCGGACGCGGAAGCGGTGCCCGACCTGGACCTGCTCGCCCGGTCCCTGTCCGAGGAGGTGGCCGGACTCCTGTCCGCCTGCGGCTCTTGATCGTTTCCGGATTGCGGGCCCGGCCCGGCGCTGAAGTAAAATTCCGCGTTCGACCAGTGGACGCGGCCCGGGTGCCGCACGGGTGACCAGGGAAACGGCAGCGCGATGACGGTGACAGACGACGGCTCGGCGACCACGCACGAGCCCGGTGACGAGGTCGTGCACGGCCCCGGCATCGACCCGGAGCGGCTGGCCGTCTGCCTGAGCGTGCTCGACGAACTCGACAAGCTGGACGTCGACCACCCCGACGCGATCGCCGTGCGCCGGGCCACCGCCGGGATCTACCGCACCGTCAAGCAGCGCCGCCGGCAGGAGCGCCGGGCTGCCAAGACCGCGCACGACAAGGCGGTCACGGAGGCCACGGCGACCGGCTCCGCCCAGCGCATCGACGACGAGACCGAGGGCATCCTGCCGTCGTCGATCACCGAGGAGGGCAGGATCGCGGGGATACTCCAGCGCCCCCGCTCCTGCTACACCTGCAAGACCCGGTACGTCGAGGTCGACTACTTCTACCACCAGCTCTGTCCGGACTGCGCCGCCCTGAACCGGGCCAAGCGCGACGTCCGCGCCGACCTCACCGGCAAGCGCGCCCTGCTCACCGGCGGCCGCGCCAAGATCGGCATGTACATCGCGCTGAGGCTGCTGCGCGACGGCGCCCACACCACGATCACCACGCGGTTCCCGAAGGACGCCATCCGCCGCTTCAAGGCCATGGACGACTCCGCCGACTGGCTGCACCGGCTGGAGGTCGTCGGCATCGACCTGCGCGACCCGGCCCAGTCCGTGGCCCTCGCGGAGCAGGTCGCCGAGGCTGGCCCGCTCGACATCCTCGTCAACAACGCGACCCAGACCGTACGGCGGCTGCCGTCCGCGTACGCGGCCCTGGTCGAGGGCGAGAGCGCCCCGCTGCCCGCCGGCGAGCTCCCCTCCCACCACGTCATCGGCGCCTTCGGCTCCGGCGCGGTCGACGGGCTGGCCTCGCTGCCCGCCGGCATCTCCGGCATCGACGCCCAGCAGGTCGCCGACCTCGCCCTGGTCGCGGGCAACGCCAGCGTGGCCCGGCACCTCGACGGCACCGCCATCGACGCGGGCGGCCTGGTCCCGGACGTCGTCGACAGCAACACCTGGGTCCAGACCATCGACCAGATCTCCCCGGTGGAGCTCCTGGAGACCCAGCTCTGCAACTACACCTCGCCGTTCATCCTGATCAGCGCCCTGCGCCCGGCCATGGCCGACGCGGCGAAGAAGGCGCGCAGCGGCCGTGCCTACGTCGTGAACGTCTCCGCGATGGAGGGTGTCTTCGGCCGCGGCTACAAGGGCGCGGGCCACCCCAACACCAACGCCGCCAAGGCAGCGATGAACATGGTCACCCGCACCAGCGCGCAGGAGATGTTCCAGAGCGACGGCATCCTCATGACCTCGGTCGACACCGGCTGGATCACCGACGAGCGCCCCCACTACGACAAGCTCCGCCTCGCCGAGGAGGGCTTCCACGCACCCCTCGACCTGGTCGACGGCGCGGCCCGCGTCTACGACCCGATCGTGCGCGGCGAGGACGGCGAGGACGTCTACGGGGTCTTCCTGAAGGACTACGCGCCCGGCAAGTGGTGAGCCGCGGCCGCCGTCGGCCCTGACGTGTGGGCCGACGGCGGCGGGGAACCCGGACCACGGTCAGTTCCCTGCCAGGAGTTGTCATGGCACGTCCACACAGCATCGATCCGCGGGCGTTCGACGACCCGCGCAACCGTTACCCGACCGACGAGGAGTTCTACGCGAGCGACCGCCCGGTCCAGCGCGAGCTCCCCGAGGACCGGCCCCGCGGCGGTGCCTCCGACCGGCTCAGGCACCCGTGGAGCTGGGGCATGATCGCGCTCGTCGTCTTCGTGTGCCTGATCGTCCTCGTGGGCATCGCCCTGTTCCCGTGACTCCCTCATGAGCGCGGCGGGGCGGACGACCGCAGCCGGTCATGGACGGCGTACCCGCCCGGGCGCGCCGCCCGCACCCGGGTGCCCCCGTCCACCAGCAGATCCGCCCCGGTGATCCACCCGGCGGCGTCGGACGCCAGCCACACCACGGCCCGCGCCACGTCCTCGGGCTCGCCGATCCGCCCGAGCGGCAGCTCGACGGGCCCCTGCTCCCACACGAACCGCGCCATCTCGGTGCGGACGAGCCCGGGGGAGACGGAGTTGACCCGCACCCGGGGAGCCAGCTCGCCCGCCAGCTGCTGGGTGAGATGCAGCAGCGCCGCCTTGCTGGTGCCGTAGGCGCCGACGTTCGGCCCGACATGCGCGGCACCCTCCGTGCAGATGTTCACCACCGAGCCGCCGTGCTCCCGCAGCCATGCCCGCCACGCCTCGCGCACCAGCCGCAGTGGAGCCTCCACGTTGACGGTGAACGCCTCGCGCCACGCGTCCGGGTCGACCTCCATGAGGGGGCCGTACGGCTGGTTCGTCGCCGCGTTGTTGACCAGCACGTCGAGACGGCCGAACTCGCGCAGGACGAGGTCCACGGCCGCGCGCGGATGGTCCGGATCGGCGACGCTGCCCGCCAGCCCGATGCCGCCCAGTTCGCCGGCGGCCCTGCGGACGTCCTCCCGGTCCCTGGCCGTGACGCACACCAGCGCCCCGGCTTCGGCCAGTTGCCGCGCGACCTCGAACCCGATCCCGCGGGTGCCGCCGGTCACCAGGGCTGCCCTGCCGTTGAGTCCGTACGACGACGTCATCGCCGTACCGTCTCATGACGAACCGTCAGTCGACAGACTCCAGGCGGGAGTTGTGTGCGGCGACCAGTTCCAGGACGGCCCGCCAGTCCTCCAGGACGCCCGCGTCGAAACGGGCCGTCAGGCCGTCCTCGCCGGCCAGCCGGAGCAGGTCGTCGTCGGTGGTGGGGCCGTGGTGGCGCAGCAGCCGGTGGACCCGGTCGCCGAGCAGGCCGCGGAACGCCTCGGCCGCCGGTCCGAGGCCCAGCAGCAGGCCGGCCACCTGGAGCTCCTTGTCGGCGGGCCGGCTGCGACGCAGCAGCGCGGCGGTCCGCAGGGCGTGTTCGCTGCCGCAGGCGTGCAGCAGATCCATCAGCTCGTCGACACTGCGCAGTTCCATACGTCAGACCTCCCGCCGGGCCGGCCGTTGCCACGGGCCAGCACAGCATGGGCGCCTTGCGATTCGGCCAACGGGACCTGAACTGCGCGACCGCGGGGCTCGCAGGCCCGGACGATCCCTAGGCCGAACGGGTGACTTCAGGAAGGGGTATTGAATGACAAATCGGCCGGAAAAAGGCCGAAAGAACACAGTCGAATTGCAATGGTTACACCTTGTTTTCGGCCCCTATCGAGCGCGCCCCCGCTCATCTGGTTAGTCTGTAGCGGACGGACGGCAGCACGGGGTCCCACCCACACCCACAGTCCGTCCCGGGACAAGCCGTTCACCATGGCCTGCTCTCACCTGAGTTGCCGGCGCCACCGCGTCCGAACCCGATCTCGACCCAGACCCGAGCGGACGTCCAGGCACCGGACCGTAGGTTGACAGGTACCCGTCCCGAGGGTGAGCCCGACACATAAGGAGTGCGCGGTGACACCGGAGAAGACGAATCGCGAACAGCGCCCCAAGGAACGCCCGGAGCGCGCGGGCCGACGGCCCGGGGACATCGGCAGTCTCGACGTGTGGGCGCGCTCCGCCCCCATCCGTCTCGCGGGGTACGAGGACGACCTCGCCGAGCCCCACATCCTGCCCAGCGTGGACTGACCGCAGGACCCTCGCGATCGCCGACGGCATGGGCGTGGAAGACTCGCGCCCATGCTGATCAGAGAAGCCGCGGCCGACGACTGGCCGCGGATCTGGCCTTTCTGGCACCGGATCGTGGCCGCCGGCGAGACCTACGCCTGGGACCCCGGCACCTCCGAGGAAGCCGCCCGCGCCCTGTGGATGAACCCGGCCAAGCGCGTCTTCGTCGTCGAGGACGAGACCGGCGCGATCGTCGCCTCGGCCTACGTCACCCCCAACTACGGCGGTCCCGCGGCCCGGATCGCCAACGCCGGCTTCATGGTCGACCCCGACCGGAGCGGCCGCGGCTACGGCCGTGCCCTCGCCGAGCACATCCTGGCGGCCGCCGCGGCCGACGGCTACCGGGGCATGGTGTTCAACGCCGTCGTCGAGACCAACCCCGCCGTAAGGCTCTGGACCTCGCTCGGCTTCACCGTCCTCGGCACCGTCCCGGACGCCTTCGAACACCCCCGGCACGGCCGGGTCGGCCTGCACATCATGCACAGGGCTCTCTGAGGTCACCTGACACGGGCGGGCCGGCCACGGAGGTATACAACCGGGCGGCCACACTGTTGCCTTGGTGGTACGACAGGTGCCGGACCCCCTCCCGGTCCGAAAGCCCAGGAGTGATCACGGAGTTCAGGCCAGGGAGGGCGGGGCCGCACGGCGAACGATGTGGCCCCGCCCCGGGTGGCACCGGTCAGTCGACCGGCGCGGTCCGCCGCCACGGCTGCCGTCGCTCCAGCTCCTCCGCCACCTCCAGCAGCACGGTCTCCGACCCGGGCCGCGCCACCAGTTGTACGGCGGTGGGGGCGCCCGAGGGCAGGGTGCCGAGCGGGACCGACATGGCCGGCCAGCCGGTGAGGTTCCACGGCGGAGTGAGCGGCGAGTAGGCGGTGTTGGCGAGGACGTTGCGCAGCCAGCCCCGCTCGTGCCAGGCCTCCGCCTTGGGGGAGCGGCGGGCCAGCGCCGGGAGCAGCAGGACGTCGTGCTCGGCGAAGAACGGCTCGAGCCGGTCGCGCAGTGCCTGCCGTGCCTTCCCCGTCCGCACGCCCCCGACGAAGCGCCGGCCGATCGCCGCGTGCACCCGGGTGCGCCGGGCCAGCAGCCGCGGATCCAGCCCCTGCGCGTCCACCGACGTGCCCGCCGTCCAGGTGGCCAGCGAGGTGACGCCCAGCGACATCGGGTACGGCGGGTCGGCGCGCCGCACCTGGTGCCCCGCCTTGATCAGCAGTCCGGCCGCCTCCCGGACCGCGTCCTTGTAGGGCGCCGCGACGGTGACCCCGGCGAGCGGGCTGCGCAGGGACACGGCCACGTCGAGGGCGGCGGGCGCGACCCGGCGTGCGAACTCGGTGTCGGCGATGACCGAGAGCAGCAGGCGGGCGTCCTCGACGGTGGTCGCGAGCGGGCCGTTCTCGGACATGCCGAACCAGTCGCCGTCGCTGATGCCCGCCGGGACCACCCCGAAGCCCGGCTTCAGGGTGACCAGGCCGCAGTTGGCCGCCGGGATGCGCAGCGAGCCCATGCCGTCGTTGCCGAGGGCGAGCGGGACGAGTCCGGCGGCGACCGCGGTCGCGCTGCCGCCGGAAGAGCCGCCCGCCGTGCGCGAGGTGTCCCACGGGTTGCGGGAGGTGCCGTGGACGCCCTCCGTGGTGCCGAAGACGCACAGTTCCGGCACGTTCGTCAGGCCCACCACCACCGCGCCGGCCGCCCGCAGCCGGGCCACCACGAGATGGTCGGCCTCGGCCGGGGTGTCCGGGGTCGCGGCGGTGCCGACGCGGTTGCTCTCGCCCCGCACGGAGAGGTTGTCCTTGACCGCCACCGGTACCCCGGCCAGGGGCAGTTCGCCGAGGTCGTCCCGGGAACCCACCTCGTCGGCCTCCGCGAGCGCCGCCTCGGCCCGCACCACCCGGAACGCCCCGAGGCGCCCGTCCAGTTTCCCGATCCGGTCGAGGTGTTCGGCCACCACCTCGCGCGGGGTGACCCGCTTCTCGCGGACGGCGGCGGCGATCTCGGCGGCGGTGCGGCCGACCCAGCTGGTCACGTGCGCTCCTCGGGCTACTGGCGAGTACGTGAGGAGAACTCTGCCGTGCGGCGGACCTCACGTCGAGAGCGCTCGCGCGGTTCGCCGTAGGGCGTTCGGCACAGGTGCCGTGTGAGGAGGACCCGCACCCACGGGCCCTGTGTCACGCCCCGAGCTGTGCCCGCAGCCACTGCTCCACCTCGCCCACGTGCGCGGCCGCCGCCGCCCGGGCCGCCTCCGGGTCGTGGGCGACCAGGGCGCGGTGGATCGCCGCGTGCTCGCGCCGGGTGCGGGCGAAGGCGCCCTCCTCCTGGTAGCCGCGCCAGACCCGGGCCCGGAAGGTGCGGGAGGACAGGCCGTCCAGGATCGCCGCCATCGTCTCGTTGCCGGCCGCTCCCGCGATCTCGCGGTGGAAGGCGAGGTCGTGGGCGAGGATCTCCTCCGGGTCCTCGGTGGCGTTCATCGCGGTGAGGTGCTTCTCGACCTCGGCCAGCTGGTCGGGCGTGATCCGGGCGGCGGCCAGCGCGGTCGCCGTCGACTCCAGGATGCGCCGGACCTCCAGGAGCTCCACCAGACGCGGTCCCCGGGACAGGTCGGCGACCACACCGAAGGTCTCCAGCAGGTCGCCGGCCTCCAGCTGGGTGACGTAGATGCCCGAACCGTGCCGGGCCTCCAGCACGCCCATGACGGTCAGCGCGCGGATCGCCTCGCGCATCGAACTGCGCGAGATGCCCAGCTGGGCCGCCAGATCCCGTTCGGTCGGCAGCCGCTGGCCCGGCTCCAGCCTGCCCTCGCCGATCATCGCCTTGATCTGCTCGATGGCGCGCTGCGTCACGGTGCCCTTCTGCGGGGCTGTCTCGTCCACGCCATTCCTCCACTCGCCGGATGCGCCGCAGTCTAACCGGCCGGGTGGTCGGACCACTATGGCGGAGATGCGGGAAAAAGTGGCCTCGGAGGGTATTGCAGAGGCTGATTGGTCTGATAAATATGCCGTCATCTGCTCGACCACGCTCAACGAGGAGCCATCAGATGCCAGGCAGAACAGCGGGGAAGCGCACCAGGGTCCGGATCATCGGCGCGGTGGCCGTGGCCGCGAGCGCCTCACTGGCGCTCGCCGCGTGCGGCAGCACCAAGGACACCGCGGGCAGCACCGGTGAGGGCGGCGGCACCGGCAAGGTGGGCGTGGTCCTGCCGCTGCTGACCTCGCCGTTCTGGCAGTCGTACAACGACTACGTGCCCAGGATGGCCACGTCGCAGGGGGTGGACGCGCTGAAGACGGTCAACTCCAACAGCGATCCCTCCCAGCAGATCACCGACATCAACAACGAGCTGAACCAGGGAGTCAAGGGCCTGGTCGTGGCCCCGCTGGACAGCGCCGCCATCGAAGCCGGCCTCGACCAGGCGGAACGCAAGGGCGTCCCGGTCGTCGCGGTCGACGTGGCCCCCGACAAGGGCAAGGTCGCCATGGTCGTCCGGGCGAACAACGTGTCGTACGGCGAGAAGGCCTGCCAGTACCTCGGTGAGCACATCACCTCCGGCAAGGTCGTGCAGATCATGGGCGACCTGGCCTCCGTCAACGGCCGTGACCGCTCCGAGGCCTTCCGGGCCTGCGTGAAGAAGAACTTCCCGAAGCTGAAGGTCCTGGAGATCCCCGCCAAGTGGGAGTCCGACACGGCCGCCTCGCAGCTCAGCACCCTCCTGAACGCCAATCCCGACCTCAAGGGCATCTACATGCAGGCCGGCGGCGTCTACCTCGCGCCGACGCTCCAGACGCTCAAGTCCAAGGGGATGCTGAAGAAGGCGGGCACCGCGGGCCACATCGCGATCGTCTCCAACGACGGCATCCCGCAGGAGTTCGACGCCATCCGCAAGGGCGAGATCGACGCGACCGTCTCCCAGCCCGCCGACCTGTACGCCCGGTACGGCATGTACTACATCAAGGCGGCGATGGAGGGGAAGACCTTCAAGCCCGGCCCGACCGACCACGACTCCACGATCGTCAAGCTGCCCAACGGCCTCCTCGAGGACCAGCTGCCCGCGCCCCTGGTCACCAAGGACAACGTCGACGACCCGAAGCTGTGGGGCAACACGGTCAAATGAGCATCCCACTCGTCGAAGCCCAGGGGGTCGTCAAGCGGTACGGCCCCACGACCGCCCTCGCCGACGGCCGGCTCACCGTCCTGCCCGGCGAGTCCCACGCCCTCGTCGGCCGCAACGGCGCGGGCAAGTCCACCCTCGTCAGCATCCTCACCGGCCTCCAGGCCCCCGACGAGGGCACCGTCCGCTTCGACGGCGAGCCCGCACCCCCGCTCGCCGACCGGGACGCCTGGCGCAGCAAGGTCGCCTGCGTCTACCAGAAACCCACCGTCGTACCGGAGTTGACGGTCGCCGAGAACCTCTTCATCAACCGGCAGCCCCTCAAGCGCAGTCTCATCAGCTGGCGGGCGCTGCGCGCGCAGGCCGCCGAACTCCTCGACACCTGGGACGTACGCGTCGACCCGGACGCCCGCACCGCCGACCTCAAGGTCGAGGACCGGCAAATGGTCGAGATCGCACGGGCGTTGAGCTTCGGCGCCCGCTTCATTGTCCTCGACGAGCCGACCGCGCAGCTCGACAACCGGGAGATCGAGCGGCTCTTCGACCGGATGCGCGCGCTCCAGGACTCCGGTGTCACCTTCCTGTTCATCTCGCACCACCTCCAGGAGGTGTACGAGGTGTGCCAGACCGTCACCGTCCTCAGGGACGCCCGCTGGATCACCACGGCGCCCGTGGCCGACATGCCCCGGGCCGCCCTGGTCGAGGCGATGGCCGGCGAGACCGTCGCCGAACAGCAACAGGCCGTGCGCGCACGGGAGACCGACGCCCCCGTCCTCCTCGACGCCCGTGGCCTGACCTCCGACGCCTACCAGGACATCGACCTCACCGTCCGCCGCGGGGAGGTCGTCGGCCTCGCCGGCATCAGCGGCAGCGGCAAGATCGAGCTGGCCGAGACCTTCACCGGACTGCACATCCCCTCCGGCGGCACGGCCCGACTCGACGGCACGCCGCTGCCGTTCGGCGACGTGCAGGCCTCGCTCAAGGCCGGCGTGGGCTTCGTGCCGCGCGACCGGCACGCCCAGGGCCTGGTCTTCGGCATGACCATCGGCGACAACGCCACCCTCAGCGTCCTGGACCGGCTCGGCCGCCGAGGCTTCGTGCGCACCCAGCGCAAACGCGGCTTCGCCACCGAGCTCATCGACCGCCTCGACATCCACGCCGAGGGACCCGACCAGCCCGTCTCCGACCTGTCCGGCGGCAACGCGCAGAAGGTCGTCATGGCCCGCGCCCTCGCCTCCGACCCCCGGCTGCTGGTCCTCATCAACCCGACCGCGGGCGTCGACGTCAAGTCGAAGGAATCCCTGCTCTCACGCGTGGACACCGCCCGCGAGGACGGCACCGCGGTCCTCGTCGTCTCCGACGAACTCGACGACCTGCGGCGCTGCGACCGCGTACTCGTCCTCTTCCACGGCCGCGTGGTCGCCGAGCACCCGGCGGGCTGGCGCGACCACGAGCTGATCGCCTCCATAGAAGGAGTGGACCATGGCTGACACCAAGGCCCGCCCGCTCGCGCCCGCACGCGCTCTCACCCCCGGCACGGCCCGGACGGTGCTGCTGCGCCGAGCCCGCGAACTCGCCCTCGTCCCTGCCCTGTTGCTCCTGATGGTGCTCGGCGCGTTCGTCAACGACTCGTTCCTCACCGAACGCAACCTGATCTCGATCCTCGGCGCCTCCGCGGCCCTTGCGATGGTCGTCCTGGCCGAGTCCCTCGTGCTGATCACCGGCAAGTTCGACCTGTCCCTGGAGTCGGTCGTCGGTATCGCGCCCGCCGTCGGGGCGCTTCTCGTCCTGCCGGCCGCCCAGTCCGGCTGGGGGTCCGAGTTCCCGGCCGCCCTCGCCCTGGCGGCGGTCCTCGTGGCCGGCGCGGTGGTGGGCGCCTTCAACGGCGTCCTGGTCGTGAAGTTCAAGCTCAACGCGTTCATCGTGACGCTCGCGATGCTGATCGTGCTGCGCGGACTGCTCGTCGGCGCGACCAAGGGCAAGACCCTCTTCGGCATGCCGGACAGCTTCTACTCCCTGGCCACCACCACCTTCCTGACCATCCCGATGTCGGTGTGGCTCGCCGCCGTCGCCTTCGCCGTCGCCGGCCTGGTGCTCAAGTACCACCGCGTCGGCCGCGCCCTGTACGCCATCGGCGGCAACGCCGACGCGGCCCGCGCCGCCGGCATCCGGGTCGAGCGCGTGATGCTCGGCGTGTTCGTCGTCGCCGGTGTGCTCGCCGCCGTCGGCGGCATCATGCAGACCGGGTACGTCGGCGCGATCAGCGCCAACCAGGGCCAGAACATGATCTTCACCGTGTTCGCGGCCGCGGTCATCGGCGGCATCAGCCTCGACGGCGGCAAGGGCACCATGTTCGGCGCCCTGACCGGTGTGCTCCTGCTGGGTGTCGTACAGAACCTGCTCACCCTCGCCCAGGTGCCGTCCTTCTGGATCCAGGCCATCTACGGCGGAATCATCCTGGTCGCCCTCATGATCGCCCGTGTCACGACGGGCCGGGCCCAGGACTGACCCCCCGCACCCAACCGAAAGGCACTCCGTGTCCCCGACCACCGGCCGCATCACCGCGGTAGACACCTACGACATCCGCTTCCCCACCTCGCGGGAGCTCGACGGCTCCGACGCGATGAACCCGGACCCCGACTACTCGGCGGCCTACGTCGTGCTGCGCACCGACGCGTCCGACCGGCACGAGGGGCACGGCTTCACCTTCACCATCGGGCGTGGCAACGATGTCCAGGTCGCCGCGATCCAGGCGCTGCGCGGCCATGTGGTCGGACGGTCCGTCGACGACCTGTGCGCGGACCCGGGCACGTTGTACCGCGACCTCGTCGGCGACAGTCAACTGCGCTGGCTCGGGCCCGAGAAGGGCGTGATGCACATGGCGATCGGCGCGGTCGTCAACGCCGTGTGGGACCTGGCGGCCAAGCGCGCCGACAAGCCCCTGTGGCGGCTGCTCGCCGAGAGCGATCCCGAGTGGCTGGTCCGTCAGATCGACTTCCGGTACCTCACGGACGCGCTGACCCCAGAGGAGGCGCTGGAGATTCTCCGCCGGGGCCGGGAAGGAGCAGCCCGGAGAAGCGAGACCCTTCTCGAGAAGGGCTACCCCGCCTACACCACGTCCCCCGGCTGGCTCGGCTACGACGACGAGAAGCTCACCCGGCTCGCCGCCCAGGCCGTCGCCGACGGCTTCCGGCAGATCAAGCTGAAGGTCGGCGCGGACCTGGACGACGACGTACGGCGCTGCCGGGTCGCCCGCCGGGTCGTCGGCCCCGACATCCGCATGGCGATCGACGCCAACCAGCGCTGGGACGTCGACGAGGCGATCCGCTGGACCCGGGCCCTCGCCGAGTTCGACCCGTACTGGATCGAGGAGCCCACCAGCCCCGACGACGTCCTCGGCCACGCGGCCGTCCGCAGGGCCGTCGCCCCGGTCAAGGTCGCCACCGGCGAGCACGTCCAGAACCGGGTCGTCTTCAAGCAGCTCCTCCAGGCCGGGGCCGTGGACGTCGTCCAGATCGACGCGGCCCGGGTCGGCGGCGTCAACGAGAACCTCGCCGTCCTGCTGCTCGCCGCCAAGTTCGGCGTCCCGGTCTGCCCGCACGCGGGCGGCGTCGGCCTGTGCGAACTCGTCCAGCACCTCTCGATGTTCGACTACGTGGCCGTCACCGGCACCACCGAGGACCGGGTCATCGAGTACGTCGACCATCTGCACGACCACTTCCAGGACCCCGTGGTGATCAGGGACGGCCACTACACGGCACCCACCGCCCCCGGTCTCTCCGCCGAGATGTACCCGGAGTCCATCGCGCGTTACACGTTCCCGGACGGCGCGTTCTGGGCAGAAGATCTCGCCGACGACACACAGAAGAAGGGGCAGGCGGCATGAGCGACTTCGAGGGTCTCAAGGCCCTGGTGACCGGCGGGGCCTCCGGCATCGGCCGGGCCACAGCCGAACTCCTGGCCG
The DNA here is from genome assembly GCF_000383655.1 of Streptomyces sp. 351MFTsu5.1. Lineage (NCBI taxonomy): Bacteria > Bacillati > Actinomycetota > Actinomycetes > Kitasatosporales > Streptomycetaceae > Streptomyces > Streptomyces sp. 351MFTsu5.1. Next base: position 76,845 of record NZ_KB911778.1, on the reverse strand, counting down.
CGCGCGGTGCGCAGGTCGCCGTCCTCGACCTGGATCCGTCCTCGGTCGGCAAGCCCCTGCTGGCCTACCGCGCCGACGTCACCGACGACGCATCCGTGCGCGCGGCCGTCGCGGCCGCCGCCGCCGACCTCGGCGGCCTCGACGTCCTGGTCAACAACGCGGGCATCGGCGCCCAGGGCACCGTCGCCGACAACGACGACGCGGAATGGCACCGCGTGTACGACGTCAACGTGGTCGGCATGGTCCGGGTGACCCGCGCCGCCCTGCCCCATCTGCGGGGGTCCGCGCACCCGGCGATCGTGAACACCTCCTCCATCGCGGCCACCGCGGGCCTGCCGCAGCGGGCGCTGTACAGCGCGACCAAGGGTGCCGTGCAGGCCCTGACCCTCGCGATGGCCGCCGACCACGTCCGTGAGGGCATCCGCGTGAACTGCGTCAACCCCGGCACGGTGGACACCCCGTGGGTCGGCCGCCTGCTCGCGAGCGCCGCCGACCCGGCCGCCGAACGCGCCGCACTGGAGGCCCGTCAGCCCACCGGCCGACTCGTCTCGGCAGACGAGGTCGCCGGGGCCGTCGCCTACCTGGCGAGCCCCCTGTCCGGCGCCACCACCGGCACCTCGCTGGCCGTCGACGGCGGCATGCAGGGCCTGCGGCTGCGCCCGGTGGGCCAGTGAGCACCCTCGGCCGCAGCGCAGTCGCGGTCAGCCGACTGGCCTTCGGCGGGGCGGCCGTCGGCAACCTCTTCACCGAGGTGAGCGACGAGCAGGCCCACGAGGCGGTGACCGCCGCCTGGGAGCGCGGCATCCGCTACTTCGACACCGCCCCGCACTACGGCCTAGGCCTGTCGGAACAGCGGCTGGGCGAGGCCCTGAAGGCGTACCCGCGCACGGAGTTCACCCTCTCCACCAAGGTCGGCCGCCGCCTGGAGCCCTCCGGTGCGGGCGGCGACGACCTCGCCAACGGCTTCGCGGTCCCGGCGGCACGGCGCCGCGTCTGGGACTTCAGCGAGGACGGCGTACGACGCACCCTCGAGGCGAGCCTCGAACGGCTGGGCCTGGACCGGGTGGACGTCGTCTACCTGCACGACCCAGACGACCATGCCGAATCGGCCTTCCGGGAGGGCTACCCGGCCCTGGAGAAGCTCCGCTCGGAGGGTGTGGTCGGGGCGATCGGCGCCGGGATGAACCAGGTCGAGATGCTCACCCGCTTCGTCCGCGACACCGACGTGGACGTGGTGCTGTGCGCGGGCCGCTACACCCTGCTCGACCGGAGCGCGCTCGGCGGACTCCTGCCCGCGGCCGTCGAGCGGGGCGTGTCGGTGGTCGTCGGGGGCGCCTTCAACTCCGGTCTGCTGGCCGATCCGCAGCCGGGAGCCACGTACAACTACACCGCGGCGCCGGCCGAGTTGCTGGACAAGGCACTGCGCATGAAGGAGATCGCCGGCCGGCACGGCATCAGCCTGCGGGCCGCCGCCCTCGCCTTCTGCGCGGCCCACCCGGCCGTCGCGAGCGTCCTGGTGGGCGCCCGCTCGGCGGCCGAAGTGCACGACTGCGCCGACCAGTTCGCGGTGCCGGTGCCGGAGGCCTTCTGGCAGGAACTGCGGGACACCGGACTACTGGAGGACCACGCATGAGAGTCGCCCTGCACACCACGGTCCGCGCGGACCGCGTCGACGAGTACGAGGCCGCCCACCGCGAGGTCCCCGTCGAACTCACCGACGCCATCCGCGCGGCCGGGGCCTCCTCCTGGACGATCTGGCGCAGCGGCACCGACCTCTTCCACGTCCTGGAGTGCGAGGACTACGGCCGTCTCCTCGCCGAACTGGAGAAGCTGCCGGTGAACGTCACCTGGCAGGCCCGGATGGCGGAACTCCTCGACGTGGTGCACGACTACTCGGACGAGGGCGCGGCCGCCGGCCTGCCGGTGGTGTGGGAGCTTCCGTGACGGTCGTGGACGCCCGCCACCACGTGGGGGACCTGGCGGTGCGCGACCAGGACCGGATCGCCGCGGACAGCGCGCTGCGAGGACCTTCACCGTCGAGGGCTCCTTCCTCAAGGGCGTCCGCCATCAGGCCCAGGGCGAACCGGACCCGCGCTGGCTGCTGCGCCCCTACGCCGAAACGGTCCTGGACGCCTTCGGCCCGGACCGCGTGATGTACGGCTCGGACTGGCCGGTGTGCACGTCGGCGGCGACCTATGACGATGTCCTGGTCACCGCCCGGGAGCTGATCGGTCCGGGCGCTGCCGACCAGGTCCTCGCCGCCACCGCCACTCGCGTCTACGGGCTCTGAGCCGTCCCCGCCACCCGCGTCTACGGCCTCTGAGCCACCGCCGCCAGCCGTGTCGGGGGCAGGAAATCCCGTACATACGTCCGCTCCCAGTACGCCCCCGTCTCCCTCCGCTCCCGCCACGTCGTGAACCGGTAGCGGAACAGGCGGGCGCGGACGTAGCGGGGCGGGGCGTCGGCCGGGAACGGGGAGCGGTGCAGGAGCCGCAGGGTGGCGGGGTCGTTCTCCAGGAGCCGTTCGACCAGGGTGCCGAACCACGCGTCGGCGTAGGCGGGGGAGAGCGCCGCGAACCACATCATCCAGTCCAGGCGCAGATGGTAGGGCGCGAACTGGCGCGGCCGGCGGTGCGGATCACCCGGCTTGCCCTTGAACTCGTACTCCTTCCACTCCGAGTCCCGGCGCGGTACGTCGTCCGTCGTGCCCTCCACGATCACCTCGTGGCGGATCCGGCTGACGCTGCCGAACGCGCCGTAGGTGTTGACCAGATGGAGCGGGTCGAAGGAGCGGTTCATGATCTGTCCGCGGGAGAGCATGTTGCGGACGGGGTGGTAGCTCAGGCCGAGGAGAAGTGCGGCGACGGCGATGACCACGACCTCGTACCAGAGCGGCGCGTCGGGCACCTCCGGTGCTTCGCCCGGGAGGTGCAGCGCCGGTACCGCCAGCACGACCGTGATCCAGTTCAGCCAGGCGAAGTTGCCCGAGAGCACCAGCCACAGCTGGGTCACGATCATCAGCGAGGCGGCGGCCGTGGCGATCGGCTGCGGGGCGAACAGGAGGAACGGCACGGCGAGTTGCGTGACGTGGTTCGCGGCCGCCTCCACCCGGTGCAGGGGGCGGGGGAGATGGTGGAACCACCAGCTCAGCGGGCCCGGCATCGGCTGGGTCTCGTGGTGGTGGTAGAGACAGGTGAGCTTGCGCCAGCAGGCGTCACCCCGCATCTTGATCAGCCCGGCGCCGAACTCGACCCGGAACAGGATCCAGCGCAGCAGGAACAACACCACGATGGGTGGGGCGACTTCGTCGTTGCCGAGGAACACCGCGAGGAATCCGACCTCCAGCAACAGCGACTCCCAGCCGAAGCCGTACCAGGTCTGGCCCACGTTGACGATCGAGAGGTACAGCAGCCACGGCACGAGCCAGAGCAGCATCCCGGCCCACAGCGGCAGCCACGAGTCGAGCCCCGCCGCGAGCGCGAGGGCCACTCCGCAGCCCGTCCCCGCGCAGCCCGCGAAGAACCGGTCCGAGTAGTGCAGTCGGAACAGGCTCGGCGCCTTCCGGAAGGGCACCCGGGCGACGAAACGCCGGACCGGCAGCATGCCGCGTTCCCCGATGAGCGCCCTGAACTGGAGGGCCGCCGTCAGGAACGCGACGAAGTACAGCCCGGCCAGAGCCCGCTGGAAGACCAGCCGGCTCAGCCAGTAGTCGGGTGCGGTGAACCAGTCCACGCGTGTCGCTCCTGCCTCCATTGTCCGCCGGACCCCCATGGTGACCCTCCGTGTACCTCCTCTCCCGCCTGCGCAACCCGAACGCCTGCGCGAGGCGGCGCGGGGAAGGTGCCACGACGGCCCCCTCCGGCCCGGCAGCCCGGACGAGCGCGTCCTCGACAGCCTCGCCGCCCCGGTCGAATAATCGGGCGATTCCTGGCAAGGTGGGCCCATGGTTGATCGGGGAGCGAGCGCCCTGGCACTCCCGGACGACTGGCCCGCCCACCCGGATCCGATCCTGGCGCTCAACCGCATGGGCAGCTTCGACTGGGACCTCGACAGCGGTCTGCTCCACATGGACGCCCAGGCCCACGAGGTCTTCGACGTGCGCCCCGACGAATACGACGGCAACCCGATGAGCCTCGCCGTACGGGTGCCCAGGGCCGAGGCGCACCGGCTCGACGTCCTGGTCGCCCAGGCGATCAAGGACGGCAGCGAGAACTACGGCACCTACTTCCGGCTGCGCTGCCGCGACGGCTCCCTGCGCTGGACGCACACCCAGGGCTACATCCGACGGGACGAGACGGGCCGTCCACGCCGGATCATCGGCATCGTGCGCGACGCCACCCAGGAGATGGGCGAGCTGGAGGCACGCCGGGAACAGGCCGCCCAGGACGAGGCCCTGCGCCGCCAGACCAACGTCGTACAGCTCACCACCGCCGCCCTGGCCCACGCCCGGACCGTCCAGGACGTCATCGACGTGCTCAAGGACACCCACGGCCTCACCCACCTCGGCGCCACCAGCCTGGTCATGGGGCTCGTCGAGGCGGGCCGGATCCGGCTGATCGCCGAGGGCCCGGCCGGCAGCTTCGTGCCCGGCACCGACATCACCCGGATCGACGAGCCGTACCCGATGAGCGAGGCCGTTCGCACCCTCACCCCGCGGTTCATCGAGTCGCCGGAGGAGTTCGCCGACCGCTACCCGATCCTGTGGCCGCACATCACCGGCCTCAACATCACCTCCGCCGCCTACCTCCCGCTCATCGCCGAGGCCCGTCCCATCGGCGCCATGGGCCTGCTCTACAGCGACCGCCACGGCTTCACCCCCGAAGACCGCAACGTCCTCATCGCCCTCGGCAGCAGCATCGCCCAGAGCCTGATGCGGGCCATGCTCTACGAGCAGGAGAAGGACCTCGCCACCGGCCTCCAGCAGGCCATGCTGCCCCGCACCATCCCCAGCGTCCCCGGCACCGACGTCGCCGTCCGCTACCGCGCCGCCTCCGCCGAGGGCTCGCTCGGCCGGGACATCGGCGGCGACTGGTACGACCTGATCCCGCTGCCCGGCGGCCGGGTCGGCGCCGTCATCGGGGACGTCCAGGGCCACGACACGCACGCGGCGGCCGTCATGGGCCAGCTGCGGATCGTCCTGAGGGCCTACGCCGCCGAGGGCCACACCCCGGCCACCGTGATGGCCCGGGCCTCCGTCTTCCTCCACGAACTCGACACCGACCGCTTCGCGACCTGCCTGTACGCCGAGGCCGACCTGGACACCGGAGTGGTCCAGGTGGTCCGGGCGGGCCACATCGACCCGCTCGTCCGGCAGGCCGGGGGCGGCTGCCGCCGGGTGACCGTGGACGGGGGGCTGCCGCTCGGCCTGTCCGCCGAGTTCGGGCAGCTCGACTACCCCGTGGCCACCCTCGAACTCGAACCGGGGGACACCCTGCTGCTGTGCACCGACGGACTGGTCGAAACACCGGGCACCGACCTCGACGACGGCATGCGGACCCTCACCGGACTCATCGCCATGGGCCCCGAGGACGTGTGGGAACTCGCCGACAAGCTCATCGACGTGGCCGAGGAACGCGGCGGTGACGACGACGTGGCGCTGCTCCTGCTGCGCCGCCGCGCCGCGGACGCCTCGCAGTCCGGCGGCCGGCTCCGGCAGCATGTGGCGTCCGGGGACCCCGAGGCCCTCATGCAGGCCCGGCACATGATCCGGGCCGCGGTCGCCGCCTGGGGCGCGCGGGAGCGCTCCGACGAGATCGAACTGGTCGCCGACGAGCTGATCACCAACGCCCTGATGCACACCGAGGGCTCCGCGATCGTCACCCTGCGGGCGCTGACCGGCCCCGACCGGCGGATGCGCGTCGAGGTGGAGGACTCCTCCAGCGCCCTGCCGCGGCGCCGGGACGCGGGCGAGTCGGGGGTCTCCGGCCGCGGGCTGCTCCTGGTCGACCTGCTCAGCGACGTGTGGGGCGTGGAGGCGCGGGGCCGCGGCAAGTGCGTGTGGTGCGAGTTCGTCGTACGGGACCGGGGCTGACCTGACCCCCGCCGTCACCGGTGGCACTCTGGACGTATGCCGGAACTCCCCGAGGTCGAAGCGCTCAAGGACTTCCTCACCGAGAACCTGGTCGGCCACGAGATCGTGCGCGTGCTGCCGGTCGCCATCAGCGTTCTGAAGACGTACGACCCCCCGCCCACCGCCGTCGAGGGCCGCGAGGTCGTCGCCGTGCACCGCCACGGCAAGTTCCTCGACCTGGAGACCGACGGCGGCCCGCACTTCGTCACCCATCTGGCCCGGGCGGGCTGGCTGCACTGGAAGGACCGGCTCCCGAGCGGCATGCCCCGCCCCGGAAAGGGCCCCCTCGCCCTGCGCGTGGCCCTGGAGACCGGTGCCGGCTTCGACCTGACGGAGGCGGGCACCCAGAAACGGCTCGCGGTGTACGTCGTGGCCGACCCGCAGGAGGTCCCCGGCATCGCCCGGCTCGGCCCCGATCCCCTCGCCGACGACTTCGACGAGGCCCGTCTGGCGGCACTGCTGAAGGGGGAACGGCGGCAGATCAAGGGCGCCCTGCGCGACCAGGGCCTGATCGCGGGGGTCGGCAACGCGTACAGCGACGAGATCCTGCACGCCGCGAAAATGTCCCCCTTCAAGCCCACCGCGACCCTCACCGCCGAGGAGACCGGCAGGCTCCACGAGGCGCTGCGGACCACCCTCACCGAGGCGGTCGAGCGTTCCCGGGGTGTCGCGGCGGGGCGTCTGAAGGCGGAGAAGAAGTCGGGCCTGCGGGTCCACGGCCGCACCGGTGAACCCTGTCCCGTGTGCGGCGACACCATCCGCGAGGTCTCCTTCAGTGATTCCTCGCTCCAGTACTGCCCGACCTGCCAGACCGGCGGCAAGCCGCTCGCGGACCGCAGACTGTCCCGGCTGCTGAAGTGACCTGAACTCACTCCGGCCGGGCGTCCGTCAGCTGGGGTCGAGGGTCACCAGGTGCTCGCCGCCCGCCGTGCGGACCTCGTAGCGGTCGATCTGGTCGGCGTGGAAGGTGGAGCTGCCCATCATGGTGTTGTCCCCGGAGGCGTGCCCGGTGGCGTTCCAGCCGGTCACGGTCTCCTCCGTGCCGTCGCGGCTGATCGCGACGAGGTGACAGGAGCGGGGGCCGGACTCGTCCTTGACCTTCAGCTCCACCGCGGTGCCCCAGTCCTCGTCCTCGGTGACGACCTGGGCCCACACACCGGACTTGGTGTCGGTGGCCTCGACGCTGGTGGTCCGCGGGGCGGCCTCGGCCTGTGAGGAGTCGCCGCCGGCCGTCAGGGCCAGCGTGGGGCCGCCCACGGCCAGGACCACCGAAGCGGCCAGGGCGAACACCAGCCGCCTGCGGCGCGCCCGCTGCCGGGTGGCGACCTCGCCGAGGAGCCGGTTGAGCAGCTGGGGGCCCGGCTGCGCCATCGGGTGCACGACCCGGGGCGTCGCCCGGCGGTACAGCATCATCTGCCGGGTCACCGGACCGAACTCCGTCACGTGTGCCGCGCACCGGGGGCACTCCATGAGGTGGTCCTCGAAGCGGAAGGCCTCCGCCTCGTCCAGCACGCCGAGCGCGTACGCGCCGACGTCGCGATGCCTCTCCAAGGACCTCATGCGGAAACCTCGTGCCGTTGGGTGTGGGTGGGGTTACTCGTTGCTCCCACCGGTACGCACCAGCCCGCCGAATCACTCAAGGCGTACGCAGAATCGTGACCAAGGGATTCGGAGCGGTCGGCCCCGCGGATTGGTCCGAATCGAAAAGAATCCGGAACGCCTAGAACAGGTGGATGGCCAGGTGGCCGAGCGGCAGGCCCAGTTGCCACGCGGGCGTCCAGACCTTCGGCCCCTCGTCCTCACCGAGCCCCGCCCCGCCGCCCGGAACGGCGTTGAGATCGGGGGCGAGCAGTTCGGTCTCCTCCAGCCAGCGCCAGGCCGACGCCGCGAGTTCCAGGTCCGGCACCGGCTCGCCGGAGGCCACCGCGTCGGCGGTCAGCGCGGCCATCCGTTCACAGACCCAGTCCTGCCACGGCTGGTCGTACGCGGTCAGCGACAGCCAGTTCTCCAGCTGGGAGACCACCTGGATGCCGGAGAGCTCCTTCTCGGTGTCGGCGAGGAACACGGTCAGCGCGAGCGCGTCCCGCCCGGCCCGGAACTCGAAGGACGTCGGCGGCATCAGATCGCCTGAACGCAGCAGCTCGTCGGCGATGTACTCGGCGTACAACCAGGCCATGGGGACGACGAGTTCGCCGCCGCCGGTGCCGTCCGTGCTCTGTTGACCTCTGTGCAGCATCCTTGCCTGCCTTCCTCCGGTGCGTGCGCGTCGCCCGTCGCCGGGCCTCTGCGAGAGGCCCATCCGGAACACGGATGAGGACAGCCGATTACTCAACCGGGGTCCTCAGCAAGGCGCTTTACGGAGGTTTGACTTTCCCGTTGGTTTCACCGCAGGTCGGCCGCGTATCCCGGAAGCACCCGGCGCAGGGCGCGCAGCGCGTAGTACGCGCGGGACTTCACCGTACCGGGCGGGATTCCGAGGATTTCGGCGGCTTCCGCCACACTTGCCCCCTGGAAGTACACCAGCACCAGGACTTCACGGTGTTCCGGAGTGAGTGTCTTCACAGCCTCGCGTACGTCGAGGGCGGCGGCCGCGCGCTCCGCGTGGTCGGCGCACACGCGCGCGTTCTCCAGCACCGCGTCGCCGACCTCGGCCGGACGCGCCTGCCGGGCCCGCCGTGCGTCGATCGCCAGCCGCCGTCCCACCGTCAGGAGCCAGGGCCGTACGGAGTCGAAGTCGTCGGCGCGCAACGCCTCGGGATGCTGCCAGGCGCGGACGAGGGTCTCCTGCACGAGGTCCTCGGCGCGTTGCCGGTCGCCGTCACTGAGCCGGAGCAGAAGCGCGAAGAGGGGTCGGCCGTGCTCCCGCTGCAGTGCGGCGAGCTCGTGCTCGGCGGTCGTCCCGTTCGTGAGCGTGGTCCCGGCCGTCATGGCCGTATGGCACCTCAGTGCGGGGCCGGGGGACAGGCCACGCACAAGGATCTGCGGCGGACGGTCGATCGCGTCGACGAACGGTTCGATGAACGGTTCGTTCCGCCCTCTGTCCGGCCCCGGACGGGTCAAGAAGACCGTCAGGCCGTTTGCGGACACAGGCCAGTTCATACCTATTCGTCAGTAAATATGACCTCGATGGGGTGAGCTGATGATTGCACGCAGACAGCAGGTTGCCCTGGCCCTGACCGTCCTTCTCGCCGGAGGAGCGGCCTGCCAGGCGCACGACCACGCGGCATCCGGGCGTCCCGCCCCGGCCGCCGCCGCACCGCGCGGCTTCACGCTCGTCGCCTCCGGCGACGTCCTGCCGCACAGCTCGATCATCGACCGGGCCCGTTTCGACGCGGGCGGCAACGGCTACGACTTCCGCCCGATGCTGGCCGGGATCCGGTCCGTCGTCTCCCGCGCGGATCTGGCGCTGTGTCACATGGAGACCGTCTACGGCGCGAACGGGGACTACACCGGCTACCCGACCTTCAAGTCCCCGCCCGAGGTGGCCCAGGCGCTCGCCGCCACCGGCTACGACGGCTGCTCGACCGCTTCCAACCACAGCCTCGACGACGGCGCCGACGGCATCCGCCGTACCCTCGACGCGCTCGACCGCGCGGGCGTACGGCACGCCGGATCGGCCCGCGACGAGGCGGAGGCGCGCACGGTCACCGTGCTGCGCGCCGGGGCGGCCAAGGTCGCCCACCTCGCCTACACCTACGACACCAACGGATTCCCGATGCCCCAGGGGCAGCCCTGGGCGGTCAACCTGATGGACGAGAACAAGATCCTCGCGGACGCCCGGGCCGCCCGGAAGGCGGGCGCCGACGTGGTCGTCGTATCGTTGCACTGGGGCACCGAATGGCAGGACGCGCCCGACGAGCAGCAGAAGGCGCTGGCCCGCGACCTCACCGCGGCCCGCGCCGGCCAACGCCCCGACATCGACCTGATCCTCGGCACCCACGCGCATGTCCCGCAGGCGTACGAGAAGGTCAACGGCACCTGGGTGGTCTACGGCATGGGCGACCAGATCGCCGGCGAGATGTTCAACCACGAGGGCGCCCAGGACCCGCGCGGCAACCAGTCCACCCTCGGCCGCTTCACCTTCGCCCCGCCGGCCCGGCCGGGTGGGCGCTGGCGGGTCACCAGGGCGGAGTTCGTGCCGCAGATGTTCGACGTGGACGCGGGGCGGGTGGTGAACCTGAACCGCGCGATCGCGCAGGGCGCCGATCTGGACGGCGTGCGCGACCGCATCCGGGAGGTGGTGCTGAGCCGGGGCGCGGCGAAGGCGGGGCTCACCATGGGGCAGTAGGTCAGTCCATGTCCACGTGGTCGAAGGTCTTCAGCATCTGCTTCAACACGCGTACGCACGAACGGAGTTCGGCGTCGGTCAGCTCGCCGCCGCCGACCTGCCGGTTGAGGGCGTGCTCGCGCGCCAGGATCGCGGTGATGACGTCCGTGCCCTCGTCCGTGATCCGGATCAGTGAAGACCGCTGGTGTGCGGGGTTGGGTGTGGCCTCCGTCCAGCCCCGCTCGATCGCGTCATTGGTCATGCGCTGCACGAACTGCCGGGTCAGCGCCATGATCCGGGCCATCTGAGGAACCGTCATGGGTCCGTACCTGTGCAGCAGGACGAGGACGGACCGCACGCCGACGGACACTCCGCCGATCGCCTCGTCCTGCTCCAGCTTGCGCAGGCCGCGCCGGTAGAGCGCGCCGACGAGGTCGAACACCTCGGAGACGCGGTGGCCGAGTTCGTCGGGCGGCAGGGGTGCGTCGATGTCGTTCACCCGCTCATCATGCCCCGGGTCATCATGACAACCAGGTTGTCAAAATCATCCGAAGGTGACACCTTGGTTGTCATGACGGTTGCTTCGGAACTGACCTTCTTCCCGTCCACCGACGGGGACATCGCCTACCTCGACACCGGAAGCGGTGACCTCGTGGTCCTGCTGCACGCCGGCTATGTCGACCACCGCCTCTTCGAGGCCCAGATCCCGGCCCTCGCCGCCGGGCACCGCGTGGTCGCCGTGGACATCCGCGGCCACGGCTGGACCGCCAACGCGACCGAGCCCTTCCGCTGGGCGGACGACCTCGCCTGTCTGCTGCGGCACCTGGACGCGGGCCCCGCGGTCCTGGCCGGCGTCTCGATGGGCGGGGCGGTCGCGGGGGACACCGCGATGGAATACCCGGAACTGGTCCGGGGGATCGTCCTGAGCGGGGCCACCGTCAGCGACTTCCAGTACACCCACGAGACCACCCGGCGGGTCGTCGCCGAGTCCCAGCGGACGCTGCACTCGGGCGACATCGACGGCTGGCTGAAGGTGTTCCTCGGCTCCGCGGCCGGCCCCTTCCGCTCGGCGGAGGACCTGGACCCGCGCATCCTCGACCACCTGCGCGAGATGGCCCTGCACACCATCGCCAAGCACACCCCGGGCGAGCAGAACTGGCATGTGCCCATGACGGACACCTGGGCCCGGGTGCCCAGGATCGACGTCCCGGTGCTCACCGTCAACGGCACACTGGACTCACCGGACCTGCTCGCCGACGCCGAGCGCTTCGCGAACACCGCCCGCAACGGCCGCTCGGTCCTGGTGGAGGGCACCTCGCACTTCCCCAACCTGGAGAAGCCCGAGGAGTTCAACGCGATCCTGCTGGACTTCCTGCGCGAGCTCTGACGCTCCGCCGGTGCCGACCGCCTCGCCGTGCCGTACGACACGGCGAGGAAGGAGACGAGGACTGCGGGCCCCGTCGTACCGTTCGCCACCGTCCCGGCCGGAGGGAAGGCGCCCGCACCGATGAGGCCGCCTACGCCGATTGCGGTCAGCCTCCACAGCCCGAGCGACCGTTCCAGGCCGGTGCGGGCGCCGGATTCCGTCTCCTCGCCGCCTTCGGTCGGTTTGCGGCGGAGAACCCCCTCGCCCATCCGGAACCGGGCCGTGCGCCTCACCTCTTCGCGTTCGGAGAACGGGTGGCGGCAGATCATGACGACCCCGGGACGCCTGGGGCGGAAGACACCGCGCAGATACGTGGCGGAAGCAAGTGAACTGAACGGCCGTTCAGTTCGTGGGTCGGAGTAGTTTGCCCAGCAACCACTGAGCGGAGTTCTCGGAGGTTCCAGAATGACCACTGACCCACAGGCCCCGGCGCCCCTGCGGACGTTCCGGCTGCCGGCCGCCGTCGACGGCACGGACGCCGACCGGGCCCTCGGCCGGGAGCTCGTCGCCGCCTGGCAGTCCGACGGCATCTTCCAGGTCCACGCCACCCCCGCCCAGCAGGAAGCCACCGACAGGGCACTGGAGGCATCCCGGGCCTTCTGCCGCAGACCCCTCGAGGAGAAGGCAGGGTACGTCTCGGACCTCACCTACAGCGGCTACGTGGCCTCCGGCGAGGAGGAGACGGCGGGGGAGCGGGACGGCTCGGAGATCTTCACGGTGTGCCCCGACATCCCGGCCGACGACCCCCGCGTCATCGACCAATGGCCCTGCCACGGCCCGGCACCCTGGCCCTCACCCGGCTACGCCCGCGCCATGAAGGACTACATGACGGCCGTCGGCGAGGTGGGCCACCGCCTGCTCCGGCTCACGGCTCTCGGCCTCGGCCTGGGCGACCCCGACCACTTCACCCGGCTCACCGCGGACGGCTGGCACCACATGCGGGTCCTGCGGTTCCCGCCCGCCGGCGCCGGCTCCGAACGCGGCATCGGCGCCCACACCGACTACGGCCTGCTCGTCATCGCGGCCCAGGACGACGTCGGCGGCCTCTACGTCCGGCCACCCGTCCCCGGCGAGGAACGCGGCCGCAACTGGCTGCCCGGCGAGTCCATGGCCGGCCGTCACGAACACGAGGAGCCGTGGACCTACGTCACCCCGGTCCCGGCCGTCCTCACCGTCTTCCCCGGCGACATCATGCAGTTCATGACCGGTGGCGCCCTCCTGTCGACCCCGCACAAGGTCCGGCTGGCCGACCGCGAGCGCTACACCCTCGCCTATTTCCACGAACCGGCCTTCAACGCGGTGGCCCGACCGCTCGACACCGCGGACCCCACCGAGTACATCCACTACGGCACCCACTTCACCCGGATGTTCATGCGCTGCTATCCGGAGCGCGTGACCACCACCCGCATCGAGACGGAGGGCCGGCTGAAGGTGCTGGACCGGCTGCGCGAGGAGGCCCTGACCTGAACCGGCCTGCGTGCGCCCGACCTGGGAGACCTCCCACCGGGCTGCCGCCCCGCCCCGCCCCGACCCCGGCTACGGCACCACCGTCACCGGCCACCGCCCCGCCTTCACCAGACGCACCGCGACCGAACCGACGATCCGGTGCCCGGCCTGCTCCGAGGCGCCCACCACGACCGCGTCGGCCTTGAGTTCGTCCGCGGCCTTCGTCAGCCCGCTGTAGGGGTCGCCACGGAAGGTGTGGAACTCCCAGCGCACATCGAATATCCCCTTGTTCTGCTCGGTCGCCTGCCGGATCTGGGCGACCAGGTCCTCGGCGATCTCGTCCGTCGTCTCGGCCACCGGAGCACCGAGCGCCGCGCCCGACGCGAGCACCGGCTGGACGTACACGACGGCGAGCAGCGCGTGCTGCCGCCGGGCCAGACCTCCGGCGTACGCGGCGGCGCGGAGCGAGGAATCGGAGCCGTCCACGCCGACCACGATCACCTTGGGCCCGTCCGTGCCCCGTTCGAACTGGTGCGAATGCTGTTCCGTCACGGCTGCGAGGCTATCGGAAGCCGCAGGTCCGGACGGCCGGCGGTACCGGCCACAACGGGTGTGCGGACGCGGCCTTGTCGGGTGTGCGGACGCGGCCGAACGGGGCACCCGTGGGGGCGGGCGCGACCGGGCCGCCGCCGGACCCGCCGCCGCCCTCGGCACCCGGCCTCGACGGAGGGGACGAGGCCGGGGCCGACACACCCTCCAGGGGCCTGCCCTGACACACCCTCCAAGGGCCCGCCCTGACGCGCCGTCATGGCCGGCAGGGGTGTTTCCGCTGGGCCGGGCGGGTGCTTTCGTGCCGCCGCACCGGTGTTGCTGAGGTGCGTCGGCGCTCCGCCGGGCGACTGATGAGTCATGACGAAGGATCAGTTGCTCACACGACTGTCGGCGACGAAGGCGGCGGTCCTCACCCGGCGCCGGGCCCTGGTGGCCGGAGTCGCCGCGGCAGGAGCCGCCGGTACGGCCGGGGTGTTCGCGGCGATCGGCGACGAGAAGCCGGTCCGGCCGGCCCTCCCCGCCGCCGGCCCGCCGGCCGCGGCCCGTCCGCTCCAGCCCTCGGCCTACCGCCTCCAGCCCCTCACCGGGTACGGCCCGCCGCAGGCCGCGCCCCACCGCACACCCGTACGCCACGAGCCGATGCTGAAGGTGTCCGGACGCGGCCGGACCATGGTGCTGACCTTCGACGACGGACCCGACCCCCGCTACACCCCGCACATCCTGGACACCCTGGCCGAGTACGACGTCCGCGCGATGTTCTTCGTGTGCGGCGAGATGGCGGTGGACAACAAGGACCTGCTGGCCCGGATGGCCGACGAGGGACACGTCGTCGGCAACCACACCTGGTCGCACCCGCTGCTCACCCGGCTGACCCGCTCCCGTATCCGCTCCGAGATGGAACGCACCTGCGATGTCATCGAGGACGGTTACGGCGAGCGGCCCGAGTGGTTCCGCGCCCCCTACGGCGCCTGGAACCGCGCCGCCTTCCAACTCGGCGCGGAACTCGGCATGGACCCCCTCGCCTGGACGGTCGACACCCTCGACTGGACCAGACCCGGCACCCGCAGGATCGTCGGCCGGGTGGAGAACGGCGCCGCCCCCGGCGTCGTGGTGCTCTCGCACGACGCCGGGGGCGACCGCACCCAGAGTGTCCGGGCGCTGCGCGACTATCTCCCGCGGCTGCTCGACTCGGGCTATCACATCACCGTTCCGCGACGGCAGTACGCGTAACGGTGGCGCTTGTCGGATGACGCGGCCCGCCCGGCCGGGGAACGCTCAGCGGACCTCGGCCAGGCGGGCGAACGCGACGACGTTCCCGGCATAACCGCTCTGCTTCGAGAAACCGCCCCCGCAGGTGATGACCCGCAATTCCGGGGTGCCCTTGGAACCGTAGACGCGGTCGCCGGGGAAATTGCTCTTCTCGAAGACCTCGATGCCGTAGATCTCGAAGATCGCCGTCTTTCCGTCCTTGCGCCTGATCTCGATGCGATTTCCCTTCTTGAGGGCCCCGAGTCCGTAGAACACGGCGGGGCCCTGTTTGTTGTCGACATGGCCGACGACGACGGCGGTGCCCTTCTCGCCGGGGGAGACCGCGCCGGTGAACCAGCCGGCCAGGTTCGGGTCCTCCGGCGGCGGTGCGGCGACCCAGCCGTCCGGGTCCAGGCCGACCGGCAGCACCGGCGCGTCCACCCGGATCGCCGGGATCAGGACCCGGTCGGGCGCGGCGAACGGCAGAGCGGCGGGGGAGTTGCCGAACGTGCTGCCGTGCGCCCGGGTGTCCGCCGCGGCCGCCGAGGCGGGCTGGGGCGGGCCGACGTCGAATTCCCCCGAACCGTTCCGGATGAGCGCGAGGCCGGTCAGCAGAACAAGCGCTATCACGCCCCAGGGAGCGCGCTTCTTCCGCTGCTCCTCCACTTCGGCCAGATCGGCCAGCTCGGACGCAGACATTGACTTCCCCTCTCGACGCGGCCGTCGCCACGTCATTCGCGCATACGAGAACGCTAAGTGCCGCGCGCGCAACCGGCGACGGGGCGGAGGCGAACGGGTGGCCCCCGAATGCGGGTGGTGCGCCATCCGAGTTGCCGTGAACAGGAATTTTCTGACGGTCCGTGACCTGCGGAGATATCCGATTGTGCGCTTTTCGTTCGGCGTGTTGGCTCACCAGGACGGACCATTGTCGAAATGCGGGGCGGCGCAAGGCATCTGAGGGTCTGTCTGGGAGGCGCTTTCTCGCCGATCAACCGGGGACCGTTCCCCGGGCGTCTCCCGCGGAGGATCACATGCGTACCACTCGTGCCCTGGCGGCCGCCGGCGCCGCCGTCGCGGTTCTCGGTCTCGCCACCCCGGCCGCCGTCGCCAAGGACGGCATGAACCTGAGCCCCAGCAACGTCGTCGCGCTGCCCAACGTCATCGCCCGGGGCGGTCAGCTCACCATCACCGTCAACAACTGCACCGGCCCGGCCACCGCCAGCTCGGACGCCTTCCCGACGACCACGCTGCGCGTGGGGCAGGGCAACGTGGCGACGGGACGGGCGACCGTCAACCAGAACGCGCGGACGGGGTCGCACAGCATCAGCGTCGTGTGCCGGAACGGCACCGTCATCAACCCCACGGCCTTCACCGTCATCGGCGGTGTCCGCGGTGGTCTCGGTGGCAGCAGCTCCACCGGCGCCACCCCGACCGACGTGGCCATCGGCGGCGGCCTCGTGGCGCTGGCGGTCATCGGCGGCGGCGTGTTCTGGATGCGCCGCAGGTCGGAGCGGCACATCTGAGCCCGGCCGCCTTCGGAGCCCGCTGATCCCCACCCCCTTCGGAGATCACCGCCCCTCCGCCCCGCCTCGCTTCCGAGTGCGGGGCGGCGGGCTTTGAGGCGTGGGGCGGGGGCTGCCGGCGGACTCGCGGCCTTCAGGTGTGGTGGCGGACTCGTGGCCTTTCAGGTGTGGTGGGTGGCGCAGTCAGGCTTCCTCGCGGGCCGGAGGCCGGGGCGGCCAGGCCCCCGCGCGCCGGGGAGCGGTCACGCGCTGTCCTCGCTGCTGCCGCGGCGGCGGGAGAGGTGGTAGGCCGTGCCGACCGAGCCCACGATGAGCGCGGCGCCCATGCCGATCTGCTTGAGGTCGAACCCGGCGAGGCTGCCGCCCTCACCGGCCTGGACCCCCCGGCCCGGGTAGAGCGGCACCGGTGTGGGCTCGACCGGCCGGACCCCGGCGATGGTCAGGGACGTGGATCCGCTGACGCCGTCACAGGTGAAGGTCACCCGGTGGACCGCCCCGGGCCGCGCGTCCCAGTCGACGACGGCCGTCGCCTGGCTCCGGTGCGAGGGGATGGTGATGGTGTCGAAGACCGCCGAGGTGACCGTCGCCGAGCCCTTGCAGCCGCCGTGGTCCCGTTCCAGCAGCAGCGTCACCTGCCCGCCCGGCGCGACGGTCGAGGGCAGCACGCTGAACCCGAAGGGCGTGATGTTGTTGTCGCTCTTCGCCACGGCGGCCGGTGCGGCGAAGGTCAGGGCGGCCAGGCCCAGCAGTGCGGCCGAAGCGACGCGTATCGCGCGCATGGTGGTTCCTCCGGTCCCCGAGGAGCAGCTGCGGACCTTTTCCGCCTACGTCTGACATGCACCTCGATGACCGAAACGCTAGGAACACGTGTACGTCCGCGCGATCCCGGTCGCGCCGAATGGGGCACAGCACTGGGCCGGTCAGGGGACACCGACGGCGTGTCGCATGCCGAGCGCCCCCGACCGGCCCGTGGTGAGCGTCAGCCCTTGACGCCCGGGAAGAGCGAGAGGAACGGCTCGGCCGAGGCCGTGATGCCCCGGCTGTAGGGGGCGTCGAAGTCCCAGATCAGGAAGAGCAGGAAGGCGATCAGCGCCGAGAACAGCCCGGCGAGGACCAGCTCACGCGCCGTACGCCTGATCTGGAGCGCGAACACCATCCCGATGGTGATCGCCGCCCCGCCCAGCAGCCCGAACCACACCACCCCGGGCATGGTGGGCTCGACCGAGTCCGCGCGCGCGTTGCGGGCCTGGTCCACGGCGGCCACCTGGTCGACGAGCGGCTGGTAGGCCTGGGCCTCGAAGTCGGTCGCCGGCTGGTAGGAGGTGACGTCCGTGCGGATCCGGTCGAGCAGCTCGGTGCCGCGCGCGGTCGTCCGGTCGTGGTCGGCCATCTCCTTCCACTCGACGGTGACGACGTGTCCGACATAGGCGTTGACATCGGCCCGAATGCGGTCACGGACACCGGCCGGATACACCTGGACCCGCTCCGAGATCTCGTGCAGCGCCTGCGCCTCCGCCTGGACGTGGTCCTGTGCGGAGCTGCGGGCCTCCCACACCCCCGCGATGGCCAGACCCAGCACGATGGCGTAGACCACCCCGATCCACATCGTCATGTACTCGATGACGTCCGGGGTCTCGCTGGGATCCTCGTCCACGGGTGCCGCCTTGTGGCGGATGAGCGTGATGGCGACCACCACGGCGCACGCCGCCAGCATCGCGAGGATGAGAACAAGCCATTCCGGCAAGGGATGCCTCCAGGATCGGCACTAGCGGGGCCGCAGGGCGGCCACGGCGACCACCGCGGGCGCGGTGATGAGCAGGACGTAGATCACGGGCGAGGTCGTGCTGTGCGTGGTCCGGTCGGGCGCCTTCGCGTGGTGGTACGCCGGATAGGTCACCGGGCTCGCGGAGGGACCCGGGGCCGGCTTCGGCGGCGTCCGTGTCGGGGTCGGGGTGGGAGTCGGGGTCGGGGCGGGCTCGGGGGGCGGGGTGGGCCGCGGCCGCGGTGGGGCCGGCTGCGCGGCCGGTGCGGGCGGCGGAGGCGGGGGCTTCGGCGCCGGGGGCTCGGGGGCCGGGGGCGGCGGTGGGGTCGGCTTCGGCGGCCTCCGGGTCGGAGGCGGCGTCGGCGTCGGGTCGGGGGAGGGTGTCGGAGTGCAAGGAGGCTCGGGGGGAGTCGGGGTCGGGGTGGGCGGCGGCGGTTTCGGTTTCGGGCACGGCGGCAGGGTGGGCCAGTTCAGGCTCCCGGCGACCGCCACGACCTCGGCGCCGTCGGGGCCGACGGAGGCGTAGGCGCAGGCATCCGCCTCGGCCACCCCGGCCGTCGGGGCGACGAGCGCCCACGTCAATGCCAGCAGGGCCAACACCCGTATGGCGGAGGCAGATTGGGGCGATTCGGGTCGATGCACGACGGAGATCATGAGGCCTGTCACGCCGCCTCACGCGCGGGCGCGAAGAGATTGCTCCGAAGGAGGGAAAAAGGCCACCCGATGTTTGAATCCGGGACGTTCGTGCGTCCGATCAGGCGTACGTCTGTGCGGGCTGAGGAGGGTGTGGTCACAGCGTCCGGAAAGAAATTTGCGGAACGGTTGAACACAACCCCTGCCCCGATGCGTACCCATTGTCGTGCGGCGGCGCAGCAGGGCGCTGCAACACCCTTTTTAATTATGGGGAGTTGACGATGAAGACCTCCTGGCGGAACGCCTCACTCGTGGCAAGCGCCGCGGCGGTGCTCGCCCTCACGACGGCGTGCGGTCAGGACAGCGGCGCCTCGTCCGTGGGGAGCCAGCAGAATGTCGGCGCCACCGCGGCCGCGGGCGGTTACGGCGGCCTGGGCTCCGGTATCGGGACCGGCACCGAGACCAGCCCCAGCGCGAGCTCGACCTCCGCGGTCGGCCAGGGCAACCTGGGCGCCCAGTCGGCCTCGGCCGGCAAGTTGCAGGTGTCCGCGAACCCCGAGCTCGGGGACGTGCTGACCGATGCCACCGGCCTCACCCTCTACCGCTTCGACGAGGACACCGCCGAGCCGCCGAAGTCGAACTGCAACGGCGACTGCGCGACGGCCTGGCCGCCGGTGCCCGCGGACGACGCCTCGGCCGGTGCCGGCATCGACAAGGCGCTGCTCGGCGAGGTCACCCGCGCCGACGGCAGCAAGCAGCTGACCATCGGCGGCTGGCCTGCCTACCGTTACGCCAAGGACACCAAGGCCGGCGACCTGACCGGTCAGGGCGTGGGCGGCAAGTGGTACGCGCTGGCGCCCACCGGCAAGAAGGCGTCCGTCGCGAGCCTTCCCGGACTGTCCACCCGCAACGACCCCAACCTGGGCGAGATCGTCGTCGACAAGAACGGCATGACGGTCTACCGCTTCGCCAAGGACAAGGCGTGGCCCAAGCCGGTCTCGAACTGCAACGGCGCCTGCCTGGAGAAGTGGCCGGTCGTGGGCCCGGTGCAGGCGAACGACACCAAGGGCGTCCAGAAGAAGGGCCTCATGAACTTCACCCGCGGCGACGGTGTGAGGCAGCAGACGGTCAACTGCTCGCCGATCTACACCTTCTCGGGCGACAAGGAGCCCGGCGACACCAACGGCCAGGGCGTCGGCGGCACGTGGTACGCCGTCCGTCCGAACGGAGAGATGGTCGGCGTCTCCGACAAGTGACGGCCCTCTCACCAGGGCCTCGCCCGACCACCGGTCCGACCCCTCCGCGCCGCATGGAGGGGTCGGACCGGTTTCCCGTCATTCTCCCCAACTCCCCGCGAGTCGGCGCCCGCTCCGGAACTCTCCGGAGTGCGGCGCCTACGTTTCGTGGTGATGCGGCGGCCGTGCACCGGCGGCACGTGCCGCAGGCAGTGACCGGGAACGGATGGTCAATTTCCGTTTCCACTCGCTCCATTGGCGGGCGATCAGTAGCCTCAGCTCGAACACCGGATCGCCTACGCCTTGGAGAGATACATGGAGCGTCCCGCCTGGGCTCCCCGGAGCATCGACATCTCGGTGCCTAGCGTGGCGCGCATCTACGACTTCTACCTGGGCGGTTCGCACAACTTCGAGGCCGACCGGGCGGCGGCCCGCAAGGCCATGGAGCATGTACCGGGACTGCCGAAGATCATGCAGGCGAACCGGGCGTTCATGCGGCGGGCGGTGCGGTTCGCGGTCGAGCAGGGCATCACCCAGTTCCTCGACATCGGCTCCGGCATCCCCACCTTCGGCAACGTCCACGAGGTCGCCCAGAGCGCCAGCCCCGGCGCCCGCGTCGTCTACGTCGACCACGATCCGGTGGCCGTCGCGCACAGCCGGGCGGTCATCGCGGAGAACCCCGACGCGGGCGTCGTCGCGGCCGACCTCCGCAAGCCGCAGGAGATCCTCGACAGCCCCGAGGTCCAGCGGCTGCTCGACCTGAAGCGTCCGGTGGCGCTGCTCCTCGTTGCCATACTGCACTTCGTGGAAGACGCGGACGACCCCTACAAGGCGGTGGCCGAACTGCGCGACGCGCTCGCGCCCGGCAGCCTGCTGGTGCTGACGCACGCCGCGTTCGAGGGGATCCCGCTGTCGCAGGAGCAGGTGCAGGGCGCGGTGGACGTGTACAAGGACATCCGCAACCCGCTGATCATGCGTTCGCACAACGAGATCGCACGGTTCTTCGAGGGGTACGACATGGTGGAACCCGGGCTGGTGCCGATGCCGCGGTGGCGGCCGGAGTCGGAGAACTGGGACCCCGACGCAGAGGATCCCTGGGCTTTCTCGCAGTTCGGCGGCGTGGGGCGGACGGCGTGAGCGCGGAGCCGGACGGGCCGGAGGACAGACTGCGCCGGTTCGCCACGATCTGGAGCCGGGCCGTGTTCCCGGTGACCTCGACCTCGCTGACCCGCGTGGAGTTCGAGGAACAACTGCTGCCGCTGGCACGCCGGTTGAGCCAGGCGCTGCTGGCCAGGGTTGTCGACACGGACGAGGGCCGGGCGGTGGGCGCCGCCCTCGTCGCCGCGCACTGCACCGACCCCGACGCGCTGACCCGCTCCCTGGACTGCGTCGACGCCTATCTGGTCCTGTACTGCGGCGGCGACGGCGACCGGGAGGACCTGCGCAGCCGGTCCGCCCGACTCCAGCACGCGATGGCCGCCGGATTCGCCCAGGCGCTGCGCGAGCGCACCCTGGCCGAGCAGGAAGCCATCGCGCAGGCCGCCCTGGAGGCCCAGGGCGTGGTGGCCCAGGCGCTGCACGCGACCGAGGCCCGCTTCCGCGCGGTGTTCGAAGGCGCGGCCATAGGGATCGGCATCGCGGACCTCGACGGTCACGTCCTCCAGGTCAACGACGCGCTGCTGCGCATGTTCGGCATCACCGACCAGACGATGCGCGGCCGCAACGTCCGGGAGTGGATCCATCCCGAGGACGCACCGCAGACCTGGACGCTCTACGACGAGCTCGTCCGCGGCGAGCGCGAGCACTACCACGTCGAAAAGGCATTCTCCCGCCCCGACGGCACGGTCCTGTGGACCAATCTGACGGTCTCCCTGCTGCGGGACGCCGACGGCACCCCGCAGTACCAGCTCGCCCTCATGGAGGACACCACCGAGCGCCGGCTGCTCAACCTCCGGCTGCGCTACGAGGCCACCCACGACGCCCTCACCGGGCTGCCCAACCGCACCCTGTTCTTCGAGCGCCTGGAGAAGGCCCTGAGCGCCGGCGAGGGCCAGCGGTTCGGCCTGTGCTACCTCGACCTCGACGGGTTCAAGACCATCAACGACAGCCTCGGCCACGCGGCCGGCGACCGGCTGCTCGTCGAGGTCGCCGACCGGTTGCAGTCCTGCGCGACCGCGCCGGGCGAGATGGTGGCCCGGCTCGGCGGCGACGAGTTCGTGGCGCTGACCACCGGCCCCGACACCGAGAGCGAGGTCGACGAGCTCGCCACGCGCATCATGAACGTCCTGCTCGCCCCGGTCCGCATCGACGGCCGGGAGCTGACCGTGCGGGGCAGCATCGGCATCGTCGAGGGCCCGGCGGGGGAGCGGGGCCCGGCGGAGGTGCTGCGCAGCGCCGACATCACGATGTACCGGGCCAAGTCGGCGGGCGGCAACCGCTTCGAGCTGGCCGACCCGGAGGCCGACGCCCGCGCGATCACCCGGCACGGTCTGACCACGCAGCTGCCGGCGGCCCTGGAACGCGGCGAGTTCTTCATCGAGTACCAGCCGCTGGTCCACCTCGGCGACGGCAGTGTGCGCGGCGCCGAGGCGCTGGTGCGCTGGCTGCACCCGCAGCACGGCGTCCTCGGCCCGGACCGGTTCATCCCGCTCGCCGAGCACACCGGGCTGATCGTGCCGCTCGGCCGCTGGGTCCTGGAGCAGTCGGTGCGCCAGGCCCGGGAATGGCGAGAACGCTACGGCGAGGACACGGCGGGCGGTCCGCTCCGGATCAACGTCAACCTGTCGCCGTGCCAGCTCACCCACCCCGGCCTGGTCCAGGACACCGTGGACATCCTGGAGCGCACGGGTGTCGCTCCGGACGCCCTCTGCCTGGAGGTCACCGAGTCGGCCCTCATCGGCGCCGACGACGACCTGCTCAAGCCGCTGCGCCGACTCGCCGAGATGGGCGTCGACATCGCCCTGGACGACTTCGGCACCGGCTACTCGAACCTGGCGAACCTGCGCCGCCTCCCGGTCAGCGTCCTCAAGCTGGACCGCTCCTTCACGCAGAGCATGCAGCAGTTCCCCGCCGACCCCGTCGACCTCAAGATCGTCGAGGGAATCGTCTCGCTCGCCCACGGTCTGAACCTCGCGGTGACCGTCGAGGGCGTCGAAACCGGCGCCCAGGCCGAGCAGTTGCGGATACTGGGCTGCGACACCGCCCAGGGCTGGTACTACGCCCGCCCGGGCCCGCCGGAGCGCCTGCACGAGCTGGCGCTGGTGGACGCGACGGGCTGAGCCCAGCCCGGCTCCTAGGGCAGCGGAAGCGACCGCAGCGAACCGTGGGTGCGGGCCATCACCACGACGTGGCCCGTGTCCCCGCCCGGCACGACGAGTTGGGGATGTTCACCGTCCCTGGTCTGCGCGTACGCCGGTGACATGCGGGGCGCGGCGCTTCCGGTGCCGTGCGGGCCGGCGTGCAGGTCGATCGTGAGCACGCGGCCCCGCGCGGCGAAGTCGTTGACGGGAGTGAAGGTCACGAACCGCCCCCCGGCCACGCCGGCGCCGTCCGTCCTGGTGGCGTACGTGCTCCACAGCCTGCGGTCGTTCACGAGGTCGTACGCGTACCAGTCACCCGCGCTGGTGTCCTCGGCGCCGGCCTCGTACAGCACCAGGATCCCGTCGTCGGAGATCACTCCCTGCACGGGCTTGTCGATCGTTTTCCGCGGGGTCGGCAGCGCTTTCAGCGTCGCCGGATCCAGGCGCCGCATGGGCGGGAAGACGTCCCCGGCCGAGAACGGGCTGCCGGTGCAGACCAGGTAGTGGCCGCCGGTGACGAGGTGCCGGCACTCGACGCCCGCGGGACTGCTCGCCACGGTGGCGCCGGTGCGGGCGTCGCGGGCGGTGACCCGGGTGACGCCGTCGGCCGTGTAGACGCGGCCCCGGAAGGCGGCGAGGGGCTCGCCGGTGCTCCAGGCGACGTTCCGGTGCCAGAGAGGCGTGCCGTCGGAAGCGCGGACGGCGTCGAGGACGGCGCCGGTGCGAACGTAGGGCTCCGGTGCGTGCAGGGCGTAGACGATCCCGTCCGTGGCGGCGAGGGCGACGTAGGCGCGGCCGGCGGGCAGTCGACGGGTCCACGCCTGCTCACCCGTCCGCAGGTCCGCCGCGCGGAGCACACCCCCGACCCCGGCCACGGCCCGTGCGTCGGCCGCGTCGACGAGAAGCCGGGCGGTCCTGGCGTGGGCGTCGCCGGGCACCGTCCAGGTGACCCGGCCGTCGGCCCGCGAACGCCCCACGAGTGCACCGGTGTCGGTCGCACACACCACCTGGTGCGTGGTCGCGCCGCAACTGCCGTGGGCCTCCGGGCGGGTGACGGACGCCGTCCACGCCCGCCACGGGCCCGAGACCGACGTCGAGGTCGTCTCCACCGTCGGCCCCGAGGCGCGGGACGACGGGACGGCCGGGCTCTTCGGTCCGCCGGACGCGGCGCACCCCACCAGCACCAGCAGTGCAGCGCCCACCGCAACGATCCGGCGCTTCATCCCCGCCCACCCCCGTCCGGGAAACCCTCATGCTACGACCGCTCACCGCTCCAGCAGCATCCGCTGCAACTCCCGTGCCGCCCGCGGCGGAGCCACATCGCTGCGGTGGGCCAGCGCGATCGTCCGGTGCAGGCCCGGCCGGGCGAGAGGGGTGACCCGCAGCCCGCGGCCCGCCCGTGTGGCGACCATGCGCGGTACGACGGCCACGCCCAGCCCCGCCCGCACGAAGCCGAGCACCGCGTCCATCTCGCCGCCCTCCACCGCGAAGTCCGGCTCGAACCCCTCGGCACGGCACGCGGCCACGGTCAGTTCGCGCAGGTCGTAGCCGTGCCGGAACATCACCAGGGGCGCGCTCTCCAGATCGGCGACGCGGACCGTACGGCGACCGGGACCGCCCGGCGCCGGCCCCTCCGGCGAGGAGACCACGACCAGGTCCTCGCGCAGCAGCTCCACCGTGGTCAGCGCCGGGGACGGCGTGGGCAGCGGCAGGACCACCAGGGCCAGGTCGAGGGCACCGCGCGCGAGCAGCCGTACGAGGTCGTGGGAACCGCCCTCCTCGATCATCAGCCGGATGCCCGGATAGCGGTCGTGGAAGGCACGCAGCACGTCCGGCAGCAGACCGGTGCACAGGCTCGGGGTCGCGCCCAGCCGGATCCGGCCGCCGCGCAGCTGCACCAGCTCCTGCACCTCGTGCCGGGCGGTGTCCGCGTCGGCCAGGATGCGACGGGCCAGCGGCAGCAGCGCCTCGCCCGCGTCGGTGAGCGTGATGTTGCCGCGGGCGCGCAGGAAGAGATCCGCTCCCAGCTCCCGCTCCAGCGCCCTGATCTGCTGGGACAGCGAGGGCTGGGCGACATGGACCGTCTCGGCGGCACGGGTGAAGTGGCGGGTCTCGGCGACCGCCACGAAGTACTGGAGCTGCTGGAACTGCACCCTCGTACGATAGCCGCTGACTATGGAATCAAGCCGGACCATGTCTTGGACCGATCGGGACGGACGGTTCTAACGTCTTGACCCATGGCTCTGGCAACGCGGACGGACCGACGGCCGTCCATGGCACGCACCGTGTGGGACAGCTCCGTCGGCAAGAAGACCGTGATGGCCGTCAGCGGGCTGATCATGCTGCTGTACCTGGTCGTCCACATGATCGGCAACCTGAAGATCTTCTTCGGCGCGGGCGAGTTCAACCACTACGCGCACTGGCTGCGCACGGTCGGCGAGCCGTTCATGCACTACGAGTGGACCCTCTGGCTGATCCGCGTGGTGCTCGTCGTCGCCGTGGTCGCGCACGCCACGTCCGCCTACCAGCTCAGCCGACGTGACCTCCGGGCCCGGCCCGGCAAGTACGTCCACAAGAAGGCGCGGGCGAGCTACGCGACCCGCACCATGCGCTGGGGCGGGATCATCCTCGCCCTGTTCATCGTGTGGCACATCCTCGACCTGACGACCGGCACCGTGCACTCCGGCGGCTTCCAGGAGGGCCACCCGTACCAGAACGTCGTGGACACCTTCTCCACCTGGTACGGCAACGTCATCTACATCGTCGCGATGTTCGCCCTCGGCCTGCACGTCCGGCACGGCTTCTGGAGTGCCGCCCAGACCCTCGGCGTCGGCAGCCGCAGCCGCGACCGCGCCCTCAAGGCCGTCGCGAACGTCCTCGCACTGCTGCTCACGGCCGGCTTCATCGCCGTACCCGTGGGCGTCATGACCGGAGTGGTGAGCTGAACATGACGTACACCGACTACGTGACCGGCGAATCCGTCGTCGACACCAAGGCCCCGCAAGGTCCCGTCAACGAGCGCTGGGACAAACGCCGGTTCGAGGCCAAGCTGGTCAACCCCGCCAACCGGCGCAAGCACACCGTCATTGTCGTCGGCACGGGACTCGCGGGCGGCTCGGCCGGTGCCACGCTCGCCGAACAGGGCTACCACGTCGTCCAGTTCTGCTACCAGGACTCGCCGCGCCGCGCCCACTCCATCGCCGCGCAGGGCGGCATCAACGCGGCCAAGAACTACCGCAACGACGGCGACTCGATCCACCGCCTGTTCTACGACACCGTCAAGGGCGGCGACTTCAGGGCCCGTGAGTCCAACGTCCACCGGCTCGCGCAGATCTCCGTCGAGATCATCGACCAGTGCGTGGCGCAGGGCGTCCCCTTCGCGCGGGAGTACGGCGGTCTGCTCGACACCCGCTCCTTCGGCGGGGTGCAGGTCTCGCGGACCTTCTACGCCCGCGGCCAGACCGGCCAGCAACTGCTGCTCGGCGCCTACCAGGCCCTCAGCCGGCAGATCGCCGCCGGGAACATCGAGATGCATCCGCGCACCGAGATGCTCGACCTGATCGTCGTCGACGGGAAGGCCCGCGGGATCGTGGCGCGGGACCTCGTCAGCGGGCGCATCGACACGTACTTCGCGGACGCCGTGGTCCTGGCCTCCGGCGGCTACGGCAACGTCTTCTACCTGTCGACGAACGCCATGAACTCCAACGCGACGGCGATCTGGCGGGCCCACCGCCGGGGCGCCCTGTTCGCCAACCCCTGCTTCACGCAGATCCATCCGACGTGCATCCCGCGCACCGGCGACCACCAGTCCAAGCTGACGCTGATGAGCGAGTCGCTGCGCAACGACGGCCGGATCTGGGTGCCGAAGGCCAAGGGCGACGACCGGCCGCCGAACCGGATCCCCGAGGAGGAGCGCGACTACTACCTGGAGCGCATCTACCCCTCCTTCGGCAACCTCGTCCCGCGGGACATCGCCTCCCGCGCCGCGAAGAACGTCTGCGACGAGGGGCGCGGGGTCGGCCCCGGCGGACAGGGCGTCTACCTCGACTTCGCCGACGCCGTCCGGCGCATGGGACGGTCGGCCGTCGAGGCCAAGTACGGCAACCTCTTCGACATGTACCAGCGGATCACCGACGAGGATCCGTACGAGGTGCCGATGCGGATCTACCCGGCCGTGCACTACACGATGGGCGGACTGTGGGTCGACTACGACCTCCAGACCACGATCCCCGGCCTGTTCGCGATCGGCGAGGCCAACTTCTCCGACCACGGGGCGAACCGCCTCGGCGCCTCGGCACTGATGCAGGGCCTGGCCGACGGCTACTTCGTCCTCCCGGCGACCATCAACGACTACCTCGCCCGCAACCCGCACCAGGACGCGGTCACTGACGAACACCCCGCCGTCCAGGAGGCGTTGGCCGAGACCGAGGACCGCGTCAACCTGCTCCTCGCCGTCGGCGGAGACCGCACGCCCGACTCCTTCCACCGCGAACTCGGTGAAATCATGTGGGAGTTCTGCGGGATGGCCCGCACGGACGCCGGTCTGCGCAAGGCGCTGGAGCGCATCCCGCAGATCCGTGAGGAGTTCTGGCGGCGCATCAAGGTGCCGGGCACCGGCGAGGAGTTCAACCAGTCGCTGGAGAAGGCGAACCGGATCGTCGACTACCTCGAACTCGCCGAGCTGATGTGCCTCGACGCGCTGCACCGCGCCGAGTCCTGCGGCGGCCACTTCCGCGAGGAGTCCCAGACCCCGGACGGTGAAGCGGCCCGTAAGGACGACGAGTTCGGCTACGCGGCGGCCTGGGAGTTCACCGGCACCGGCGAGGCTCCCGTCCTGCACAAGGAAGACCTGGTCTTCGAGTACGTCCACCCCACCCAGCGGAGCTACGCATGAAGCTCACCCTGCGCGTCTGGCGGCAGAAGAACGCCGACGCCGACGGAGCGATGTCCACGTACGAGGTGGACGGCATCTCGTCCGACATGTCCTTC
The DNA here is from genome assembly GCF_000383655.1 of Streptomyces sp. 351MFTsu5.1. Lineage (NCBI taxonomy): Bacteria > Bacillati > Actinomycetota > Actinomycetes > Kitasatosporales > Streptomycetaceae > Streptomyces > Streptomyces sp. 351MFTsu5.1. The sequence goes on along the minus strand of NZ_KB911778.1, from coordinate 48,395 downwards.
CTGGAGATGCTGGACACCCTCAACGAGGAGCTCATCCTGCGCGGTGAGGACCCCGTCGCCTTCGACCACGACTGCCGCGAGGGCATCTGCGGCGCGTGCTCGCTGGTCATCAACGGCGACGCGCACGGACCCGAGCGGACCACCACCTGTCAGCTGCACATGCGGTCCTTCTCCGACGGCGACACGATCGACATCGAGCCGTGGCGGGCCTCCGCCTTCCCGGTGATCAAGGACCTGGTCGTGGACCGGTCGGCCTTCGACCGGATCATCCAGGCCGGCGGCTACATCACGGCGCCCACGGGAGCGGCTCCCGAGGCCCATGCCACGCCGGTGCCCAAGCCCGACGCGGACTCCGCCTTCGAGCACGCCGAGTGCATCGGCTGCGGGGCGTGCGTCGCGGCCTGCCCCAACGGGGCCGCGATGCTCTTCACCTCGGCCAAGGTGAACCACCTGAACGTGCTCCCGCAGGGAGCGCCGGAGCGAGAGACCAGGGTCCTCGACATGGTGGAGCAGATGGACGCGGAGGGCTTCGGCGGCTGCACCCTGACCGGCGAGTGCGCGACGGCCTGCCCCAAGGGGATTCCGCTGATGTCCATCACGAGCATGAACAAGGAGTGGCTCCGGGCGACCAGGAAGGCCGCCAGGCGCTGAGAGACGTTCGCCGATCAGTGCGGACGGGTGGGGCCGGGCGTGGTGCTCGTGCCCGGCCCCACCACGCCTGACCGCTCTCCGGCCATCGGCCCGACACCGTCCCGTCGGTGGAGCCGGACGTCCCGGACACCTTGTCCGAGGCGTTCAGACTCCGCACATCCACGCTCCGGCAACCGGTCACGCAGGCGCCAACCGGCCTCGGGAGAACAGGGACAGCGGCACCGCTCGCCGCCTCCGCCTGTGACCTGGAGAGTGCCATGACCGGCGTTTCCACCCTGGACCGTCCCCCGCAGAGCGTCGCCCCCACCCGCTACACCGTCGGCCTGGCCCGCGACGAGGACGACGTACGGGCCGCGCAGCGGCTGCGGCACGACGTGTTCGCCGGCGAGATGGGGGCCCTCCTGACCACTCCGCAACCCGGCCTCGACATCGACGGCTTCGACGCCCACTGCGACCACCTGCTCGTCCGCGACACCCTGACCGGGCAGGTCGTCGGCACTTACCGGCTGCTGCCCCCGGAGCGGGCGGCGATCGCCGGACGCCTGTACTCCGAGGCCGAGTTCGACCTGACGCCGCTCGACGCGATCCGCCCCGGGCTCGTCGAGGTGGGCCGTTCCTGCGTGCACCCCGACCACCGTGACGGCGCGGTCATCGGCCTCATCTGGGCCGGGATCGCCCGCTACATGGTGGACCGCGGACACGAATGGCTCGCCGGCTGCTGCTCGATCCCGCTCGCCGACGGCGGTGCGCTCGCGACCGGCACCTGGGACCGGGTGAGCTCCAAGTACCTGGCTCCCGAGGAGTTCCGGGTAGGGCCCCTGCTGCCCTGGGAGCCGACGGGCGCGGCGCCCGCCGGGCACACCGAGCTGCCCCCGCTGCTGCGCGGCTACCTCCGCCTCGGCGCCTGGGTGTGCGGCCGGCCCGCCCACGACCCGGACTTCGGGGTCGCCGACCTGTTCGTGCTGCTCTCGATGCGCCGGGTCAACGCCCGCTATCTGCGGCACTTCCTCTCGCTCGTCCCGGCCTGATGAGCGTCTGGCTGCCCAGCGCGCCCTGCACCCCCGGGGCGTGCCTGGAGCGGACGGGGCCGGTCACGGCCCTGCCCCGTGCCGCGGGGCGGCTGCTCGCCGTGACGGCCCTGCTGCTCGCCGGGATCGCGCTGCTGCCGGCCGGACGGCTGATCCCGGCCGGCGCGGTCAGGTGGTGGTGCCGGGCGGTGGTGCGGGCCTCGGGCGTCCGGGTCCGCGTGTCCGGCGCCGCCGTACCCACCGGCGGGGTGCTCCTGGTCGCCAACCACATCTCCTGGCTGGACATCCCGCTGCTGGCCGCCGTACGCCCCGCCCGCATGCTCGCCAAGTCGGAGATCCGGCGGTGGCCGGTGGCGGGATGGCTGACGGCCCGCAGCGGGGCCCTGTTCATCGAGCGGGACCGGCTGCGGGCCCTCCCGGACACGGTCGCAGGCATCGCCGGCGCACTGCGCGGGGGCGCCGCGGTGGCCGTCTTCCCCGAGGGCAGCACCTGGTGCGGCCGCGCCCAGGGCCACTTCCGCCGCGCGGTGTTCCAGGCGGCCCTGGACGCCGGGGTCCCGGTGCAGCCGGTGCGCCTGCGGTACCGGGTCAGCGGGGGAGAGGCCAGCACGGCCCCCGCCTTCATCGGGGACGACTCCCTGCTCACCTCGGTGTGGCGGGTGGTGTCGGCACGGGGGCTGGTGGCCGAGGTGGGAGTCCCGGAGCCGGTGGCACCGGGCTGCCACACCGACCGAAGGACGCTGGCCGCGACCGCGCAGGCGCAGGTGTGGGGCGAACACACGGCGGAGAGGCACCCGGTGGAGCCCTGCGGTGAGAACGGCCCGCTCCCCGCGCAGGCGGCCCGGGACGTCGTACGGCCCCGTCGTCCGCGTCGCCGCCTCCCGCTGCTCGCCACTCAGCCGCCCGGCGTCAGCGCCCGCGCCAGATAGGGCGCCGTGGCACTCCCCGCAGCCCCCGCCACCGCTTCCGGCACCCCCGTCGCCACGATCCGTCCGCCCGCGTCCCCACCGCCCGGGCCCAGGTCGATCACCCAGTCCGCCCCGGCCACGACCGACATGTCGTGCTCGACGACGATCACCGTGTGCCCGGCGTCCACGAGGCCGTGCAACTGGCGCATCAGCACCTCGACATCGGCCGGGTGGAGTCCGGTGGTGGGTTCGTCGAGAAGGTAGACGGTGTGCGCGCGGTGCACGCGCTGGAGTTCGCTCGCCAGCTTGATGCGCTGGGCCTCGCCGCCGGAGAGCTCGGTGGCGGGCTGCCCCAGCCGCAGGTAGCCGAGGCCGACGTCCAGGAGGGTGGCGAGACTGCGGGCCACGGGCGGGGAGTCCGCGAAGAAGTCCGCGGCCGACTCCACCGTGAGGTCGAGCACCTCGGCGATGGTCCGCCCCCGGTAGGTCACTTCGAGCGTCCCGGGGTTGTAGCGGGCCCCGCCGCAGTCCGGGCAGGGCGCGTACGTGCTCGGCAGGAAGAGCAGCTCCACACTGACGAACCCCTCGCCCTGGCAGGTCTCGCAGCGTCCTCCCGCCACGTTGAAGGAGAACCGGCTCACACCGAAGCCGCGTTCGCGTGCCCCCTCGGTCCCGGCGAACACCTTGCGCACGACGTCGAACAGGCCCGTGTAGGTCGCCAGGTTGGAGCGCGGGGTCCGGCCGATCGGCTTCTGGTCGACGGAGACCACCCGGCCCACCCCGGACGGCTCGTCCGTGATCTCGCCGACCAGCGTGGACTTGCCCGACCCCGACACCCCGGTCACCGCCGTGAACACACCCAGGGGGAACTCGGCCGTGACCCCGCGCAGGTTGTGCCGGGTGACCGGGCCGACCTTCAAGTGGCCACGGGGCTCACGGACTTGACGCGTCGGGGCGGGTGAGCGGTGGAACAGGTACCGTGCCGTGGCCGACTCCTCGACCGCCGCGAGATCCGCCACCGGCCCGCTGTGCAGCACCCGACCGCCGTGCTCGCCCGCCAGCGGTCCGACGTCCACCAGCCAGTCCGCGCCGCGCATCACGTCCAGGTGGTGCTCCACCACGAACACCGAGTTGCCGGCCGCCTTCAGCCGGGCCAGCACGGTGAGCAGCGCTTCGGTGTCCGCGGGGTGCAGTCCGGCGGAGGGTTCGTCGAGGACGTAGACGACTCCGAACAGCCCGGACCGCAACTGGGTGGCGAGGCGCAGCCGTTGGAGTTCGCCGGCGGACAGGGTGGGGGTGGCGCGATCCAGGCTGAGGTAGCCGAGACCGAGCTCGACCACGGGCGCGATACGGGACCTGAGGTCCTCGGTGAGGACCCGCGCGGGTTCGCCGTCGGCGACCAGGGAGGCGGCCAGCTCGGTCAGCGGCAGGGCCGCCAGGTCGGCGATGGTACGGCCCGCGAAGGTGACCGCCAGGGCCTCCGGGCGCAGCCGGCTGCCGCCGCAGACCGGGCAGGGCGAGGCGACCAGGAACCGCTCCGCCTTCGCCCTGAGGGTCTGGCTCCTGGAGTCCGCGAAGGTCTTCAGGACATAGCGGCGGGCGCTCATGTACGTGCCCTGGTAGGGGCGTTGGATCCGGTCCGCGTCCCGCACCGGGTGCACGGTCACCACCGGCTGCTCGTCCGTGAACAGGATCCACTCCCGCTGCTCCGCGGGCAGCTCGCGCCACGGCCGGTCCACGTCGTAGCCCAGCGTGTCGAGGATGTCCCGCAGGTTCTTGCCCTGCCAGGCGCCGGGCCAGGCGGCGATGGCGCCCTCCCGGATCGACAGCGACGGATCGGGCACCAGTGACTGCTCGGTCGTCCGGTGCACCCGGCCGAGCCCGTGGCACTCCGGGCAGGCGCCGACGGCCGTGTTCGGGGAGAAGGAGTCCGAGTCGAGCCGCTCGGCCCCCGGCGGGTAGTCCCCGGCGCGGGAGAACAGCATCCGCAGGGAGTTCGAGAGGTTGGTGACCGTGCCGACCGAGGAACGGGACGTCGGCGCGGCCCGCCGCTGCTGGAGCGAGACCGCGGGCGGCAGCCCGGTGATCTCCCCGACCTTCGGCGCCCCCACCTGGTGGATCAGCCGACGCGCGTAGGGCGCCACCGACTCGAAGTACCGCCGCTGGGCCTCCGCGTAGATCGTCCCGAACGCCAGCGACGACTTCCCCGACCCGGACACCCCCGTGAACACCGCCAGCACATCCCGCGGGACGTCGACGTCCACCCCCTGGAGATTGTGCTCACGGGCACCGCGCACGCGGACGTAAGGGTCGTGGGGGCCACTTCGGTCGTACATGAGAACGACTCTAACCGGAGGTGATCGACGCCAGCCTTCGGTAGGAGTCCAGCAGGGCCGAGCGGTCGTATGTGCTGGTCGTGACCAGGATCTCCTGCGCCCCTGTCTCCTTCAGCACGGTCTCCAGCTCGTGGGCGACCTGCTCCTCGGTGCCCGCGATGTGGCCCGTGAGCCCCGACTCGTAGAAGCCGCGCTCCTTCGCCGTCATCGTGAGGCTCTCGACGCGCTCGACGGGCGGCAGGGGCGGGAAGGTGCCGTGGGTGCGGGAGTACGCCATCGACCACGCCTCCGGGATCAGCAGGCGCCGCGCCTCCTCCTCGGTGGCGGCGACCGCGACCGTGCCGGAGACGACGACGTACGGCTCCCGCGCCCAGGGGGAGGGGCGGAAGTGCGCGCGGTAGTGGTCGATGCCGCGCCGCATCTTCTCGCGGTTTCTCAGGTCACCGATGACCATCGGCAGGCCCGCGCCGGCCGCGATCCCGGCGCCCTCGCCCATGGCCAGCACGAAGGGCGGCACGGTCAGGCCCTCCGCGGGCCGGGCCCGCACTCGCGTCGGCGAGGTGCCGCGGAACCAGCCCAGCAGCTCCTGAAGCTGTGCGGCGAAGTCGTCGGCGTCGTCCTTGCCGCGTCCCAGCGCCTTGCGCACGCCGTCGGTGAAGCCGACCGAGCGGCCCAGGCCCATGTCGATCCGGCCGGGGAAGAGCGACTCCAGCACCCCGAACTGCTCGGCGACGACCAGCGGTTGGTGGTTCGGCAGCATCACCCCGCCGGTGCCGACCCGGATCGAGTCGGTGGCCGAGGCCACGGCGGCCGCGAGAACCGTCGGCGCGGAACCCGCCACACCCGGCACGCCGTGGTGCTCCGAGACCCAGAACCGGTGGTAGCCGAGTCCCTCCAGCTCCCGCGCCAGCCGCACGGTGTCCTGGAGCGCCTGCGCGTTCGTGCCGCCCTCGCGGGTGCGGGAGCGGTCGAGGACGGAGAAGCGGGTGGCGGCGATCAGGGAGCTCACACAGGGTTCAACGCGTGACGGAGTCCGGCATTCCCGGCCCGGTCCGCCGGAAAACCGGGTGACCCGCATCCGCGCAGGTCAGCACAATGGCCGGGTGACCGTCCAGAACATCCTGCTCTCCGGCATCGTCGGCTCGACCGCGTACGGACTCGCCCGCGAGGGCTCCGACACGGACCGGCTCGGCATGTTCGCCGCGCCCACCGCGTCCCTGCTCGGCCTGCACACGCCGCGGGAGTCCCACGTGACCACGGCCCCGGACCGCACCCTGCACGAGGCGGCGAAGTGGTGCCGGCTCGCCCTCGGCGGCAACCCGACCGTGATGGAGCTGGTGTGGCTGCCGGACGAGCTGTACGAGGTGCGCACCCCGCTCGGTGACGAACTCATCGGCATGCGCGGGGCGTTCCTGAGCGCGCAGCGGGTCAGGGACGCCTATCTCGGGTACGCCGCCCAGCAGTTCAGGAAACTGGAGAGCCGCGCGGGCGACCACCGCACCGCCAAGCACGCCCGGCACCTGAAGCGGCTCTGCCACCAGGGCCTGGAGCTGTACACCAGCGGACGGCTCACCGTACGGGTCGAGGACCCCGAGGAGTACCACCGCTTCGGGGACTCCGTCGCCGCCGATCCCTCCTGCGCGCGGTCGCTGCTCGCCCACTACGAGCACGCCTTCGCCGAGACCCGCAGCGCGCTGCCCGACCGGCCGGACGAGACGCCGGTCGAGGCGTGGCTGCTGCGTGTGCGCGCGGAGTTCTACGCCACGGCGGCGTGAGCGCGCAGCAGGCCGCGCTCGTACGCCTTGACGAGGTTCTGCGGGACGAGACGGGTCACCCCGTCGACGGTGACCGGCACCAGCTGGGCGGTGGTGGCCTTCCACTGCGAGCGGCGGTGGCGGGTGTTGCTGCGGGACATCTTCCGCTTGGGGACAGCCATGACGGGATCCTCCTCGGTGCCGGGATGAGCATCGAGGACGCTACATGAAAATGGATCCCATTAACAGTCAGCGGCGGCGCCGGGACCGGACCCTCGCCTCCCGGGGCGGCTCGATGAACTGGAGCTCCAGCGTCAGCGGCGGCTCGGCGACCCCGGGGCCGCCCGCCGCCGCCCACCGAACGACCTCCTCGGTGGCCTCGTCGTCCGTCACGAACCCGATCCACGCAGCCTTGGCGCCCGCCCGGCGCCCGGCGGCGGACGGCCGTACGACGATCACGTTCGCCTGGTCGCAGGGGCCCAGGCAGTCGGTCGTCCGGACCTGGAAGCCGTGCTCGGCGGCCCCCGCCCGCAACAGCTCCAGCTGCCAGGCGTGGTCGGTGCCGGGGTTCTTGCGGGCGTCCCCGCAGCAGCAGCCCCGGCACACGACGAGCGTGCAGGGGGCGGAGCCGGTCAGGAACGTACGGGGCGTCGAGGACATGGGAGAAGCATGCGGCCTGCACCGATCACGGGGTGCGGGCGGGGTGGCCGGAACTCCGGTCGCAGGGGCGACCGTCGGCGGTGAGCAGGAGGGCGGCCGGGGCTAGGGTGAGTCTGTGACCGACCGTGACAGGCGCCCCGTCGCCGTGTTCGACCTCGACAACACCCTGGCCGACACCGCCCACCGGCAGCGGTTCCTGGAGCGCAGGCCGCGCGACTGGGACGCCTTCTTCGCCGCCGCGCCCGAGGACCCGCCGATCCCGGAGGGCATCGCGCTGGTGCTGGCCAGTGCCGAGGAGTGCGAGATCGTCTACCTCACCGGCCGCCCCGAGCGCTGCCGCCGTGACACGCTCGCCTGGCTCGTCGCGCAGGGGCTGCCCGAGGGGCGGGTGCACATGCGGCGCAACGACGACCGGCGGCCCGCCCGGCTCACCAAGCTGGAGACCCTCAAGCGCCTCGCGCGGACCCGGGAGATCCGGGTGCTGGTCGACGACGACGAACTGGTCTGCGCGGACGCGGAACGGGCCGGGTTCTCCGTCGTACGGGCACGCTGGACCGCCCCTTCCGCGGCGCTGAAGTCGGCGCAGGAGCGGGAGGGGCGGACCTGAGCGCCGTCAGTCGGATTCCTCGAGGCGGAAACCGACCTTGAGGCCGACCTGCCAGTGCTGGACCTGTCCGTCCTCGATCTGCCCCCGCACCTGGGTCACCTCGAACCAGTCCAGGTTGCGCAAGGTCTGCGAGGCGCGGCTGATGCCGTTGCGGATCGCCTGGTCCACGCCGTCGGGCGAGGTGCCCACGATCTCGGTGACCCGGTAGGTGTGGTTCGACATACGGATGCTCCTCTCCGCCGTGACAGCGGCGTCACGCGTCACTCCACGGTGCCCCAGCCCGCGCGGTAACGCGAGCGGTCCGGGGGTTGGGGCGGGCGCGGGTGCGTTGTGGCTTGCCGCGCAGGGTCGGACACGGACCCAGCCATGTCGGCGGGACCCACAGGCACCCTTCGTCGCCGACCGGCACCTGCGGGTCCCCTTCCTCGCCGACCGCTACCGCACCACGCTCAGCGACAGCGCGAACCGGCCCTCGCCGTCCGTCCACCAGTGCGCCAACTCCAGCCCGGCGGCGGAGAGTTCGTCGCGGACGCCCTCCTTGCGGAACTTCGCCGAGATCTCGGTGTGCAGCTCCTCGCCCTCCGCGAAGTCCACGGCCAGGTCGAGCGCGGGCACCTTCACGGTCTGGTCCGTGCGGGACCGCAGCCGCATCTCGATCCACTCGTTCCCGGCGTCCCACAGGGCCACGTGGTCGAAGGCGCCGGGATCGAAGTCGGCGTCCAGTTCACGGTTGACGACCGTCAGGACGTTCTTGTTGAACGCGGCCGTCACCCCGGCCGCGTCGTCGTACGCCCGGACCAGCACGTCCTCGTCCTTGACCAGGTCCGTGCCGAGCAGCAGCGCGTCACCCGGCGAGAGCAGGGCGCGCACCGAGGAGAGGAACGCGGCGCGCTCGACCGGCAGCAGATTGCCGATCGTGCCGCCGAGGAAGGCCAGCAGGCGCGGACCCGGCGTGCCGGGCAGGGCCAGACCGGCCGTGAAGTCGGCGATCAGCGCGTGCACGCTCAGCCCGGGCCGCTGGGCGATGAGCGCGTGCCCGGCCTGGGTGAGCGCGCTCTCGCTGACGTCGACCGGGACGTACGTGTGCAGCCCGGTCAGCGCGTCGAGCAGGTACCGGGTCTTCTCCGAGGAGCCCGAGCCCAGCTCGACCAGGGTGCGGGCACCGGTCGCCGCGGCGATCTCACCGGACCGCGCGACGAGGATCTCCCGTTCGGCGCGGGTCGGGTAGTACTCGGGCAACTCGGTGATCCGCTCGAAGAGTTCACTGCCGTGGGCGTCGTAGAACCACTTCGGCGGCAGGGTCTTGGGCGTGTGCGTCAGGCCCTTGAGGACGTCGGCGCGCAGGGCGGCCTCGGTGGCGTCCTCGGGCAGGGTGCGGGTCAGAAGGAACGGACTCACGTGCGGGGCTCCTTGAGTGGTTCCAGGGACTTCAGTGGGGTCAGCAGGACGTCGGTGCGGCTCGCCGCGAGCAGCGTCCGGTCGGGGACCTCCTGCCAGTGCGGATCGTCGTCGTACGGCTCGGAGGCGACGACCGTGCCGAGGCCGGGCCGCTGGAGGTACCAGAGGGTGTCGCCCCAGGCGGTCGCGGCGATGGACTCGCCGTTGGTCAGCAGCAGGTTGAGCCGGGAGCCGGGGGCCGCCTCGGCGACCTCCAGGACCGTGTCGGCGAGCGCCTGTCCCTCCTCGTCGCCGCCGCGCAGCCGGTTCAGCACCAGGGCCCACACGAACGCCGAGTCGTTGCGGGCCTCCATCGACAGCAGGTCCGCCGGGGGCAGGGTCCCGGTCAGGGGCGCCAGGGAGTCCGGCCAGCCCTTCACCGCGCCGTTGTGGCTGAACAGCCAGGGCCCGGAGGAGTACGGCGCCGCGGCGGCCTCGGCGTCGGCTCCCGCCAGTGTCGCGTCCCGTACGGCGGCCAGCATCGCCGGACTGCGCACCACCCGGGCGAGGTCGGCGAACGACAGGTCGGCCCAGATGGGCCCGGCCCGCCGGTACCGTGCCGGGACCGGGTCGCCCTCGGCGTACCAACCGACCCCGAAACCATCGGCGTTGACCGTGCCGTACCGCTGTCGGCGCGGCGCCCAGGACTGCCGGTACAGGCTGTGCGGGGGCTCCACGAGGAGCCGGCCGAGCGGCTCCCCGGGTCCCAGGTAGGCCAGATGACGGCACATCAGACGGATTCCGCGGAACGGGCGGTGCGGAAGCCGGAGAAGATCTGCCGCCGGATCGGGTAGTCCCAGTTGCGGAACGTGCCCCGGCAGGCGACCGCGTCCACCGCGAACGAGCCGCCGCGCAGCACCTTGTGGTCGGGGCCGAAGAACACCTCCGAGTACTCCTTGTACGGGAACGCCTGGAACCCCGGGTAGGCCTCGAAGTCGCTCGCCGTCCACTCCCACACGTCACCGATCAACTGCCGCACCCCGAGCGGCGACTCGCCCTCCGGGTAGCTGCCGGCCGGGGCGGGGCGCAGGTGCCGCTGGCCCAGGTTGGCGTGCTCGGGCCGAGGGTCGGCGTCGCCCCACGGGTAGCGTGTCGAGCGGTTCCCGGCCGGGTCGTGGCGAGCCGCCTTCTCCCACTCCGCCTCGGTGGGCAGCCGCCGTCCGGCCCAGCGGGCGTAGGCGTCGGCCTCGTGCCAGGACACGTGGACGACTGGCTCGTCGGCCGGCACGACCTCGGTGACGCCGAAGCGCCGGCGCAGCCACTGCTTGCCGTCCCGGCTCCAGAACAGCGGGGCGTGGATGGAGTGCTGCCGGATGTGCGCCCAGCCGGCCGGCGCCCACCAGCGCTCGGTGTCGTAGCCGCCGTCCGCGATGAACGCCTGGTACTCGGCGTTCGTCACCGGAGTGGTGTCGATCCAGAAGGCGTCCACCTCCCGCCGGTGCGCGGGGCGTTCGTTGTCCAGCGCCCACGGTTCGTCGGAGGTGCCCATGGTGAACGGGCCGCCGGGGACCAGGACTTCGGCCGGGCCGGTGAACAGCGGGGCCGGCTCCGGGTCCGGGGCGGTCAGGGCCGCGGGGCCCTTGCGGAGCTGATGGGTGATCAGCATCGTCTCGTCGTGCTGCTGTTCGTGCTGCGCGATCATCCCGAAGGCGAACCCGGCCTCGGTGAGCCGGGTCCCGTGCAGCGCGGTGCCCTCCAGGATGTCGAGGACCCGCCCGCGCACCTCGGCCGCGTAGCGCCGGGACTCCGCGGGGGACAGCAGGGGCAGCGTGGGGCGTTCGGAGCGCGGGTGCTCGAAGGCGTCGTAGATGCCGTCGATCTCGGGCCGTATCGCCTCCTGCCCGCCGACCGTCCGCAGCAGCCACTGCTCCTCCTGGTTGCCGATGTGGGCGAGGTCCCACACGAGCGGCGACATCAGCGGCGAGTGCTGGGCGGTCAGGTCGGGTTCCTCGACGCAGCTGGTGAGGAGCGTCGTGCGGTCCCGGGCGGTGACCAGGGTCGACACCGCCCGCTCACGGAAGGACTCGGGGTCGTCGACCGCGGGGGCGGTGGTGGGGTCGGTCATGTGCGGATTTCCTTCCCGAGCGAACCGTGGGTGCGGTCCAGCAGATCGTCGGCGGGGCAGCGGCCCCGGATCACATAGCGATGCAGATACGTTTCGACGGCGCTGATGACCTCGGGGCCCGCGCCCAGTCGGGGCAGGCCCTCCAGGGCCGCCGTGAAGCACACGACGGCCGCCTCCCGCAGCTCCGGGTCGGTGAGCCCGTGCCGGGCCGCGTCGATCCACAGCGGATTGTGCGGGGCGGGCAGCGACAGGGTGCGCTCGGCGAGCGGCTTGACCGCCCGGTACGCCGTCTCGGCGGTCTCCGGGTCGTCGAAGAGCGCCGCCGTCACCGCGAGCGGGACGATCCAGCCGTCCTCGCCGGGCTGCGCGTCGATCATGCGCAGTTCGAGATGGCCCCGCGGCCTGACCGGCGGGAACAGCGTCGAGACGTGGTAGTCGAGATCCTCCCGGGTCGGCTGCCGGGGCACACCGGACCTGGCCCACTGCCGGAAGGTGAGCCCCTCGGGGACGTCCCAGGGGCCGCTGTCCCGCCGTATGCACATCACCGGCGCGTCCAGGACGTGCCGGGCCCAGGCCGCACGGGGGTCGGCGTCCAGGTCGGGGCCGCCCGCCCGGCCCTTGCCGATCTCGGTCCACAGCAGCTGCCGGGTGGAGAGCCAGCCAGTGGGCTCGGAAACGGCCAGGGGCGAGTTCGCGAAGGCGGCCACCAGGACGGCGCCCAGCTGGTGCGCCAGCCACCAGCGGCGCCCCAGGCCCAGGGGGCCGGGCTCCTCGTGGCCGGCGTCCACGCAGACCTGCACGGAGGCCGAGGTGCACATCATGGCTCGGCCCGCCGGACCGGTGCGGTCCAGACAGGTCTCCATCGCGTCGTAGCGCGGTTCGAGGAGGTATCTGCGGGGCGGGTGCCAGGGGTCGTGGCCGAAGCCGACGATGCCGAGACCCTGTGCGGCGAGGGTCGCGCGGACGGTGGCGAGGTCCGCGGAGACGGCGCCGATGCACTCCGTCAGGGAGTCCGCGGGCTGGGAACTCAGCTCCAGCTGGCCGCCCGGTTCGACGGTGAGCGCCGACTTCAGGGGCACGGTCCGCAGTGCGGCGTAGGCGGCCGTGAGTCGTTCGGTGGTGACGGGGAGCTGCGGGCCGCGCAGCTCGTGGACGAGCCATTCCAGTTCCACCCCGATGCGGCGGGGCGGGCCGGTCTTGAAGCAGATGCCGCGGACCAGGGCCTCGAGCTCTGCTTCGCGGAGCGATGTACGAGGGCTCGTACAGTCGCCTATCGAGTCGGACATGTCGGGATCCTCCTGAGATTCCACCATGCCACCGGCCCGGGATCAGGTGGGTCGGACCGGCAACGCTCGTCCCACCCAAAACCTTCTTCCCGTTCCGCACAAGGGGGCACATCCGCGCATTAGGGGCCGTGGATCTCTGTTCTCCCTGGGTTCTCGAGGCGTTTTCCGGCTGTGGCGGGCGTCGGAAACTCTGTTGCACCGCCACCCCAGCATCACCCACGATTCCCGCATGAGCACGACGGGGGAGACCGCACGGCGTGCGGTCATGGCGTCCACGGGGGTGGCGCCATGAGCGCACGGCTGCGCGGTGTCGCGCGGGAGACGGAACAGATCGTCGCGGCGGGACGCTACCGGGCGCCGGACGGGCGCGAGGTGCTCCTGGCCGAACAGATCGAGGCGGCGCGCGCGGGGACACGGATGCTCGGCCCCGGGCCGGTGGAGGTGCCGGATTTCGCTCCGGCGGCGGGCGGCGCTCCCGTGGACACGTTCGTCGAGGTCACGGGGGAGAGCAGTCTGGAGGCGGCCCGTCGACTGGGCGAGGCTTCTGCCGCAAGGCCGGCCGCCCCGCCCGCCGGGGGCGTGGCGGTGCTGAACTTCGCCTCGGCACGCAACCCTGGTGGCGGCTTCCTGAACGGTGCCCAGGCCCAGGAAGAGGCCCTGTGCCGGGCTTCCGCCCTGTACACCTGCCTGCTCCGGGTCCCTGAGTTCTACGACCACCACCGCGCCCACCGCGACCCGTTCTACTCGGACCGGGTCATCCACTCGCCTGCCGTGCCCGTCTTCCGGGACGACCGGGGCGGTCTGCTGGACTCGGCGCCCCTCGTGGGCTTCCTGACGGCGGCCGCTCCGAACGCCGGGGTGGTGCGGCGGACGGCACCCGAGCGGGTGGCCGAGCTGCCGCGGGCCCTCGCGGTGCGCGCCGAGCTGGTGCTGTCGGTCGCCGTCGCCGAGGGCTACCGGCGCCTGGTGCTGGGTGCCTGGGGCTGCGGGGTGTTCCAGAACGACCCCGCGCAGGTGGCGGGGGCGTTCCGGACCCTGCTCGCCCCGGGCGGCCGGTTCGCGGGGGCCTTCGAGCACGTGGTGTTCGGGGTGCTCGACCGCACCCCGGGCGCGGTGGTCCGGGAGGCGTTCGTACGGGCGTTCGCCGAGCGGCAGCCGGCGCGGAGCTGACCGTCAGGTCCAGCCGTACCGCTCGTGCAGCCGCTGCCTGACCAGGTTGAAGCGGCCCCGGTCCAGGGCGCAGGCCTCTCGGCGCATGCCCTCCTCGTGCAGGCGCAGGACGCGGTCGACGTCCACCCAGGAGTCCCGCCCGGTGCGGTCCCAGGGGCCGCTGCCGATGGCGACCCACTCCCGGTCGCCGTCGTGCCGCTTGCTCGACAGCTGGACGGCGAGCACGGTGCCGGCCGCCTCGCGGGCGACCACGAGCACGGGCCGGTCCTTGCCGCGGCCGTCGTTCTCCTCGAAGGGCACCCAGGTCCACACGATCTCCCCGGGGTCCGGGTCGCCGTCGTGCGCGGGGGAGTACTCGGTGCGCACCGGACCGACCTCGCGCGGGTCGGCCTCGGTGGTGGCGGTGGCGCCGAAGCGGCCGGGGACGTTCTCATCGGTAGACGCAGTCACGGGGGCACCTTATGGCGTCCGCGGGACTGGGGGAGCAGTGCGGTCCGCCGGACGGACGAAGCGGCGGCCCGGGACCCTTTGTTCCAAAGGCCCCGGGCCACCAGTCTCTTACTCCTGCACCGGAACCTTCTGCACGGGCGGTGTGGCGACACCGTTCAGCGAAGTGCCGTTGACGGGCTGTCCGTTCTGGTTCATCGACGCCAGCAGCTGACGGGCGAGACCCAGCCCCGTGCCACCCATGGTGAGCGCCTTGGCGAACATGTCCGCCATGCCGTCGGCGCCGTTGAGCACCACCATGTTGTCCACGTTGCCGAACGCGGACGCGCCCGCCTTGACGATCTCCGGCCAGTTCTCGGCGAGTTGCTGGGCGACGACCGCCTCCTGGTTCTCGGCGAGGGCGGCGGCACGGGCCTTGATGGCCTCCGCCTCCGCGAGACCCTTCGCCCTCGCGGCCTCCGCCTCGGCCAGACCCCTGGCCTGAGCCGCCGCGGCCTCCGCCTCACCCGTGGCGCGGGTGGACGCCGCCATGGCCGTACCGCGGGCCTTGGTCGCCTCGGCCTCGGCACTCGCGGCCGCCTTGACCCGGGTGGCCTCGGCCGCCGCGGCCAGTTCGGTCTCCTTCGCCTTGGCCTCGGCCCCGGAGATCCGCGCGTCACGCTCGGCCTCGGCGAGCGTGCGCTTCTCGTAGGCCTTGGCGTCCGCCGGCTTGCGGACGTCCGCCTGGAGCTGCTGCTCCCGCCGGTGCGCCTCGAGTTCGGCGACCCGGGTCTCCTGGACCACGACCTCCTGCCGGGCCCCGGCATCCGCGAGCGGACCGGCCTGACGCGCCTTCGCGGCCGCCTTGTCCCGCTCGGCCTGGTAGCCGGCCTGGAGGATCTCGCTGTCCCGGGTGGCCTCCGCCATCCGTGCGAACGACTGCTGCTCGGCCTCGGTGGCCAGCCGGTTCGCCTCGGCCTGCGCGATACGGGCATCGCGCTGGACGGCCGCCGCGTGCGGCATCGCCAGGTTCTGGATGTACCCGGTCGGGTCCTCGATCTCATGGATCTGAAGGGAGTCGACGATGAGCCCCAGCTTCTCCATCTCCGTGCCGCAGGCGGCCCGGGTCTGCCCTGTGAGCTTCTCCCGGTCGCGGATCATGTCCTCGACGGTCAACCCGCCGACGATGGACCGCAGATGACCGGCGAACACGTTGTGCACCCGCTCCGACATCAGCTTCTGCTGGTCGAGGAAACGCCGCCCCGCGTTGGCGATCGACACGAAGTCGTCGCCCACCTTGAAGATGACCACGCCCCGCACCTTGAGCGGAATGCCCTGGTGGGTCACGCAGTCCACATGCAGTTCGGTCTCGTTCAGGTCGAGCGACAGCTTGCGCACCGCCTGCACACCGGGCAGCACCAGCGTGCCGCGCCCGGTGACGATGCGGAAGCCCATGCCCGCCTCGAGGCCCTCGGTCTTGTGGTTCGACCCCGAGATGATCAGTGCCTCGTTGGGCTCCGCGACACGCCACATCAGTTTGAACAGACCGATCACAACGGCGATGGCAGCGACTGCCACCCCCGCAACGACGCCGACAACCATCGGCATACGCCCCCTTTTGATGGTGCCCTTTCGGCACCGAACGAAGGGAGTGTGCGCCTCTTGGAGGCCAGGGTGAAGACGCCGGGGAATCCTTGTCGAAACCTTGATACAAACGCCTCTCACCTGCGCATTGGCAGGCTCAACTGTCGTAGGCGGGCTGTACGTAGACCGTCCTCGGCGGCAGGTGCTCCACCACCATCACCACGGTGCCCCGCTCGATCCGCTCCGTGCCGGTGGCCGGGTAGGCGAGGAAGTGCTCGGCACCGCCCCGTACCCGGACGATCACCTCGCCGACGAGCCCCGGCCCGACCGTCCCCGTGACCCGCCCCATGAGCCCGACCATCGACGCATCGTCCATGGTCACAGGGTACGGGCGGGCGCCGTCACGCGGCGGGCGAATCCGCCGTCGCCCGTTCCGGCGGCCACACCTCGTGCCAGCGCAGCTCCGCCTCCAACTGCCCCGCGAGCGACAGCAGAAGCGGCTCGCTGTGCGCGGGCCCGAGCAACTGCGCCCCGACGGGCAGCCCGCCGTCGACGAACCCGGCGGGGACATTGACCCCGGGCCAGCCCAGCACGTTCCACGGCCACGCGTACGGACAGGCCGCGATCATCGCCCGGTCGGTGGCAAGCCCGCCCAGCTCCAGCATCGCCCCGACACGGGGCGGGGGAGCGGCGGTGGTCGGGGCGAGGACGACGTCGTACGACGTGAAGAAGCCGCCGATACGGCGGTGCAGGACCGCCTCCGCGCGCCGCGCCGCCCGGAGCGGCACCCCGCCGAGCAGCCCGCCCAGCCGGGCCGCGTCCCGGGTGCGGCGGTCGAGGAGCGCGGGGAAGGGCGCCTCCCGCACCCGCTCGGCGAGCCCGGCCGTGGCGCGCGGCACGAAGGTGAGCCCGATCTGCCCGTACGGCGGATCGGCCTCCTCGACGATGTGCCCCGACGCGGCGAGTTTCTCGGCGAGTTCGAGGACTCGCGCCCGTACCTCCGGCCGGAGCCGGGCGGGCAGTGCGGTGAACGGCGGCTTCAGGGCGAGTGCGATGCGCAGCCGTCCGGGGTCGCGGCCGACCGCAGCGGAGGCGTCGACGGCGGGCGGCCGGTGCGGGTCCAGGGGGTGGTTGCCGCTCGCGGCGTCGAGGAGCAGGGCCGCGTCGGCGACCGTGCGGGCGAGCGTGCCGTTGACGGTGATGCCCTGGAAGGACTCGCCGCGCGGCCAGGTGGAGACGCGGCCGCGCTGCGGCTTGATGCCGACCAGGTGGGTCCAGGAGGCGGGGATGCGGACCGAACCGGCCCCGTCGGAGCCGAGGGCGGCCGGCACGAGACCGGCGGCCACGGCAGCGGCGGAGCCGCCGGAGGAGCCGCCCGGGGTGTGCTCCGGGCTCCACGGGTTGCGGGTCGCGCCGAAGGCGGGGCCCTCGGTGAAGGGCCACTGCCCGAACTCGCAGGTGTTTGTCTTGCCGACGATCACGGCCCCGGCCGCGCGCAGCCGCCGTACCGCCTCACCGTCCCGGGCGACCGCGGGGAACTCCCCCCGGCAGCCGAACGCCGTCGGTTCGCCTGCCACGTCCATGTCGTCCTTGACGGCGACGGGCACGCCGAGCAGCGGTTTGCGCACCCCGGCGGCGAGGTCCCGGTCCGCCGCCTCGGCCTCGGCCAGGGCCGCCTCGGTCCGTACGATCCGGAAGGCGTTGAGGGTGTCCTGGGAGGCCCCGATCCGGGCCAGGGTCCGTTCGACGAGGGACACGGAGGTGAGCTCGCCGTCGGCCAGCGCCCGGGCGGTCTCCGCCAGCCCGGCGGAACGCTCGTACGTCATACGGGACACCTCCGGGTCGAGGACGGGCGGGCGCCGTCTACCGAACGGTAACGTCGGAAAGCGCTTCGCCGGAACGGGGGTTGTGCACGACAGGGGTCACCCAGGGGATTGACGCGTCCTGATCACGCTCTTACCGTCTGATCGACTTCCCGAACTCCGTTCGGGATATCGGACGTCAGTGCTGCGTCCCCGTGCAGCGTCGCGTCCTTGCCCAAGGGAGAGCCGCCCGTGACCACACGTCCCCCCACGCCGTCCCGCCGCACCCTGCTCCGCGCGATGGCCGCCCTGCCCGCCTCGGCCGTCCTGGTGGGCGAACTGCCCGGCACGGCCCTCGCCGCCGCCCCGCCCAGCGGCTCCGCCACCCGCTACACGATCGTGCCGTTCCTCAACAGCAGCGACGGCACGGTGAACGTCTACCAGTCCGACGACGCCACCGACTTCCGGCTGCTGAAGTCCTCCGCCTACACGCCGCCGAGCAACAGGATCCGGGACGCGAGCGTCCTCAAGCACACCGACGGTTTCTACTACCTCACCTACACCACCCACACCTGGCAGGACGTCAGCACCACCATCGGATTCGCCCGCAGCTCCGACCGGGCCAACTGGACCTTCCTGTACGACTACCCGGTCCCGATCGCCGGCCTGTCCCGCGCGTGGGCCCCGGAGTGGTTCGTCGACAGCGACGGCAGCGTGAACGTCATCGTGTCCTGCTCCCTCACCAGCGACGAGTGGATCTTCACGCCGTACCGGCTCAGGGCGACGAACTCGGCCCTGACGGCCTGGAGTTCACCGGTGGCCCTGTCCGGCCTCGGCGCCAACCACATCGACACGTACCTCGTGAAGTCCGGCTCGACCTATCACGCGTTCACGAAGAACGAGACGACGAAGTACATCGAGTACGCGACCGCGTCCTCCCTCAACGGCCCCTACACCATCTCCAGAACCGGCGACTGGGCGGGCTGGGGCAGCTACCGCGAGGGCCCGTCGGTGATCCAGCTCGACAACGGCGGCTGGCGGATCTTCTTCGACGGCTACGGCGACGGCAGCTACTACTACAGCGACAGCTACGACGCCTTCGCCACCTGGTCGGCCCCCACGGCACTGCCCGTGATCTCGGGCACGGCCCGCCACTTCACGGTGGTCAAGGAGACGGTGTCCGGCGGCCCTTCGCTGACGAGGAACGTGACGCGCTCCTTCCGGTCGGCCAACTACACCACCCGCTACTGGCAGAACCAGTCCTCGCTGCTCAACCTCCCGGTGGTGACCGGCTCCAGCACGTCCGCCGAGAAGACGGCGTCCACCTTCACCGTGGTCGCGGGACTCGCCGACCCGAACGGCTACTCCTTCCGGGACTCCTCCGGCAACTACCTCCGCCACTGGGACTTCCGCGCCCGCTTCGACGCCCAGGACGGCACCTCGACCTTCGCCAGGGACGCGACGTTCATCGCCCGCACGGGCACGTCGTCGGGCTCGATCCGCTGGGAGTCGTACAACTACCCCGGCCGCTACCTCCGCCACTACGACTACCAGCTCCGCGTGGACCGCGCGGACGGGACGGAGCTGTTCCGGCAGGACAGTTCCTTTGTGCCGGTGAGTGCCTGGGCCTGAGCCGCACGGCTGCTGAAGTGATGTCGGCGCAGCCCGCCCGGTCTACGGAGCCGGGCTGATGTCGCCGTTGGTGTTCATGTCGAAGATGCCGTTGGACTTGCCGTCGACCTTCAGGTGCTTGAGCCAGTGCTTCGAGAGGTTGTGCACGTTCTTGTGCTGCCCCTCCCACACCACCGAATGGCCGGCGCAGTCCAGCTTGACCATCAGCTTGTGGTCGCCGGGGACGGAGTCGTAGAGCGCGGGGACCGAGAAGTTGAATTCCGGGTCTTCGCTCGACGTGTTCGCCTGCCTGTCGTACTCCCCGTACACGAGGAGGACCGGCACGCCGTCGCCGAGGACGCCACCCTGCGCCGCGGTGGTCCTGTTCCAGCCCCACCGGACGAAGTTCCTGATGCGATTGCGCCCTTCACCGACCGGTCCCCACGTGCTGCCCACGGGATCGCTTTTCATGATCGCGTCCCACACCTTGTCCTGCATCTCGTCTGAGCGCTGCCCCTCGCAGTGCACCTCGCTGCCCCACCCGTTCCAGGTTCCGGCTTTCGTGCTCACGAACGTCGGGAAGCCGGGCTGCGGCAGCGGGGCGGGGGCGTTCGACGTGCCCTCGGGCGGGAAGATCGGCGCCAGCAGGAACAGGCTCGACACCTTGTCGGCGTTCTTGACCGCGTACGGCCCCATGGTGAACGCGGCCGCGGACCAACCGATGAAGGCGACCTTGTTCACCCCCTGCTCGCGGATGATCCAGTTCACGACGGCGTTCAGGTCGTCCCGGTCGCTGATCGAGTTGGTCAGCTGGAACGGATAGTTGGGCGGGCCCGGCGTGAAACCCGGAGGCCGCGGCTTCAAAAGGTTCTGCTGGGCGGGGTTGACGTTGCGAGGGTCGTCCATCTTCGGCCGCGGCGACAGCCCCGACCCTTGGAGATCCATCATGAAGACGTCGTAACCGGCCCTGGCCAGTGCGTCGGCCCAGCTGTACGACTCGAAATCGAGATCGAAGCCCGCGAGCACCGGAACGCTGCGGCCGTGCAGCATCAGGACGGCCGTGCGCTCGTCGAGGTGGCCGAGGGACGTGCCGTCGCGCTCGCGCACGAAGAGTTCGACGACCTGGCCCAGGTTCGCGGGGACGGTGGACTCGTGGGGTACCAGATGGTCTGTCACGGTGACGGGCATGAGGGTCCTCCCAGAGCAGTGGATCTTCGTGGACAGGGGTGTCGGTGCACCGGCCGAAGGGCTGCGGAGCCGCCCTGACAGATGCGGTCACCCGGCGGAGCAGAGACCGTCCGTCGGGCAGAACATGGCCCACACGGCGTTGTAGCCGGACCGCACGGTCAGCGAGGCCGGGTCGGGGCCGCCGTTGACGGCGGAACCCGGGTCGGGCGTCGCGGTGAAGGTGACGGTCGTGCCGACCGGGAAGCTCGCCGAGCACGGGCCGGTGGAGTTCGGCGGCGGTTCTTCGGAGCTGTACGGGTCCCAGGCGGTCGTGTGGCAACTGATCCCGGCAGGTCTGCTGGTGACCGTGCCGCCGCCCCAGCCGTCGATCCACGCGTACACGGTGCTCGACTGGGTCGCCTGGAGAACCCGGGCGGGCTGCGCCCCGACCGGGGCGGCCGTCGCGAGTGCGGCCGCGGCGGAGAGTGCGGCGGCGGCCAGGACGGCATGGATTCGCGACGTCGTTCTCATCGGTGGCTCCTCGGTCGCTGCCCTCTGACGTGTGCTGATGCCTCCATGCTTGACCTGCTGGGGAGCGCGGCCCATCCCTGAAATGTGGGGAATCGCGACGTACGCTCGAATCATGGCCCTGCCTGTCGTCCCGTACGCGAGGTCGTACGAGCGGATCGTCCGTCTCTGCGAGGCGGGCGGCGACTCCCGGACCGTGCGCGAACGGCTCCTCGGTGAACTGAGGACCACCATTGGCTTCGAGGCCTACAGCTTCCTCCTGACCGACCCCGAGACCACGGTGGGCTCCTGCCCCGTCGCCGACGTGCCGTGGTCGCCGGAACTGCCGAGGACGACCCGTCTCGGATACCTGACCGCGGCCAACCGCTGGACGACACTCGACCGCGTGGCCCTGCTCAGCCGGCTCCCCGACCCCACCGTCAGCCGCCTGTGGCGTGAGGCGCTGCGCGACTACGGCATCCGGGACATCGCCTCGCTGGTCTTCAAGGACCGCTTCGGCTGCTGGGGTCACCTCGACCTGTACCGGCGCGACCGCCCCTTCACCGCCGCCGAGGCCGCCTGCCTGGCCCGCCTGACCGCTCCGGTGACGGCGGCCCTGCGCCGCGCCCAGGCGGAGACCTTCGTCGTACGACCGCCCCACGCGCGGCTCCAGAGTCCGCTGGCCCTGCTGCTCGACCACGATCTGCGGGTACTCGCCCAGACCCCGGCCACCTCCGCCTGTCTGAGGCGACTGGTGCCACCCGGACACGGCCGCGCGGCGATGCACGCGTGCGTGTACGACGTCGCCGCCCAGTTACTGGCCGCCGAGGCGGGCGTCGACACCCACCCCCCGCGCTCCCGGCTCCACCTCGCGGACGGCCTGTGGTTGACCCTGAGCGCCGCCCGCATCGCCGACGTGATGCCCACGGATCGCCGGCACAGCATCGCCGTCACGCTGGAGGAGACCTGCCCGGCGGAACGGCTCGCCCTCTTCGCCAGGTCCTTCGCCCTGAGCCCCCGTGAGGTGGACGTACTCCACCACCTGGCCAAGGGCGGCGACAGCCACATGGTGGCCCACCGCCTGTGCCTCTCCGAACACACCGTCCAGGACCACCTGAAGTCGATCTTCACCAAGACCTCGACGAACAACCGCGTGATGCTGCTGGCACGGGCACTGGGCGCGTGAGGGAGGCAAGGAGCCGCAGGCCTGTGCCGTCGCACCGTGTACCGCGCGCTGCCCCGGAAGTCGGTGAGCTCCTAGTTGGCGTGGTTGGCGTGAAGAGCACGTCGCTGTCCTGGCGGTGACCGGCGCGGTGGGCCGGGGGGCGGCTCAGAGGGGCGGCAGGTGCTTCCAGCGGGCCGCGGACATCGCGGCGGTCGCGGCCTCTCGTACGGCCCGAACGGCCGGGCGGTCCCGGTGTTCGGCCGGCCAGCCGAGGGCCGACACCGTCGGGGACAGGTCCACCACGTCGACGTAGCGCACACCCGGGCGTGGGAAGAGCTCGCGGGCCGCCGCGGGCAGAAAGCACATGCCCTGTCCCGAGGCGACCGTGTGCAGCAGCCCCTCCATGTCGCAGACGACGGGGCCGTAGCGCACCCGCCTGCCGTCCGGGCGCGGGTCCACCGCCCAGAAGTCCCACCACACACGGGGCACTTCAGGAGGGACGTCCACGAAGACCCGCTCGCCGAGATCGGCGAGCGACAGCGTGGGTCGTCGGGTCAGAGGGTCGTCGGCGGCCAGACAGGCTATGCGCGGCTCGGTGGCCAGTTCCAGGAGTTCGACGCCGGCGGGCACCGGGGGTCGGAGGAAGGCGATGTCGATGTCGCCGGAGAGCAACCGGACCAGGTGTTCGGCGAAGCTGAGGGTTCGGATCTCCACGGTGAGTGCCGGATGCAGTGTGCGCAGCTGCTCGAGGATTGCGTGGGTGTAGGGCATGGCGGCCTCCGCGCCGACCGTCCCCACGACCACATGCGCGGAGAGGGTGCGGGCCCACTGACCGGCGCCGACCCGCAGTCGTTCCATCGCTTCCACCGTCGCCCGCGCCTCGTCGGCCAGGGCACGGCCCGCGTCGGTGAGCGCGACACTGCGGCTGTCGCGTGAGAACAGCGGGACACCGAGCCGCTTCTCCAAGTCCTGGATCTGGCGGCTCAGCGTCGGCTGAGTCATGTGCAACCGCTCAGCGGCCCTGCCGAAGTGCAACTCCTCGCCCAGCGCCAGAAAGAGCCGCAGTTGATGCAGGCTCGGCTCCGATGTTCCCCCCGGATCACGCACCGCCCACGTCCTCGACCTGCGGCCATAGCGAATCCTGCATCGATCGGGCCCATACTCTCATCGCCCGCCCCCCGACGGGCGGATCTTCTCCATGCCACTCTGGGAAACCGCCGCACCGTCCGGAATGACCACCGGCACGGTCGGCGGTAGCCGTGGGAATCGGGGGATGAACAATGCTGCGTATTCACTTCACAGCCGCGGACCTGGCACGCGTTCACCTGGCGCGCGAGCCGGACCCGGTGTGGGAGACCTTGCTGAGCCTGCACCAGTTGAGCCCATCACGGCGAGGTCTGCCCGTCTACGGTCACTGGCGGCGCGCCGCTCGGGCCGGACTGTCCGAGAAGGGACTGGCGGGAACGGCCAGGATGCTTTCCGTCCTCGCCCCGGCTGCGGCGGGCTATTGGCCGGATTTCCTGACACCCGATGCCTCGGCAGGCGGTCTGGAGACCGCGATGGAGGAACTGCGGGCCACCCCCCGGTCACGGCTGCGCCGGGAACTGAACCGCTTGGCCGGGACCCACAGACTGCCGCGCTGGGCACACGGTCTCGGTGCGGGGGACCGGACGGCGATGGAGGAGGTCGCGACGGCGTTCCGGCTCGTGCATCGCACGATCGTGGCGCCGGACTGGGCCGGGACAGCCAGGACCACCGAGGCCGACCGGGCCCTGCGCACGCGCACGCTGCGCGACCGTGGAGTCCACGGACTGCTGGACTCCTTCCGCCCGTTGATGGTCTGGCGTCCTCCCGTGCTGCACGTGCGCTACCCGGAGGACCGGGACCTGCACCTCGGCGGATGCGGAGTGCGGCTGATCCCCTCGCACTTCTGCTGGAACACACCCATCGCGCTGGCCGATCCCACCCTGCCGCAGGTCCTCGCCTACCCCGTCGCTCATCCCGCGACCTGGGCGCCGCAGGTCACGCGTGACAGACGAGCCGAGGCCCTGGCCACCGTGATCGGACGCACCCGCGCCCGGGTACTGGCATGCCTGGAATCCACCGCGACCACGGGGGAAGTCGCCCGGCGCCTGGGCATCTCGGCCCCGTCGGCGAGCGAACACGTCGCCGCGCTGCGCGAGGTGGACCTCGCGCACAGCCGGCGCGTCGGCGCCCATGTCGTCCACACCCTCACCCCGTTGGGCGCCGCGCTGCTCAGTGGTGATGTGCCGGACCAGGCGTCGGTCGTTCCGGCCGGCCTCCGACCGGTTCCTGCGGCCGTTCGACGGTGACGTCCGCCGGCGGATTTCCGGGACGGAGGTGCGGGAATGCCGACTGCCGGTGAACCGGTGAACTGACTGGTTGCCGCGTACCCCCCAACGGGGCGCCGCGCGGGGGGACACTGACGGCTGCGGGGGTGTCGGATGCCGGGGGAAGTCGCCGGGGGCGTCGACTCCTACCGGCCAGGGCCGGCCCGGCCCTCCCGGTCAAGCCGGGACCGGCTGGTCCCGTGCCGGTCGGTCACAGCTCGCCGTCGTGGAGCGGGAAGCGGGCCGGTTCCGTGACGCCCACCCGCTTCAGGTCCTCGACCGTCGTCTCCATGGCACGGCGACGCGAGTGCAGGGCTTCGGCCTCGGCGCTGCCCGGCCGGGCACGCAACGCGAGATGGGCCACCGGGTGATGACCGTGCCCGTGGTCGTGGCCATGGCCGCCCTCGGGTCCGCTCCAGGGCGGGTCGAAGCTCCAAGGCACCGGCCCTTGCAGGTTGTTGGCGGCCATCCAGTCGTCGATCCGGGCGTCCACCCACCCGTGGATCCTCCAGAAGAGCGGGTTCACGTGGGAGGAGTAGGTGTCGCCGAGCCAGTTGTAGGCGGAGTCGTCCCACCGGGGGTCGACGTTGAACGCGTCCCCGCCGGGACGGTATTCGGGCATCTGCGACGACCAGCGCATGTGGAGCGAGTTGTGGATGAAGAACTCGACGAAGGCACCGAGGTGGCCGAGCGTGATCTGGCGCAGTACCGCCGGGTCGTTGACCTGGGTCTCCCGTGCGTGGATCTGGTCGTACGCCGCCTGCGACTTGACGTTCAGGAGACTCTGGGTGCCGCCGGGGTCGCCCGGCAGCTGATACGCGGGCGGGACCGGGAAGCCGGGGTCGTCCGGTGCCGGGATCGTCACCCACCCCTGCACCTGGGGATGCTGAGGGTCGCCCACCTCGGCCAGGATGTGGTTGACCTCGGTGATCATCACCCGGTGCATGTACAGGAAATCCTCGCCCGATCCGTTGTCGAGCTCCACCGGCCTGTTCCCGGTGGCCGGGTCCCTCGGCCCGCGGGACGGGCGGGGCGGCACCCAGCCGTGGTCGGTGAAGACTTCCTTCTCCGCCGGGGTCAGAACTGCCCAGGAGTCCCGTGTCAGGTGCCACAGCATGTGGTGCAGTCGCATGGCGCGGTCGGCCATGGCGTCGATCACTGGCTTGGGAAAGGCGTTCATGTGCGCTCGACCTTCCTGAATCGCCGAGGTCTGCGAGGTTGCCGACGCTGCGCTACGGCCGCCGGACGGAGGCACGTTCGGCAGCGCGGCACGGGAGGCGCGTACGGCGGCGCCGTAGGCGGGACTCGGTACGGCCGCACAGTGCGCCTCAGGCTTTTCCGCCCGCGAGGCGACCGTGGCCGGCAGACACAAGTGCGCTGGCGCTCGCATCGGTCTGGGAGAGACCGCGGAAGTGAGCTTGTCTGCTTCCACTGTGCGTCACACCGCGTGGTCATGCATCTGGGCCGGGCGGCGGAGCGAGGTTCGCGGCTGTTCGTGTTGCACGCCGGCAAGGCCTCCCGCTGTCCACGCAAGCAAGCGGAAGGCCTTGGGCAGGTCCAGAGTCACGCTCGCTCATTGGGGATCCCCGGGCCGCGGCTGGACTGGCGGGACTGACGCGTCGGGCCCTGCATCACCAGTGCGAACGATCGGAGCCCCGCTGGGCGGCGTCAGCAGCGCTCGACACCGTCGATCCAGTTGGTGGCGTTGTCGGTGTAGTAGCTGGCCATGTAGCCCCGGTGGCCGCTCGCGGTGAGCACCCAGACCCAGTAGGGGTTGTTGCCGACGCTCTGGGACCCCTCCTGCTGGCAGTACACATACACCTGGGCCGGGCTGCTCACTGTGGTCTGCACGTCCGGACAGTTGGCGGCCGACGGGTAGAGATAGCACTGTTCCCCGCCGCCGGCACGGACGTTGACGCCGGAGGCCCAGACGCCGTAGTAGCCCGGGCCGTGTCCCGTGGCGTGGGCGGAGCCAGCGGTGCCGAAGACGAGGCCGGCGGCGGCGATGACGGCAGACGCCATGGTCGCGGCGGTGGCTCTCACTGAGCGAATCATGAGTGTTTCCCCCTCGGGACAGTCGGACGGTCTGAGCGGCCCCAGGACTGACGCATCCTCGGCATCCGCGTTCTCGGCAAGGGTGGCTGCTGTCAGGAAGGGGGACCAACGCCTTTCGGCGAGAGCCGAAAAGGGCAGGCCGAGGGCTCCCCGCTGCTGGATTGCTCTCACTGGGCCAAGGTTCTCCAGTTGGGCTGACAACGTGGTGGAACCGGCGCGCAGTACTCCCCAGGCGCCGCAGCCACACTCCCGTCACGCGGGCGAGGCGCCGGCACCCGGAGGTCGACGCAGCATGTGCAGACAGATGACGGCGGCGACGACGGTGCGCCGATCGTCCGCCTCCAGGCGGGGGTCCAGGTCGACGACGTACTGCTGCAACCCGATCCACGAGTCGATGGTGCTCACCGTGACCCGGCCGAGAATCCCTTGTGTGGGCACTCCTTCCGGGGCGGTCTCGGTGAGATGCCATTGGGCGAACGGCAGCCCGGGCCGGGTGAGGAAGAGGTGGCGCCCCTGGTCCGTCCGGAGCCTGAGCTGGAGGGACTTGAAGAATCCGGGGGCGCACGCGTTGCCGACCTCCCGGTGCGCGGCGTCAGTGAAACGGAACTCCGCCGGCCCGGAGTGCTCGATGCGGACGATGACCTCGCCGGACGTGTGGGTGAGGACGTAGTGCGTGTCGTCGGTGCAGGTGAGCGAGGCCAGCGTGGTTCCCTGCCGGGTGGACACGGCCAGGGCGGGACCCAGGTATCTGCGCCACCGCGAGCGCTTCGGCTGCCCGACCACCACGGCATCCAGGTCGAACAGACCGGGCTCCGTCTTCGGTACTGCGTCCTCCGCCACGATTCCCCCCTCGACCGAGTGTGTTCACTGTGACGGAGAACCGGCCCAACTCCCATCCCCCGGGCAAGCATTGCCGAGCCCACCCGGCCGGAGGACCACGACGCCATCACCACTGAGCGTTTTCCATCCTGAGGGTCGCGATGGCCTGCTCGACGAGTGCGGCCGCGAAATCGGCTTGTCCGAATTCGAGAAGAATTCCTCGGAGATGGAGCTGCGGTCGCCTCAATAATAGAAATTCGAGGAAAGGAAGCAGTTTGACCAGGCGGTATGACCACTGCGGTCATACCGCCTTTCGTCAATCGGTCATTCCCTCGGCTTTCTTTTCCGTGCCCCTCGTCATAATTTAGTTTCCAGATACACGGAAACTGTGAAGCAAGGAGTGAGGAAAGCCATGACGGACCTCGCAGACACCGTCACCGGCCCCCTGAAGGGCATCCGGGTGATCGACCTGTCGACCGTGGTGATGGGCCCCTACGCCGCCCAGATCCTCGGCGACCTCGGCGCGGACGTGGTCAAGATCGAGTCGCCCGCCGACACCGTCCGCGTGGGCCACTACCGCACCACGCCGGGCATGACCCCGCTGAACCTCAACGTCAACCGCAACAAGCGCAGCGTCGCCCTCAACCTGAAGGACGACACCCAGCGCGAGCACGCGCTGAAGCTGATCGACGCCGCCGACGTGCTGATCACCAACATGCGGCCCGGCGCGCTGCACCGCCTGGGCCTGTCCTACGACGACATCGCCGCCCGCAACCCCGGCCTCGTCTACGCGCACGCCCAGGGATTCCGCGGCGACTCCGACCGCGCAGGGAACGCCGCGTACGACGAGACCGTGCAGGCCGCCTCCGGCCTCGTCGACATCGCCGACCGGGCGCTCGGCGAGCCCGTCTACCTGCCGACCATCATCGGCGACAAGGTCTCCTCGCTGACCATCGCCTACAGCGTGCTCGCCGCCCTGTTGCACCGGGGCCGCACCGGTCAGGGCCAGCTCGTCGAGATCCCCATGACGGACACGCTGATCGCGTTCAACCTGGTCGAGCACCTCGCCGGCCACACCCATGTCCCCGAGACCGGCCCCACCGGCTTCCCGCTGTCCATGCTCAAGGGTCACAAGGCGGTGCGCACCAAGGACGGGCTGGCCTGCGTCATGCCGTACAACCCGCTCAACTACCGGGACTTCTTCACGGCGGCCGGACGCCCCGACCTCGCCGAGGACCCGCGGGTCAACGGGGACGCCATCGACAGCGCGGACCACGAGGATCTCGCCGCGCTCCTGGCGGACTGCGCCCCCGCGCTGACCACCGAGGAGTGGGCGGAGGTGTGCGCCAAGCACAGCATCCCGATGGCCCCGGTGCTGGAACTGGACCGCGCGCACGAGGACCCGTACGTCCGTGACGGCCACCTCCTCGACACCGTCGAGCACCCCACCGAGGGCACGGTCCGCACCATCGGCATCCCGGTGCGGTTCTCCGCCACCCCCGGCTCGATCCGTCGCCTGGCACCGGTCGCGGGCCAGGACACCGAGGACGTCCTCGCCGAACTCGCCGCCACCGCCCGCTGATCGTCCCGGAAGGACCACCATGAGCACCCCCGCACCCCCCGTCGTCCGCACCGAACGCATCGACTCCACCCTGCTGATCACCCTCGACCGCCCCGAGGCCCGCAACGCCGTGAACGCCGCGGTCGCCCGCGCCCTGACCGAGGCACTCGACGC
This sequence comes from Streptomyces sp. 351MFTsu5.1, assembly GCF_000383655.1. Classification (NCBI taxonomy): domain Bacteria; kingdom Bacillati; phylum Actinomycetota; class Actinomycetes; order Kitasatosporales; family Streptomycetaceae; genus Streptomyces; species Streptomyces sp. 351MFTsu5.1. The sequence continues at coordinate 19,271 of NZ_KB911778.1, read as the reverse complement.
ACTGGAGGCCGACCCCACCCTGCGGGCCGGCGTCCTGACCGGCGAGGGCGGCACGTTCAGCGCGGGCATGGACCTCAAGGCCGCGCTGCGCGGCGAGTCGCCCGAGGTCGAGGGCCGGGGCTTCGGCGGACTGACCGAGGCCGAACCCGCCAAGCCCCTCATCGCCGCCGTGGAGGGCTTCGCCATGGGCGGCGGCTTCGAACTCGCCCTGGCCTGCGACCTGATCGTCGCCGCCGAGGACGCCCGGTTCGGCCTGCCCGAGGTCAAGCGCGGCCTGATCGCCGCGGGCGGCGGAGTGATCCGCCTGCCCAAGCGCGTCCCGCACCACCTGGCCATGGAACTGCTGCTGACCGGCGAACCCGTCGACGGCCGCCGCGCCGGCGAACTCGGTCTGGCCAACCGGGTCACCGCCAAGGGCCAGGCCGTCCCCGAGGCCCTGCGCCTGGCCGAACAGCTCGCCGGGAACGCCCCGTTGGCGCTGGCCGCCGTCAAGCGGGTCGTCCGGGCCGCCGACGGTGCCCCCGACGCCGAGGCCTTCGCCTTCCAGCGCGGCGAGATGAAGACCCTGATGGCCTCGGACGACGTACGCGAGGGCATGACCGCCTTCGCCGAGCGCCGGCCCGCCCGGTGGACGGGGCGGTGAGGGCGGCATGCGGACCCAGGACGTACGACAGCGCCTGACCACCCCCCTCACCAGCCCGGCGTACCCGCCGACGGTCCCGCGGTTCACCGACCGCGAGTACCTCAACATCGTCTACCGCACCGACCCCGACGCCCTGCGGGCCGTCGTCCCCGAACCCCTGCGGATCGACGAGCCGTTGGTCCGGTTCGAGGTCATGAGGATGGGCGACGTCAGCGGCTACGGCCCCTACACGGAGGCCGGCCAGGCGATCCCGGTGAGCTTCGAGGGGGAGCGGGGCGAGTACCTGCACGCGATGTACCTCGACAACTTCCTGGCCACCGCCTCCGGACGCGAGGTCGCCGCCTATCCGAAGGCCATCGGCTCGCCGTCGCTGTACGTCGACTCCGGCGCTCTCGTGGGCACCCTCGACCACGGCAGTCTGCGGGTCGCCACCGCGACCATGGGCTACAAGCACCACGAGCTGGACCGGGCCGAGGCCGAGGCCCAGATCACCGTGCCGACCTTCATGCTCAAGACGATCCCCGGCTACGACGGTCTGCCGCGCGTGCAGGAACTCGTCCGCACCCGCATCACCGACGTCACCGTCAAGGGCGCCTGGACCGGCCCCGCCCGGCTCCAGCTCTTCCAGCACGTGCTCGCCCCGCTGGCCGACCTTCCGGTCCTCGAGGTCGTCTCCGCGAGCCACATCCTCACCGACCTGACGCTCGCGGGCGTCGAGCCGGTCCACGACTACCTGAAGGGAGGCGCTCCCAAGTGACCCGCCCCTTCCGTACGACCCGCCCCTTCCGTACGGCCGCCGTCATCGGCGCCGGGACCATCGGACTGTCCTGGACAGCGCTGTTCGCGGCCCACGGCCTGACCGTGCGGGTGAGCGACCCGCGCCCCGACCTCGCCGAGGCCGTGGACGGCTCCCTGGCCGCCTGCGCCCCGCACCTGGCCGCCCGCGGCCTGGACGTCACCGGCCTGGCCGACCGCGTGCACCTCATCCCCGAGGTGACCGAGGCGGTCCGGGACGTGGACGTCGTACAGGAGAACGGCCCCGAGCGCGTCGAGTTCAAGAAAGACCTGTTCGCCACCCTGGTGCGAGAGGCGCCCGCCCACGCGCTGCTGCTCAGCTCCTCGTCGGCGATCCCGTCGACCGCGTTCACGCAGGAACTGTCCGACGAGGACGCCGCCCGAGTCCTGATCGGCCACCCCTTCAACCCGCCGCACCTGGTCCCGCTCGTGGAGGTCGTCCCCGGCGAGCGCAGCGGCGAGGAGGCCGTCCGGGCAGCGGTCGACTTCTACACCTCGGTCGGCCGCACGCCGGTCGTCGAGCGCAAGGAGATCCCCGGCTTCGTCGGCAACCGCCTCCAGAACGCGCTCAGCCGCGAGGCCGCGTACCTCGTCCAGGAGGGCGTCGTGACCCCCGAGGACCTCGACAAGGTCGTGACCAACTCGCTGGGCCTGCGGTGGGCCACGGTCGGGCCGTTCCTCGGCGCGCACCTGGGCGGCGGACCCGGCGGCTACCGGCACCTGGTCGAGCACATCGGCAGGTCCATGCAGCGGACGGGGGCGGGGCTCGGCACCCCCGAGCAGCAGGAAGACCAGCAAGAACGGCTCATCCAAGCCGTCGAGAAGGCCTACGGCTCCTCCACGTACCCGGAACTCTCCGAGACGCGCGACCGCAGGCAACTCGCTGTCCTGGCAGCCCTGGACAGCGCGGACAAGGAGGAGAACTGAGATGACCACCACGCACGAACCGCTGCAGGCCCAACTGGTCGCGGACTTCTACGCCTTCGAGAGCCTGCTGTCCGACGACGAGCGCAAGCTCCTCCTCAAGGCCCGCGACCTCATGCGCGAGCAGGTCAAGCCGCTGGTCAACGAGAACTGGGCCAAGGGCGAGTTCCCGAAGGAGCTCATCGGCCTGTTCCGCGAGAGCGGCCTCGCCGGTCTCCCGTACGAGGGCTACGGCGAGTACGGCCCCGCCGTCAGCAACCTGCTCAGCGGCACCATGGCCATGGAGATGGCCCGCACCGACGCCTCGGTGTCCACCTTCTTCGGCGTCCACAACGGCCTCGCGATGTACTCGATCTACTCCGGCGGCGACCAGGAGCAGCGCGACCGCTGGCTGCCGGCGATGGCCGCGATGGACAGGATCGGCGCGTTCGCGATGACCGAGCCCCTCGGCGGTTCCGACGTCGCGGGCGGCATGCGCACCACCGCCCGCCGCGAGGGCGACACCTGGGTGCTCAACGGCGCCAAGAAGTGGATCGGCAACGCCACCTTCGCCGACTATGTCGTGGTCTGGGCCCGCGACGAGGACGACAACCACGTCAAGGGCTTCGTCGTCGAGAAGGACATGCCCGGCTTCGACCCGAAGAAGATCGAGAACAAGCTCGCCTTCCGCATCGTCGAGAACGCCGAGATCACCCTGACCGACGTCCGGGTCCCGGAGGCCAACCGCCTCCAGAACATCAACTCCTTCCGCGACGTCGCCGAGATCCTGCGCGCGACCCGCGCGGGCGTCGCCTGGCAAGCGCTCGGTGTCATGGTCGGCGCCTACGAACTCGCCCTCGACTACGCCCGGGAGCGCAGGCAGTTCGGCCGCCCCATCGGAGGCTTCCAGCTCGTCCAGGACCTCCTGGTCAAGAGCCTCGGCAACATCACCGCGTCCTGGGGCATGCTCGTGCAGCTCGCCCGGCTCCAGGACGCCGGCGTCTTCCGCGACGAACAGTCCTCGCTGGCCAAGGCGTTCGTCACCTCGCGGATGAGGGAAGTCGTCGGCTGGAGCCGCGAGATCTTCGGTGGCAACGGCATCCTCCTGGACCACGACATCGCCCGCTTCTTCGCCGACGCCGAGGCGATCTACTCCTTCGAGGGCACGCGCGAGATGAACACCCTGATCGTGGGCAAGTCGATCACCGGCCAGAGCGCGTTCGTGTGAGCGGCGAGGCCCGCCCGCCGAGGGTGGGCGGGCCCTGCTGAAGGGACAGTCCATGTGCCCCGGGACCGAGCGGTCCCGGGGCCTTTGTGCGGAAGCCCGGGCTACCGCTTCCCGACGGTGTACGTCAGATGGGTCACCCGGGACGACGCGTCCGCGCGGGACTGGGTCAGCGTCAGCCGGTCCGCGTCGACGTGGTCGAAGAGGCGGATGCCGGTGCCGAGGAGGACGGGGGCCAGGGTGATCGAGAACTCGTCGACCAGGGCCCCGTCCAGGTACTGCTGAATCGTCTCGGCACCGCCGGAGATGCGCACATCGCGGTCGCCGGCCGCCTCGCGGGCCTGGAGCAGGGCGCTCTCGATGCCGTCCTCGACGAAGTGGAAGGTGGTGCCGCCCGGCCGCTCCCACGGTTCGCGACCGGAGTGGGTGAGGACGAACACCGGGGTGTGGAACGGTGCTTCCTCCGGCCAGGACAGCTCGCCGGCGTCGAACATGCGCCGGCCCATGACGCTCGCACCGGTGCGCTCGTACGTCGCCCGCGCGAAGTCGTCGTCGAGGCCCTCCTCGCCCCCCTCGCCGAGGCCGAGGCTCTCCCGGAACCACCGCAGCGGGAACACCCACGCCTGGAGCTCCGACCACTTCGCCAGCCAGCGCCGGGCCCTCGGGTCGTCGCGGCCCTCGGGCGTGAAGACGACCTCGGCGGGCACGTCCTCCGGCGCCATGAAGCCGTCCAGCGACACCGTCACGCTGAAGAACACCTTCCCGGACATCAGCTCTCCGTTCCGTGGAGAAGGCCGGCGACGTAGGCGGCCAGGTTGCTCAACGTCTGCTCGCCGCCCTCCACCGCGTGGTACTTCTCCACCGCCTGGTCGCGGAGTTCCCTGGTCGGGAACACCGTCCGCATCGCGATCCGGGTCCGCTCGCCGGTGGACTCGAAGGTGAGGAAGGACTCGAAGGCGTCGGGGTCCGTACGCGACTCGCCGTGCAGCAGCGCGATCCGCTCCGGCGGGACGATCTCCCGCCAGGTGATCCACTCCTGGTAGTCGGTTCCGTCCGGCCCGTGCATCACGAAGTCCCACGCACCGCCCACGCGGAACTCGAAGGACCGTGTCGTGGTCGTGAACCCCTCGGGGCCCCACCAGCGCGACAGGTGCCGCACCTGTGTGAACGCCTCGAACACCAGCTCCCGCGGGGCGTCGATCTCCCGGGAGACCAGGATCTCGCGGTCCGCGGTCGCGGGATCGCCGTCACTGCTCGTCGTCGCCATGGTCCGGTCCTTCCTGGTGTGCCTGCTTCAACTCCCGCACGTAGTCGTCCAGTCGGTCGAAGCTCTCGTTCCAGAACTGCTCGAAGCCGCCCACCCACTCGTGGATCGGCCGCAACCCGCGGGCGTCCAGGCCGTACAGCCGCTGCTTGCCTGCCTCACGGACCTTCACCAGCCCGACCTCCCGCAGCACCCGCAGGTGCTTGGACGCCTGCGGCTGGGTCATCCCCAGGTCCCGCGCCAGCTCGGTCACCGGCCGCTCACCGCCCCGCAGCAGCACCAGGATGTCCCGCCGCTGCGGTTCGGCTATCGCGTTGAACGCGTCCGAGGTCGTCGCCGCTCGTGCCATGACGTCATCATATGCCTATATCGGCATGCGTCAAGGGCGGCATCCCGTGTAGCGTCGAGGCGCACCTACCGGACGCAGGAGAGCCATCTTGACCACGCACGCAACGGACGTCATCGAGCGTGAGCTCACAGAGCCCTGGCAAGGGTTCCTGGCTGCCCCGGCCCGGGGTACTTGCCGCGCCGGCGTGCTGGTCCTGGCGGGCTCCAGCGGCCGGGTGGAGCGCGAACGCGTCCGGCTCCTCGCCCGGCAGGGGCTGACCGCACTGTCGATCCGCTGGTTCGGCGGGCCGGGGCAGTCTCCCGGGATCTGCGAGATCCCCCTGGAGACCTTCACCACCGCCGTCGACCTCCTCCTGGCGCACGGCGCCGAGCGCGTCGGGATCCTGGGTACGTCCAAGGGGGCCGAGGCGGCTCTGCTCACGGCGGTGCACGACCCGCGCGTGGACGTGGCCGTGGCCCTGTCGCCCACCTCCCGCGTCTGGGGCAACGTGGGCCCGGGGCCGGACGGAGCGACGCACCCGTACCGGTCGTCCTGGACCTGGCGCCGGCAGCCGCTGCCCTTCGTGCCGATGGACGACTCCTGGACGCCGGCCGAGCCCGACGGCGACCCCGTCGCCATCCGCGGATGGTACGAACTCAGCGAGCGGACCCACGCCCACCGGCTCGCCGCGGCGGACATCCCCGTGGAGCGCGCACGGGCCGAGCTGCTGCTCGTCGCGGGCGGCGACGACGCGATGTGGCCGTCCCTGCCCTTCGCGGAACAACTCGCCGCACGCCGCCGTGCAGTCGGCGCCACCGTGCGCCTGGTCGCCCGCCCGGACGCCGGCCACCGTCCGCGACTGCCCGGCGAGGGCCCGGCGCCGGTGTCCCCGCGGTTCCGCTACGGCGGCACCCCCGAAGCCGACGCCCTCCTCGGGGCCGCCGCCTGGCCGCACCTTCTGGACCTGCTGCACGGCACCGGCGATCAGTAGAAGCACATGACGGACCGTGTATTCCCAGGCCGGCAGCCCTGGTTCCGGGGATGTCAGTGGGGGCGTCTACTGTGCCGACCATGGAGACGATCTACCGGACCTGGGCGGAGACGGTCGCGCTGTTCGAGCGCCGCGGCTTCCCGGAGGAGACCTACGGCAGCCTGGACGAAGACGAGTACATCCTGCATCCGGGGCCCGCGGCGCTGCCCGGCTCCCTCTGGCTGGACGATCACCAGTACCGGCACCGGAACCCCTGGATCAAGGCGGGTGGCCGACCCGAGTACGAGGGGATCGACGGCGCGGTCACCGGATACGTCATCGACGGCGACCTCCATGTCGACGGCAACATCCTCAACCTGGAGTACGGCGGCCCGTCGCTGATTGTGCTCGGCGATCTGAAGGCGGCCAACCTCGTCCTCGGCGGTTCGTCGCACGTCCTCGTCCAGGGGGACATCGACGTCGAGACCTTCGTCGGCACCTCCACCGACCAACTCGTCGACATCCGCGGTGACCTGCGCGCCACGCTGGCGATCCTCGGGGACGAGTTCGTCCCCGAGGTCGGTGGCCGGCTGTGTGGACGGGCCCTGGTCCCCGGCTATCTCGATCTGGCCGACCACGGCGTGGCCGTGGAGGACCCCGCCCCGCACGCAGGCCTCTCCGAACTGCTGGTGCCCGAGGTCCTCCTCGCCGACGGAGAGGACCTCGGCGACGACGACCACCTCGCCGAACAGGGCCTGCGCTACGAGCACATGATCGACCGGCTGGTGCGGGGCCTCCCCGCGATACGCGGCGGCCGCACGGTCGCCCCCCTGGAGGAACTCCCGCCGGTGCGGTAGGGCGCCGCGGCCACCAGGCCCGCGCAGTCGATGGTCAGCTGATGCAGAGCAGGTTGAGCACGCACAGTCCCGCCGGATCGGTCGCCGACGACGAGGAGGAAGTCGACCCCGACGTCTGCGAGGTGCCGGAACCCGTGCCGGTGTCGGTGCTCGACCCCGTGGTGGTCGTCGACGTGCCCGCGCCCGTGGACGTGGAACCGCCCGTCGCCGTGGACGACGGCGTCTGCGCCGTCGTCGAGCCGGACGCGCTCGTCGTGCCGCTGCCGCTGCCGCTGCCGCTGTCGGCGCCGACGGCCGCCGACGTCGAGAGCGTGGACTGTGACTGCGACTGTGAGCGCGCGGCGGTCTTCGCCGTGGGCGCCGGCGAGCCGACGGAGTCCGTGCGGACGGAGGAACGGCCCGTGGTGGACGCCGAGTCGGCCGTGCGCCGGTGCTTGGCGATCGTCGTGGCCGGCGTGTCCGAGGCGCTCCGGTGTGCGTCGCCCGAGGTCGTGTCCGGGAGGGAGCCGTCCGAGGTGGGCAGTTCCGACACGCCCATGGCCCGGTTGTCCGGCGCGGTGGCCGCCTGGGCGCGGGTGGCGGACCCCTGGCTCATCGCGGAGACGGTCAGGCCGCCGCCGACGAGGGCGACCGCGGTCGCGACCACAGCCTTGCGCTGGTTCTTCTTCCAGCGGACCCGCTGGCGCCGCCGTGCCGCCCGGCCCTCCGTGGTCACCGGCGCGTCGGACACGTCCTCGGAGCCGAGGCCCGGGTCGGTCCCGGCGGCGGGCTCCTCGTGGTGGCCGGCGTCGTGCCAGGCGGGTGCTTCGTCCCAGGCCGTTGCCGCCGTTCCCGTCGTCGCGTGGACGTAGGAGGGGGGAGCGATGTCGGGGGCGTAGGCGCCGCATCCGGGACACGCCAGGGCGCCGTTGAGATGCCGACGGCACGAGGAGCAGTAGTCCATCTGGTCTTCCTGAGTCGACTGCACCATCGGCCCAGTGGCCGTGGCCGGTCTCGTTCGCACGGAGGATCGAGCCGAGGTAAAAGTAGCGACGCTTTCGAAAGGCAGTGTGCAGCCTGTGTGATGCTCTTGCGCAGATGTCCGAGGGGTGCGGTGATCATGGGGCGTACTGCGCATTCGCGCCCCCTGTCCCCACCGCACGGCACCCTGTCGACGCCCTGTAGTGGGTCTTTCCCTCAACAACCCTCTTGCCAGGGCGAGTTGCCTGCGACGTCCGGTAGGCGGGAACGCCCCGACGCCCGCGCCGCCAGCGCCTCGAGGAGCAGTTCCACCGCCTCCTCGAACGAGCCCTCCGCCATTCCCGGCAGCTCCCGGCGGACGGCGGTGAGCGCCGGGTACGTCGACGGGTCGAGGTCCTGGTAGACGTCCCGCCAGGCCCGCTGGTCGGCCTCCCGTTGAGGGCGGGGGAGTGCCAGGAGGGCCGCGTCCGCGGCCGCGTGGCTGAGCACCGTGTCGATGAAGGCGAGGTAGAGCCGGGCGGCGGCGGACGGCTCGAAGCCCGCCTCCAGCAGCAGGCCGATGCCCATGTCCACCGCCCGGATCTCGTTCCTGCGCCGCGTCACCCGGTGCGCGGCCAGCGCGGCCGCGCGCGGATGGGCGAGGTATCCGGAGCGGACCCGCAGGGCCATCTCGCGCAGCGAGGCCACCCAGTCGTCCCCGGGCGTGAAGCCCTCCATCGCGTCGCCGATGATCCGGTCGGCGATGGCGAGGACCAGGTCGTCGGTGTCGTGGAAGTAGCGGTACAGCGCGGTCGGGTCGCAGCCGAGCGCCGCACCGAGCCGGCGCACGCTCAGCGCCTCGGGGCCGTGCTCGCCGATCAGCCGCAGCGCGGTCCCCACGATCAGCTCCTCGGACAGCAGGACTCCGGAACGGGTGGGCCGCCGACGCCGGCGCTCCGGCGGGACACGGGTGGTCATGGGCGGGGCTCCTCTCGACGCGGCCCGCACAGTGAACGACCCCCGGCCTCCTTACGTCAACAGGGTTGACCGAATGTGGACGGTGGCGGTTCCATCACCTCACCGCGCGGCTCTTCCTCCGTCTCCCGTCCCCGAGGAGCCCTCCATGTCGTCAGCACCGCCCGTGTCCTCCCCGCCCGGAACCACGCTGCGCCGTTCCCTGGGCGTCGTCGACGGCGTAGCCCTCGCCGCCTCCAGCACCGCGGCCACCACCAGCATCGCCATCGGCATGGGCACGATCGCGACCATCGTGGGCCTCCAGGCCCCGGCCCTGCTGCTCCTGGCCTTCCTGCCGGTGCTCGGCATCGCCACCGCCTACGCCCGCCTGAACCGCTCCGAGCCCAACATGGGCAACGGCTACGTCTGGGTCGGCAGATCCCTCGGCCCCTGGCCCGGCTTCCTGACCGGCTGGGTCACCCTGGTCGGCTCGATCATCTTCTGCGCCTACACCAGCGCGATCATGGGCTCGGTGGTGCTGATCTTCGCCAACAAGGCGGGCCTGCACAGCGTCGCCGGCATCGCCCTCGATCCGACGTCCACCGGTGTCACCACGGCGGTCGGCCTGGTGATCCTCGTCGGCCTGACCGTCCTCGCCGTCACCGGCATCCGGGCCGCCACCCGCTTCCAGTTCGCCCTCCTGGTCTTCGAGTACGCCGTCCTGCTGGCCTTCTGCGGCTGGGCCCTGATCACCGGCGACCACGGCTTCTCGCTCTCCTGGTTCAACCCCTTCGAGATCTCCAGCGGCAAGAACTTCGCCCAGGGCATGGTCCTCGCGGTGTTCTTCTTCTGGGGCTGGGACGCGGCCTTCAGCGTCAACGAGGAGACGAAGAGCCCGGGGGAGGCGGCCCGCGGCGGCCTCATCGCCCTGTTCGCCATGCTCGGCCTGTTCCTCTTCGCCTCGGTCGCCTTCCAGCGCGAGATGAGCCTCTCCGAACTCGTCAGGAACGGCCCCCAGGCCCTCCCGTACCTCGGCGCGAAGCTGGCCTCCGAACCCTGGGCCACCCTGCCCGTGGTCGCGCTGATGTTCTCCGCCGTCGCCTCCGTGCAGGCCACCCTGATCCCCACCGCCCGCGGACTCTTCGCCATGAGCCGCGACCGCACCATGGGACCGCTGTGGACCCGCATCCACCCCCGCTACGGCACCCCCGCCGCCGGCACCGCCGTCGTGATGGCCATCGCCGCGGTGATCGCCCTGCTCGCCGTCGCCATCCCCAAGCTCAGCGACATGCTCCTGGCAGCCGTCAACGCCATCGGCCTGATCGTCGCCCTCTACTACGGCCTCACCGCGCTCGCCTGCGCCGTGCGGTTCCGCTCCGCGCGTCACGAGGGCGCCCGGGAGGCGGTGCTCGCCATCGGCGTGCCCGCCGTGTCCGGACTGATCCTGCTCGGCCTCGGCGGCTACCTCGGATACTCCTACCTGACCATGAGCGACCACTTCGCCCTCAGCCCCGACAACGGCTGGTTCATGTTCTCGCTGCCCGCCGCGATCGTCCTCGCCGGCCTCGGCATGGCCGCCGTCGCCAAGTACGTGAGGCGCTCGCCGTACTTCACCACAGGGCGCGGCACCGACGCCGACGCCCTGACCCTGCCGATGGACCGCACGGCGGTCTGACCCCCACTGGAGCCACACCCATGTCACCCACCGCGGACCTCGTCCTGACCGGCGGTCCCGTGCACACCGTCGATCCCGCCCGCAGCCGCGCCACCTCCGTGGCCGTACGCGACGGGCGGATCGCCGCCGTCGGCCACGACGAGGTGCGCGAGCTGATCGGCCCGCACACCGAAGTCGTGGACCTCAAAGGCAAGTTGCTGCTCCCCGGCTTCCAGGACGCGCACGTCCACCCGCAGGGCGCCGGACTCGAACTCGGCCTGTGCCACCTCGCCGACACCGTCGACCCGGCCGAGTACCTGCGCCGGATCGGGGAGTACGCCGACCAGCACCCGGACGCCGAGTGGATCACCGGCGGCGGCTGGTCCCTGGAGGCGTTCCCCGGCGGTTCCCCCACCGCCGAGGCCCTCGACGCGATCGTCCCCGACCGCCCCGTCTTCCTGCCCAACCGCGACCACCACGGCGCCTGGGTCAACAGCCGCGCCCTGGAACGCGCCGGCATCGACGCCCGTACCCCCGACCCCGCCGACGGCCGCATCGAACGCGACGCCGACGGCAACCCCACCGGCATGCTCCAGGAGGGTGCCGTCCACCTGGTGGGCAGGCTGGTCCCGGAACCCACCCCCGAAGACCAGGTCGCCGCGCTGCTGCGGGCGCAGGCGGTACTGCACTCGTACGGCGTCACCGCCTGGCAGGACGCCATCGTGGGCGCCTACGCCAACATGACTGATCCGGCGCCCAGTTACCAGGCCGCCCTCGACCAGGGCCTGCTCACCGCCCGCGTGGTCGGCGCCCTGTGGTGGGACCGTGAGCGCGGTGCCGAGCAGATCCCCGAACTCGTCGCCCGCCGCGAGGAGTTGCACCGGGACCGGTTCCGGGCCGGCACCGTGAAGGTCATGCAGGACGGCATCGCCGAGAACCACACCGCCGCGATGCTCACCCCCTACCTGACCGGCTGCGGCTGCGCCTCCGGCAACAGCGGCATCAGCTTCGTCGAACCCGGCGAGCTGAAGAAGTACGTCACCGAACTCGACGCGTCCGGCTTCCAGGTCCACTTCCACGCGCTCGGCGACCGCGCGGTGCGCGAGGCCCTCGACGCCGTGGAGTCCGCCCGCACGGCCAACGGATGGCGGGACACCCGCCACCACCTGGCCCACCTCCAGGTCGTGCACCCCCACGACGTCCCCCGCTTCCGAGCCCTGGGCGCGAGCGCCAACCTCCAGATGCTGTGGGCCGCCCACGAACCCCAGATGGACGAACTGACCCTGCCCTTCCTGGGCGCGGAACGCGGCGCACGCCAGTACCCCTTCGGCGACCTGCTGCGGGCCGGCGCCACCCTGGCCGCCGGCAGCGACTGGCCGGTCAGCAGCCCCGACCCCTTCCAGGCCATCCACGTCGCCGTCAACCGCGTCTCCCCGGGCGCCCCCGAGGGCACCCCGGAGTTCCTCCCCGGCCAGCGCCTCGACCTCGGCACCGCCCTCGCCGCGTACACGGCCGGCAGCGCCCACGTGAACCACCTCGACGACATCACCGGCAGCATCACCGTCGGGAAGTCGGCCGATCTCGTCGTACTCGACCGGGATCCCTTCACGGCCCCGCCCGAGGAGATCGCCGCCACCCGGGTCCTCGAGACCTTCGTCGAAGGACGCCGGGTGCACACGGCCGACGACGCCTGAACCCGCCGTACACCCGGACGGGGCGGCTGATTCGGAAACGGGTCGACGGGGCACAGGAGTAGCTGGTCTGAAACCCGCCGACCCGAGGAACGCCATGGCACCCCACACCCCCCAGGTCCGCGGAGCGGCCCTGCTCGCCGATCCCCTCCTCAACAAGGGCACCGCCTTCACCCCCGACGAGCGGGCCGCACTCGGCCTGGACGGGTTGCTGCCACCGGCGACCGAGACCCTCGACGAACAGGCCGACCGGGCGTACCACGCATTCCTCGGCTACGACAAGCCGCTCCACCGGCACATCTACCTGCGCCAGCTCCAGGACACCAACGAGGTGCTCTTCTACGGCCTGCTCACCCGGCACCTGGAGGAGATGCTGCCGGTCGTCTACACCCCCACGGTCGGTGAGGCCTGCCGCAGGTTCAGCGAGATCTACCGCAGGCCCCGCGGCCTGTTCCTGACCTACGAGGACCGGCACCGCTTCCGGGAGATCCTGCGCAACCGGCCCGGCGGCGAGGTCGACGTCATCGTCGTCACCGACGGGCAGCGCATCCTCGGCCTCGGCGACCAGGGCGTCGGCGGCATGGGCATCCCGATCGGCAAGCTCAGCCTCTACACCGCCATCGGCGGCATCCGCCCCGCCCGCACCCTCCCGGTCCTCCTCGACGTCGGCACCGACAACGACGAGCTGCTGGCCAATGAGCACTACCTGGGCCGCCGGCAGCACCGGGTGACCGGCGAGGAGTACGACGAGATGATCGAGGCGTTCGTCTCCGCCGTGGAGGCCGAACTCCCCGGGACCCTGCTCCAGTGGGAGGACTTCGCGACCGCCCACGCCCGCCCGATCCTCACCCGCTACCAGGACCGCCTGCTCACCTTCAACGACGACATCCAGGGCACCGCCGCCGTGGCGCTGGGCGCGCTGTCGACCGCCACGAAGGTCGCCGGGTCGTCCCTGACCGACCACCGGATCGTGGTCCTGGGCGCGGGTTCGGCCGCGGTCGGCGTCGCCGACATGATCCGCACCGCCCTCGTGGAGGAGGGACTGTCCGAGCAGGAGGCGGCCGACCGGTTCTGGTTCGTCGACATCGACGGCCTCCTGGTGCGCTCCCGCACCGACCTCACCCCCGAGCAGCGGGTCTACGCGCGCGACGACGAGGAGGTACGGCAGTGGAGCGCGCGCGACCTGGGCGGCGTGGTCGGCGAGGTGAAGCCGACCGTGCTGATCGGGCTGTCCACGGCACACGGCGCCTTCACCGAGGACATCGTGCGCACCATGGCCGGCTCCTGCGACCGGCCGGTGATCCTGCCGCTGTCCAACCCGACCTCGAACGCCGAGGCCGATCCCGCCGACCTGGCCCGCTGGACCGACGGCCGGGCCCTGATCGCCGCGGGATCGCCCTTTCCGCCGCTGAAGGCGGACGGCCGCGAGGTCCCGGTCGCGCAGGCCAACAACGTGTACGTCTTCCCCGCCGTCGGCCTCGCGGTGACCGCGAGCCGGGCCACCCGGGTCACCGACCGCATGATGGTCGCCGCGGCCCGTGCCCTGGGCGACTGCGCGGTCCGGGCGGGCACCGACGGCGCCACCCCGCTGCTGCCGCCGCTGGCGGGCATGCGGGACGCGGCCCGGGACATCGCGCTCGCCGTGGCCCTGACGGCCGTCGAGGACGGCGTCGCCCCCGAGGCCGGCGAGGAGCAGCTGCGCGAGGCGATCGCGACGACCCAGTGGACACCGCGGTACGGGTCCTGACCGGGGGACCCCGTCGACGCGCCCGCCGCCCGCCGCCCCGCTCCGTGGCCTGTGGCAGGATCGGCGGCGGGCGCGGGACCGCCCGCGGGGGTTGAGGACAGAGGACGAGTGACATGGACCGGCCGCCAGGCATGATGGACGTGGCCCGCGAGGCCGGCGTCTCGCACATCACCGTCTCCCGTGTCGTCAACGGCCACCCCTCGGTCCGCCCGGAGACCCGCACCCGCGTCGAGGCGGCGATCCAGAAGCTGGGCTACCGCCGCAACAGCGTCGCCAGGGCCCTCAAGAGCCGCCGCTCCTCCACGATCGGGGTGGTGATCGTCGGGTCGGACCTCTTCGAGCTGCCGCGCATCCTCCTCGGCGTGGAGACCGCCGCCAAGACGGCCGGCTACTGGGTGAGTCTGGCCAGCCGGCAGGGCGAGAGCACCACGGGCGACCTCGTCGAGACACTTCAGCGGCTCACCGACCAGTCGGTGGAGGCGATCGCGGTCGTCACCGACCGGCCCGTCGCGGTGGAGGCGCTGTCCGGCCTCTCCTTCGAGGTGCCGGTGGCGGTGGTGATGTCCGGCGGCGGGTCCGACCCCGGCCTGAGCTTCGTCGAGGTCGACCAGGAACTCGGCGCCCGCCTCGCCGCCCGCCACCTCCTCGGCCTCGGACACCGGGACGTCGCCCATCTGACGGGCGCGCTGCGCACCTTCGACGCCCGGGCCCGCGTCGAGGGCTGGCGGGCCGAACTCGCCGCCGCCGGTGCCGAAGGAGCCCTGCTGGAGGGCGACTTCACCGCCGAGAGCGGCTTCCGCCTCGCCCATCGGCTCTGCGACGCCGACGCCGGCCCGCCCACCGCGGTCTTCGCCGGCAACGACCTGATGGCCATGGGCGTGCTGGCGGCCTTCGCCGAGCGGGGCGTCGGAGTGCCGCGGGACGTGTCCCTCGTCGGCTTCGACGACATGAAGGGCGCGGACTTCCTGGTGCCCGCCCTGACCACGGTCCGCCAGGACTTCGCCCACCTCGGCCGCAGCGCCATCGAGGAACTCGTGCGGATGCTGGGTGGGGAGCCCGCGCAGCGCCGGCGGCTCACCCCGGAACTCGTCGTACGGCACAGCACGGCCGCGCCCCGCGCGCGCTCCTGAGGTTCACCCCGCCGACGCCTCAGTCCTGGCCGGGGACGTACTCGAACCACCGCACCTGCGCCTCCCCGTCACCCGTGCCCGAGGTGCCGTACAGGCCCAGGTGGACGCCCACGAAGCCCCCGGCCCGTTCCGTGCTGAAGAAGGGCCGCTCGACACTGCCTACGGCCGACCCGGCGCCGTCCTCGACGTGGAAGGTGTAGGCGGCCTCGTCGCTGTCCACGGCCAGGACGCACTCGGTGCCGGTGACCGGAACGGCCCCGAGGCGGGTGGGGATTCCCGCTTCCACGGCGGTCAGGACGGCCTGCCGGGTGCCGTTGCTGTCGACGGTGAGGGCGAGGGTGGCGTGCCTGCGGTCGTTCTGGAAGACCACCAGCCCCGCTTCCTGCCCGGGCTCGGGGGCGACCAGACGGACGCGGGCGGCGGCACGCATCCGCAGGTGCTGCTGCGGGCGGGCGACGAACGCGGGCGTCCCGGTCGAGGTCAGGGGCTCGGGGGAGAGGCGGATGGTCAGGCCGCCCTCTCCGGGGCGAGGTGACACGAGGCCGTCGACCGGTCCGCGCAGGCCGGTCCACTCCGGGCCGAGCGCGGGGCCGGCGAAGTCGTCCCGCACCGGCCCGTCCTGGACCCCGGGTGCCGCGGTGACTCCCGCGGGCAGTCGCTCCGAGAGACCGACCCGGCCGGTGCCGGGGGCGAACACCGGGCCCCTGTCGGTCCATTCGACGGGGACGAGGAACACCTCGCGGCCCAGGGTGTGGGTGCCGTCGGTCGGTCGGACCCCCAGGACCACGGCCCACGTCTCACCGGCCGGGGTGTCGACGAGGTCGGCGTGACCGACGTGGTGGACCGGTTCGGCTGCCCCACGGTGGCGGTGGGTGAGCAACGGGCTTCTGGGATCGGTGGTGTAGGGGCCGGTGACGGACTCGGCGCGGGCCGCGGTGACGGCGTGATGGTGTTCGGTGCCGCCCTCCGCGGCGATCAGGTGGTACACCCCGTCCCGCTTGTACAGGTGCGGTGCCTCCACCCACGCGCCCCGCACCGCGCCGTACCAGAGCGGGTACGTGGGGCCGGTCAACTCCTGCTTGTGCAGGTCGAGTTCGCGCATCCACAGCTCGCCCGGGCCCGTCACCTCCGGCTCGGCGGCGTCGCGGCAGGCGGTGAACCAGCAGCGGCCGTCGTCGTCGAAGAAGAGCGACGGGTCGATGCCCTCGGCGTCCAGGGCGACCGGGTCCGACCACGGGCCGGCCGGGTCGGCGGCCGTGAAGAGGTGGGTGGTGCTGCCCCGGCGCCCCCGCGCCAGGGTCACGACCACGTAGAAGGTGCCCTCGTGATGGCGGATCGTGGCGGCCCACAAGCCGTCCGAGACGTCCAGCCCGGTCAGCGGCACCTGTGACGGCCGGTCGACGACGTGACCGAGCGGGGTCCAGTCCACCAGGTTGCGGCTGTGGTGGACGGGCAGCCCGGGGAAGTACGCGAACGACGACGTGACCAGGTAGTAGTCCGCCCCGACCCGGCAGATCGAGGGGTCCGGACGGCTGCCGGCGAGAACGGGGTTCGAGAAGGTCGGCACAGGGCGCACTCCGAGGCGGACGGGGGCGGGAACGGGGTTTCTCCGGGTGAGACCTTGACAGCTTGTTAACGTTAACATCACCGTGGATGTCGGCCGCAGTCCTCAGCATCCTCAGAAGGAATCCCGCATGCCGACAGACCAGTCCCCGTCCTTCCCCGCCCACTTCCTTCTCGGCTCCGCGACCGCCTCGTACCAGATAGAGGGCGCCGCCACCGAGGACGGGCGCGGTCCCTCCATCTGGGACACCTACTCCCACACGCCGGGCAAGACCTGGAACGGCGACACCGGTGACGTGGCCGCCGACCACTACCACCGCCTCGAAGCGGACCTCGACCTCATGGCCTCCCTGGGCCTGAAGGCGTACCGGTTCTCCCTCGCCTGGCCGCGCATCCAGCCCACCGGCCGCGGCCCGGCCAACCCCAAGGGGCTGGACTTCTACAGCCGCCTGGTCGACGGCCTGCTCGAGCGGAACATCGTCCCTGTCGCGACCCTCTACCACTGGGACCTGCCCCAGGCCCTGGAGGACGAGGGCGGCTGGACGAACCGGGCGACCGCCGAGGCCTTCGCCGAGTACGCCCGCATCGCCGGGGAGGCCCTCGGTGACCGGGTCGCGATCTGGACCACGCTGAACGAACCGTGGTGCTCCGCCTACCTCGGCTACGGCTCGGGCGCCCACGCCCCCGGCCGCACCGACGGCGCCGCGGCACTCACCGCGGTCCACCATCTCAACCTCGCCCACGGGCTGGCGGTCGAACAGCTCAGGGCGGTCACCACCAACGACCCGCAGTACTCGATCACCCTCAACTTCCATGTCCTGCGAGGCGAGGGCGACGGCGGCGACGAGGCCGTACGCCGTATCGACGCCCTCGCCAACCGTGCCTTCACGGAGCCCCTGCTGCGCGGTCACTACCCCAAGGACCTCATCGAGGACACCGCCGGCATCACCGACTGGTCGTTCGTGCGGGACGGCGACCTCGCCCGGATCCACCAGCCGCTGGACCTGCTCGGCGTCAACTACTACGCCACCACCAGGGTCCGGCTCTGGGACGGCGAGACGGAACGGCAGAACAACGACGGTCACAAGGGCATGGGCGGTTCGCCCTGGCCCGGCTCGCCCCAGGTCGAGTTCGTCGAGCAGGAGGGTCCGCGCACGACCATGGGCTGGAACATCGACCCGGACGGCCTCGAGGAACTGCTCCTGGACCTGCACACCCGGTTCCCGGAGCAGCCGCTGGTCATCACCGAGAACGGGGCGGCCTTCGAGGACCGGGTCACCGTCGGCCCCGACGGCACCCACGCGGTCCACGACCCCGAGCGGGTCGACTACCTCCACCGGCACATCACCGCGGCGCACCGGGCGCTGGCCGCGGGGGTCGATCTGCGCGGGTACTTCGTGTGGTCGCTGATGGACAACTTCGAGTGGGGCTACGGCTATTCGAAGCGCTTCGGCATCGTCCACGTGGACTACGACACCCAGCGGCGCACGCTCAAGGACAGTGCGCTGTGGTACCGGGAGCTGGCGAGGACGGGGACGGTGCCGCCGATCGGCGGGTGAGGAGGAATAGTCGTTCGAGGGGGCGTGTTGCGAGGGGGTGATTGAAGCGTCAACAAATGGAGACGCCAGAGCTCTCGGTGAGGGAGGAACCATGACCGACAACCTCAACGCCTACCCGGCGAGCGACGGCGTCGCCCCCGACCGCTGGGCCAGCGCGCTGCACCTCTTCGACAACGGCCCCGGCGGAGCGCGCGAGGAGAGCACGGCGGAGCGCTGGGAGCGGGCCCGGCTCCTGTTCGACGCGCGGGACTACAGCGCGGCCGCGAAGCTGCTCCCGGCCGTCGTCGAGGAGGCCCCGGAGCAGACCGGCCCGCGCCTGCTGCTGGCCCGCGCCTACTACCACTCCGCCCAACTCCGGCGCGCGGAGGAACAGTTGCGGCTGATCGTCGAGCGTGACCCGGTGGAGCACTACGCCCACCTGATGCTCGGCCGCACCCTGCAACGCCAGGGCCGCGAGACCGAGGCGACCCCCTGGCTCCGCATGGCGGACGCCTTCGCGGGGGAGTTCCCGGACGACGACGAGTAAGGGCAAGTGAGGGGGTGGGAGCCGGTGCGGGGTCAGGCCGGCTGCCACAGCTCGATCCGGTTGCCCTCAGGGTCCGTGACCCAGCCGAAGCGGCCCACGCCCTCCATGTCCTGGGTCGCCTCGGCCACGTCCGCTCCCCGCGCGCGCAGCTGGGCGAGCATCGCGTCCAGGTCGCGGACCCGGAAGTTGAGCATGGTCTGCTGGGTGCGGGACCCGAAGTAGTCGGTCCCGGCCTCGAACGCCGCGAAGACCGTGGGACCGGCCTCCGGACGCCACAGACCGTTCTCGTCGGCCTCCAGGCCCAGGCAGTCGCGGTACCAGGCGCTCAAAGCCGCGGGGTCGGTGGCCCGCAGGAAGTAACCGCCGATTCCAAGCACACGTTCCATGGCGTCATCCTGCCAGGACGGCGACGGGACGGGCCGTAACAGAGCCCGTCCCGTACAGGCGAACCCCCTCAGTCGTTCATGGCGTCGCGGACGAGCGCGGTGTCGACGAACTGTTCGAAGCGGACGATGAGTCCGCC